>JBAVRP010000030.1:0-67692 GCA_049695115.1 Burkholderiales bacterium | reverse complement strand
GCTCCCTCTCTCACCCCGGTAAGCTACAATGCCTTCCCCGTAACATCTTATTTAGTATGGATAAATAAGGGGTTACGGGGAATTTTTCTGGCGATTAGAACAGTAATATCTGCTGCGAATTGACGGTTTTTTCCTGATGGCTGCGCTGGCCAACTAGCAATTTGATATTGGAAAATTGTTTTTCGCTGACTTGAAGGCACCGCACTGAGCCTTCTTTGGGCAAGTTTGCAGCTAGGCGTTTCAAATGTTTTTCTGCATCATCAAAACCATTCACCATGCGGCCATACACCGACCACTGGATCATGTCGTAACCGTCTTGCAATAAAAATCGGCGGAATAAAACATAGCCGCGTTTTTCCGCGCGGGTGACGCTGGGTAAATCAAAAAAAACCATTAAGCGCATAAAGCGGCGAGTGGCCTTAGCCATCCGCGTCCTCCGCCAGCGACATTTCGTCCGTTTCACTTTGCATCACCGGCATCACTAGCGCATCTGCATCGTTGTGTTCCAACCATTGCGTCAGGCTGACCACGTTCGCTTCCACGGCGGCCAGCACATTGCAGCGGGCATTGGGTTTTGCCTGTTGAGTGATTTGAATATCTTCGTGCAACAACGCAACCAGGTTGCGTTTATCGGTAGGCGCAAGCTCGCCTTGCGGTTCTATCGGCCAGGCTTTGAAAATATGCGCATCCACCAACGGGCGGAAGGGTTCAATGACATCATCCGCGAGATTGAAAGCATTTTGCTCGCTGCGATGATGCAAACCAAATGCGGGCAGAAAACCATAACTCACCAGACTGCGGGCGATGGCGGCGCGCATCACGGCGTAACCATAATTCAGCGCGGCATTGTAAAAGCGTGGTTGACCGCGATTAAAATTTTGCCCGAACAATGCTCGAAAATAGCGCTGCGCCGCTTGTGCTTCAATATTGTCTGTGTCACCAGATCGTACTGCCTCGCTCATGGCGCTGAGCAAGCGGATATCATCTTCGTAGTCAGACCGATGACGCGCAATGACTGCGGTTTGATTGGCTATTTTTTGCCGGACGATGCTTTGCCAGGCACGCTTTTGTGTGGGAACGGTTTGTTCAAGTTGCGCGCGCATCACCTTGAGCGCACGGCTATGCGGCAAGTAGGGCAGCAATACACCATTCGGATGATGGGTTTCGTTCACCGTGATCACCGCGATTTGTGCTTCGGCCAAAGACGAGAGCAAGTAAGCGGTCAATATAATCTGCGGGTTGTCCAACACCAGCACGCTGATGTCTTCCAACGGCACCAAAGCTACTTTGCCCGCCTGCTCGACGCGCAGCGCGCGCTGATGGAAATCCAGCGAGGCAGGATTTGCAATAACCACGCTGCGCCAGCCCATCGTTCAGTCTTTCTTCTTTTTGCTGCGATAAATCGGTTGGCGAATTTCGTGTTTGACTGGATAGAAATTGCCGAGGATATCGACATGGTATTTTTCTACGGCTAAGACAGTCTTGATACCGCTCCCTTCAAGTAAACCATTTTTTGCAATTGACTGATTTCGGTCATGCAGCCAAATATCTATGTTTGCCGTGGCCCTATTTAAACCAGAAAAATAACCTTCGCGATTTGGCGCGTTCTTAAAACGCAAACATACCCAGTCATTCGGATACAGACTAAACATGAATGAATAGCTTTCATCCATCTCAGGCCATTCACTTTCAACTTTTCCTTGAGCAGCTGCGCGATTGGGTAATTCAGCTCGCGCGCCATCTGCCACATAAATAGGCACCGCATAGAACCTTTTGTTTTTATTGAAAATATCGACACGCAACATACTGCCGTTATTGGCAATACCTTTTCTGATTGGGATGCCGCTTTTCTGCGTGGCTAATAATTTAACGCTGCGTATTTGCGGCGCGGTTTTACCTTCGCCACTAGGCTTATAAAGCGCTGGTTGGTTTGCGGCAAAAGCTTTTGCGCCATCGCCGCCATGCGCGGTTAATCGCTCGCGTAATGCTTTCATCAGTTCCGCATTGCGCGGGTCTTCTGCGCCCACAATATTTTCGAGGTCTTTCAACTTGAGTGATGACAATGGTGTTTTAATGGCGGATTGTCCCTCCGCTAATAGCTTTTGGTTTTTACCAACTGAACGTATAGTTTCCTGATGCGCCGAGCCTAGCCCGCGTCGCGTGGGTGCGCGCGATACGCGTATCGGCTTGATGTTTGCTCGCAACTCGTCGCTGTATCCGGCAATGCCGTCAAGTGCTTGCGCCGGGTTGGGTGACAGCCATGCGGTTAATTCATGGCGGAAGTGCGGCCAAGGTTCAGGAAAATGTTCTTCCATTTTGCGCAAGCCTTCGAGATTCAATACTTCGCCAGTTGCCGGGTCGATGTAGCGGTCGCGTACTTGTTGCAGCTCTTTACGCCGCGAGTAATCTGCCATGCGCTTGACCAAGCTGCGGCTGGCAGCGGCAATGACGGCGGCATCCAGTGCGTGGTGCAGATCGCCGTTCTCGCGGACTTTAATCAAGCCCCACCTCGCGCGTAGCAAGCTCGTAAGTTGGCCCGATACGACGACGCATCGCTCATTGCCTTCGGCTTCTCTATGCCATTGGAAATGGGTTTCTACCATACGCTTGAATTCGCGGCAGATATAGCGTGTGTCGTTCAGATTACGCTCGCGGAATTCGTTCGCTTCGTCACCACCAAAATTTTTACGCAGCAAGCGGTCACGCTTAGCCTTGCGTATCAACTTATTGGAAAGTACCCAGGCTTCAAATTGCTGCCAGCGGTCGCTGTTGCTTGCGCCATCCAGATATTCGTAAGGCGTGCGATTGCCCTTGTTACGATTTTCGGCGGTGAGCACCAGCACTTTGTTATTCTGCCCGTCGTCATAGCTGCGCGAATAGGGCAGGGCGTGATCTATTTCTGCGTAGCCGGGTTCGAACAGTCGATTGGGATCAATCGCTTTTTGGCTATAAGCACATTGGCTGGCCTGCTCGCGATAGAGGCGGTATTTATGTAAATCCAAAGCCTTCGGTTCAAAATCAAATTGCTCAATAAAATTATCACGCGCTCTGATTTTATCGTCTTGAAAAGCTTTTTGTTCTTTTTCGATTTTGCGTCGTTCATCCATCGGTTTGGATAAATCCCGCGCCAATTCAATATGAATCGCAGAGGGCGGTCCGTATTCGCGCACTATGGCGTTGATCATTTTGCGTGCTTGGTTCAGCGCGCGATACACCACGGGGTTGCGAATTTGATTTTTATCTGGCGCGGGTAAGTATTTGTTTTTATTATTATTATTGTTAATTTCGGTATGATGTTGATAACCTGCGCTGATAACGGCTTGGTCGTAACGCTGTCCTTGTTCCATGAATGGCAGGATTTTTCTTAAGGCTTTTAATGACAACGAAACAAATTCAGAAAATGATCTTTCCAGCACCGCTTCAATGATTTCGCTTTCTATTTTTTGCTCGGTCAAATATTTGCGGCTGTCATCGTCTTCTTTGTAGCAAGTTAATGCATAGGCAAGGGTATCAAGACGCTCCGCATTCACAGCATCGCGTTTCCATTCTGACTCAAGCCCCGCATCTTTATATTCTTTGCGCAGTGCATGATATGCTTTGGCTTCAAATAACGTGGCAATTTCTGGGTCTTTTTCTTTATCGACACGGTAATTAACGCTATTGAATTTGTCGTGTTCGGCCAAGTTGAGTTTGTCGCGAACTTGTTTGTAAGTCAGCTTAGCAAGGATATAAGGTTGCTCAATTAATATTTGCCGCTCGCCTTCATTCAATTCGCGCACTTCTCCTAAACCAGAAATGCGCAAGTTATTGAGTTTTGTCAGCCATACAAATCGTTCAGCGCTATAGCTGGCTTTGGGAGCGCGGAACTCATCTGGTTCAAAGGTGCATTTCCCAATCATTTTCAGCAGGGCATCTCCCGCTAATGCAGGTCTGCGCGCAAGCAGTAAATCATTGACTGCATTTTCTAGTTCAACATGGGCGTGAGCGTTACCCAAATTACGCTGTTGTTCGAACAACAAATGCAATTCTTGTTCAAGTTCTTTGCGCCCGAATGTGTGGCTGTAGTCTCCGCCCTTGTTGCGCTTTGCTTCTGCAAATGCAGAATCCTTCGCCGCCATTTCGCCCACAGTGCGATAGCCTTTTTCGTCGCGTAGTTTTTTGTTGCTGCCGACACCGCTCAGCATTTGCCCGGCCTTTTCATCTTCTTTCGCCTCGCTTTTACGCGTGGATTGAAAGCCGCGATGTTTAACGATATGGTAAAGCACTGCTGCCCATTGCGTCGGCGAGAGTAATTTGTCCAATCCGTCAGCGCGCAGTTGCCAGGGAGTGGTTTCTGTTTGCGCAAACGCTTCCGGTTGCGCCTCGGAAATTAAACCCCGACGTTTCAACAAGCGGCACAAGCGCAACAAACGGAAGGCGCGACGCCGTATGCGGCGGCGCGTCAAACGGGCTTCGCGGCGGGTTTTGTTTAGCGGGTCGCCTTCTTTAGCCGTTTCGGCTTTATCAAAAGCTCGCACGTGCAGGGCGACGATACGCTTATCGTTCAGTAAAGCCGCGCCAACGGACGCCATGCCGATGTCTAAACCAAGGGTGTAGGACATTGAAATTTTCTTCATCTTGTTTGCTTTCGGGTTTTTGTTGTAAACTGGAATTGTTGTAGCTTACCGGGGTGAGAGCCGTTGCTGCAATAAGGTCATCCCTTCGGGGATGCTACCGAATCCGATTCAGATTTATCTGAATCTAGACCCAAGGCGCAAGCCTTGGGTCTTTTACTTTGTAATCTGCTAATCTACCGAGTCTGTTCGAATACTTCCAAGCACTCTGCCAGCATAAAAAAAGCTTTGCAAGCAAGCGCATAGATAATTTTGGAGATTTCATGGCCTCACCCAAAACACCCCATTTCGACACGCTGAGCCTGCATGCCGGCGCGCAGCCTGACCCGGCAACCGGCGCGCGCGCGACGCCGATTTATCAGACGGCCTCGTTTGTGTTTGAGAGTTCGGACCATGCCGCGTCGTTGTTCAACATGGAGCGGCCGGGGCATGTGTATTCGCGTATTTCCAATCCGACGGTTTCTGTTTTGGAAGAACGTATCGCGGCGCTGGAAGGCGGCGTGGGGGCGATCGCGACGGCGAGTGGGCAGGCGGCGTTGCACCTTGCGATTGTCACACTGATGGGCGCGGGTTCGCATATTGTCGCGTCGCGTTCGCTCTATGGCGGTTCGCATAATTTATTGCATTACACTTTGCCGCGTTTCGGTATCGAGACGACGTTTGTCGATGCGCGTGATGTGAAGGCGTTTGCTAATGCAATTCGCCCGAACACCAAATTAATTTTTGGTGAGACGCTGGGCAACCCAGGTCTTGATGTGCTCGACATTCCGCGCGTGGCTGAAGTGGCGCATAACGCCGGTATTGCACTGTTGATTGATTCGACTTTTACTACGCCGTATTTAATGCGGCCTTTTGATCTCGGGGCGGATTTGCTGTTTCATTCGGCGACAAAATTTTTGAGTGGTCACGGCATCGTAATCGGCGGTGTGCTGGTGGATAGCGGCAAATTCGATTGGACAAAGAGTGAGAAATATTCAACGTTAACAGATAGTTACGAAGGATTCCACGGGATGAATTTCAGCGAAGAATCTTCTGTCGCGGCGTTTTTATTACGTGCACGGCGTGAAGGTTTGCGTGACTTCGGCGCGTGCATGGCGCCGATGACGGCGTTTCATATTTTGCAAGGCGTGGAAACTTTGTCCTTGCGCATGGAAAGACATGTGGCGAATACGCGCAAAGTTGTCGCGTTTCTTAATGGCCATGCAGCGGTGGAATCAGTCGGCTATCCTGAATTAGAAAATCATCCTGATTACGAGTTGGCGAAAAAATTATTGCCGCGCGGATGTGGTGCAGTGTTCAGTTTTAATATCAAAGGCGATCGTGCGGCGGGAAAGCGATTTATCGAATCGTTAAAAATATTTTCGCATCTGGCCAATGTCGGCGACGCGAAATCATTGGTGATTCACCCAGCCAGCACCACTCATTTCCGTATGGATGCGGATGCGTTGAAAGCTGCTGGCATCACCGAAGGTACTGTGCGCTTGTCGATAGGTTTGGAAGATGCAGATGATTTGATTGAAGATTTATCGCGTGCGCTTAAAGCGTCGCAAAAGGTTTGATCATGCAAATCAATATCAACAATCAAACTGCATTTATTTACACCGGTGGTCGAGCATTCGATGCTGCGCTGCCGACCATCATGTTTGTTCATGGCGCAGGCGCATATCACGGCGCATGGCAATTACAAAGCCGCTACTTTGCGCATTATGGTTTCAATGTTCTGGCGGTAGATTTGCCCGGCCACGCTCAATCGCAAGGCGCGCCGTTGACATCTATTGAAGCCATCGGTGAATGGCTGATCGCGATTCTCGATGAGCTAAAAATAGACCAAGCAAGTTTAGTCGGCCATAGCATGGGCTCGCTCGCAGCGTTGCAGGCGGCAGGTGCGCATCCGCAACGCGTCCACAAACTTGTGTTGCTCGGCACGGCGTTTCCGATGCCGGTTTCCGAAGCGCTGTTGTCCGCCGCCAAAGCTAACGACCATTCTGCAATAAACATGTTGAATGTGTGGAGTCTGAGCGCAGCCGCGCAAATCAACGCGAATCCCGCGCCGGGCATGTGGTTGAGCGGTGTCGGCTTGCGAGTGCTTGAACGCAACGCCCCCGATGTGATTTATACTGATCTTGCGGCCTGCAATGCCTATCAAGCTGGATTGGAGCAGGCGGCGAAGATTACTTGCCCTACACTTGTTATTAGCGGCAAAGCAGATGTGATGACACCGGCGCGCGCGGCAAGAGGTTTGGCGGATGCTATCCCTAACGTGAAAACGAAATTGATAGACAGTAGCGGCCATACATTAATGAGTGAAAAGCCGGATCAAGTTCTCGATGTTTTAATTGAATTTTTACGCTAGAACCCCATATATATTGTATGCCCGCAAAACTTGATGACAAACTTGTAGTGGCGATTTCATCCCGGGCCTTATTCAATCTGGACGACAGCCATCGGGTGTTCCAGGAAAAAGGCGAGGGCGCGTATCACCAATACCAAATCGACCACGAGGAAGAAGTGTTGCAGCCCGGCGTCGCTTTTCCGCTGGTGAAAAAACTCTTGGCGCTGAACAAAGGCGCTGCCAAGCACCCGCATGTCGAAGTGGTGCTGTTGTCACGCAATAGCGCCGACACCGGCTTGCGGGTGATGAATTCCATCCGCCATTACAAACTCGACGTGACCCGTGCTGCGTTTACCCGTGGTGAAAGCCCGTATCCGTATGTGTCTGCTTACGGCACCAATTTATTTTTATCCGCCGATCCGCAGGATGTGCGGCAATCACTCGAAGCTGGTTTCGCCGCCGCGACGATTTATCCCGGCAGCGTGGGGGCGAATACCTCGGCACAACTGCGTATCGCTTTCGACGGCGACGCAGTACTGTTCTCAGACGAAGCCGAACGGATTTACCGTAAAGATGGACTTGATGCGTTCAACACCACTGAATCCAACGCCGCCAAGGAGCCGCTCACCGGTGGGCCATTCAAAAATTTCCTTGCGGCGCTGCACCGCATCCAGTCCGATTATCCGCTGGAAAAATCGCCTATCCGCACTGCGCTGGTGACCGCTCGCGGCGCGCCCGCGCATGAGCGCGTGATACGTACCTTGCGCGCATGGAATATCCGCATCGACGAAATGATGTTTCTCGGCGGGCTGGAAAAAGGCGAATTCCTGCGTGCTTTCGGCGCGGATATTTTTTTCGATGATCAACACGCCAATTGCGAATCTACCTCGAAGCATGTGGCGACAGGACACGTACCGCACGGGGTGGCGAATGAGTAACGGATCAACATATGATTTTTGTTTGACCCATGTCAAAAACCGTTAAAATAGACTATGCTTTAATTTACCCGGTCCCACTACTCTCAACAAGGAAAATATCATGGCAAAATCCATACTCGTCGATGCTGACACAATGCTCAAGCAATTAACCAGTGAAACCGTCAAGCACAGCGATAACCTGCGCGAGTCGGTGCGCGACATTACGTTAAAGGCGTTCAAGACGCGCGAACTGAACCTTGAGCAAATAAAATCAGTGCTGCACAGTGTTACGGAAGGAGTGACCTTGGGCGCGGCTTCACCGAAAATCAATACTGAAAAAGCGCTGACAGACGCGATGCACGGCATGGACGACGCATTGCGCAAGGCCGTGCAGGCGAGCCGTCTGGCTTTGGAGCAATTCAATTCCCAGGGGAAAGAGTTCACCGATACCCACGTCAAAACCGCGATGCAGGAAATGAAGCGTCTGGAAGATGAATTCTTCTCCACGGTAAAAAAAGCTTCCGCCGGAAGCGGTGGGCAGATGAAGTCTGCGTGGGGTGACGTGTTGAAACATTTCAAGCTCGCCGGAACCGATGCCGGACACGATGCAATGGACACGCTGGAAGATTTTACCAACCGCATGAATATGACCATGCACGAAACGCGCATGGCCGGCCTGAAGGCGGCGGAGACTTTCAGCCATAATTTCTCCACGCTGGCGAGCGGCATCCTGATCGGCTTGTCGCAGGCGCTGGATGAAAAGACCGAAAAAATGAAAGCGGCGAGGCCAAAAGCTTCCAAGCCCACCGCCGCCAAAACAAAGACGCCGGCTAAGGCCAAATCCAAGGCGTCAACCAAGAAAAAATAATTTTCAGCGTACTACGGTCTTAATGGCAGTCAGCTTGGCCCCAAGCCACACCCCGCAGAACCTTGCAACGGACAGGCAGGTAATTGATTTACAAATCACCGGCATGACCTGCGCTGCCTGCGCGCAACGCATCGAAAAAGTATTGAATAAAATGCCCGGCGTGCAGGCAGCGGTAAATTTTGCCAGCGAAACCGCGCACGTAAGCGGCACCGATGCCGAGACTGCCATCGCGGCTGTGCGACGCGCTGGCTACGATGGAAGCGAAATCGTAGAGGGATCGCGCGAAGCAGAAAAGGCGCGCAAGGCTGCGGGATATCAACAGGAACTGAAGCGCTTCTGGATTAGCGTCGCGCTGACCCTGCCGCTGGTGTTGCAAATGATAGCGATGTTTGGCGGAGCGCATTCGCTGATGTTGCCGCTATGGTGGCAATTCGCCTTGGCGACGCCGGTGCAATTCTGGATCGGCAAGCGCTTCTATATCGGCGCATGGCATGCCTTGCGCGGCGGCGCGGCGAACATGGATGTGCTGATTGCGCTGGGCACCAGCATGGCATATTTTTACAGCGTTGCCGTATTATTGGGCTGGCTGCCGGGGCCGCATGTATATTTCGAATCCAGCGCCACCATTATCACGCTTATCCTGATGGGCAAGCTGCTCGAAGCGCGAGCCAAAACCCGAACATCTGCCGCTATCGAAGCGCTGGTCAAGCTGCAACCGAAAACCGCTCGCATCCAGCGCGGCGATGAAATCTTGGAAGTGGAAATCGCCGCTGTTCAGCGCGGTGATATTTTTGTGGTACGGCCCGGCGAAAGCGTGCCGGTCGATGGCTTGGTGATATCGGGCGTATCAAGCATCAATGAATCCATGCTTACCGGCGAAAGCCTGCCCGTGGCTAAAACAGAAGGCGCCAGAGTTTTCGCCGCCACGCTCAACCAGCAAGGCCTGTTGAAATGTCGCGCCACCGGCACAGGCAAGCAGACCGTGCTCGCCGGCATTATCCGCTTGGTGAGCGAGGCACAGGGCAGCAAAGCGCCGATTCAACGACTTGCCGACAAGATCTCCGGCATTTTTGTACCCGTGGTAGTGGTGATTGCATTGCTGACATTCGTCGCGTGGTGGTTTTTCGCAGGAGACTTCACCCGCGCGTTGGTTAACGCCGTTGCCGTGCTGGTCATCGCTTGTCCTTGCGCGCTTGGGCTCGCAACACCTACGGCGATCATGGTGGGTACCGGGCGCGGCGCGCAAGCGGGCGTGCTGGTGCGCAACGCGGCGGCGCTGGAGCAGGCGGAAAAAATCCGAACTTTAGTGGTCGATAAAACCGGCACTCTCACCGACGGCAAGCCGGCGGTGACAGACGTGCTGCCGCAATACGGCCTGAGTGAACATGAACTCATGGCCATAGCCGCGTCATTGGAGCAAGGCTCGGAACATCCGCTCGCCCGTGCGGTGAATGATTACGCCAAAAGCGCGCACATTGCCGTATTGCCCATGTCAGGGTTCGAATCCTTCACCGGCCAAGGCGTTCGTGCGACGGTTCAAATTCAGGAGCCGGCAAAAAACATTTATCTTGGCTCGCCACAATTTATTTCGTCCCGGGGTATTGTGATCGATGAGTCGATAATGGCGCCCCTGCTCAAGCAGGGCAAAACCGTCATCGCCGTGGCCGACGATAAAAATTTGTTGGGCGTCATAGCCATCGCCGACCGCTTGCGCGCGACAACCAAACATGCGGTGGAAAAATTACGCGACATGGGTGTCGACGTGGTCATGCTCACCGGCGACAATCCGCAGACCGCGGCCACGATAGCGGCGCAGACCGGCATTGAACATTTCCATGCGGGCGTGCTGCCGCAGGACAAGGTAAATAAATTAAATAAAATCAAAGAGTTAAACAATATTGTAGGAATGGTCGGTGATGGCATTAACGACGCCCCCGCGCTTTCATCTGCCGACGTTAGTTTTGCCATGGCCGCAGGCGCCGAAGTAGCGATGGAAGCGGCGGACATCACGCTAATGCGCAGTGACATGTTAAGCGTGGTTGACGCGATCACGCTTTCACGCGCCACGTTGTCGAAAATCCGGCAGAATTTATTTTTCGCGTTTTTTTACAACGTGCTCGGCATTCCGCTTGCGGCATTCGGCATGCTCAATCCGGTCATCGCCGGTGCAGCTATGGCGTTGAGTTCGGTATCGGTGGTGAGCAATTCTTTGTTGCTGAAACGCTGGAAAGCGCAGGCACAATCAAAGACGTAGCTGGGCTGATGAAGCCCAGCCACCGCTCGTTCGATTGAAGCTGGGCATTTTCGGCACAGCCTGCGGACTTATTCCAGCCAGCCTAACCCCAGGTTTTTCCGAGTTGCTCCAATCCGGCTTTTTGTAAATCTTCCGGGCTCATCAAGATGCGGAATTTGCAGTCGCCTTGGAACTTGAGAAAAAAAGGCTCGGCGAATTTCGGCACATCGGAAGCGTTTTGCACGTTGACAACGAAAAATCCGCCGCGCGTGCCGTCCTGTTCCGTAAAGTAGGCGGCCTCTGGTTTCATGGCCTCGAGAATCTGTCCGAGAATTTTCCCTGCCGATCCATTTCTGACCAGCGTATTGAACGGCTCGTGTGGAATGGCAACTGTGAGTAACATTTTCATGGCGCAACTCTCCAAGCTATTGGCAGCCTGCAGGATGCAGGTGGTACAATTTTTCAAAGGCCTATTTAGTTATAGCAGATTATGAGGAATATTGTGGCTTGTGCAGATAGAGTTGCGGTAAAGCAGCGCTAAGATTTTACCCAGTCCAAAAAAAGTGGGCCGCCCCGCGTTTGCGGACAGTATCGGCCCTGGGGAGAAACGGTAGAGGTTTATCGGAAAATCAATACTGGTATTTTGGAATGCGTTAACACGTGCGCCGCCTGGCTGCCGAGCAACAAGCCTTGCATGCCGCGGCGGCCATGCGAGGCCATGGCGATCAGGTCACAGTTTTTCGATTGCGCTGTTTTGATAATCGCTTGCCATGGGTGGTCGTCCATGGCGCTGATGCACTCGCAGGACACGCCGGCAGAGCGCGCCATATCCTCTACCTTGGCCAGATACTTTGCGCTCCGTAATTTGGCGTCGCGCTCATAGACTTCGCGCGTGTCGCTGACCATTTCTGGTTCGACCGCAAACACATGGTACGGCTCGATGGAATGAAATCCCACCACTTTGGCATTAATGAATTTAGCAAACTGCAGGGCTTGTTTGACGGTATTTTCAGACAGGGTCGAACCGTCGGTTGGAACCAGGATCGTCTTAAACATTATTATCTCCTTGTAAATAAAATAACGGCATAATCAGATTACCGCTGCCGAAGTAATGGCGTTTGACCTAGATCAAACAAGTTGCGTGAGAATGGGAACAGAGTTAAATCGCAAGTCGGGTAAGGGAGCTAAAGTGAAATTACATTTCTTGGGGGCGGCGGGCGAAGTGACCGGTTCCAGTTATCTGGTTGAAACTGGCGACGTCAAATTCTTGGTCGATTGCGGCATGTTTCAAGGCGGACACGAAGCGGAGGAAAAAAATCTCAGCGCGCTGAAATTCGATGTGGGATCGCTGGACTTTGTCTTGCTGACTCACGCGCATATCGACCATTCCGGCCTATTGCCGCGTCTGTGCGCGTTAGGATTCAAAGGCCCGATATATGCGACAGAGGCGACCTGCGATTTGCTCGGCGTGATGTTGCTGGATAGCGCGCACATTCAGGAAGGCGAAGCGGAAAGGGAAAATCGTAAACGGGGCAGCCGTGGCGGCAAAAACGGTGCTGTGCCGCTTTACACCACGGCACAAGCAGAGTCCGCTCTGGAGCAACTGCGGCAAGTGAAATATGATGCCGATGTGAACCCTGGCCCAGGCATACGCTGCAGGTATCGCGATGCCGGGCACATCCTCGGTTCGGCCATGATCGAATGCTGGATTACGCAAGATGGCCCGACGCGAAAAATAGTATTCTCCGGCGACATCGGCCAACCCGGCCGACCGATCATGCACGACCCGACGCCGATTGCGGAAACCGATTACCTGCTGACCGAATCGACTTACGGTAACCGGCTGCACAAAGTTTTGCCCGACACCGAGCGCGAACTGGTCGAGGCGATCAAGACCACGTTCAAAAACGGCGGCAATGTGATCATTCCCGCCTTCGCTGTCGGGCGCACGCAGGAGGTGTTGCATGAACTCACAGAACTGACGCGGCGAAATTTATTGCACGACCTAAGTGTTTACGTCGATTCGCCCATGGCGCTCAAAGCCACGCAGATCACCATGAAATACCGCGCAACCCTCGACGACGAATCACGCACCCTATTAAAGTGGCAGGAAGCTAACCCGAAAAAAATCCGCATCCAATTCACCCAGACGGTCGAAGATTCCATGGCCCTGAACAATATCAAGCGCGGCGCCATCATCATCGCCGCAAGCGGTATGTGCGATGCTGGACGCATCAGACATCATTTACGCCATAACCTGCCTCGCTCGGAGTGCAGCGTGATATTCGTTGGGTTCCAGGCGGAGGGTTCGCTCGGTCGCAGGTTAGTGGATGGCGCAAAGACAGTGACGATATTCGGCGAAGAAATTCCTGTGTGCGCGCGCATGTATACCATCGGTGGATTGTCTGCCCATGCGGATCAGAAGGCTTTATTGGATTGGCTCGGACATTTCAAAATCGCGCCGAAGAAAACTTTTATTATTCATGGTGAAAGCGCCAACCGGGAAATTTTCGCTGACAAAGTGCGGGAACTATTGGGCTGGAAGGAAATTGTTTTGCCGCTCAAAGGACAAGCGTTCGAGATATAGTTATTCGTACCGCCGCCCAATCCACTCCGCCACGAGCACTGGCTTGTTTGATCCTTCACGTTCAACGGTTACATCCCATATTGCCTGCGAGCCATTTTCGAGCGCTAAATCTTCCATGCTTTTCAACACAAAATGCGCGCGGATTTTTGATCCGGCAGGCACGGCGTCGGTAAAACGCACGCGATTGAGCCCGTAGTTGACGCCCATTTTGACACTTTTTATTTTGATGGTATCGATGGCGATGCCAGCCAGCAGGGATAAGGTCAGAAAACCGTGGGCGATGGTAGTCTTATACGGCGATTCGCGCATAGCTCGTTCCACATCGACGTGTATCCATTGGTGATCCCCGGTGGCATCGGCGAATTGGTTGATATGCTCTTGGGTGACGGTAATCCAGTCGCTGACAGCGATTTCCTTGCCGATCAATGGGCGCAAGGATTCCAGATTTTCGAATTCTGACAGCGGCATAATTCCCCCCACGTTTGCAGGCGCCAGTGTAACTGAAGCCCCTTGCTAATGCCATGCACAAACTATGGGATAATCAATATTAGCGATCTAAGGCAAGTGAGAGAAAAATGAAACTCAACCAACTGGGAACCAGCGACCTGAGGGTGTCGGAAATCTGCCTCGGTACCATGACTTACGGCCAGCAGAACACTGAGACGGAAGCCCATGAGCAACTGGATTACGCGACGGCGCAGGGTATCAATTTCATCGATTGCGCAGAAATGTATCCGGTGCCGGGTAAGGCAGAAACCCATGGCCGCACGGAACAATACATCGGCTCCTGGCTGAAAAAGCAGCCGCGCGACAAAGTCATTATCGCCACTAAAATCACCGGCCCTGAGCGCGGTTTCACCTGGATACGCAACGGCGCGGTGAAGCTGGATAAAACCAATATCAATTTGGCCATCGACGGCAGCCTCAAGCGCTTGCAGACGGATTATGTAGATGTTTATCAGATCCATTGGCCGGAACGCAATGTGCCCACATTCGGCGGCTGGAAATTCGAGGCGGCAATGGAGCGCGACACTACGCCTATCCGCGAGCAACTGGCTTCGTTGGCAGAATTGGTCACAGCAGGAAAAATCCGCCATATCGGGCTTTCCAATGAAACACCGTGGGGCGTGAGCGAGTTTTGCAAAATGGCCGACCTGCACAAGCTGCCGCGGGTGGTGTCGATACAGAATGCCTACAATTTATTGAATCGCAGCTTCGATCATTATTTATCGGAAACCTGCTTTCGCGAAAAAGTCAGCCTGCTAGCGTATAGTCCGCTTGCGTTTGGTTACCTTACCGGCAAATATCTGGCCGACCCGAAGGCGCATGGCCGTATCACTTTGTTCGAAGGATTTCCTCAGCGCTACACCAAGCCCAATGTGCAACCGGCAGTCAAAGCCTATGTTGAATTGGCGCATAAATATGGCGTGACGCCGACGATGCTGGCATTGGCGTTTGTGCAAAGCCGTTGGTTTGTTGCGTCGAATATCATCGGCGCGACAACCATGGCGCAGCTAAAAGAAAATATTGTCGCCTGCCAAACCACGTTGCCGGAAGAAGCGCTAAAAGAAATCGACGCCCTGCATCTTCGCTTTACCAATCCCGCGCCATGAGCAGCATGCTGTTACGCGATGTCACGCTACGAGGGTATAAGGCCGGCGACATAGGGCGCATCACGCTTTCGCATGCCGCCTATTACAATTTGCATTGGAAATTCGATTCGTCGTTCGAAGCGGGAAGGGCAAAGGAATTGGCCGATTTTATTCAGGCCTTCAACAAAAAATCCGATGCCTTGTGGGTAGCTGAGCATGAAGGCCAATTTGCCGGCTCGATTGCCATTGATGGCAAGGATCAGGCGACCAGCGATGTCCAGTTGCGTTGGTTCATTGTTGAGCCGGAGTGGCAAGGCAAAGGCATAGGACAGAAATTGATAGAGAAGGCGCTGGCATTTTGCCGCGAGCGCAAATATAAAAAAGTCGTGCTGTGGACATTTGCCGGCCTGGATCCCGCCAGAATCATTTACGAGCGGGCAGGTTTTCGTCTTGCTGAAGCCATACCAAAAAGAATATGGGGTGTAACGATTACCTTGCAGAAATTCGAAATGATAATTTCTTGATTTTAGCGCGCTATGCCTTACGCTACCGCCAATAAAATCCGTTTGTATTATGAATTGCTGGGCACAGGCCCACGTCTGCTTTATCTCAGCGGAACCGGCGGCGACCTCCGACGCAAGCCGAATATTTTCGATTGGCCGCCGGCTAAACAATTTGAAATCCTGAGTTTCGACCAACGCGGCATGGGCCAAAGCGACAAACCAGATATTCCCTACAGCATGCAGGATTACGCCGACGACGCCGCAAGGCTGCTCGATGCCATCGGCTGGGATGATTGCCATGTCTGGGGTTATTCGTTCGGCGGCATGGTGGCGCAGGAATTGGCTCTGCGTTATCCGCAAAGAATTAAAAAACTCGTGCTCGCCGCTACATCCGGTGGCGGCGCGGGCGGCTCGTCGTATCCACTCCACCAACTGCAATTTTTGCCGCCGGAGAAATATACTGAACGCATGATCGAATTAAACGACACGCGCCACGATGCGGCGTGGCGTGCGGGGCATGCAGAAGCGTATCGATTATTGTTGGAGCAATCGCAGGCGGCGAGGCGAATCGGCGCAGGCGAAGCAGGGCATGAGTTGGGGGCGCGACGGCAGATCGAAGCGCGCAAACTGCATCACACTTATGACCGCTTGCCGCAACTGACCATGCCGGTATATATCTGCGGAGGGATTTACGACGGCATTTGCCCGACCAATAATTTACTGGCAATGAGAAAACAAATTGCCGGTTCGACGCTGGAATTTTTTGACGGTGGGCATTGGTTTTTCTTGCAGGACGAGCTGGCGTTCAAGAGAATCACTGATTTTTTGTTTTCATAATGGCATTTTGGATAATATAATAAGTATTTGATTATATTGAATTATTTTTATGGATAGAAAACCCGTCAACACCGAGAAAATAAAATCCATCGGTTACGATGAAAGCACGCGTGTCCTTGAAGTTGAATTCCGCGATGGCAGCGTCAAGCAATATGCCAACGTATCGCGCGAAATTCAACGCGAAATGATGAGCGCCAGTTCTATCGGTAATTTTTTTGCCGACAACATTGAAGAAGAATTTGTGGTGAAGCGGGTTCGTTAACATAAGCAGGGCGGGTAACACCCGCCAAAAAAATAGGCTGCGTAGCAATCAGCATATTATTATTGTTTATACCGAGCTATTACCGAATAGACCAACTCAATGGCATTCTTCTTCTCCCTCAGACTGCCGTGGATTGGGATTAAATCCAAATCTTGTCGCCACTTCCGCAGTTAAAATATTCTCTACAAGTAAAGCCCCCTTTTCCGTTTTTAAGAATAAATCGCGCCAACGGGCAGGCACAAGCTGGGAAAGTTTTTCCACTGCGGCAGGCGTTAACGCTTCTCCATTTTGATCAACAAGCAAAGACAAAAACTTGTCCAGATCGCGATCATCGATAACACCTATGCCAAGCGGCGAGTTGAGCAAAAGCGAGCCGGCCTCATCGATAAAGGCGTTGTCAAAATGTTGTACCTGACTGCCGGTATGGGTTTCGATTTGCTGGTTATCGGCATAGCGATATATCAAAGGCGTGTAATCAAGCAAGGCGTAAACCCGTTGCGGGCCGTTCTGAAAAAACCAGTGGCCTTGTTCATCGTGGGTGTAATTGCGGTTGATGAATTCAGTAACAATTGGGTTACTGATGCGCTCACTCTTGATGCGCCATTCTCCGCGGCGGGATAAAGATAGCCAGCCATAGACGGCGGGAACATTCGGCCATTTAGCCATGGCCTGGCGGACTATGTCATCCATCATGAATTATGCAATATTGAAAATAATGTAGTGACGCTTTTTATTGTCAGCACAATATCAGCGCAAGATAACATTCCTCCCCCTTCAAGGGGAAGGCCAGGAGGGGGATGGGTGTTTTGTGAGGCTGCACCTATACCCATCCCCAACCCAACCCAACCCAACCCAACCCTCCCCTTGAAGGGGAGGGAGCCAACGCATAGGGTACGCAAGCAACAGGTCAATCAGCAAACTTCGCTTGGCGTTTTTCCATGTTGGTTTTCATGGCTTCCTGCAAATCGTCGGAGATCAGCATGGCGGCGTTCCAGGTGGCGATGTAATTGAGGCCGTCTGCCACGCTATGGTCGCGGGAATATAAAAGCATTTCTTTAGTGCCGCGCATGGCGAGGGGCGATTTTTGTGCGATGTCTTGCGCGATCTGTATCACGCCCGACATGAGTGTTTCTTGATTATCAAAGCAGCGATTCACCAATCCAATTTTTTGCGCTTCGTCCCCGGGCATTTTGCGGCCGGTGTAGGCCAGTTCGCGCGCGATGCCGTCGGGAATGATTTTCGGCAGTCGTTGCAGCGTGCCGACATCGGCCGTCATGCCTATGTCGATTTCCTTGACACTGAAAAATGCGTCACTGGTGCTGTAGCGCATGTCGCAGCAAGTGGTCATGTCGATGGCGAAACCGACACATGCGCCATGCATCGCGGCGAGTACGGGTTTGCGGCAACGTTCGATAGCACTCATGCAATCCTGCATGTCGAGAATTTGGCGGCGCAATTTTTCGCGCATGCGCGCCTGGTCTTTGTCGGCGATCAGTTGCTGTACACTCGCAAAACCAGCCAGATCAATGCCAGCGCAGAAATGTTTGCCTTTGCCGCTCAACACGACTACTCGGGCATCCGCCGTTTCGTCCGCCCATTTGAATGCAGTGCGGATTTCATTCCACATGGTTTCGTTCAGCGCATTGGCCTTGTCAGGACGGTTGAGTTCGATGTGGGCGATGTGGTTTTGTAACGAGACGGCGAGAGTTTGGTATTCCATGGTTGCTCCTTACTTTTTCGCCATCGCTTGCATCATTTGTTCCGCGCCCATGTTGAATAGCGCCGAGCCGGGAAGATTCTGCCCGCCATCGACCACCAACAACGTGCCGGAAATATAATTGGCAAGCGGCGAGGCGAGAAACACGGCGGCCTGGCCGATGTCATCCACCGTGCCCATGCGACGCAATGGAATGGCATGGATCAATTGTTTGATTGCGTCAGGATTCGACAATCGCTTCATGCCTTCGGTGCCTTCTATCGGGCCGGGCGCGATGGAATTGCAGCGGATGCCGTGCTTACCCCATTCGAGTGCGAGGTTTTTCATCATATTATCAATGCCGGCTTTCGCCGCGCCGACATGCAATTGATATGCGTAGGGCATGAAGGCCTGGCCGGCAGAAATGTAAATTATGCTGCCCTTGGTTAGTTTGAGCTGGGCGAATGCCGCGCGTGATGCATTGAATGCGCCTATGAGATCGATGTCAATGACGGTTTTGAAACCGTTGGCGGAGAGCTGTTCTGCCGGGCAAATAAAATTTCCCGCCGCGCCGGCGACCAGAACATTCATCGGCCCGAGTTCGGATTCGGATTTTGCAAACGCCGCTTCAAGTGCCGCCATGTCGCGCACATCGGCAACCGTCGCGCAGACTTTTGCGCCAAGCGCGCGCAATTCGGTCGCGGCGTTGTCGAGTTTTTCCTGCGTGCGCCCGCAGATAGCGATGTTGGCACCGAGTGCGGCAAAATTTTTTGCGATGCCGAGATTGATACCACTGCCGCCGCCGGTGACGAAGACAGTTTTATTTTTGAATAAATCTTGGGAAAAATACGAAGCGATATTCATGGCGCCCTCTAGATAAAAATATTAATTTAATCAAGTAGTTACTATACCGTCAGCGCTCCCGCCTTTAGTTTGGGAATCACGTCAAACACGCCCAACTGCGCGGCGAATTCCACTTCATTCTGCATGCCGCTTTTTTCCATCAGCCTGCCGATGCGCGAGCGTAGCAATGCTTCAAGCGGATTCGAATGCAGGAATAAATCCTGCGCGGCAAGCGCAGCGTCGGAAAATTCATAATGTGCCGGCGCCGCGCTATGCAGACAATCGACCATATATCCGGCGCCGTAAAAATCTTCCAGGTTGAATCCGCCGCCCGAACCGGAACAGACTATTAATATGGTTTCAGCCACATGGTTTGCGCTTATGTGTTGCATGACTGCTTTACCATTGAGCAAAGCCGCCGCATAGACATGATCTGACGCCGCCGATTTTGCCAGCGCTACCGTACCGTTGGTAGTCGAGTAAATCAGTTTTTTCGTCGCGAGATCGGACTTGAGCAAGGCCAGCGGTGTGGGCGGGCCGAAGCCGTCTATGTGTTTGATATTTTTTTCGCCTGCGAGAAGAAATGAACCCGCCTGATGTTTTTCCGCTTCACGCCGTGCGTGGTGTTCATCCAAAGCCGGGATTACTTGCATCACGCCATGTTGGAACGCAGTGACGATGGTGGACGTGGCGAACAGGATATCCAGCACCACCACGACTTTGCCTGCGAGCAATTCGGCATCAAGCTCCTCTTTTTTCAGCAGGACGTGGACTTTGGGCATTAGGCGGCCGCGCCGGGATTGCGCCTGCGGAACATACCCCAGCCTTCCATGCTCATCACTAATTCGTCATGCTGGTTATACACTTGCCAATGGTTTTTAATTAATCCGACGTCGGGTTTGCTTTCCGATGCGCGTGCTTCCAGTGTCGTGCGCACGAGGCGGATGGTATCGCCGGGACGCACGGGTTTGATCCATTTCAGATTGTCGATACCGGGCGATCCCAGGCTGGCGGCCTCGCCGAGATACGAATCGACCATCATGCGCATCACCATCGCGCAGGTGTGCCAGCCGCTGGCAATAATGCCGCCATAAAAAGATGCTTTCGCCGCCGCCTCGTCAATGTGAAAGGGTTGCGGGTCGAACGCTTCGGCAAACGCGATGATTTCATCCTTGGTGACGATACGCGTGCCGACTTCGTTGGCGCCGCCAATCCGGTTGAAATCTTCCCAGTAATATTTGATTGCCATGGCAGATTAGATTGCCGCTGCGAATCTTTCCAGGTGGTAATCCGCATCGCCCAAATTTATGTCTATCATGGTCAAGCGCTTGAAGTAATGGCTGACGCTGAGTTCTTCCGTCATGCCCATACCGCCATGCAATTGAATCGCCTGCTGGCCGACGAATTTCGCGGCTTTGCCGATATACGATTTTGCCGCGGAGACAGCGTGGCTTCGTAATTTGGCGTCAGCCGAATGTGCGTTTACCGCCGCGAGTATCGCCATCGATTTCGCCTGCTCGGTGTTGACAATCATATCGACCATGCGATGTTGCAAGGCCTGGAATTTGCCGATCGGCACGCCGAACTGGCGGCGGGTTTTCAGGTATTCCAGTGTCGCGTCGTTGAGCGCCTGCATCGCGCCGACTGCCTCTCCGCACAAGGCAGCAGCGGCTATGTCAGTGACTTGCTCTATCAGCGGCAATGCGTCGTCCAGCTTGCCAACCAGTGCATCGTTGTTGACTTTCACATTGTCGATTGCGATTTCCGCGCCGTGTAATCCATCGATAGTCGGGTAGCCGCGAATCGTTATCCCGGCAGCTTTGCCATCAACGATAAATAACGAAATGCCTTTTGCGTCGCGCGCATTACCGGACGTGCGAGCGGAAACAATCAATTTGTCAGCGCTGTCGCCATGCAGGACCACCGCTTTTCGGCCGTTCAGCACATAAGCATCGCCGTCCTTTTTCGCAGAAGCCGCGACGTTATTAAGTTCGTATCGCGCTTTCGGTTCGCTGTGGGCGAACGCCATGAGCAAAGAACCGTCGATGATTTTCGGCAACAGGGATTTTTTCTGTGCGTCGCTGCCGCCGCGCTGGATCAACCCGCCGGCCAATACGACGGTGGCGAGATACGGCTCGACGACGAGGCCGCGACCGAATTGCTCCATCAGTATCATCATATCAATGCCGCTGCCGCCGAAGCCGCCGTCCGCTTCGCTGAACGGAATGCCGAACAAACCCATATCGGCGATGGTTTTCCATTTATCGCGGCTGAATCCGCCGGACGCTTTGACACTCGCCTTGCGCTGCTCGAAGCTGTATTCCTGCTGTATAAACTTGCTTACGCTGTCTTGCAATAGCTGCTGTTCTTCGCTGTAGGAAAAATTCATTGCCCGTCCCTTATAGTCCAAGTATCATTTGCGAGATGATGTTTTTCTGGATTTCGTTTGATCCGCCGTAAATCGATGTTTTGCGCAAATTGAAATAATGCGCAGCCAGCGGCGCGGCATTTTTCGGGCCTATACTTTCTCCTTTGTAATCCGCGTCGAAAGCATCCGGGTTGTACGGCATGGCGTACAGCCCGACCGCTTCCATCATCAATTCACCCAGCATTTGCTGGATTTCCGTGCCCTTGATTTTAAGTATTGATGCTTCGGGTCCCGGCGCTTTGCGTTCGGCATCGGCCGACACCACGCGCAGGTTGGTGATTTCCAGCGCCATGATTTCCATTTCCAACTGCGCGATTTTGTCGCGAAAGCGCGGGTTTTTGATCAGCGGTTCGCCGTTCATCATCTCGGCGGTAGCGAGTTTTTTCAGATAAGCCAGTTCGCGTTTCGAGCGGCCCACGCCCGCGATGCCGGTGCGCTCGTGCGAGAGCAAAAATTTCGCGTAAGTCCAGCCTTTGCCTTCTTCGCCCACCAGGTTTTGCGCCGGCACTTTTACATTATCAAACCAGACCTCATTCACTTCATGTTCGCCGTCGAGCAGAATAATCGGGCGCACGGTGATACCAGGCGTTTTCATGTCGATCAACAAAAACGATATGCCTTCCTGTTTTTTCACTTCGGGGTCGGTGGCGGTGCGCACCAGGCAGAAAATCCAGTCGGCATGCTGTCCCAATGTGGTCCAGGTTTTTTGCCCGTTCACGATATAGTGATCGCCATCGCGCAGCGCTTTGGTCTTGAGCGACGCCAGGTCGGAGCCGGAACCGGGCTCGGAGTAGCCCTGGCACCACCAGTCTTCGCCCGACTGGATGCGCGGCAGGTAATATTTTTTCTGCGCATCATTGCCGAAAGCCATGATGACCGGCGCCACCATATTCGCGCCGAAGGGCACGATATAAGGCGCACCTGCGTCGGCGCATTCTTCGTCGAATATATGCCGTTGCACCGGCGACCAGCCGGGGCCGCCGAATTGCTTGGGCCAACCGGGCGCCATCCAGCCTTGTTTATATAGCGCTTTATGCCAGCGCAGGAAATCGCCTTTGTCCAGGCGTTTGTGTTCCAATACCTTTTGGCTGATATCGGCGGGCAAATTGGCGCGTACAAAAGCGCGTACTTCGTCGCGGAAGGCGAGCTCTTGCGGGGTGTAGTTAAGATCCATGGAAACAATCCTTGTTGTGCGGAATAACACGCAATCACGGTTAAAAAAACAATATGTTTTGCGTATATCGAAAGGTTACGGTAATTTACCTTTAGCGGCAATACTGAAATGCTGCCGTTTGAAATTATCCGGGGCAATATGAAAATAATTACACAAGCTGAAGCCGCAGGTTTGATACAGGACGGCTGGACGGTTTGTACCAGTGGATTCGTCGGGGCAGCGCACCCGGAGGCGCTTAGCGCCGCCATTGAAGAACGCTTTTTGCGCGAAGCGCGCCCGCGCAAGCTGACCCTGCTTTATGCGGCCGGGCAAGGCGACCGCGAAATCCGCGGTGCGGGACATTTCGGCCATGAAGGATTATTGAAGCGCGTGGTCGGCGGGCATTGGGGAGCCGCGCCGAGGCTCGGTGCGCTTGCGGTGGCGGATAAAATCGAAGCCTACAATTGGCCGCAAGGCGTGGTGGCGCAATTGTTCCGTGCTATCGCCGGCAACAAACCCGGGGTGGTGTCGAAAATCGGTTTGCATACGTTTATCGACCCGCGCCACGACGGCGGAAAATTATCGCCGCGCACGACGGAAAATCTGGTCGAGGTGATTACCCTGCGCGGCGAAGAATATTTGTTTTACCCCGCCATGCCGATACACTGCGCGTTGATCCGCGGCACCAGCGCCGATGCGCGCGGCAACATCAGCACCGAGGAAGAAGCCTTTCACAATGACATACTTGCCATCGCGCAGGCCGCGCGCAATTCCGGGGGTATAGTCATCGCACAAGTAAAAAATATCGTCGAAGCCGGAACACTAAATCCCAACGCGGTGCGGGTTCCGGGCATTCTGGTCGATTACGTGGTGCAACCGGATAATCCGCAACATCATTGGCAAACCTACGGTGAAGATTACAACCCGGCTTACACCGGCGCGCGTCGCGCCCTGGATGGCGAGCATGCCATCGCGCCACTGGATGCGCGCAAAATTATCCAGCGCCGCGCGTTTTTTGAATTACGGAAACTCGATAGCCCGGTCGGCAATCTCGGCACCGGCATTCCCGCCGGTGTGGGAGAAGTAGCGCGCGAAGAAAGCCATAATAATTTCACGCTGACCATCGAAGCGGGGCCTATAGGCGGCACGCCGTCAGGCAACCGGCTATCTTTTGGCGCGTCGTCCAATCCGGAATGCATCGTCGATCAGGCGTCGCAGTTTGATTTTTACGACGGCGGCGGATTGGACATCGCGTTTCTCGGCATGGCAGAAGTCGATGTGCACGGCAATGTCAACGTGAGCCGATTCGGTGACCGCATCTCCGGCGTCGGTGGTTTTGTCAATATATCGCAGACGGCGAAACGCGTGGTGTTCATGGGCACCTTTACCACAGGCGGCCTGGGAGTGAAAACGGGCGACGGTGCACTTACCATCGCCCACGAAGGCCGTAAACAAAAAATCGTTCCCCGCGTCGAACATCTGTCTTTCAATGGACCTTATAGCACTGGGCAGGGCGTCAAGGTACTTTACATCACCGAGCGTGCCGTGTTCGAGTTGCGGGATGGCAAACTCACGTTGAGCGAAATTGCGCCGGGCATGGATTTGCGGCACGACCTGCTTGCGCATTGCGCGCGCGATGTTTTGATTGCGGATGATTTGAAACTAATGGATGCACGCATCTTCCGCGATCAAAAAATGACAATGTAACTATTTGATTATATTGATATTTTATCAATTACAGAGGGAATCTGCGTGCTGACACAAGGTACCAAACCAGTCCGCTGCATTGCAGAGTAAAGCAGATAAGAAACGCAGCCTCATAACCCTGGGTTGCGTAACCTTCCGCCGTAGCGGGCCACAAATTAATAATCGCGCCTATAGCCCATTGTGCGATAAAGGCAAACACGAACACCATCAAGTTCATGGCCGTGTTAACCCGCCCCGACAGTGATTGTGCAAACGCCGGCGTGAGAATGGAATACGACAACGAACTGGCGGAACCGCAAAAACCAACTATCATCCATGCGAGGAGCGAGCCGGGAAACCATTGCATGGCAATACCGGACCACGCCGCGAGGATCAGCAGCGAATTCAAAGTAAATAATTTTGCCGTGGGGAATCCGCGCTTGGCCAAGGCTGTTGCCACCGCCCCCGACAGCAATTGCCCGGCGAACATCGCGCCGGCTATGGCGAAAAGATATTGCGCGATATCGGCTTGCGCCAATTTCGCCACGTCGCGTAAATAAGTGGCGCCCCATAACCCCTGCACCGCCATGAAAACTGATTGGATAGAAATGGCCAGCGGCGCGATGCGCCAGAATTTTCCGCTGGCGAAAACACCGGCTGCGCCGCGGAGCTGCTCACGCAATGTAGCGTGCCCATGGGCACGCTCGCGTTCCGGATAAACAAAAAATACCAGTGCGGCGACTAATAGCGTCGCTACTGAAAGCACGATGAATATCCCGTGCCAGTCGGTGATGCGCAACGCGGCTTCGACCGGAATCGTCGCGGTCAATGCACCCAATCCGCCGGCAGCGAGTACGTAGCCGTTCATCAACGGGAGTTTGTGTAAGGGAAACCATTGCGTAAATGCCTTGAATGCCGCCATCAGGCAACCGGACACGCCGAGGCCGATAAGCGCGCGGCCAATCAACAATCCGTTCAGGCCGTGACTTAAGCCGAATATCAGTGCGCCGCTTGAAGCAATTAACAACAGGATCGTCTGCACCCGTCGCGGGCCGAAGCGGTCGAGCAGCACGCCGAGCGGAAACTGGAACAGGGCAAAGGCAAAAAAATACGCCGAAGTGAGCAGGCCAAGGCTGGTTGCATCGAGACCGAGTTCCTGCGTCAGTTTGGGTGAAATGACCGCGTTGATGGTACGGAACAAATAAGAAATAAAATAGCCGCAGGCGAAGGGAATGAAAATTCGCGCGAACAGGGGAGGTGGAACAGAATCGGGAACGGTCAAGTTAAGTGCCTAGCGCTGGTTGGCCAGCAGAAAAATCAATCCGGCATTCTAACCCGATTGCAGATTTTCCAATTTACCAATTGCATCGCGTAGCGTTTTCGGCACGCTGACTGCTTTACGTGTCGCCGGATCGGCGTTGACGTATACGACTTGGCCATTCACCAATAATGTTTCACCGCGATAGATCTCCAGCAGAAATTGCATACTCGAATTGCCGATGCGCGCGACGCGGACACAGATGTCTATCATGTCGTCGTATTCGGCCGAGGCGTGATATTCGACGGAGGCTTTTTTTACATACAAATCGCTGCCTTGGGAAATCAATCCTTCCGGATAAGGGAAGCCCAGCGCGCGCCAGTATTCAGTTATGCCTATGTCGAAGTAAGTGAGATAGTGGCCGTTGAATACGATGCCTTGTCTATCCACTTCGGCCCAGCGGACCCGCAGTGGATGAGTGAAATGAAAATCAGCGCGCGGCATAATTGTTTAATATAATTATATGGTTAAATAACCTGTCATTCTGAGCGATAGCGAAGAATCTGTTTTTGTTTTCGGTGCATTTGAGAGCCGTAACAGCCTGAAGGGAAAACAGATTCTTCGTTACATCCAGAATGACATAGTCTTTTATGCAATGGTCACGCCGCCATCCGCGACGATCATTTGTCCGGTGATATACGCTCCGGCCTTGCTGGCGAGAAACACGGCGATACCGCCGATGTCTTCCGGTTCGCCGATTCTGCGCAACGGCGTTTTCATTTCCGTTGCCTTGCGCATTTTTTCATCTTCCCATAATGCGCGGGCGAAATCGGTTTTAATCAAACCCGGCGCGATGCAGTTGACGCGAATATTTTGCGGACCCCATTCGACTGCCAGATTGCGCGCGAGTCCGGCGTCGGCGGCTTTCGAAATGCCATATACGCCGATAACGGCGTTGCCGTGCAGCGCGGCGATGCTGGAGACGATAATGATGCTGCCGTCTTTGCGTGCGGCCATTTGCGGCGCGACCATGTTGATCAGCCAGAAGTTGCTGCGTAGATTGGTGCCCATGACTTTGTCGAATGCTTCGTCGCTGACTTGCGACATCGGACCATAGACGGGGTTGATCGCCGCGTTGCACACCAGCGAGTCGATGCGTCCCCATTTCTCCATTGTGATATCGACCAGTTTTTGCAATTCTTCTTTGTAGGAAATATTGCACGGCACGGCGAGGGCTTCGTGGCCTGCGTCGTTGATTTGTTTTGCCACCGCGTCACACGCGTCTTTTTTGCGGCTGGAAATGACGACTTTGGCGCCCGCGCGCGCCATTTCTTCAGCGATGGATTTGCCGATGCCGCGAGTGGAGCCGGTGATGAGGGCGACTTTGCCGGTGAGATCAAACATGATGTTTCCTTTTTTGTTTACTGGATTCCCGCCTGCGCGGGAATGACGCTAGTTAAAATTCGGTGGTGGAACAAAGCCGCCGGTTACTTCAGCCATCAGCCGCGCAAACTCTATCGTCGTGTAGTCTTCCAGATAAGGCCCGATGATTTGTATTCCCACTGGCAAACCGTTTGAAGCAAGGCCTGTCGGTGCGACGGTGGCGGGCAAGTGTGCCATGGTCGCCAGGCTGATCCACGCCAGTTGCGACCAATACGAATGCGGCTTACCGTTGATGCTGATGCTGCGATTGATCAGGTCTGTGCTGTGGTCGTGAGGGAAGGCACACACCGGGTTGACAGGACACAGCAGCACATCGTATTCGCGGAAAAACGACCCCCACTTGGCGCGGTAATGTTCGCGCGCTTCGTTGGCGCGCAGCCAATCACGGTGATGAATTGTGGAGAAACGCAACATATGCGCGCGCGGGCTTTCATCATCGGCTTTCAAAGAACCGGCTTCATCTACAAATGCCTGAAATGTAGTCGCAGGCAATCCTGCCATGCTCACTGGCCACAGCAGCCGCAGGTAATCGTTGAAAGCTTTGCCGAGGGTAAATTCCGGTTTTGCGTCATTTACCTGCACGCCTGCGGTGCGCAATGAAGCAACGGTTTGTTCCAGTTGCATTCGTACCGGCACATCGAGTGGAAAGCGGTCGTCATACAGCCAGGCAGCGACTTTGAATTGTTGCAATTCTCTGTGACGCGGCTGCGGCAGCTGCAGTTTCCACGCGATGGCCTTGTCTTCCAGCGGTCCGGCGGTGATGTTGAGCGCCAATGCCAGGTCTTCCGCGCTGCGCGCCAGCGGGCCCATCACGGCAAGGTCCGCTTCCGCCAGCGTGCCTGGCGGGCCGGGAATATGTCCCCGCGATGGCACGATGCCCCATGTCGGTTTGTGGCCGTATATGCCGCAGAAATGCGCCGGCGTGCGAATTGATCCGCCGATGTCGCTGCCGAATTCCAGCGCAGCCAAACCGGCAGCCACTGCCGCCGCCGCACCGCCGGAAGATCCGCCTGGTGTACGCGTGATATCCCACGGGTTGTTGGTGATGCCAAAAATCGCGTTATAGCTTTGCAGGTCGGAAGCGTATTCCGGCACGTTGGTTTTGCCCATGATCACCGCGCCGGCATGCATCAGCCGCTGAATCGCGACAGCGGTATTTTGCGGCACATATTTCTCGTATTGTTTTGCGCCCGCAGTAGTGCGCACACCGGAAAGCTCAAACGTATCCTTGATTGTCATCGGCACGCCATGCAGTGGGCCGACGCTGTCGCCGCGAACTAGTGCTGTATCGGCGGCGTCAGCAGTCGCGCGCGCGCCGTCGGCTGCCAATGTCACTACTGCATTCAATGCGGGGTTAAATTTTTCAATCCGAGTCAGGTACTGCTCGAGCAGATCGCGGCTGCTGATTTGTTTACTGTGGATCTTGCGCGCTAATTCATGCGCTGATTTGTAAGCTATAGACATGATTATAATTATTTGATGATATTGAATAAATTATGGTTTCTTTGGCCGCAGCGGAGCGTCTCCCAGGTGCAAACCGCCGTCCACCAGAATGGTTTCCCCCGTCACCAATCCCGCGCCCTCGAGTAACCATATGGCCACGCCCGCCACATCGTCCGGCGTTGCGGTGGCGTGTAGTGGCGTGGTATCGATGTATTGCCGGCGAAATTTTTCGTAGCGGTCCGCGCCCAATCCTTGTTTCAGCCAGCGACCTTCGATGAAGCCGGGGCACACGGCATTGACGCGGATTTCCGGCCCCAACGCCCGTGCCAAAGATTTGGTCATCGTGTTGAGCGCACCTTTTGATGCCGAATAGGCGACCGATGAGCCGTTGCCCATCATGCCGGCGATGGACGACATGTTCACCACCGCGCCGCGACCTTGTTTGCGCATAGCTTCCGCGCAGGCGCGCACCATTTGGAATGCACCGATGACATTGACTGAATAGATGTCGATAAAATCCTGCGCGTCGAGTTCTTCCAGTTTATTGTGATCGACGAACTTGGTTTTGCCTGCGTTGTTAATCAAGCCGTCGATGCGGCCCCATTTGTCCAATGCCGCCTGCGCCATGCGGCGGCAATCAGCGTCGATGGCGACGTTGCCTTGTACCACGATGGCGTGGCCGCCATTGGCAATGACTTGCTGCGCGACGGCTTCGGCATCTGCCTTGCTTGTGCTGTAATTGATGACTACACGGCTGCCTTTTTTTGCCAATAACATCGCGCATGCAGCGCCTACGCCGCTGGAGGATCCGGTTACGATGACAACTGCATTTTTGAGTTCCATGGTTTCTTTATATAAGGAGGTTGAATGTGCATCAGGACTGTAGCTGCTTTCCAAATTTGGCGCAATTGGCCTTGCTGCGCAGCAGCTTTGACCTGCACCCACCCCATCGTTATACTCAATTCATAAAATGTAAACCGCAGCCGAGGAGAAGAACATGCAAGCTCGCCATTTCGATTTTTGGCCTAGAGGCGTGCCGCGCCAACTCGCGCTGCCTGAGACCACACTTTATTACAACCTTGAAGTATCGGCTGCGCGTTATCCGAATAAGCACGCGATTTCATATTATGGCGCGAGCATGACTTATGCTGAGTTGAAAGCACAAGCAGAACAACTCGCCGGTTATTTGCAACAAGATTGCGGCGTGAAAAAAGGCGAACGGGTGATTTTGTATATGCAAAACAGCCCTCAGTTTGTCATCGCTTATTACGCGATTTTGCGCGCCGATGCCGTGGTGGTGCCCGTGAACCCGATGAACCTGACCGAAGAACTCAAACATTATGTCAGCGATTCCGGCGCGCGCGTAGCGATTTGCGGCCAGGAATTATTTCCGCGTATCGGGCCGTTGCTGGGGCAGGGGCTGGATAAAATGATCGTCGCCAATTATGGCGAATATGTCGCCGACCAAAGCGATCCCAGTGTACCCGACTTCATCCGCATGCCGACGCAAAACCCGAATATTGCGGGCGTGACTTTGTGGCGCGACGCGCTAGCGGCCAAACGGACACCCGCGCCTGCGCAAGCATTGCCCGATGATATCTGCGCCATGCCTTACACCTCCGGCACGACTGGCAAGCCCAAAGGTTGCGTGCATACGCACCGTTCTTTGATGGCGACTGCATCACTGTATGGCGTGTGGTCGGGCGGCACGGCGGAAGATTCGTCCTTGGCGGTCGTGCCGTTTTTTCATATCACGGGTATGCAGGTGTTGATGAACGCGCCGATTTTTATCGGTAGCAAAATGGTCATCATGACGCGCTGGGATCGCGAGCTGGCGGCGACGTTAATCGCTAAAGAGAAAGTCACCACTTGGACCAATATTCCGACCATGGTGATCGACATGCTCGGCAGCCCCAATGTGAACAGTTTTGATTTCAGCAGCCTGCGCAGCATCGGCGGCGGCGGTGCAGCCATGCCCGAAGCGGTGGCGAAAAGATTATTCGAACTCACCGGGTTGAAATATTTCGAAGGCTACGGCCTGACAGAAACCGCCGCGCCTACGCACAGTAATCCGACCGACAACCCCAAGCGCCAATGTCTGGGCATTCCCATACTCAACACCGAATCCTACGTGGTTAATCCCGACACACTGCAGGAATTGCCGCAGGGCGAAGTCGGCGAAATCATCAGCCACGGGCCGCAGGTATTCAAAGGCTATTGGAATAATCCTGAAGCGACCAAAGCCAGCTTTGTACAATTTAAAGGCAAAGCGTTTTTCCGCACCGGCGATCTGGGCCGCGTCGATGACGAAGGTTATTTTTTCATTGTTGATAGATTAAAACGCATGATCAACGCCTCCGGTTATAAAGTGTGGCCAGCCGAAGTCGAACTGATGATGTTCGCCCATCCCGCCGTGCAGGAAGCCTGCGTCATCGCCGCCCAAGACGCGCATCGCGGTGAAACGGTGAAAGCCGTGGTCGTGTTGAAAGATGCTAGCAAGGGCAAAGTCAGAGAACAACAGATCATCGATTGGTGCAAAGAAAACATGGCCGCCTACAAATATCCGCGCATCGTCGAATTCGCCGACGTGCTGCCGAAAACCGCGACGGGCAAGGTGCAATGGCGTTTGTTGCAGGAGAAGGAACAAGCGAAAGCTAAGTAGCCTGGATGAAGCGCAGCGTAATCGGGGAGGAAATCAACAGCAGATTCCTCACTGCGTTCAGAATGACAAAACGTCTTGTCATCCTGAGCGAAGCGAAGGATCTGTTTTTGTAGCGTGCGCACCGCGCACGCTACGCCAAACGTAGAATAATTAAATATAATCAATAGGTTACAATGGAAGATATAAACACGCTTTCAACCAAATTATCGCCCTCCCAATACACTGCAAGAATCGTCGCTGGTTCCGCTTTATTATTACTCGGCATCTGGTTGCTGCACGGTTTCCTCATCGCGCTCGCATGGGCGGTGGTGATCGCCATCGCGACATGGCCTTTGTATAAAAAATTCATCAGTTATCTGCCAACTAAATTTTCTGCTTGGGCTCCGGCGTTATTCAGCTTGATCGTCAGCGCATTGCTCATCGTGCCGTTGGCTTACGCCGCCATTCAATTGACGAAAGAAGCGCAATCATTAGTGCAAATGGCGGCAGGCATACAAAGCAACGGTATGGCAGTGCCCGATTGGGTTGCCCGTATTCCGTTTGTCGGAGCCAAAGCCGTCGAATGGTGGACAGCGAATCTGGTAGAGCCTGCCGCCGCAAAAGAATTACTCGAACAGATCGAACCGGGCAAAGTAGTCGAGTGGAGCAAAATTTTTGGCGTGCAATTACTTCATCGCAGCGCGATGTTGGGTTTTGCCTTGGTGACATTATTTTTTCTCTATCGTGATGGGCATCAGTTGGCACAAGAGCTATCGCATCTGGCACATCGCGCATTAGGGGACGCTGGCGTGCGCTACGGCGAACATACAGTGTCCGCTGTGCAAGCAACTGTGAATGGCTTGGTGTTAGTCGGCTTGGGCGAGGGCGTGTTGCTCGGCATTGCATATGCCGTGTGCGGTTTGCCGCACGCCGCCATGCTCGGTGCGCTGACCGGTTTGCTCGCGATGATTCCCTTTGCCGCACCAATCATTTTCGGTGGTGCAGCGTTGGTGTTATTCGCACAAGGCAGCGTTACTGCAGCGATCGGCCTCGCCGCGTTCGGTGGCACGGTGTTATTTATCGCCGATCATTTCATCCGCCCCGCATTGATTGGCGGCTCAGCCAAGTTGCCATTTCTGTGGGTGTTGTTGGGTATTCTTGGCGGGCTTGAAACATTAGGCTTGATTGGGCTATTTCTCGGCCCGGCGATCATGGCGGCGCTGACTTCGGTGTGGCGGGATGTGGTGAGTGACGCGCCCACGCACTCTACAAATTAAACTTTGTAGTTATTCGAAGAGTGAAAAACGCACCTTCTGCGCCGACGATATTTTTGCTGCCTGTAGGGGGCCGTCGGCGAGAACCTGTTTGAGCAACGCGGTGTTTCAGGTTTCAATTGAAAGTGAAAGCGAGTATTCTCGCCGCCCGATAGGCAGCAAAAATAGCGGCGACAAAAAAACAAAAACAAAAAGCGGCGCGGAGGGCTCGCCTTCTTTTGGTCACTTTTCTTGGCGAAGCAAGAAAAGTGACTAGCCGCCGGGGCGCACCGTTCATCGGAGCGCGCAGCGAAGGGGCGGGAACGGTGCAGCGGGTGGCCGCAATAAATAAAGTGGTGAACAATGCGCCGATGGCCGCGCCCGCCACGAAGCTGCGCTCACCGTGGCGCGGCCATCACCCCCGGCAAAGGTTCATCTGAGCACCATCATTAGTGATGCAGTAGAATTTTCAACTCCATCCCAACCTTCCCCTGCCAGGGGAAGGAGCTTAGTCATTTGGTTTGCGAACATCGGCGACTGATCTGGAGCCTTAAGCGTGCGCACGGCGCACTCTACAAAAGCTACCCTGTCATCTCTAAATAATTCTGCTGCGCTTTCACTCGTGCCAACCACGCATTGATATAAGGATAGGGCGCCAGATCAAAACCGCCTTCGTGCGCGACATGCGTATAAGCGTACAAACCGATATCGGCGATGCTGTAACGTCCGCCGACGAAAAATTTATTCGATGCCAGATGTTTTTCCATTACATCCAGCGCCTCATAACCACGCTTGGCTTTTTGCAATAGGTCGGCTTGGCGCTCCGGCGGATTACCTAAATATACTTTGATGAATCTCGCCGTGGCGATATGCGGCTCGTGGCTGTATTGCTCGAAGAACAGCCATTGCAACACTTGCGCACGCTGGAATTTATCTTCGGGTAAAAATGGTGTGCCGTCAGCGAGGTACCACATGATCGCGTCTGATTCCGGCAAATATTGCCCGGGCGAAATTTCCAGCAAAGGGATTTGACCGTTGGCACTTTTAGTGATGAATTCGGGTGTGCGCGTTTCGCCTTTCATGATGTCGATTTTGACGAATTCATGTTTAGTGCCGAGCTGTTTTAACAGCAGTGAGACTTTATAACAGTTGCCGGATTTTAGGTCGCCGTAGAGTTTCATATTTATCCTATCAGGGTACCAGAACCACTTTTCCCATTACCTTACGATTCATCATATCGTTCAACGCATCTGCTGCGCGCGCTAACGGATAAGTCGCAGAAATATGCGGCTTGAGCTTACCTTGCATGAACCACATACCTAATTCGCGCAAGCTGGCGGCGTTGTTTTTCGGTTCGCGTTTAGTGAAGTCGCCCCAGAATACACCGACAATGGAGCAGCCTTTGAGCAGGGTGAGGTTGAGCGGAATTTTCGGAATGTCGCCGGCGGCGAAACCGACCACGAGCAAGCGGCCTTTCCACGCCATGCTGCGCAGCGCGGCCTCGGTGTAGGTGCCGCCGACCGCATCGTAAATCACATCTATGCCTTTGCCCCCTGTGATTTCCTTGATGCGTTCGCGCAAATCCTGCGTGGCGTAATTAATCAGTTCATCCGCACCATGTTGTTTGCACACCGCGAGTTTGTCTTCAGTCGATGCGGCGGCGATTACTTTCGCGCCCATGATTTTGCCCAGCTCCACTGCAGCGAGGCCGACGCCGCCCGCTGCGCCGAGAACGAGTAAAGTTTCGCCCGGTTGGATATTCGCGCGGTCTTTCAGCGCGTGGTGCGAGGTACCGTAGGTCATGACGAACGCCGATGCAGTGGGGAAGTCCATCCCGTCGGGAATCGGAATCAAACGCGCGGCGTCGGTGACGACTTCCTCGGCAAAGCCGCCCCAGCCAGTGAACGCAATCACGCGGTCGCCGACTTTCACGTTCGTCACGCCTTCACCGATTTGTTTCACCACGCCCGCGACTTCGCCGCCGGGTGAGAAAGGCAACTCAGGTTTGAACTGATATTTATTTTGGATAATCAGCGTGTCGGGGAAATTTACGCCGCAAGCTTTTACGTCGATGACGACTTTATCTTTGTCTGCTTTTAACGCGGGCACGTCTTCCAACACTAAAGATTCCGGCGGGCCGAATTGTTTGCACAGCATGGCTTTCATTCATTATCCTTAATATAATCAAATAGTAATGAAACAATTATTTATTAATAAATTCACGCATAGTTTGGTTCACCAAATCCGGATGTTCGTGGATCACCCAATGAGAGCCGTCAGGAATACGTTTAATCGTCAGGTCGCTGACATATTGTTCCAAACCATCAAGATTAGTCGCAAGCAGGGCCACATCTTGCTCGCCCCAGATGACCAAGGTCGGCACGCGCACGTGAAATTGTGCCGGATCGAGATGCAAAGCCTTCGGCCCTGGATCAGTTTCCGTCGGCGGATACATGGGCGTGGCGCGATAATAATTCAGCCCGCCAGTCAGCGCGCCGGGTTGCGACCAGGCCTCGATATACTTGGTTTTTAAGGCATCGGTGAACCACGCATTATTACCCCACTTGGTCATCATGCCGCACAAGCGCGCGTAATTATTTTCCTGCAGCGTCGCTTCTGCTTTGTCGGTGCGAAAAAAATTCATATATGCGCTGGCGGTCTGCTGCGCCGCATTGTGCACCAACTCGCGCAGGAACATCATTGGGTGAGGCGAATTGATAATAATCAGTTTTTCAATCAATTGCGGATGGGCAATCGCCATTTGCCACGCCGCTGCGCCTCCCCAATCATGCGCCACCAGAATAAATTTTTCGTAACCAAGCTGCGCGGCAAGCTGGCGCAAATCTTCGACTATGTTTTGCGCGCGGTATTGTTTGACTTCTGCTGGCTTAGAAGAAAGATTAAAGCCGCGCAAATCCGGCGCGACGGCGAAATAATCCTTGCCGAATTCCAGTAACTGGTTTTCCCACTCGTACCAGAATTCAGGAAAGCCATGAACGAATAAAATCAGCTTGCGGTTTTTCGTTTCGCCGGACGTGACGTAATGCAGGCGGATATTATTTACATCGGCGTAGTGGTGTTTCAACATATCTCTCTTTTCCCATTGGCGATCGCGGAATCATGAACCAAAGACGCTTGCGTGGCAATATAAATAGCAGCTGCTGCTACAATGCCGTTTTGCATTTTAAGGTTTCCATTGATCACCGACTGGGCATTTTACGCAGTGGCGATTCCGGCCATTTTAATTGCGGGTATTTCCAAAGGTGGTTTTGGCGCAGGGCTGGGCATCGTGACCGTGCCCCTGATGGCTTTGGCTGTTTCACCCATGCAAGCTGCTGCCATTATGTTGCCGCTTTTGTGCGTCATGGACTGGGTCGGCGTATGGGCTTATCGTGGGGTATGGGATAAACGCAATCTGCAAATCACCTTACCTGCGGGCATAGTCGGTATAGCTATCGGCGCCTTGAGCTTTCGTTTGCTGAATGATAATTGGATACGCGTATTGCTCGGCGTGATCGCGATCGCTTTTGTGCTGAATGCCTGGGTGCGCAAGAATGCGGCTAAGGCGAGCACGAGCCCATCTTTGTCGCACGGCAGTTTTTGGGGCACGCTGTCGGGTTACACCAGCTTTGTCGCGCATGCGGGCGGGCCGCCGCTGTCGGTGTACCTGCTGCCACAGCGCATGGGGAAAAGACTGTTCGTCGGGACGACAGTGGTATTTTTCACTATCATCAACGCAGTGAAACTGATTCCATATTTCTGGTTAGGATTGTTCGATGCGCGCAACCTGAGCACATCGCTGATACTCGCACCGCTGGCACCTGTCGGCATCATGTTGGGCGTATGGCTGGTGAAGCGGGTAAATCCGAAACTGTTTTACGCGCTTTGTTACTGCTTTTTGTTGATCACAGGATGCAAGTTGCTTTATGACGGTGTAATACGTCTCTACTGAATCAAGCCTTATTAAACTCCGGTGCGCGTTTTTGCAAAAACGCCGCGATGCCGTCGCCGCAATCGGGCGAATGCAGGTTCTCTACAAAACTGTCGCGCTCGCGGTCGAGCTGCGCCTGGAATACATCGCCATAGGCAGCGTGCATCAGCTTCTTGATGCGGCCTATGGCGGCGTGGGGGCCTTTCGCCAATTGCTGTGCCCAATTCATGGCTTCGTTCAGCGCCTGGCCCGGCGAGGTCATGCGATTGATAACGCCCAGCGAATGCAGCGATGGCGTGGAAACCGTTACCCCCTCCATCGCCAGTTCGTTGGCAATCTGGCGCGGCAAACTCATTGCCAGCGACGCAGTGCCGCCCCCGTCAGGGCTCAGCCCGACTTTTACATAGGCCATACTGAAGCGCGCATCCTCCGCTGCCGCGATCAAGTCGCAAGCCAGAACAATCGAGAATCCTGCGCCGGCTGCGTTGCCTTCCACTGCAGCGATAACCGGCTTGGGAAATTGCTTGATCGCGTTAATGAGTGCGTGCAGTTGTTCTATGCGTTCCGCCGTAATGGCTTTTGGCGCCGAACGGCCTTGGACGACTTGGGTCAAATCGCCGCCACTGCAAAAATTGCCGGCTGCGCCGGTGATGACGGCGGCGCCGATCGTGTTGTCTGTCGCTGCCTGTTTTAATTCCCGCGTGCCAATTTCATACATTTCGTTCGACAAGGCATTGCGTTTTTCCGGATTGCTGATGGTGAGTAGCAAAACATTGTTTCGGCGTTCGACGAGGAGAGTAGCGGCCATGGCTTATTTTCCAATTAATTAATCGGGGATGCGCAAAGTATTACCATCGAAAGAAATGGCAGCGTCGTTACCCGCAGTTGCGGCTATTGCAGGCAAGTTTGATGTATTCAGTTCAACCGCTTTGCCGCTCACCACTTGCCGTGGCACAGCGCGCACCACCTGGCTCGCAGGCAAGGGCGCGCCGTTTTTCAAATGATTCCACATTGCATCGAGCGCACCGGTGAAATACACATGCAGCGGAACAAAGCGGCTGTCGAATCCGGCGAATCCGTTAAAGGCGTCGAGGTGTTGCGCATTGGCGACTTCGATATATTTCAATTTACTTGCTGTGCCTTCTGCGCGCTGATTGGCAGCAAAATAACTGCGCGAGGAAAAATTCGGCGACACCACGCCGTCGGCACGGCCGTTGACGATGATGGTGGGTTTGCCGCGCAGATTGCCGGTCACTTTTATTTCGTTGATGCCTTGTGCGATGCGCTGATATTTGGTCAGATCGTCGCCGGTCAAAGGCGCGCCCGTTATCGCATCAACGCCGGTAGCGAGATTGCGCAAACAAATTGCGCCGTCGATATTCAAATCGGCGCGGCCGGTCGAGGGCGAAACGGCGTAACGATCTTCCCTTGGCCCGCCTTGGGCTAGGTTGTAAATCAGGTTCACGCCGCCTGTGGGCGGGATGCCGCTGCTGGTGGCGAAGATGGCTTCGGTGCCGGTAGCCGGACGCAGGTTGCCGATGGTGAGCGGATCGACATCCTTGCCGGCGGCAACGGTCGCGCCGAAACTGAAGCCGCAAAGATTATCTTCGACGCCGAAACGTCCATACGAGTTCGCATAAGTGACGACGATGGATTGATGTATGTTGAATGCATAATGCGAAGGCGCGACCGGATTTTGCTCCGGCAGAAAACCGTAATCGTTGATGATTTTTTGCGCTTCGGCCGCCTGCTCTGCCGGTGTTGAAGATTTCAACAGGCCTTTTTCTTTCAGCGAATCGCAGCGGCCTTGCATCAGGCTGGGCGGCGTCAGGTTGAACGGCGCGGTTTTGTTGTCCGCGGCTAAATTCGCGCAGGGCTGGTATAAATTCTGCAAAGTGTAGTAGTCGAGCAAACTGCGGCCTTGTGTTGAAATGGTTTTACCGCCTTGCGTGATGGTCACCGGCTGCGCGAGAGCAGGGAAAACCTGCGGCTCGGAAACCGCGATACCGGAAATCAAGCCCTTGGTATCTTGTTCTGCCCCGCGCAATGCCGCCGCTGCCCCATTGGAAATGCTCGACGCGATGACGATGGTATTGCGCGGCGTATATTTGCCGGCGCGGCCATCTGTGATTTTCTGGTTCAGCACATAGAAGGCAAATTCAATTGCGTCCAGCGTGTTTTTGCCCCAATCCTTTTCCGGGTTTTGTTTCGAGTGGGTATGCTTGAAAGCGAAACGGTTGGGCGTTTCCTGTTTGAACTTGGCCTGTTGCACTACGTTCATGGGCGCGGTGAAATTCGATTGCACGCCCGCGCGCAAGGTGGAGACGCGTTCGCCGTCGATCAGGTTCACGATGTCGTTTTGCACATCATGCGCGCCGGTGCCGGTACCTTTGTCGGTGTAAGCCACGGCACAATTATGTTTCAGGCCCCATTCACCCGCCGTGCCGATAGCGCCGTAAATGCCGCGCGAACCGGACGAACTGGCTGATACGATACAGGGGTTTTTAGGATCAAACTTCGCCGGCACTTGCACCATCAGCGTGACATTCTGTTTGCCGAGGCCATCGTCGGCGTAGGTGATGAATTCATCGCCCGCGACCAAGCCTTCACCGAGCGTGGGTTTACCGCTGATATCAATATTCGGGCCGTACAACGTGCCGAAGCCGCCGTTAGGCGTGGAGTCGGTCAGTGCGCGGAAGTTGGCGTGTATGGCCGCCACGCGCAATTCAGCCGCGTCGGGAAATTTCGGGTCGGCGTAGGCTGGTGCCGCAGGTTTTTTCAAGCCGCTGATACCCTGACCGCCGGTGAGCAAATCATTCTTGATGCCATCGTAATTTTTCTCGAAAATCACTTTGGTCTGAAATGACTGCAAGGGTACAACTTCAAATTGCCTGGCTTCTTCAACCATCAGCTTTGTCGATGCGCATCCAGCGATGCCAATGGCTGCTGCGATGGCGAGTGACATGGTTTTGATTTTCATGTTTTCCCTTTAAGAATATAAGTATTTGATTTTATTAAATAATATTATTGTCGCGTAAAGCCTGTATTTCGTCATCGCGCATATCCAATAGTGTACGCAATATTACTTCCGTGTGTTGGCCTAAGGTCGGTGCGCTGTGGTGATATTCAATCGGCGTCTCCGAAAATTTGATTGGGTTCGCCACCATCGGCGCGGTTCCGGATAACGGGTGAGGCGCGTCGACCCGCACATTGCGGTGCTTTACCTGCGGGTTGTCGAACACATGCTGCATATCGTTGATCGGCCCGCACGGCACGCCGGCCGCTTCCAATGCGGCGAGCCAGTCGTCGCGTTTGCGTTGCCGGATGATTTTTTCCAGCAGCGGCACCAGCACGTCGCGGTGTTTTACCCGCTGACTGTTCGTCGCGAAGCGCGGGTCGTTTTTAATTTCCGTGGCTTGCGCGATGTCGCAGAATTTCGCGAACTGACTATCGTTGCCGACGGCAAGAATCACATAACCGTCGGCGCACTCAAAAGCCTGATAAGGGACAATGGTCGAATGTGCGTTACCCATGCGTTGCGGGATTTCCCCCGACACCAGATAGCTCGATGAGAGGTTGGCGAGCATCGCCACCTGCGTGTCGAGCAGCGCGAGGTCAATGTATTGGCCTTCGCCGCTGCGGTGGCGATATTCCAGCGCGCCGAGTATGGCAACCGTCGCGTACATGCCGGTCATGATGTCCGTCAGCGCCACGCCGACTCTCATAGGCCCGCCGCCGGGTTTGTCGTCGCGTTCGCCGGTCACGCTCATCATGCCGCCCATGCCCTGGATCATGATGTCGTAACCGGCATATTGCGCATACGGCCCGGTCTGGCCGAAGCCGGTGATGGAACAAAAAATCAGTATCGGGTTAATTTTTTTCAGCGATGCGTAATCAAGGCCGTAGTGCTTCAGTCCATCGACTTTGAAATTTTCGATCACGATGTCTGAAATTGCGGCGAGCCTGCGAATAATTTCCTGGCCTTCCGGTTTGGAAATATCCAGCGTCAAAGATTTTTTTGCGCGATTGGCCGAGAGAAAATATGCTGATTCGTGCGTGTCATTGCCGTTTTTATCTTTGAGGAAAGGCGGGCCCCAGTCGCGCGTGTCGTCGCCCGTTCCGGGACGCTCGACCTTGATAACCTCGGCACCCATGTCAGCGAGCATCTGCGAGGACCACGGACCGGCGAGCACGCGGGAGAGGTCGAGGACGCGGAGGTGGGAGAGGGCAGAGGGCATAAATTTATTTAGCAATATTTCAAAATTTTTGTAATGCTGTAAATTGGTTTTTCACATTCTACTATTCATTTAGTGCGTCCCCTCCCTTTCAAGGGGAAGGGACTTTCTTCCTTCGAGTTAAACGCGCTCAATCACCATTGCCAAACCCTGGCCAACACCAATACACAAACTGATCACAGCATATTTCCCATTGCGTCGTTGCAATTCGCGCGACACAGTCAATGCTAACCGAGCACCGGAGCAGCCTAGCGGATGGCCGATGGCAATTGCACCGCCGTTGGGGTTGACGCGCTGGTCGGTGAAATCCACTTTGAGTAAATGCAGGCAGCCTAATACTTGCGCGGCGAAGGCTTCGTTTATTTCGATAATGTCCATGTCTTTCAGTGTAAGCCCGGCGCGTTCCAGCGCTTTCGGGATCGCGTACGCCGGGCCGACGCCCATAATGCGTGGTTCGACGCCTGCTGAGGCTGCAGACAATATTTTCACTATGGGTTTGACGCCGGCTTTGTCGCCGACGGATTTGTTACCGATGAATAGCGCCGCCGCGCCGTCGTTAATGCCCGATGCATTACCTGCGGTGGTCACGCCGCCTTCAAACAACGACTTCATTTTTTGTAACATGTCGAAGTTAGAATCGGCGCGCGGATGTTCGTCTTCATTTACTATCAGCGGTGGCGTTTTTTTGCCAGTGGAAACGCTGATGGGGTGTATTTCAACAGCGAAAAACCCGCTGGCTTTGGCTGCCGCATATTTCGCTTGCGACGCGGCGGCGAACATATCCGAGGCTACACGCGAAATATCGAATTGTTTCGCTACATTGTCCGAAGTTTCCGGCATGGTATCGCTGCCGTACTGCGCGGTAATTTTCGGATTGGGGAAGCGCGCGCCGATCGTGGTGTCGAAAATTTTCATCTCGCGGCTGTAGGCCGATTCCGCCTTTGCCATGGTGAACGGCGCGCGGCTCATGCTCTCCGTGCCGCCGGCGATATACAGTTCGCCTTCGTTGCTGCTGACGGCGCGCGCGGCGTCGATGACGGCTTGCAATCCGCTGGCGCACAAGCGATTGACCGTGGCGCCGCCGACCGTCGTTGGCAATCCAGCCAGCAATGCGGCATGACGCGCGACGTTGCGCGCGTCTTCACCGGCCTGGTTGGTGCAGCCGAGTATCACGTCTTCGATTTGTTCTGCTTTGAATTGCGAGCGCGCGACCAGCGCTTTGATCACTTCGGCGGCGAGATCATCCGGGCGCACACTGGCGAGCTTGCCGCCGTGACGGCCGATGGGCGAACGCAATCCATAATATATATAAGCGTTGAGCATGATTATTCTTATGCGCCAGGGAGGGCCATATAGGCGCGGGAAACATCGGATGACATGAAAGTTCCTGATTCGGGTAAATGGATAATGGGTGAGCTTGCCAAGCTACCGGTTTGCTTTGGTTTACACGATGCTAACCAAATTAGCTTTACTTGTAAACGCGGATAGGCAAAGCGCGGATATAATGAGCGCTAGCGTAAAACATCCCGTCCAAAAGCGATACTTTTTATGTATAGGTTTCAAACACACTATGAATAACCCCCGCTGGAAAATCCGTCCTGAAGGTTCTACCTGGGGTGACTTCGGTGCCGACGATCAACTGGGCCGGTTGAATTTGCTCACGCCGCAAAAGGTGAAACAAGGCGTAGCGGAAGTGCGCGAAGGCCTGGCGTTTTGTCTCAGTCTGCCGCTGGATTATCCCGGGGGTTCGGTGCTCAACCCCAGCCGCAAGCCGCCGCACATCACGCCAACGCATTATGACGATGGCCGCCCGCGCATGAATTTTCCTCTGGCGAAATTCGACGCCAGTAGCACCGATATTGTGTGCGACGACCAAGTGTTACTGTCGCTGCAATACTCTACCCAATGGGACAGTCTTGCGCATATCGGCGCGCGTTTTGACGCGGATGGCCATGGTGTGGAAGACATGGTGTATTACAACGGCTACCGCGCGAATGAACATATTGTCGGGCCGCATGATTATGACGGAGACCACGCATGTGGCGGGCCGTTCGGTGCTAAGGCACTAGGCATAGAGAACATGGCGCAAAAAGCCATACAGGGTCGCGGCGTGTTGGTCGATTTGCATGCGCACTTTGGTTACGCGCGCAAGGCGATCGGTTACGAGGATCTGATGCGCGTGATTCAAGCCGACAAAGTGGAGATTGAATCCGGCGATATGCTGGCGCTGCACACGGGTTTCACCCATCTGATTATGCAAATGAATCGACAGCCGGACAAAGGCACGGTGAAGGCCAACGGCCTCGGCCTTGATGGGCGCGACGAGAAATTACTGCAATGGATTAGCGATATAGGCATCGCGGCGATTTGCGCGGATAATTATGCGGTGGAGCATTATCCGGCGAATCCACCGCTGCGCCCGGGCAAAGCGCCGTTGCTGCCGCTGCATCAGCATTGTCTGTTTAAACTCGGCGTGCCGCTGGCGGAGCTGTGGTGGTTGAAACATTTGGCCGCATGGTTACGCAATAATAAGCGCAGCCGTTTTTTGTTAACCGCGCCACCGTTGTGTTTGCCCGGCGCGGTTGGGTCACCGGTGACGCCGGTTGCCACTGTTTAATTAGGAGAATGCCATGAACGATAACGTCACGCTTCCGCCGCAACTGGGAATGAATTTGCCCCAGCCGCAAGTTTTCGCCAGCATGGATGAAGAGCGCCAGCAGCGCAAACAGAAGCTAGCCGGCGCATTCCGCCTGTTTTCCAAATTTGGGTTTGACGAAGGTGTCGCGGGGCACATTACCGCGCGCGATCCAGAGTTCACCGACACCTTCTGGGTCAACCCGTTCGGCATGCATTTTTCCCAGATCAAAGCATCGGACCTGATCCGCGTGTCGCACACCGGCGAGGTGGTTAGTGGCAGACAACCCGTGAACACCGCCGCCTTCGCTATCCATTCACAGGTACACGCGGCGCGGCCCGATTGCGTCGCGGCGGCGCACTCGCACTCGCTTTACGGAAAAACCTGGTCAACGCTGGGCCGTTTGCTCGATCCACTGACGCAGGATGCCTGTGCATTTTACAAAAGCCACGCGCTGTTCAATGACTATACTGGCGTGGTGCTCGACACCAGCGAGGGCGCGCGTATCGGTAAAGTATTAGGCCCGAACAAAGCGGTTATATTGCAAAACCACGGGTTGCTCACCGTCGGTCACACGGTCGATGAAGCGGCGTGGTGGTTTATCACCATGGAGCGTTCATGCCAGGCACAGCTGTTGGCGGAGGCAGCGGGTAAACCGATTTTAATCGACGATAAAAGCGCATCGCTGACTTGCTCGCAAGTCGGTTCGCACTTCGCCGGTTGGTTTCAGTTTCAGCCGCTATGGAATAGAATCATCAAAGAGCAGCCCGATTTGCTTTGCTAAAAAAGTAAATATAATCAATAACGTATAACACAGCCACAAGCATGACTGAAATCATACTTCATCACTACCCCATGTCACCCTTCGCGGAAAAAATCCGCCTCATCATGGGCTATAAAAAATTGCAGTGGAACAGCATAATCATTCCGTCGATCATGCCCAAGCCCGATGTCATCGCGCTCACTGGCGGTTATCGTAGAACACCGATTCTGCAAGTCGGCGCGGATATTTATTGCGACACCGTACTCATAGCGCGCGTGTTGGAAGAAATAAAAAATAGCCCGACACTTTTCCCCGCGAAACACAAAATGGCAGCGAGTGCGGCCGCAGCGTGGGCCGATTTGCATGTGTTTATGGCGGGGGTCGTGCATGCGTCGCAACCGACTGGCGCGAAAACTTTATTCGCGCATTTGAATGAAACTGAAATGACAGCATTTCGCGAAGATCGCGCAGCATTCCGCAAAGGACCGACGGTTCGGCCAGATGCCAGCCAGGCGCGAGCATTTTTACTTAGCACATTAAGGCAAATGGAAACACAATTTGAAACCGGCGCAAAATTTATCGTGGGGGATGGTCCAAGCATCGCTGATTTTTCTTTTTATCACGGTCTGTGGTTTATTTTGCGCGCCGGCCCGATGGCGGATATTCTCGACCGCTATCCGCGCGTGCATGATTGGCTCGACCGCATCAAAGCCTTCGGTCACGGCGAGTCGCACGAAATGTCCAGCGCCGCTGCCATCACAGTGGCGAAAAATGCCGTGCCGATGGGCGATGTTGTCGGGGCGATGGAATTGCCGGAAGGAATAGCCATCGGCGACAGAGTTTCCATCATGCCAGCCGACTACGGCCAGGACCCAACTGCCGGGGATCTCGTGCTCGCGCAACCGGACGAAATCGCGATTCGCCGCACGGATGAGCGCGCCGGAACCGTCGTCGTGCATTTCCCTCGTACGGGTTTTCAAATTGCCAAAAGCGCTGCCTGAAGTGGACCTGCCTTTGCCCGCCATTTATCTTCCAGAGAAAATTGCACATTCGGAATTTATTGCCGTCCGCGGGCTGCGCTATCACGTCCATTTGTGGGGCGATGCCACGCTGCCAAAATTATTTTTATTCCACGGCTGGATGGATGTCGGCGCGTCGTTTCAATTTCTGGTCGATGCGTTCAAGCAAGATTGGCATGTCATTGCCCCCGATTGGCGCGGCTTCGGCCTGAGCGAATGGCCGCAGGACGGTTATTATTTTCCCGATTACATCGGCGATATGGACGCGATACTCCATCACTATTCGCCGAACGAACCTGTGAATTTGATTGGTCATAGCATGGGCGGCAACGTGGCCGGTTTGTACGCCGGCGCGCGGCCGGAGAAAGTAAAAAAGCTTATCGCACTGGAAGGCTTCGGTTTGCCCCGCACCGCGCCGGACAAAGCGCCCGGGCGATACACCAAATGGCTGGATGAATTGCGCGAGACGCAAAGTTTCAGGCCGTATAAAAATTTCACAGAAGTCGCACAGCGCTTGCAAAAAACTAACCCGCGCTTGCCCGATGACAAGGCCGCGTTTTTGGCGCGGCATTGGTCGCATGCGCTAACCAATGGCGACGTAGTATTGAATAGCGACCCGCGCCACAAAACCAGCAATCCGATTTTATATCGCATCGAAGAAGCCTTTGCCTGCTGGGACGCGATCACCGCACCCACGCTATGGGTGATCGCCGATGAAACGGATCTGATCGCAAAGTGGATTAAAGAAGACGACGCTACTTTTGCGTTGCGTAAAAAGCCTATGAAATATTATTCCGAAGCTATTATCAAAAATGCCGGTCACATGTTGCACCATGACCAACCGGAAGCTCTCGCCGAAATCATTGAACAATTCCTGGATAAATAAATGAGAAATCTTAAAGGCAAAGTAGCCGTCATCACCGGCGGCGCAAGCGGGCTAGGGCGTGCCATCGCGGATGTGTGCGCGCGCGAAGGGATGAAGATCGTTATCGCCGATATCGAAGACCGCACGCTTCAACAAGCCACTTCCGAAATAAAATCTAGTGGCGCAGAAGTAATCGGCGTGAAATGCGATGTGTCGAAAACCGCTGACGTACAACGCCTCGCCGACAAAACCTACGAAACATTCGGCGCCTGCCATTTGCTGTTCAATAACGCAGGTGTCGCGGGCGGCAAACGAGCGTGGGAAACCACCGAAGCCGACTGGCAATGGGAGCTGGGCGTCAATTTATGGGGCGTAATTCACGGCATACGCATTTTCGTGCCGCGCATGTTGGCGCAAGGCGACGAATGTTACGTCATCAATACGGCATCAGTGGCAGGTCTGCTCACACCTACTATTTCGGCCTCGTACAATGTTTCCAAACACGGCGTCGTAGCGCTGACGGAAACCTTGTATCACGACCTAAACGAAGTCGGTGCGAAAATCCACGCCGCCGTATTATGCCCGGCATACGTCAATACAGGCATCGGTGAATCATCGCGCAACCGTCCTGATACTTTGCAAAACCCAAATGAAAAAATTTCTGCTGATCAACAGGCTCGTCATGAATTATTGAAACAAGCTTTGATCAAGGGTAAGAAAACCGCAGCTGATGTGGCCAACGATGTGTTTGCTGCGATAGCTGAAGACAAATTTTATATTCTCACTCATCCCCGTATCCTGCCCTCCGTGCAAATGCGCTTTGATGAAATTTTGCATCAGCGCAATCCCACCAATCCATTGCAGATAAAATAAAAATGTGCGCACCGCGCACGCTACGCGGGATTATAATTTATTAAGTATAATCAAATACTTATGTTTTTTTGCCGGATTTGATTTGGCTAAGATTTACACAATCCTTATTACAGAAGGCGAAGAAGTCCTATAAGCTACTGAAAAACAAGGGAGGATAAAAATGCAAAAATCAAAATCGCGTCGGCGCAGACCTGCGCTGTTGTTTGTGTTGCCCATCTTAACCGCCTGTGTCACCGACAACTCTATCCTGCTCGCCGACAATCTCTGCGCTGCCAAAACTTCGCAACAGCCGGATCAAGCTAAATACTTAGGCCAAGCACTAGCGTATCTAAAAGCAAACCCAGGTGCGCATCGCGTCACCGATCCTTGCAAGGAATTGACGTTTTTAAGTGAGCGCGTCGATGACTTGCGGCAAAAGCACATTCGCTTTCAACAGAGTTATTACGGTGTGCCGGTGTGGGGGCAACTCCTCCTCGTTCATTTGAATGCTGACAATGTAGCGACATCAACCACCGGCAGTATTCAACCAATCACGCAAAAAATTTCGGTCGAACCGAAATTGGCTAAGACCATCGCTATTAATACTGCGGCAAGTGCGGTGGGAGAAGGTGGGAAAGCGCAGGACAGCCAGTTATACGTTTATATGCATGATGGCGCGCCACGTCTGGTACATATGATCACCATTATGAAGAGTTTGCGTCGAACCATGGTGTTTGTTGATGCAGAAACGGGTTTGGTGTTGAATCAGATTTCAGCGTCGCCCAGCCAAAATTAAATCTTGTGAAACTCAATAGTCGGAGAGAGAACGAAATGAATAAGTCGCGCAAATCAAAAATATTACTTAATGGTGCAGTGATTACTTCAGTAGTTTTTCTCGCGGGATTTTCTGCAACGGATACGCCGCAACCGAATCGACAGAAAAGTTTTTCGTTAACCGCTGAACAACATGCGGCGAAATTATCGGAAATGACAAAATACCGCTCTACACGCGAAACTGGGTGGCAACAAAAAGCCAATCGTGTTGCGCCTCGCGCACATGTCGAATCTTTGCGGCAGGCGGATAATCTGGGCGGCAAATTGCGGGAGTTATATACGCGCACACAAACTGTCTCCGCGCCGACAGTTACTGCCGCAGCTTCGCACGTCAACGCCGAGCAACACGCGCAAGTTCGCGCACTGAACAACGCCCATCAAGCAAGCGGCGGAGTCGAAGCGCATTTTGACCAGCGTAATGGCACGATCTCCCATCTCTCGCTGCCTAAAAGTTCTGTAGCGAAAAAAGAAGTTGTTGTACAAAAGGAGACCGCGCACACGCTGGCCAAAAAATTCCTCGCTGATAATCGCGCGCTGTTGAAAATGGACGACCCCAGTGCCGAAGTAAAACTCACGCGCGAAAATATTGAAGCCAACGGCCACACCCATTTGCGTTTTCAGCAAACCTATAAGGGCATTCCGTTATTCGGCAAAGAGTTGCTGGTACACATGGACGGCCAACGCGAAGTCACCTTGCTGCAAGGCCGTCACGAACCGACACCGAGCGCAATCGAAACTCGCCCCAGTATTACGATTGATGCCGCGCAGAGCGCCGTGTTCAAAGATCTCGGTTTGGGCGTGAATAAAATGCCAGCACCCGTTAGCGAATTAGTCATCCATACCGCCGAGAAGGGTGCGATGACGTTGGCGTATAAAGTAGTGACCAAGCCCGCGTTAAACCAAAACTGGATTCATTTTGTCGATGCCAAAACCGGCAAGGTAATTGATCGCATTGATAATATTCAAAGTGCAGTAGTAACTGCAAGTGGCACCGATTTGAATGGAGTGCAGCGCAGCTTTACCGCTTGGTCAGCCAATGGAGGGTTCTACTTGATTGATCCGACTACTCCAAGTGCTGCTGCCGATGGTGTGAACTACGATCCGGTTGCTTCGTTGATAGCGGGCAATCCGCGTAGCGATACATTTATCGAGACTGCGGGGAATACTCTAGATCCAGTTAACTTCGTGATTACTAGTTCACTTAACATATGGGATCCTGCGGCTGTTAGTGCCGCATATAACACGAGAAGAGTCTATGACTACTATAAAAATACGCACGGCAGAAATAGTATTGATGACAAAAATGGAACGCTGCAAGCGGTAATCCATGTTGGACAAAATCTAGACCAGGCATATTGGGATGGTACAAATATGTTTTATGGAGACGGAGGTACAACATTTAGCAATTTAGCTGCGTGTCTCGACGTGGCCGCCCATGAGATGACTCATGGCGTCATACAGAATTCTGCAGGTTTGATTTACCAAAATCAGAGCGGGGCATTAAACGAATCATTCGCTGACGTATTTGGTGCCATTGTGGACGGTAGAAAGTGGACAGTTGGCGACGGCTGCGTAAAAAAAGCGCCTTTTTACCTTCGTAGTTTGGCAAATCCTGGGCTTAGTCAAGATCCGCAGCCGACGAAAATGAGTGATTATCAACGATTGCCTCAGACAAAAGCAGGAGATAATGGTGGGGTACACGTCAATAGTGGCATACCGAATCGCGCAGCGTATTTGATTGCAGAAGGGCTTACTGCAGAAGGCCTCGGCACAAGCATTGGTCGCGCGCATACCGAAAAAATTTACTACCGCGCTCTGACGACCTATCTTGTGCAATCGTCGCAATTCATTGACGCGCGCCGCGCAACGATTCAAGCAGCAAAAGATTTATTTCCTGGCGACGAAGTGGCTGTGGCCAAGGCGTGGGACTTGGTGGAAGTTACGGACAATATCAACCCACCATCTACGCCAACATCAACAGATTCTGCCGCCGGTAGCGACTTGATGGTGTACCTGACCAAACCAATCATCCCGTTTGTACCCTCTTCAGAATCGTATGACATCTATGTTCAAAAAATGGCGGTGCCGTTTGCAGGTTACGACGCGACAAATACTAGAGGCCCTGCTAACTCGGTGGCTCTCAATGTGGCACATAAGCGACCTGCAGTCATATCGTATAAAAACGCAAGTAACCAGACGTTGACTGATATTTTGTATCTTGATACTGCTGGGAATATACAAGTGACGGAGTTTGACCCTGCTACATTCAATCTCATTAGCAGAAATACCATAACAACGACTGGGGCATATAACAGTATCGCTATATCGCCAGACTTTCGTTATTTCGCTTTTACTACTACTAGCGTTACGGATAATCATATCCATGTTCTGGATTTGAGCGATGCTTCGGGGGCAAGTAATTTTGATATTACCTTGACATCGGAAAACTACCAGAGCGGAGCGGCTGCGCAGAACACAGTACTGTTTGCTGACTCGCTGAATTTTGATTACGCTGGCCGCTATATCATTTTCGATGCCCTCAATTGCATATCGTTACCCAGTAATGCTTGCACGCCAACAAGTGGCGGTTACCGTTATTGGACCATCGGCCGATCAGATATTTTGACGCGTCAATTGCAATATTTGATCCCTAGCCAAGACCCAGGACTTGATATCGGCAACCCAGTCTTTGCGACCAATAACCGAAACGTCATTGCGTTTGACGTCAATGACTTTCGAGACCCTGCCAATGTAAATTATTCTGTCTATTCTTTTGACTTAGAGCACCAAACACCTCATCGTGTGTTTAATCTTGGAAGCAATGGGTTGAACACCGGTAGCCTCCCGAGCTTTTGGGGTAATGATGACTTCATAACGCTTATTGCGCCGGACGCTACTAAAGGTAGGAAAGCTTACCGCATTCCAGTCGCTACAACAGGTGCCCCAACCAGTACGACGGCGATTGAACTCAATCCGAATGCGGCAACAGCAGCCATTATGCATCGTGCAGGTGCGCGCGTACTTACTGGGAACATTTCACCAAATGTTACCCAAATTGATTTTGGCTCTGTAGTGCAATCGAGTAGCAAAGCCCTTCAGTTTAATTTATCCAATACAGGTAATAGCGATGTCTCCATTACCAGTTTGAGTATCGATAATGCACAGGCTTTCAGAACTAATTTGACCAACGGCCTGATTCCGCGCGGATCATCTGCGACTTTCAATGTAACATTCTTGCCGACTACATTAGGAACGCAGTCTGGTATTTTGACCATTACGACGGATGGAAAGCCAATAACAGTTCAAATAGCTTTGAGCGGAGTTTCAACTGTTGCGCCGACACCAACGCCAACACCAACGCCAACGCCAACGCCAACACCAACACCAACACCAACACCAACACCAACACCAACACCAACACCAACGCCAACACCAACGCCAACACCAACGCCAACGCCAACACCCACCCCTGCGCCGACACCTGTGCCTTCGTCTAGCGGAGGTGGTGGAGGAGGTTGTGTCTTGGCTGGTAGTGATGCACCGTTTGATCCAATGTTGCTATTATTAGCGGGGGGCGCGTTGATACAGTTGCGCAGGCGTAAGTTGCATTGATGATTGAATACGTGATGGCGATTCAAAAAAACGGACTTCCAAGGAAGTCCGTTTTTACTTTGTTTGGCTCGTCAGTAGAATAATTTTTGTAGCGTGGGCAAGCTGCTCTTTGCCCTCCTTAAAACTTGCGCTTCTTAAGGTTGCTTGCCATCAACAATTGGCCTGATGTTGATAGGCCGTCCATCTCTGAGAACTTGGAGGACTAAATGTTTTGTTTCCTGGTTCATAAGTTCGTCATTCACATATGCGTCAGGGTAATAAGAGTTATCTGTTATCTCAGTTTCTGAAAATGGAATCTTCAAATCTATTGCCATTTTATGTAATAGTTTGGCAAGCAATTCGTTTGCTTTTGTTTGCCATGCTTTATTCACAGCATTATCTTCTGAAAATGCGTCAGGATGTCTCAATTGCTGCCGGTATAAACCCCATGCATCTTGAACATCTGCACAGGATTTACGAGGAAAGGCAAAGTCGATTTGGTTTATTGCGGAAACATGCTCAATACGAAGTCTCGCTGCACGAGTACTCATCAGAGTGCGGAATACCCATTCCTTACGCTCATGCTTAGCACGCCGAGCCTGCCTCCATTCGGAAGCCCAAACGGCGAAGATCGGTCCTAAAAGTGTTGCGGCTACTACCGCCCAATCAATTTGCATTATCGAACTCCATTGAAGATTTTAATCAATATCAACTGTAGCCGGATGAAGCTTCGCGCAGTCCTGGGAATATGAATCAACGAAACCCGGATTCCGCTACGCTCCATCCAGGCTACATTTTATTTATAGATATTTCCCCAACTCCAATTTCGCAATCGCATTGCGATGCACTTCATCCGGGCCGTCGGCCAGGCGTAGTGTGCGTGCATGTGCGTAGGCTTGGGCGAGGCCGAAGTCGTCGCAGACACCGGCTGCGCCGTGGACTTGCATGGCCCAGTCGATAACCTGCAGCGCCATGTTGGGCGCGGCGACTTTGATCATGGCGATTTCGGCTTTGGCGAATTTGTTACCTGCGGTGTCCATCATGTAGGCGGCGTTCAGCGTGAGCCAGCGCGCCTGGTCGATGAGGATACGCGATTCGGCGATGCGCTCGAGTGTGACGCCTTGCTCCGACACAGGTTTGCCGAAAGCAACGCGGGTTTTGGCGCGGCGGCACATTTTCTCCAGCGCGCGCTCTGCGAGGCCGATTAAGCGCATGCAGTGGTGTATGCGTCCGGGGCCTAAGCGGCCTTGGGCAATTTCAAATCCGCGGCCTTCGCCGAGCAGAATATTGGTTACCGGCACGCGCACATTTTTGAAATCGATTTCCATGTGGCCATGCGGCGCGTCGTCGTAGCCGAACACGGGCAGGAAGCGTTTGACGTGGATGCCCTTGGCGTCCATCGGCACCAACACCATCGATTGCTGCGAGTGGCGCGGCGCTTCGGGGTTGGTTTTGCCCATGAAGATAAGAATCTTGCAGCGCGGGTCGCCCGCGCCCGAGCTCCACCATTTGGTGCCGTTGATGACGTAATCGTTGCCGTCGCGCGCGATGCTGCTTTCGATATTGGTCGCATCACTTGAGGCGACGGCCGGCTCGGTCATGCAAAACGCAGAACGGATTTTGCCTTCGAGCAGGGGCGCGAGCCATTGCTTTTTATGTTCGTCGTTGCCGTAACGCTCGATGGTTTCCATGTTGCCGGTGTCCGGGGCAGAGCAGTTGAATGCTTCCGGCCCAATTGGCGAGCGGCCCATTATTTCGCACAACGGCGCGTATTCCAGATTGGTCAGGCCAGCGCCGCGCGGCGATTCAGGTAAAAATAAATTCCACAATCCTTCAGCGCGCGCTTTGGTTTTCAATTCTTCGATAATTTCCGTCGGTTGCCAGCGATCGCCTTGCGCTACCTGATCGTGGAACAGCTGTTCGTTCGGATAAATATTTTTTTCCATGAATCCATTGAGACGCGATTGCAGGTCTTTAACTTTTGGCGAGTAGGCGAAATCCATTTTAGCTCCGTTAATTAATTATTAAATTAAAACAAATAGTTACAACTACTTTTGCAACAGTATTTTTTCTACTTGGCGCCACCCGGCTTCGGCCATCGGGCGTGCGCGCTTGCCCGATTCGGCGGCTTGCAAACTCGCCGCCGTGCCATCGACGACGCGGCCCATGATCCCTTGCAGAATGCCGGCGAGGCGGAACATGTTGTACGCCATGTAAAAATCCCAGTTGTCGATTTTGCTGCGACCGGTGCGCCGGCAATACATGGCGACGTATTCGTCCTGCGTGGGAATGCCGAGGCTGGTTAAATCGACGCCCGCCATGCCGCGAAATTCTTCGGCGGAAAGATTCCAGGTCATGCAGTGATAGGAAAAATCCGCTAACGGGTGGCCGAGCGTGGAAAGTTCCCAGTCGAGAATCGCCAGGATTTTCGGCTCGGTCGGATGGAAGATCATATTGTCGAGGCGGTAATCGCCGTGAACAATGCTCGACTCCTCGTCGGTCGGAATATTCTGCGGCAGCCATTCGATGAGCTTGTCCATCGCTTCGATTTTTTCCGTTTCCGACGCTTTATATTGTTTGCTCCAACGCGCAATCTGGCGGGCGAAATAATTGCCCGGTTTGCCGTAATCGGCCAAGCCGATTCTGGCGTAATCGGCTTTATGCAGTGCGGCGATGACGCGGTTCATTTCGTCATATACCGTACTACGTTCGCTATTTGAAAAGCCGGGCAGGGTGGGATCCCACAACACGCGGCCGTCGATGCAATCCATGATGTAAAACGCGCGACCGATGATGTTTTCGTCTTCACACAGAGCCCAGGTTTTCGGCACCGGCACGTCGCTGCCATAAAGAGCCGTGAGCACACGGTATTCGCGGTCTACCGCGTGCGCAGACGGCAATAACTTCGCCGCTGGTCCCGGCTTGGCGCGCATGACATATTTTTTTTGCGGCGTGATGAGCTTGAAAGTGGGATTCGATTGGCCGCCTTTGAATTGCTCGACCGTCAGCGGGCCATTGTAACTTTCGACATGGCTGCGCAAATATTTTTCCAGCGCGGCGATGTCGAAGCGGTGCTTATCGTGCACCGCCATGGTCCCGATGAATTGCTCGTGCATCAGGCGACTCCGCCGCCATCGACGACCAGCGTGTGGCCGTTGACATAATCGGACGCCGCGCTGGCGAGAAATAATCCCGCGCCGCCCAATTCACCCGGCTTGCCGGCGCGCTTGAGCGGGTTGTGTTCCTGTAATCGCTCCGTGATTCGCGGGATGACTTTTTCCGTCATCTTGGTCGGAAAAAATCCCGGCGCGATGGCGTTGACACGTATGCCGTGCTTGCCCCATTTGTTGGCGAGATCGCGCGTCATGCCGATGACCGCGGCTTTGCTGCTGCTGTAACCGACTGCATCGAGCACATCAGCCGGTTCGCCTTTGATACCGGCGACCGACGCGATGTTGATGATTTTTCCGTAGCCCTTTTTGATCATGCCCGGCGCGACGGCTTTGGCTGCGTAAAACGAGCCGTCGACATTCACCTGCATGACCTGGCGGAATTTTTCCGCCGGCATCTCAACCGCCGGCGCGCCCCACGAAATACCTGCAGCGTTGACCAGGATATCCACCGCACCGAGGTTGGCTTCGCACTCTGCCACCGCGCGCTTCACGTCGTCTTCCGACGACACATCGCCAATGATGCACAGTGCGTCGGGAATTGATTCGAGCGCTTCGGCGAAATACGCTTCGCGCCGCGCCATAAGCGCGACCTTCGCGCCCGCTTCGCGCAAGGCTTCGGCAATCTCCAGCCCCAGTCCGCGCGACCCGCCGGTGACGAAAGCCACTTTGTTATCGAGTTTGAACATATCGAGATATTTCATGACAGGAACGCCTTTTGATGAATGATCGCGTTATCGTAACGAGTGGACGGGAATTAGTATATGCCCGCACTGCCGGGTTTTATTGCCATACAATAATTATTTTAACTAATTGATTAAATTCAACTTTTTGCATTGGTCTTCATCACCCGCTGTTTTTCGCGCTGCCACTCGCGATCTTTTTCGGTATCGCGTTTGTCGTGCTGTTTTTTGCCCTTGGCGAGGCCGATTTCAAGTTTGATGCGACCTTTCTTGAAATGCAGATTGAGCGGGACAATGGTGTAGCCGGCGCGCTCAACTTTGACGATCAGCTTGCCGATTTCTTCATTGTGCAACAGCAGTTTGCGCGTGCGCACCGGGTCGGGCGTAATGTGCGTGGAAGCGGTGAGCAACGGGCTTATGTGACAGCCGATGATAAATAGTTCGCCGTTGCGGATGATGACGTAGGCTTCCTTGAGTTGCGCCCGCGCCGCGCGGATGGCTTTGACTTCCCAGCCTTCAAGCGCAATGCCGGCTTCGTATTTTTCCTCGATGAAATAATCGTGAAAGGCTTTTTTGTTTTGGGCAATGCTCATGAGGCGGGAATAAACAAGTCGTGAGTTTTGTCAGACAATAGGTTATTTTATCAGCTTTACCCAACAAACTTTTCAAACATTCAAAGCCATGGCACAAGTAAAAAAATCCATGCTCGTATCCCACCCGGCGGAGACCATGTTTCGGCTAGTGGATGCGGTGGAAAAATATCCGGAATTCCTGCCCTGGTGCGGCGGCACCGAGGTTGTCGGCCGCAACGACGAGATGACCCATGCCGTGATTAAAATCGATTATCACGGCATTAAGCAGAGCTTCGCTACGCGCAACCGCAAAGTGGGGCACGAGTGGATGCACATCGAGTTGGAGAGCGGGCCGTTCAAACACATGGTGGGGCATTGGCATTTCAAGCCGCTGTCTGCCGAAGCGTGCCGGATTGAATTTGATCTTGAATATGAGTTTTCGAATCGCTTGCTGGAGAAATTATTTGGACCGGTGTTCCATTACATAGCGAATACTTTTGTCGAAGCGTTTTTGCAGCGTGCCGACGAACTGCAGGGTTCGGTGGACACATGACCACTGTAATCAATATCGAAGTCTGTTATGCATTGCCGGAAAAACAGATCATCGCGCACGTACAACTCAGGCCTGGATCGGCAGTCGCCGAAGCGATAATAGCTTCAAAGTTGTTGGACGAATTTCCGGAAATAGATTTGCGCAAAAATCGCGTAGGTATTTTCGGCAAGCTTACGAGCCTGGATACAGGATTGCGTGAGGGCGACAGGGTGGAAATTTATCGGGCGCTAATTGCCGACCCGAAAGAAGCGCGTCGCACGAGGGTCTCAGCAAAAAAACGCAGGCAGCCCTGATTAAGATTGCAGCTTCGACACTACCTCAAGCCCCGCCGCCACCCAATGGCTGCCTTGTTTGATCACGCGGTTCAGGCGAATGATGAAAGCACCTTTGTTGGTGATAAGTTTATGCCGCGTGTTGGATGAATATTGTCCGGTACGGATCAACAGGCTATCCGCTTTGCCGGGTTGGGCGGGGAGAAACAGGGCGTCAACTGATTTATCCGATTGATCGACGGGAAAATCCGGATCGTAAACCTCCAGCGTGACGGGGATGGGCGTGGACGATATGAGTTCAATGCCTATTAACACATGATCGTCGGTGTGGGGGACTTTGCGCACTACCATGCTCACTTTCCACTGCGGGTCGCCCGTGGTCCTGATGGCGACGATGGCGCCGAGCGCTACCGTATGGGACGTGTTTTTGTCTGTAGTTACGCCAAAGCCGGTTATGCTGTGGTCGTGCAGCCTGAAGGGCGAGCTGGTCTCGGTGGAAAGAGCCGCGGCTGTATCGATTTTCGTCAGGCGCGTGCGATCAGTGACAAAGCCGAACATTTTGATATCAGCTTCTTCATTTCTGTCGAGAGTGAGATGCTCTGCTTTCATATTGCTGAAAGGATTCGTCGAGCGGTTGCGAATGGCATCCATCACCTGGTCCATGCCGAACTTCAATTCCACCGACAATGCTTTGGAGCGTGCCCGGTCGTGCAGGCGCTGCGCGCCTTCGCCGCCTGGCGGCGGACAAACGCGCGCCAATTTATCCAGCAGATCAATATATTCGCCTACCGGGAATTCGCTGAGGTTAAATCCAAGGCTGGTATCCGGGTTGCCGTCGCGGATGGCCATTTTTGCGTGGGCGATATGGGTGCCGAGCCTTCCCGTATCCAGATAGCGCATGCTTGGCATTTGCAACGGCTCAATGCCGGAAATTTTGTGCAAGCCGGAGGGTTCGGCCGTGTTGACATAGTGTTGATGTTTGCCATTGACATAGTCGCGTTCCAGCCTCATCTCACCGCACCAATCTTGCAGGCGTTTGTCGGCTATGGAAATCTGCTGCGGCGTGAGATTGCCGGTATTGAACATGTCGAGAAACAGCGTACGCATGTAAACGTTGGAGACGCTGGTGGGATACCCGTCGTACCAGGCCAGTGTTTTGGTTTCGAACGCGTTCTGCTCGGCAAACAAATAGAGAGAATGCAGTTGCCGCCAGAACGATTCCGGCAAGGCTTCGCTCAGGAAAAAGGTCCAGCTTGCGATACCGCAATGACAGTGAATGCTGCGGGCGGTGATTTCCTTGATTCGCTCTGGCACCGCAGTGCTGTCGGCGGATTGGGTGAGATAATCATCAATGAATCGTTTGTATGCGTTGGCGAATTCCTGATAGATGTTTTGCATGTCGCGGCTCAGGGCACTTTCCGCCATGATGTCGTGGCCGCTGGTTTTCATTCGTGCCTCGGCCTTATCCAAAATGGATTGACATTGCTCATCCAATTGCATCAGCGTAGTGAGAATATCGGGCGCGAGATTGCCACGGTTGAGTGAACGCAGAGCTTGCAGCAGGGTGATGCGTGCATTGGGACCATCGAGACTGCCTAGGCGGGCCACCCACAGGCTGACAGGGGCGAGGGCGGCGACCGGGTCGCTCGGAAGAGACGAAGTAGGTGAAGCATTCATGAAAGGATCAAACCGGCTTTTTGCCTTCGGGCGACAATGACAATTCGCCCGGTTTCAAAGTGTGTTGAGCGGGAGCACCGGCCGCGGAGGGTGAGCCGTCTCCACTTAAGAGGGCGTCGCGCAGTTCATTGCCCAGCAAGTCCTGGGTGAAATCAAGCGGGGTGTTAAGCCAGTTTTCAGCCTCCGCCGAAATCGCGGTATCACCATTTTCATCCCCATGAAATTCTTCGGCGATATACAGCGGATTTTGCGGATCGATCTGGCGGCCAATGGCCTGAACTTTGGGCCAATAGCCACCATGTTCGAATTTTGGTTTGAATCGTTGCGCCAGATTAGCGAAATCAGCCGTACGGTTTTCCAGACGGTAAATTTCGAACACCGCCAGCCAGGGGCGGACTTCGTTGGGATATTCGCCAATAGCGTATTCCAGTAATTCCGCCGCCTTGGCCGAATTATTATCTTCTTGATAATACAGGCGGGCGGCGTGTATCAGTGAATCGGGTTTGTCCAGGCGCAAGCTACCTTGCGCGATTTCCGGGAAGCGCTCGCGCAAGTAAGCCAATTTGAATGAGTCGGGTGCCTGCACATCGATCATGTAGCGCGGGTCGCTTAAGGTCGTAGCAGATACGGGCAAATCGAGAGCCTTGGTTTTGGCATTTTCCTGGGCATCTTCGGGAAGCAGAATTTCTTCCAGGTCATCGTCATCTTGGCCGTCTTCAAATAATTTGTTTTCGTCAAATTGCCCGACCGCCGGTACCGGCGCTTTTAACTTGTTTGTGCTATCAGCATATAAATCCTTGTAAGCGGTTTCCTTGCTACCACGGTTACGCCAGTAATTGACGCCGAAAATGAGCAGCAACGCACCGAGACTTGCAGCCAGAGCAGGCTTGGTCCAATCGGCGAGGGAGAATCCGGGCTCTTGTTTGGCCGGCAAAGGTTTGGCAATGGGAATTGAGATTGCAGCGGATTTTGCAGGCTCAATGGCGGGCGCTGCTCCCGTCGGGACAGGTGGCGTCGTCGTACCCGGCGCGGCAACGGCCAAATCGGGCATGCCGACTACATTGCCCACAGGGGCGCCTTTTTGTGCCGCCATTTGTCTGCGCAACTCGGCCAATTGCTTTTCCATTTCCGCAATGCTGTTTTTCATCGACAGTATGGTTGCGGTCTGGTCGTCGGACTGATTTTCCAGCAGCAGTTGCCGCGCCCGCAAACGCTGGCGATCTGATTCGGTAACGGTTTTTGTCAGCGCGAGATTCATTTCTGTCGACGACAATTTGAGACGGAAGCCATCGCCGGGCGCTTCTTTTGCAATCGACGCAACAGCAGCGGGCGCAGGCGTTTTTTCAACCGGGGCCGTTATTTCCGCAGAAGGTTTATACGCGGGCCGTGGTATTGGCGCGGAAGGGCGCGGCCTAATGCGTGCCGGCGCTTTGGCGACAGGAGCAGAAGTTTCAGTCGGCGCTTTGCGTATTTTACGCGGAGTAACGCTTTGGCCGGCAGCTGATGTCACGGACGCAGTCGAGTTCACGCCATAAATAGGAGCAAGCCCGGCATCGGCGGAAATTTGCGCAGACGCACCGCTCGACGCGTCCTGAATGATGGACTGAGGCTGTGTCATCGTCGTGGCTTGCTGGCCAGACGCGACCGGTTTCGACGGCAGGTCTATGCGTGAAGCGGCGTATTCCGGCGGATCCAGCAGTAAAGTGTATTCGCGGGAAATCCGGCTCACATTGCCGCAACTGATTTCAATCTGGATACGCACCGCCGGCTCCGGCACGAAAGCGGCAGTGCGAATTTGTAGAATATTATTGCGTCCGACCTGCTGGAACGACAATTTCGCCGGCGTTGAATGGCCGGTGTCGCTGGTTACGGCGCCATTGACCAGTTTGAAACAACTGTCGTCCAGCGGCTCGTCTGCGCCAGCCAAGACCGGGATCCTGGCGTCAAGAGGCTGCCCTAGATAAGAGCGCAGATCGATTTCGCCCAAGCCAAGCGCAAATGCACTGTTAGCCCCCAAGGCGAACACCAAACTCAGCAGAACCTTCGCATGTGTTGCCATAGGAGCCATGTCCATATAACTATTTGATTTTATTAAATTTTTAACAATTCAACTAACTACAATATTTGCTGACATTGGCCTTGGCATCGGACATTTCCTTGACCAAAGCTTTGTCGTCCAGATAATTCTTCTCGCCTTTTTCATCCCGCTTATAAATGCGCCCGCCTTCTTCAAGCGTCTTCATCTGGTCGCGTGCCTGGGTACAGCTGGCTTTTTTTTCCGCTGTTTTCCCCACCGCTTCCCTCTCGGCTTTTTCGGTTTCGATTTTGCGCTTGCGCGATTCCTGGGCTTTTTCTTCCAGGCTTTTCGGGCCTTTTTTCTCAGTTTTCTCCTCGGAGGCAGTCTCCGATTTTTCGGCAACGGTTGGGGCCGTCACACCCGTCTTTACCAGACGCGCTGGCCGGTCCGACGGAGGCTGGTCGGAATACTGGGTTTTTCCGTCATCGTCTTTCCATTGGAAAATATCCGCAGAAACAGCAACGGGTAGAGCTATAAAGATGAAAGTCTGCGCAATCAGAATAAGGGATTTATGCATGAATATTGCCTCTTGGATGAGTTGAAAATCCGATACGGCTCGTTTTCATCAGAATAGTCAGTGATTTTGAGGGGTAAGCCGCATCTGCACAAGCAACTCTCCAAACATTTGCTGGTTGACCGGGCATAAAAATACACGTTGAACCTTAACATAATTCCCTCATAAGTCAATGGGATGCATCACAAATTTAACCAAAAATCATGGATTTTCAGCGATTTGCGGTAAGAGGGTGGGTTTCGTATAATGCTTCTTTGTGAACGAAAGATTTTCATGCGCTTAGTCCAAAAAGCCCTCACTTTCGATGATGTCCTGCTCATTCCCGCGCATTCGTTAGTCTTGCCGCGCGATGTCAGTCTCGCCACCCGCCTGACCCGAAACATTAAACTCAATATTCCCCTGCTGTCGGCCGCCATGGATACCGTGACTGAATCGCGCCTGGCCATTGCCCTGGCGCAAGAGGGCGGCATTGGCATTATCCATAAAAACATGACCGCCAAAGCCCAGGCCAAGCAGGTGTCGCAGGTGAAACGTTTCGAGTCAGGCGTGGTGAAAGAGCCGGTGACGATTTCGCAGGATATGACAGTGCGCGATGTAATCGCGTTGACGCGCCAGCATAAGATTTCCAGTTTGCCAGTTCTCGATGACAAAAAGGTCGTCGGCATAGTCACTAACCGCGATTTGCGTTTTGAGACCCAACTCGACGCGCCCGTAAAAGCGATCATGACACCGAAAGAAAAACTCATCACCGTCAAGGAAGGCTCGCCGCTGGAAGAAGCCAAGGCGCTGATGCACAAACATCGTATCGAGCGCGTCGTGGTAGTCAACGACAAATTCGAATTGCGCGGCCTGATTACGGTAAAAGATATTCTCAAGTCAAGCGAACATCCGCTTGCGTGCAAAGACACCCATGGGCGTTTGCGCGCAGGCGCGGCGGTGGGTGTGGGCGAAGGCACCGATGAACGCGTCGCCGCGCTGGTGGAGGCGGGGGTGGACGTGATCGTAGTCGATACCGCCCACGGCCACGCGCAAGGTGTGCTCGACCGGGTGAAATGGGTGAAGAAGAATTTTCCGCAGATCGAAGTGATAGGCGGTAACGTCGCCACGGCATCGGGTGCGAAAGCCCTGGTCGATCACGGGGCAGACGGCGTAAAAGTCGGCATAGGCCCAGGCTCCATTTGCACCACGCGGATTGTCGCCGGTGTCGGCGTGCCACAAATCAGCGCCATCGAAAACGTCGCCGAAGGCTTGAAAAACTCCGACGTGCCCTTGATTGCCGATGGCGGCGTGCGCTACTCGGGTGACATTTCCAAAGCCATTGCTGCAGGCGCAAACAGTGTGATGCTGGGGGGCTTGTTCGCTGGCACCGAAGAAGCGCCGGGTGAAATCGAATTATTCCAGGGGCGCTCGTACAAAACCTATCGCGGCATGGGTTCTCTCAGCGCAATGGCGCAGGGCTCCAGTGACCGTTATTTTCAGGACGCGGAAAACAACACTGATAAACTGGTTCCGGAAGGCGTCGAGGGACGCGTGCCCTACAAAGGCAGCGTGGTCGCCGTGATACACCAACTCATGGGTGGTCTGCGCGCGAGCATGGGTTATCTCGGTAGTCCGACTATAGATGACATGCGCAAACGTGCCGAGTTTGTTGAAATCACATCATCGGGTATACGCGAATCGCACGTACATGATGTGCAAATCACCAAAGAAGCCCCCAACTATCACATTGATTAATATGAATTTTTTGTAGCCAATAAGGGCGGCCTTTTAACCGCCCTTAATTTTTTCTATTGAACGGCATGAACCATAAGAAAATCCTCATCCTTGATTTTGGCTCGCAATACGCGCAATTAATCGCACGGCGCGTGCGCGAATGCGGAGTGTATTGCGAATTGCATCCTTATGACGTCAGCGATCAATTCGTCCGTGATTTTGCGCCGCTGGGAATTATTCTTTCCGGTAGCCCGAATTCCGTGACGGAAAATATTTCGCCGCGCGCGCCGCAAGCCGTATTCGAAATCGGTGTGCCGGTGCTGGGCATTTGTTACGGCATGCAAACCATGGCGGCGCAATTGGGCGGCGCAGTGGAAAACGGCTTGGTGCGCGAATTCGGTTACGCGGAAATCCGTGCCCGCGGCCACAGCGAATTACTGCGCGACATCGAAGACCGCCGCACCGCCGAAGGTTTCGGCATGCTCGATGTATGGATGAGCCACGGCGACAAAGTGACGCAGATTCCGCCGGGTTTTAAAATCATTGCTTCCAACGCCGCCACACCCATCGCCGGCATGGCGGACGAAGCGCGCAAATTTTACGCACTGCAATTTCACCCCGAAGTGACGCATACCTTGCAAGGCGAAGCGATTCTGTCGCGCTTCGTGCATGATATTTGCGGCCTTGCGTCGGATTGGAATATGCCCGATTACGTCGATGAAGCCATCGGTAAAATCCGTTCGCAAGTCGGCAATGACGAAGTGATACTCGGTTTATCCGGCGGCGTCGATTCGTCTGTTGCCGCGGCGCTGATACACAAAGCCATCGGCAAGCAATTGACCTGTGTGTTCGTCGATACCGGCCTGCTGAGATTGAAGGAGGCGGAACAAGTGATGCAGACTTTCGCCGACCATCTTGGCGTGAAGGTGATACACGTTGATGCGACCAATGAATTCTTGCGCCACCTCGCCGGCGTGACCGATCCGGAACAAAAACGCAAAATCATCGGCCGTGAATTTGTTGAAGTATTCCAGAGAGAATCGGAAAAACTGCCCAATGCTAAATGGCTGGCGCAGGGGACGATTTACCCCGACGTGATCGAATCCGCCGGCGCGAAAACCAAAAAAGCCCACACCATCAAATCGCACCACAATGTCGGCGGTTTGCCCGATACGATGAAGCTGAAATTGCTCGAACCGCTGCGTGAACTTTTCAAAGATGAAGTGCGCGAACTGGGCGTCGCGCTGGGCCTGCACCACGACATGGTGTATCGCCATCCGTTCCCCGGCCCCGGGCTCGGCGTGCGCATACTCGGTGAAGTGAAAAAAGAATACGCCGATTTATTGCGCCGTGCTGACGCAATATTCATCGAAGAATTGCGCAACGCAGGTTGGTATGAAAAAACCTCGCAGGCGTTCGCGGTATTTTTGCCGGTGAAATCGGTCGGCGTCATGGGCGACGGCCGCACCTACGATTACGTCATCGCGCTACGCGCCGTCGTCACCAGCGATTTCATGACCGCCCATTGGGCCGAGTTGCCCTACACTTTGCTCGGCAAAGCTTCCAACCGCATCATCAACGAAGTGCGCGGCATTAATCGCGTGGTCTATGATGTGTCGGGGAAACCGCCAGCGACGATCGAGTGGGAGTAGGGGGCTTTCGAAGACTATCGAGGTCTATCGGCACCTATCGATGGCTGGGCCAGTAGCGCGATCAATCGAACCGAATATCTGATCTATAACGAGGCTGCGAGCACGTCATTGAGTTCTTTGGCACCATGAAAGATCAGCTTCGGTTTCTTTCCAGGGACCGGCACCACAGCCATGCGACCAAGAAGTAGCACATCAACACCCATTTCGCTTTGCATGGCCTCAATGATTACGGTCGCCGCCTCGGCGTGAGGCCCGGAGACGACAGGTGGCGGCCCGCCGGCGGCGTACTCGCGAAGCTCCGCGCTTGCCCGAAACATAGCCATCTTGCAGGTGGCTCGACCTTCCGATGCTCTTCGAGTACACGTTGCAAATGTGCCAAGTCCGGGAGTCCGGTGGGGTTTGCCCTCTAGCAGCGTCGCAGTCACCTCCCGTACGAACGCTCGTAGCTTTTTGTCGGTCATGTGAGTCTTAGAACTGCTCGTGGCCATGCGTCCCGCTCCCTTTTCCCATGATCTTATTTCCGCAATGTAAGCATCGCGGTTTTCAGTTATGCGGCGGACGAGGGCGGGGGGTGCGGCCGTGCGCGAATCGTACTTGGCGCTCCAGCGCACCATCTCAAGCATCAAAGGCAGCAGGTCGAACCCCTTTTCGGTGGGTTCGTATATCACCTGGCGGGCGTGCTCAGGGTCGCGACGACGGGTAACCATTCCCGCGGCTTCAAGCAGCTTCAGACGGCTTGAAAGGATATTCGAGGCGATCTTCTCATCCGATGCGAGAAAGTCGCGAAACTGCCTCTTGCGCAGGATAATAAGGTCACGCAAAACGACAAGCGTCCACTTGTCGCCGATGAAGTCCACGGCGTACGTAATGGGACAGTCCGAGCGCCGCGGCGGCAATTTCCTTTTCACATTGCGAGCTTAGATTGTATACTTGCATAATGCAAGCAATTGCGTATAATCGCTTGCACTTCGCAATCAACCAACAAAGAGGAGCACCATGAAACTCTATTACGTCGTTGGTTCGCCCAACTGTCGCAAGGTGCATGCGGTACTGAACCACCTCGGCATCACCGCAGAATTCGAATATCTGGACTTCTTCGCGGGCGAAACGAAGAAACCCGAGTATCTCGCGCTGAACCCCAACGGAATGGTGCCGACGCTGTGCGACGGCGACCTCGTGCTGTGGGAGTCGAACGCCATCATGCAGTACCTGGCTTCGAAGGCGCCGGCCAACACACTGTATCCGAAGGACGACGCAAAGCGTGCAGACATTTCGCGCTGGCAATGCTGGGAGCTGGCTCACTTCAACAAGGCGTTCGGCGCACTGTCGTTCGAAACTGTGGCGAAACCCGGTTTCCTGAATATGGCACCGGACGAAGCCACTGTGACCTGGTCCAAGCGCGAACTCGCGCGGCACGCGCCCGCGCTCGAATCGCACCTCAAGGGTCGCAAGTACCTAGTCGGGGACGATATTACGTTGGCCGACTATTCCGTCATCCATGCCGAGGGCTTCAAGGAGTCCATTCCATTTGACTGGTCACCGTATCCAAACATCAATGCCTATTACGAGCGCATGCGGGCCGTGCCGCACTGGGCTAAGACGGCACCCAGCAACCCGCAGGCAACCGGCCGGCGCCCCGGCGCCGCGCCGGCCTGACTAGCGGCCCAATCGCGCATGGAAGGGGATGTAATGGCTGCCTTCGTGCAGATCGAGACAGCATTCACGGCGATTCAGTCTCTTGTCGTCAGGCCGTTCATCGCACTGACTTTCTCATTTCGCAAGGCTTGACGACATGGCTTACGACGAAGCCTTAGCGCTCCGCGTCCGGCACGCGCTTGGTGACTGCGGGAATATAGGGGAGACAAAGATGTTCGGAGGAATCTGCTTCATGCTGAATGGCAATATGCTGTGCGGAGTTGATCGCGCGCGTCTGATGTTCCGGATCGGCAAGGATCAAGCCGCCGAGGCGTTGTCCCGCGCCGGCGCTAGTCCAATGGACATCACTGGCAAGCCGATGGCCGGGTTTGTGTTCGTGGACCCGGCACAGTGCGATCCGCGCCAGATCAAGAGCTGGATTGCGCTCGCGATGAATTACGTTGGCGCGCTGCCGGAAAAAAAGAAAAAGAAGAAAAAATAAGCTGGATCAGGCCGGCCGCAGCGTGCATGCGCGATTCTGCTCATACATCGCTGCGCCGGTTTCCTCGAAGGCCTCCTCGAGCATCCGGGGGGCCACGCATGGCGGAACTGCAAGTCCTCAGAGTCGATGTTTGAACGACGGGTTTGGAGCAAAGATCCGACAGGCCGATTGTATTAAGAGTTGTCCGACGCCTGCCCGCCAGCATCGTTGAGCACACAAGGAGTTCTGCGCGTGGGAAAATGGGCGAGTGCGTCGTGTTGTGAGAGTCGATTTCTGCGTGCAGCGAGGGTAGGAGAACATCGCAAGCGATAGTCTTCGATAGATACTGAAAGCTTGCATGGCGAGAAAAACGTTGTCAGCGATAGGTACCGATAGATACCGACCGATCCTGAAGGGGTAGATGCAACAGGCTGTCGATTGTCCGCGATACGTGCCGATAGATGCTGAATGCTAATTTTGGGTATCAGATGCAAATGACGGTAGATCTGACGGTAGAAATGCTACTCTCTGAAAAAAGTTCTATACGTGACAACGGTTTAACGGTGCCGTTGATGATTGAGTGGGAATGAGCGCTTGGTTTCGGTTTACATCGCATTTCCAATTCCGTTAACTAATTCATAGGCCTGCTTTTGAATAATCCGTAACATCCCGGAATAGCAGGATGTAGAACGGGTAATTTATTATTTCCAGAATTCAGACCAAGGAAGATAAAAATGAATAAACGCATTTTTATAGTTTTGGCATTGACAGCAGGATTAAAGGGAGCGGCACCGGCGCAGGAGCAGGAGCAGGCAATATATGGATCGCCAACATCGGCATTGATGCCGGCGGCGAAAGACTCGAAACGGTACCGACGGATAATGGCACACGCAGTACCCGCGCCAACCAGGGGCTGGTAATAAATATCGGCGGCGTGTTTCCGAACAACGCCGAAAATACATTTGAAACCATGGTAACGGTGGGATATAAATTCGGCGGCGTGTTGGCCCAAAACGGTTCCTTGCTTTGGAACAGCGTTCCTTTGGAGTTGGTCGAATTTTACAGGGTAAACAATATGCGTATGGGTATCGGCGCGGCATACCATACCGGCAATAAACTCAAATATGATGATGTTCCCGGTGTAGGTACGCTAAACGTGAATTTCGATGACGCCTTAGGTGGCGTCGTCCAGATCGGCTGGGCACCGACAAACGGAAGATATACGGTGGATCTGCGTTATACGGATATTAAATATAGGGTCTTAGGAAGCTAAAGTGGGTTGGTTCTCAACAATTTGAGTAACTCAAGGTAAAGATTATCATTCCGATGATTAAAGCGATATTCCGATTCTTTCAAATGCAAATAGAACGTGTGCTGCGC
>JBAVRP010000029.1:0-15492 GCA_049695115.1 Burkholderiales bacterium | reverse complement strand
AATTTCTTCGACAGGACGGTGGTGATCGCCGCAGTCAGCGTGGTCTTGCCATGGTCAACGTGCCCTATGGTGCCGACGTTCACGTGCGGTTTGGTCCGCTCAAATTTGCCTTTTGCCATGATGTCTTTCCTTCAATAGTCCGGTTGATTTTTGATTGTAAAATTACTTCTTGTTAATCACTGCTTCGGCGACGTTTTTCGGCGCCTCGGTGTAGTGCTTGAATTCCATGGTGTAAGTGGCGCGGCCCTGGGTCGCGGAACGCAGCGACGTCGAGTAACCGAACATTTGCGCCAGTGGCACTTCCGCCTTGATGACCTTGAGTCCAGGCACGTCGTCCATACCCTGAATCATGCCGCGGCGCGAAGACAAATCGCCCACTACGTTGCCCATGAATTCCGGCGGCGTTTCCACTTCAACCGACATCATCGGCTCAAGCAGCACCGGGTTGGCTTTGCGCATGCCATCCTTGAACGCCATCGACGCGGCCATCTTGAACGCATTTTCGTTCGAGTCCACATCGTGGTAGGAACCGTCGAACAAAGTGACTTTCACATCGACGACCGGGAAACCGGCAAGCACGCCGTTCGGCAGCGTTTCCTGCAAGCCTTTATCGACCGCGGGAATGTATTCGCGCGGAACCGTGCCGCCTTTGATGGCGTCAACGAATTCGTAACCCTTGCCGGTTTCGTTCGGCTCCATGCGCAACCAGACGTGACCGTATTGGCCGCGACCGCCGGATTGCTTGATGAATTTGCCTTCGATTTCCACTTGCTTCTTGATGGCTTCGCGGTAAGCCACTTGCGGCGCGCCGACATTGGCTTCCACGCCGAATTCGCGCTTCATACGATCAACAATAATTTCCAAGTGCAATTCGCCCATGCCGGAAATAATAGTCTGCCCGGATTCTTCATCGGTACGCACGCGGAAAGATGGGTCTTCCTGCGCCAGACGATTCAGCGCGAGACCCATTTTTTCCTGATCCACCTTGGTTTTCGGTTCGACGGCAACATGTATCACCGGCTCAGGAAAAATCATGCGTTCGAGAATAATCACTTTGTCAGGATCGCAAATAGTGTCGCCGGTGGTCGTGTCTTTCAGGCCCACCGCAGCGGCGATATCGCCAGCGCGCACTTCGTCGATTGCCTGGCGATCATTGGCGTGCATTTGCACCAGGCGGCCAATGCGTTCTTTGCGGCCTTTGACCGAGTTGTAAATGGTGTCGCCGCTTTTCAGCACGCCGGAATACGAACGGATAAAAATCAACTGGCCGACAAACGGGTCGGTCATGATTTTGAACGCGAGACCGGAGAAAGGCTCGTCGTCGTTGGCTTTGCGGCTACCTTGCTGGCCGTTTTCCAGTTCTCCCGTTACCGGAGGAATATCCGTCGGCGCCGGCAGAAAATCGATCACGCCATCCAACATGGCCTGTACGCCTTTGTTCTTGAAGGCGGAACCACACAACATAGGAACGATTTCGCTGGCGATGGTGCGCGTACGCAGGCCGAGCTTGATGTCATCGATGGACAACTCGCCCGACTCAATATATTTGTTCATCAACACTTCAGACGCTTCGGCGGCGCTCTCGATCATTTTGTCGCGCCACTCCTTGGCTAGAGCCTGGAGGTTGGCGGGGATGTCGCGCAGCTCGAATTTCATTCCCTGGGAAGCTTCGTCCCAGTAAATGGCTTTCATATTGATCAGGTCGACTACGCCTTCAAATTTTTCTTCCGCGCCGATAGGGATCTGGATCGGTACCGGATTCGCCTTGAGTCGGGATCTCATCTGGTCATAGACCTTGAAGAAGTTGGCGCCTTGGCGATCCATTTTGTTGACGAATGCCAGGCGCGGCACGCGGTATTTATTGGCCTGGCGCCATACCGTTTCCGATTGCGGCTGCACCCCGCCCACGGCGCAATACACCATGCACGCACCGTCGAGTACGCGCATGGAACGCTCCACTTCAATGGTGAAATCGACGTGGCCGGGCGTGTCGATGATGTTAATGCGATGCTCGGGGTGTTTGCCATCCATGCCCTTCCAGAAGCAGGTTACAGCGGCGGAAGTAATGGTGATGCCCCGCTCTTTTTCCTGCTCCATCCAGTCGGTGGTGGTGGCGCCGTCGTGAACTTCTCCGATCTTGTGGCTTTCGCCGGTGTAATAAAGTACACGCTCAGTAGTCGTAGTTTTGCCTGCGTCAATGTGCGCACTGATGCCGATATTGCGATAGCGCTCGATAGGTGTTTTGCGTGCCACGATTAAGCCTGTTTCCTGTTTCCGCAGATCATTGTAGTTCTGCTAGTAAGCAATTGATTTAATTAAATAATTTTTAATTAGGGGGTAAAATTAAAAACGGTAATGGGCGAAGGCTTTATTGGCTTCAGCCATACGATGTACTTCTTCGCGCTTTTTGATGGCGCCTCCGCGGCCTTCGGCCGCTTCGATCAACTCAGCGGCAAGGCGCATGCCCATGGACTTTTCGCCGCGCTTGCGTGCCGCTTCGCGCAACCAGCGCATGGCGAGCGCAGTACGGCGAGTGGAACGCACTTCAACCGGCACCTGATAGTTAGCTCCGCCGACGCGACGGCTTTTTACTTCGACCATCGGACGCGCATTGTTAAGCGCAGTTACGAACACTTCAATCGGGTCTTTGCCGGATTTTTTTTGTATCTGTTCCAGCGCACCGTAAATGATGCGCTCGGCTACGGCTTTCTTGCCTTCCTTCATCAACACGTTGACGAATTTCGATACTTCGACGTTGCCGAATTTCGGATCGGGCAGAATATCGCGCTTGGGAACTTCTCTACGTCTTGGCATGTGTACCTCTAATACCTGCTCGTTATGCTGCTTTAGGGCGCTTGGCGCCATACTTGGAACGGCTTTGCTTGCGGTCTTTCACGCCTGCAGTGTCGAGGCTGCCGCGAACCATGTGGTAGCGAACACCTGGCAAGTCTTTTACCCGGCCGCCGCGGATCAACACCACCGAGTGTTCCTGCAAATTATGGCCTTCGCCGCCGATATAGCTGATCACTTCGAAACCGTTAGTCAAGCGCACCTTGGCGACTTTACGTAACGCCGAGTTCGGCTTTTTCGGCGTGGTGGTATAAACACGCGTGCAAACGCCGCGTTTTTGCGGGCAGCTATTGAGTGCAGGCACCTTGCTTTTGGCCTTGACCTTGGTTCGCGGTTTACGCACTAACTGATTGATTGTTGGCATTTCTAAACCCTGCTTGCAGCAACGATTAAGCGATTCCGGCGCCAGTGGCGCCGGAATCCCGGAAAAAAGACCGTCAATTCTACGACGTAGGGGTGGATACGTCAAGCCGCCCCTACGTTTACCGTCTTCAGGCTACTTGCTCACTGCTTGTTGCTGTTTCCACATCATCCAAACTACTGAAATGGCGGCTTGGCCCCACACCGTCAGCATGATGACGCTTGCGCCGGGCGTTGTGGTACGCGAGGCCGGTGCCACCGGGAATCAGGCGGCCGACAATGACGTTTTCCTTTAGTCCTCGCAAATCGTCACGCTTGCCCATGATAGCCGCCTCGGTCAGCACCCGAGTGGTTTCCTGGAACGATGCGGCCGAAATAAACGAATCGGTGGACAAGGATGCCTTGGTAATACCCAGCAGCATATAGTTGTAGGTGGCGGGTCGTTTGCCATCTTTAGTGGCTTTTTCGTTTGCTTCCAGTACTTCGGCGCGTTCCAGCTGTTCACCGGTAATGAAACGTGTGTCGCCTGCGTCGACGATAGCAACACGGCGCAACATCTGGCGCACGATGACTTCGATATGCTTGTCGTTAATCTTCACGCCCTGCAGGCGGTACACGTCCTGCACTTCGTCGGTGATGTAGCGCGCCAACGCTTCGACGCCCAGCAAACGAAGAATGTCATGCGGGTCGGCCGGGCCGTCGACTATCGACTCACCCTTGTTGACCACTTGGCCGTCGTGAGTGGTGACATGGCGCTCTTTGGGGATGAGATATTCGTTCGCGACACCGTCGAGATCGGTTATCACCAGGCGCTGTTTGCCCTTGGTGTCTTTGCCGAACGATACGGTACCGGTCACTTCGGCCAGCAAGCCGGCATCTTTAGGCGAACGTGCTTCGAACAACTCCGCCACGCGCGGTAAACCGCCGGTAATGTCGCGGGTCTTGGACGATTCTTGCGGAATACGGGCAAGCACTTCGCCCACGCCTACCTGCTGTCCGTTTTTCACCGTGATGATCGCACCGATCTGGAAGGTATAATTCACCGGCTGATCGCTGCCTGCAAGTTTCACTTCCTTGCCTTTTTCGTTCAGCAATTTGACCGCTGGGCGCAGGCCTTTCGAAGCGCTGCTGCCGCGACGCTTGGGGTCAATCGCCACCAGATTGGACAAGCCGGTCACATCGTCAATTTGCTTGGCGACCGTTACGCCTTCTTCAACGTTTTCAAAATGGATTTCGCCCGCGTACTCGGTAATGATGGGTCGGGTATGCGGATCCCATGTAGCGAGCACCTGTCCGGCCTTCATTTTAAGACCATCGCTGACCAACAGAGTGGCACCATATGGAACTTTGTGATGCTCACGTTCGCGGCCGTTTTCATCATGGATGAAAATCTCGCCGCTGCGGGAAATCGCAATTTGTTCGCCACGCGCGTTGGTAATGTAGCGCATGCTGGGTGAGAAATGAATCACGCCGGAGGACTTTGCGTCCACCTGGCTGGCCACTGCGGTCCGCGAAGCCGCGCCGCCGATATGGAATGTGCGCATGGTCAGCTGCGTACCCGGCTCGCCGATGGACTGCGCGGCGATGACGCCCACCGCCTCACCCACGTTAACTTGCGTGCCGCGACCCAAGTCGCGACCGTAACATTGGGCGCACAAACCGTAGCGTGTATCGCAAGTCAAAGGCGTGCGCACTTTGACTTCATCGACGCCCGCCGCTTCGATCATCTCGACCAAATCTTCATCGAGCAAGGTGCCGGCAGGAACCAATACTTTTCCGCTTTCCGGATTCATCACATCAAGAACAGCAACTCGACCCAGCACGCGGTCGCGCAGCGCCTCGACTACTTCGCCACCCTCGACCATGGCTTTCATCGCGAGACCATTGGTTGTGCCGCAATCGTGTTCTATCACCACCAAATCCTGCGTCACATCGACCAAACGGCGGGTGAGATAGCCGGAGTTAGCGGTTTTCAATGCGGTGTCGGCCAGACCCTTACGCGCACCGTGGGTAGAAATGAAGTATTGCAACACGTTCAAGCCTTCACGGAAGTTAGCCGTGATCGGCGTTTCAATAATCGAACCGTCCGGTTTCGCCATCAGCCCGCGCATACCTGCGAGCTGGCGTATCTGCGCTGCGGAACCGCGCGCACCCGAGTCGGCCATCATGTAAATCGAGTTGAACGATTCCTGCGTGGTTTTTTTGCCATCACGAGTCGTCACCGGCTCGGTGCCGAGTTGCTCCATCATCGCCTTGCCGACTAGATCGCCAGCACGGCCCCAGATATCCACGACCTTGTTGTAGCGTTCGCCCTGCGTCACCAAGCCAGAAGTGTATTGCGCTTCGATTTCTTTCACTTCTTTTTCGGAAGTTGAAATGATGGCGTGCTTTTGATCAGGAATGAGCAAATCATCCACGCAGATGGAAATACCCGCACGGGTCGCGTAGGTGAAGCCGGTATACATCAGTTTGTCTGCAAATATCACAGTTTCGCGAATACCGCAGCGGCGGAAGCTGGCGTTGATAAGCTTGGAAATTTCTTTCTTTTTCAATGATTTATTGATGTGGCTGAATGGCAGGCCCGGCGGCAAAATATCCGATAGCAAAGCGCGGCCCACGGTGGTTTCGTAGCGATTAATTTTTTCTTTGCTGGTGCCGTCTTCGAGCAATTCTGTTTCCTTGATGCGCACCAAAATCTTTGCGCCCAAATCCACTTGACGCGCCTCATACGCACGCGACACTTCGGTCACATTGCTGAACATCGTCCCTTCGCCTTTGGCGGCGACACGTTCGCGCGTCATGTAATACAGCCCCAACACGATATCCTGCGACGGCACGATAATCGGTTCGCCGTTGGCGGTATGCAGCACGTTGTTGGAGGCCAGCATCAAGGTGCGCGCTTCCATTTGCGCTTCGAGTGACAAGGGCACGTGTACCGCCATTTGGTCGCCGTCAAAGTCGGCGTTAAACGCAGTACAGACCAGCGGATGCAATTGTATCGCCTTGCCTTCGATCAACACCGGCTCGAAAGCCTGAATGCCGAGACGGTGCAATGTTGGCGCGCGGTTGAGCAACACCGGATGCTCACGTATCACGTCTTCGAGGATGTCCCACACTTCCCGAATTTCCTGCTCGACCAATTTTTTTGCAGCCTTAATCGTCGTGGCAAGACCCAGCACTTCGAGCTTGTGGAAAATAAACGGCTTGAATAATTCCAGCGCCATTTTTTTCGGCAAACCGCATTGATGCAATTTCAATTGCGGACCGACCACGATCACGGAACGACCGGAATAATCAACGCGCTTACCGAGTAAGTTCTGGCGGAAACGACCGGATTTACCTTTGATCATGTCAGCCAAGGATTTCAATGGGCGCTTGTTGGCGCCGGTCATGGCCTTGCCACGACGGCCGTTATCGAGCAATGAATCGACGGCTTCCTGCAGCATGCGCTTTTCGTTACGCACGATTATTTCCGGCGCTTTGAGTTCAAGTAAACGCTTCAGCCGGTTGTTTCGGTTAATCACGCGACGATACAAATCGTTCAGGTCAGACGTGGCAAAACGGCCTCCATCCAACGGCACCAATGGGCGCAGCTCAGGCGGCAACACTGGCAATACTTCCATCACCATCCAGTCAGGCTTGATGCCTGACTTGGAAAAACCTTCCAGCACTTTGAGGCGCTTGGCGTATTTTTTGATTTTGGTTTCAGAGCCGGTAGTGGCCAGGTCTTTGCGCAGGGTTTCAATCTCGTGATTTAGATCGAGTCTGCGCAGCAGATCGCGGATGCCTTCGGCGCCCATGGCAGCGTGGAATTCGTCGCCGTGTTCCTCTACTTTTGCCAGGTAATCGTCTTCCGTCAGCAATTGGCAACGTTCGAGCGGTGTCATACCAGGCTCGGTCACCACAAATGCTTCAAAATACAACACGCGTTCGATGTCACGCAGCGTCATGTCGAGCACCATGCCCAAACGCGACGGCAGCGATTTCAAAAACCAGATATGCGCAACCGGCGACGCGAGTTCGATATGGCCCATGCGCTCACGGCGCACTTTGGACAAAGTGACTTCGACATTGCATTTTTCGCAGATTACGCCGCGATGTTTGAGGCGCTTGTATTTGCCGCAAAGGCATTCATAATCTTTCACCGGCCCGAAAATCTTGGCGCAGAACAAACCATCGCGCTCAGGTTTAAAGGTACGGTAGTTAATGGTCTCCGGCTTTTTCACTTCGCCGTAGGACCAGGAACGGATTTTTTCCGGCGACGCCAGGCCAATGCGAATCGCGTCGAACTCTTCTTCCTGCGTAACCTGCTTGAATAAATCGAGTAGTGCTTTCATTGTGCGACTCCTGTTAATTCAGGGGCTAAAAAATACAATATAATCAAATATTTAAATTAATAACGTTCCAGATCGATATCAATCGCCAGCGAGCGGATTTCCTTCACCAGCACGTTGAACGATTCGGGCATACCCGCGTCGATTTTGTGCTCGCCCTTGACAATGTTCTCGTACACTTTGGTGCGACCGTTGACGTCGTCGGATTTGACGGTGAGCATTTCCTGCAATGTGTAAGAAGCGCCATACGCTTCGAGCGCCCATACCTCCATCTCGCCAAAACGCTGACCGCCGAACTGCGCTTTGCCGCCTAGGGGTTGTTGCGTCACCAAGCTGTAAGGGCCGGTGGAGCGCGCGTGCATTTTGTCATCGACCAGGTGATGCAATTTCAGGATATGCATATAGCCGACGGTGACCGGACGATCGAACGCTTCGCCGGTGCGGCCATCGTGCAGTGCGATCTGGCCCGACTTGGGCAGACCCGCTAACTCGAGCATGTGCTTGATTTCAGCTTCCGTCGCACCGTCAAATACCGGTGTTGCAAACGGTACGCCATTTTCCAGGTTCTTTGCCAGGTCGATAATTTCCTCGTCGCTGAATGCGGCCAAGTCTTCTTTTTTACCGGCAGAGTTATAAATCTGATCCAGAAACTTGCGCAGCTGCGAAACGGTAGAATGAGCCTTGAGCATATGGCCGATCTGCATGCCCAATCCTTTTGCGGCCCAGCCCAGGTGCGTCTCGAGAATCTGGCCCACGTTCATGCGCGAAGGCACACCCAACGGATTCAACACGATGTCCATCGGCGTACCGGCAGCGGTAAACGGCATATCTTCTACCGGGACGATTTTGGAAATCACACCTTTGTTACCGTGACGTCCGGCCATTTTGTCGCCGGGTTGCAGACGGCGCTTGACGGCCACATACACCTTGACCATTTTCAGCACGCCTGGTTGCAATTCATCGCCTTGGGTGAGTTTCTTTTTCTTTTCCTCGAACAGGGCTTCGAATTCTTTGCGCTTCTGCACCAGCGATACCTTGATCGATTCCAATTGCAGCGCAGGTTCGTCGCTGGAGAGCCGGATGTCAAACCAATCATGGCGCTCGAGATCATGCAGGTAAGTTTTGGTGATCTTGCTGCCCTTGGCAAGTTTTTTCGGGCCTCCCTTGGCTACTTTGTTTACCAGTAGATGCTCAATACGCGCAAACGCATCGTTTTCCACAATGCGCAGCTGGTCGCCCAAGTCTTTTTTGAACGCCTTGAGCTCATCGTCGATGATCTGCTGTGCGCGCTTGTCGCGGTCTATGCCTTCGCGCGTGAAAACCTGCACGTCTATCACTGTACCGTTCATGCCCGATGGAATGCGCAGCGAAGTGTCTTTTACGTCGGAAGCCTTTTCGCCGAAAATCGCACGCAGCAATTTTTCTTCCGGCGTGAGTTGGGTTTCACCCTTCGGCGTCACTTTACCCACCAGCACATCGCCGGCCTCGACTTCAGCGCCGATATAAACAATGCCGGATTCGTCGAGGCGACCCAACATGCGCTCGGACAGATTGGAAATGTCGCGGGTGATTTCTTCCGCGCCGAGCTTGGTGTCACGGGCGACCACGCTTAATTCTTCAATGTGTATCGATGTATAGCGGTCCTCGGCGACGATGCGCTCCGAAATAAGGATCGAGTCTTCGAAGTTGTAACCGTTCCATGGCATGAACGCGACCAGAAGGTTTTGTCCCAGTGCGAGTTCGCCCATGTCTGTCGATGCGCCGTCGGCGATCACGTCGTTTTTGCCTACCACGTCACCCACCCGCACCAGCGGGCGCTGGTTGATGTTAGTGTTCTGGTTGGAACGCGTGTATTTGGTCAGGTTGTAAATATCGACGCCGACTTCGCCAGCCTGTGCTTCGGCTTCGTTGACGCGGATGACGATACGGCCTGCGTCGACATAATCGACGCGGCCGCCCCGCAAAGCTTGTACCGTCGTGCCCGAGTCAATCGCCACCGTGCGCTCAATGCCGGTCCCGACCAAGGGTTTTTCGGCACGCAAACAAGGCACTGCCTGGCGTTGCATGTTGGAACCCATCAACGCACGGTTGGCGTCGTCATGCTCCAGGAACGGAATCAGCGATGCCGCAACGGAAACAATTTGAGCCGGCGCCACATCGATGTATTGAATCTTTTCCGGCGCGGAGAGCGTAAATTCGTTTTTGTGGCGGCATGACACCAGCTCATCCACAAACTTGCCGCCTTTATCAAGCTGCGCGTTGGCCTGCGCGATGACAAATTTGCTTTCTTCAATCGCCGACAGGTAATCCACTTCAGTGCCGACTTTGCTGTTGGCAACACGGCGATACGGTGTTTCGATAAAACCGTAATCGTTCACGCGTGCGTACAGCGCGAGCGAATTGATCAGGCCGATGTTCGGTCCCTCCGGCGTTTCAATCGGGCAGACGCGGCCATAGTGCGTAGGATGCACGTCGCGCACTTCAAAGCCCGCGCGCTCACGCGTGAGTCCGCCGGGCCCCAGCGCCGATACGCGGCGCTTGTGGGTGATTTCCGACAGTGGATTGGTCTGATCCATAAACTGCGACAACTGCGACGAGCCGAAAAATTCCTTGATCGCGGCGGATACCGGTTTGGCGTTAATCAAATCATGCGGCATCAGATTGTCCGACTCTGCCTGCCCGAGACGTTCTTTTACCGCGCGCTCGACACGCACCAAGCCGGAGCGGAACTGGTTTTCCGCCAATTCGCCGACAGAACGCACACGACGGTTGCCCAGGTGATCAATGTCGTCGATTTCGCCGCGACCGTTGCGCAGTTCAACCAGGATCTGGATCACCCGAACGATATCTTCATGCGACAGGATCATCGCGCCGGTGAGTTCGTCTCGGCCAACGCGGCGGTTGAATTTCATGCGGCCCACTATTGACAGGTCGTAGCGGTCCGGGTTGAAAAACAAACCCTGGAATAAGGACTGAACCGCATCTTCCGTGGGCGGTTCGCCAGGACGCATCATGCGGTAAATCGCCACTTTGGCAGCCAGCGCGTCCGGCGTATCGTCGATCCGCAGTGTTGATGAAATATACGGGCCGTGATCGAGATCGTTGGTATAAATGGTGTTGATGGAGGCAATGCCCAATGTTATCAAGTTTTCAATTGACGCCTCGGTCAACTCGTCGTTGGCGTTCATGATGATTTCGCCGCTGGCCTTGTCGATAATTGCGTTGGCCAGAATGCGGCCTACCAGAAAGTCCGTAGGCACCACCAGTTTTTTCAGGCCCGCCGCTTCCATTTCGCGGATATGTTTGACGGTAATGCGCTTGTCCTTGGCGACTATCTGTTTACCGGCCTTGGTTTCAATATCAAAACGCGCAATCTCCCCGCGCATGCGCTCCGGGTGCACCTCGAACTCTATGCCTTTTTTGGCAAGATGGAATGTATCGGTGACATAAAAACCGGCAAGAATCTGCTCCGGCGTATAGCCGAGTGCTTTCATCAGGATGGTTACCGGCATTTTACGGCGACGGTCAACGCGGAAATACAAATAGTCTTTCGGATCGAATTCAAAATCCAGCCATGAACCGCGGTAAGGAATAATGCGCGCCGAAAATAAAAGTTTGCCGGAAGAGTGAGTCTTGCCGCGATCATGTTCGAAAAATACGCCGGGACTACGGTGCAACTGCGACACGATGACGCGCTCGGTGCCGTTGATAACGAACGAGCCGTTACGCGTCATCAGCGGAATTTCACCCATGTACACTTCCTGCTCTTTGACCTCTTTCACCGTCGGCTTGGACGCTTCTTTGTCCATGATAGTCAGGCGCACTTTGGCGCGCAGGGGAGAGGCAAAGGTCAATCCTCGCTGCTGGCACTCCACCACGTCAAACGGCGGTGTGCCGAGCACATAGCTGACGTAATCCAGTTTGGCGTTGCCCGAATGGCTGCTGATCGGGAACACGGACTGGAACGCAGCCTGCAAGCCTTGCGGTTTACGCGCGTTGGCTGCAATTTCTGCTTGCAAAAATTCTGCGTAAGAATCAAGCTGTGTGGCAAGAAGAAACGGAACTTCCTGCACGCTTGCGCGTTTGGCGAAACTCTTGCGGATACGTTTTTTCTCGGTGAATGAGTAGTTCATAGATTCTCCACGGCCGTGATGTAACAGGTAAAGACAGGAGTAAATTGATTATGGTTAATCAACTTATTTCTGCCCTCTCAAGCATGGCAAAAATCGCCAGCGGGTAAAGGCCGGCGCTTGCGCGCCAGCCTTCGTAGATCAAATTACTATTACTTGATTTCAGCCTTAGCGCCGGCCTCAACCAATTGCTTCAGGATTGCATCTGCATCCGCTTTCGCTACGCCTTCTTTGACTGCTTTAGGCGCGCCGTCTACCAGGTCTTTGGCTTCTTTCAAGCCGAGGCCGGTAATGGTGCGTACGACTTTAATCGTGTTCACTTTGTTGTCGCCCGCATGGGTCAACATCACGGTGAACTCGGTCTTTTCTTCAGCTGCTGCTGCACCGCCACCGGCGGCGGCAGGTGCGGCCACGGCAACAGCAGCGGCAGCAGAGACGCCGAATTTTTCTTCCATATCTTTAATCAACTGGGAAAGATCCAGTACGGTCATGCCTGAGATTGCATCGAGAATTTCTGCTTTGGATACGGCCATGGTAAAACTCCTAAAAATTATTCAATAAAATCAATAAATTATGCTGTCTGCTTGGCATCGCGTACTGCAGCCAATCCACGCACAAATTTGGTCGGCACTTCGTTCAGTGTCTGGACAAATTTGGTGACTGGCGCTTGCATGGTACCCATCAGTTTGGCGATCAGTTCATTACGGCTAGGCATGCTGGCCAGACTCGCGACTTCCTTGGCGGACATCACGGAATTGGCTAACGCACCGGCTTTAATGACGAACTTGTCGTTACTTTTGGCGAAATCATGCATGACTTTGGCGGCCGCGACTGGGTCGGTCGATATGCCGTAGGCAAGCGGTCCGACCATTTTCTCGGCCAGACCAGCAAACGGCGTGTCGGCAACTGCGCGACGTGCCAAAGTATTTTTCAGTACGTGAAAGTACACGTTGGCGCCACGGGCTTTCGCACGCAGAACCGTCATGTCGCTCACTTGCAGACCACGAAACTCAGCGAGGATGATCGACTGGGCGCCCTTAACTTGCTCAGACACTTCGGCGACTACTGCTTTTTTCTCATCGAGATTGAGACTCAAGGTACTGCTCCTTCGTTTATGGTTTCAACGATAAAAATTTATTGTATCAACCGTTTCAATTCAGCGACCTTGCGTCAGGAATTTTTCAGTTGTTTACACAACCGTTAAACCTGATTGGGGCGCGCCATCTGCGTAGGTTCGGAGGACAGAAGACTGAGGACAGAAAAATCTCCATCGCCATATCTTTTGCTTCCGGCATTAAATCCTTACGGATGCCTACGGTCTTTGATAACCTGCCGCACGAATAAGATCATTCATGCCACAGCCCAAAGTCCTGCCCGCTTTACCGGGCGCGAATCCCGCGCGTACGCGAGATTCCGTTATTTGTTTACTGCTGCGTTTGTCCGGTCAGGCTTGCCTGATCGATACGCACGCCGACGCCCATGGTGCTGGAGACGGAAATCTTTTTCAGAAAAACACCCTTGGCATTCGCCGGCTTGGCTTTATTCAGCGCAGCGACCAGCGCCGTCAGGTTTTCCTGCAGTGCGTCCACGGCGAAAGAAGCGCGACCGATGGTACATTGCACAATTCCGCCTTTGTCCGTACGGTATTGCACTTGACCGGCCTTGGCATTTTTTACTGCCTCGGCAGGATTAGCCGATACAGTGCCGACTTTCGGGTTAGGCATCAAACCGCGTGGGCCGAGTATCTGACCGAGCTGACCGACAATACGCATCGCGTCAGGCGTCGCGACGACGATGTCGAAATCCATGAAGCCGCCTTTGACTTTTTCTGCCAAATCTTCAAAGCCAACGATGTCCGCACCAGCGGCTTTAGCGGCTTCAGCATTGGCGCCCTGAGCGAACACGGCAACGCGCACAGTTTTACCTGTACCGCGCGGCATCACGACGGAACCGCGCACGGTCTGGTCAGATTTTTTCGCATCAACACCCAAGTTGATCGCGACATCGATTGACTCGTCAAATTTCGCGGTGGCGGTTTTTTTGATAATTTCCAGCGCAGCAGGAACAGCATACAGTTTGGTCGGATCTACCTGTGCTCGAATAGCCTTGGCGCGTTTAGTCAGCTTGCTCATTTCACGCCCTCCACATCAATACCGATGCTGCGCGCACTACCGGCGATGGTGCGCACGGCGGCGTCCATATTCGCCGCAGTAAGGTCGGGCATTTTTAATGTTGCGATGTCTTCCGCTTGTTGACGCGTCAGCTTGCCGACTTTTACGGTGTGGGGTGTCGGGCTGCCTTTGTCGATCTTGGCGGCTTTCTTAATCAGGATAGTCGCAGGCGGCGTTTTCATCACGAACGTGAAGCTCTTGTCCGCGAACGCCGTAATCACGACGGGAATCGGTAAGCCAGGCTCGACGCCTTGGGTTTGCGCGTTAAACGCCTTACAGAATTCCATAATATTCAATCCACGCTGACCCAACGCCGGCCCAATAGGTGGGCTAGGGTTGGCTTTGCCGGCGGGTACTTGCAACTTGATGTAGCCGACGATTTTTTTCGCCATGATGTCTCCTTGTGGGTGTTAGCGGGCGCTGGTTTAACAACGCCCTCCCCGGTTAAAAAACGAAAGAAAAATATCCTTCGCGTACTACTTGATTCGGTACCGCAACAAAATAGCTTTAGGCTTTTTCCACTTGTCCGAAGTCGAGCTCGACCGGCGTTGAGCGTCCGAAGATCAATACCGAGACGCGGATTTTGCTTTTGTCGTAATTCACTTCTTCGACATTGCCGTTGAAATCCGTGAACGGTCCTTCGGTCACGCGTACATTTTCGCCCACTTCGAACAGCACTTTGGGTTTCGGTTTCTCGACACCCTCCTGCACCTGATGCATGATGTTGGCAACTTCTTTTTCGCTGATCGGCGTCGGCTTGGTCGAGGTACCGCCGATGAAGCCGGTGACCTTGGGCGTACTTTTCACCAGATGCCAGGTCACGTCGGTCATTTCCATTTGCACCAGCACATAGCCGGGAAAAAACTTACGCTCGGAAATGCTTTTTTGACCGGCCTTCATTTCGACCACTTCTTCCACCGGCACCAGCACTTCGCCGAATTTATCTTTGCAATCGGAACGGGCAATGCGTTCGATCAAGGCACGCTGCACGCTTTTTTCAAAGCCTGAGTAAGCGTGAACCACATACCAGCGCATGGTCATTCCACACCCCCGCCCATCAAACGGCTGACCAGCCAGGTAAGGCTCCCATCAACAATAAACATGAATACAGCCATCACCGCGACCAACACAAATACGACAGAGGTCGTCTGGATGGTTTCTTTTCGCGTGGGCCAGACTACTTTGCTTGCTTCTGTCCATGATTCTTTGGCAAAAACAAAAAAGTCCTTACCAGGTTGCGATAGCCAGGCCACGAATGTCCCCGCGCCCACCCCGGCCAGAATCGCCAGCAGCCTCACAACATCTGGCTGTTCGCTTAAATAGTAGTAACCGGCGATACCGGCGACTACCATGAGTGCCGCAACTGCCAATTTAATTTTGTCGTTCATGTTCCGGTTTCTACGTAGTGGCAGGCCAAGAGGGCCTCGAACCCCCAACCTTCGGTTTTGGAGACCGACGCTCTGCCAATTGAGCTATTGGCCTATATTTATAACTATTTGATTATATTCAACTATTCTATAACCTTCGCCACCACGCCCGCGCCCACGGTACGGCCGCCTTCGCGGATGGCGAAGCGTAAGCCTTCTTCCATGGCAATCGGCGCAATCAGGTTGACGGTGATGCTGATGTTGTCGCCCGGCATCACCA
>JBAVRP010000028.1:0-114174 GCA_049695115.1 Burkholderiales bacterium | reverse complement strand
GAGTCGGAGTCGGAGTCGGAGTCGGAGTCGGAGTCGGAGTCGGAGTCGGAGTCGGAGTCGGAGTCGGAGTCGGAGTCGGAGTCGGAGTCGGAGTCGGAGTCGGCACCACATTCACAATACTGCCAGTGCCCCTGACGGTATTGCCCGTGGCGCCCGCCCCCGGATTGACTGACAGCCGAAAAGTCTCAGTGGGTTCAACCAGATTATCGCTGAGCGTGGTGACCCTCACCGGGAATGTACGTACGCCAATTGGAATCAGGGCGTTGCCGCCGGACAGAAGGGAGATGAACGTCGTTCCACCATTGGTGGAGTAGGCCAGGGTGCGCGAATAATCAACCCCGGCTGTGGCGGTGCCGCCGCCCAGGCTCAATTGAATAGTCGCCTGTTGTGTGGTGGTTTCGCTGAGCGTGACGACAAATTCGGCAACGGACCCTTCGTTAACCGTCGTGTTGCTGACGGAGGTGACGGAAGGAATGGCATAAGCGGGTAAGGGCAGCACGAGCGCCGACAGTGCAGCGCAGAAAAGCATATATATAAGTAGGGATCGTTGTTGACTGCGTTTGGGAAGTTGCGGGGTCAACCTGTCAACTGCCGCCATATTCGGCAGGTGGCCCGATCGTCTTGCTATAAAATGACACCTCCAGAAAATCATTTTTATTGTTCCCGGAAAAACGCGTGCTGATGGCTAGGACAACTTTTCTGTCTGGATTCCTTTTTTGGTACCGAACCTCCTGCTCGAAAATAAAGTCCAGATTTGTATTTTAACTATAGAAAATGAAATTTTAATTACAAGGTAGTAATATTGCCCGTTTTTTTATACAGCAAAATATTGCGTCATATCAGGTAATGCATTTCGACATCAGCGCCGTTAACACTTTTTCAATTTTACTTTTGACATCATGTTCAGATGCTTTAAACGGTTTGAATTTTTTTATGCTCCACATCGCAAGTATTTAAATTCCATTTATACGCGGCGCGATTAAAGAATGTATGTTGATGCGCTTTAGTGAGATGATCGTTTGAGCGAGAGGAAGGCAAATTTCGCTGTGATTTTACGCCTCGAATTGTGCATGCTGTTTTGAAGTACGATTGCGTCGTAATTGTAACTAATTGATTATATTAATTTTTAACGATTTTCTTGTTTGGCTGATTTTCTTTTCTTCAATAGGCTTTTATAATGTGGAGGTATATTTCACATTATGAAACGCAGGAGACCCCCCCGATGTCACCGATTACCCCGCCCGCCGGTATGCAAATCACCGGCGAGATCAAACACGAATACGCCGAAATTCTGACCCCGGCCGCGCTGTCATTCGTCGCTAAAATTTGCCGCACGTTTGAGCCGCGCCGTCAGGAATTGCTGGCACAGCGGGCGGTGCGCCAGAAAGAACTCGACGCGGGCAAGAACCCGGATTTTTTGCCTGGCACTAAACTGATCCGCGACGGCGCGTGGAACGTCGCCCAGCAACCCGCTGACATGCAGGATAGGCGCGTCGAAATCACCGGCCCAGTGGATCGGAAAATGGTGATTAACGCGCTGAATTCCGGTGCGCAGATTTACATGGGCGATTTTGAGGATGCCAACTGCCCGTCGTGGGCCAACAATATGGATGGCCAGGTAAATCTGCGCGACGCAATCCGCCGCAATATTTCGTTTACCAACGAAGCAGGTAAGGCATACAAACTTAACGATAAAATCGCGACGCTGATGGTGCGCCCGCGCGGCTGGCATTTGCCGGAAAAACATTTGCTTATCGACGGCAAACCGGCGTCCGGGGGCATGGTTGATTTTGCGTTGTTTTTCTTTACTAATGCGAAAGAGCTTCTCGCCCGCGGCTCGGGCCCGTATTTTTATTTGCCGAAATTGGAATCGCACCTTGAGGCAAGGCTGTGGAACGATATTTTTATCATCGCGCAAAAAGAAATGGGTATTCCTAACGGCACGATCAAGGCCACAGTGCTGATTGAGGTCATCACTGCGGCATTTGAGCTGGAAGAAATCCTGTATGAACTGCGCGACCATTCCGCCGGGCTCAACGCCGGTCGCTGGGATTATATTTTTTCCTGCATCAAAAAATTCCGCGCTGACAAGGACTTTTGTCTAGCGGACCGCGCGTTGATCACCATGACCGTGCCGTTTATGCGGGCCTATGCGCTCGAGCTCCTGCGGGTTTGCCACAAGCGCAATGCGCCGGCGATGGGCGGCATGGCCGCATTGATCCCGATCAAGAATGACCCGGTGGCGAACGAAGCGGCGATGGCGAAAGTAAAAGCCGACAAGGACCGGGACGCGGCAGATGGCTACGACGGCGGCTGGGTAGCGCACCCTGGCCTGGTAAGCCTGGCGAAGGATGCGTGGGACGCGGCGATGCCGACCCCTAACCAGATACACAAAAAGCGCGACGATGTGAAAGTGACGGCAAAAGATTTACTGGATTTCCGCCCGGAAGTGCCGATCACCGAAGCTGGACTGCGCATGAATATCAACGTCGGCATTCAATACATCGGCTCATGGCTGGGTGGCAACGGCTGCGTGCCGCTTTTTAATCTAATGGAAGATGCGGCGACAGCGGAAATTTCCCGTTCGCAGGTGTGGCAATGGATACGCACGCCGAAAGGCAAACTTGACGACGGGCGCAAAATCACCGCCGACATGGTGCGCGTGATGATTCCGCAGGAAATGGAAAAAATCCGCGCTCAGCACGGCGACAGAATTTTCAACGCTACGCCGTATCAACGCGGCGCCGAGATGTTCGAAAAAATGTCCACTAGCGATGAGTTTGTCGAATTCTTGACTTTGCCTGCGTACGAGGCTCTAGCATAACTAATTGATTTTATTTAATTTTAATTAATCCCGTTCGCCCTGAGCTCGTCGAAGGGCAGTTGCTAGCCGCTCACGACAGATATGTCGAAAGACAATCGAAAAAGGCGAGATTGATGTCATTCTGGGTTTATATCCTTCAATGTGCAGACGGCAGCTATTACGCTGGCCACACCGATAACCTCAAGAAGCGTTTTCATCAACATCATGATGGCGCTATAGTCAGTTGCTACACTTTTAAGCGACGTCCACTCCAACTGGTTTTTTCACAGGATTTTCCAACGCGCGAAGACGCACTTGCTTCTGAGCAACAAATCAAAGGCTGGAGTCGAAAAAAGAAGGAAGCCATGATGCGTGGCGATTGGGCAGAAGTATCGCTGATGGCAAAATCCTCTAAACACCGTTTACCCTGAGTTCTTCGATTAACTCAGGACAGGCTTGCCGAAGGGCAGGTGTTATCCGATCATGGTTCGACAAGCTCACCACGAACGGACGGACAGACAGTTACAATCTTCAGCGACCGAAAATAATTTTTTCGCGCTGGATAATTCTGGATGCAACGACGATACACACGAATCCGATTAGAAAAGTGATCCATGCTGCGGTCAACGCAAAGAAGGGGCTAATGCCATTGCCGCGGATCAAATCTGCGAGCAGCAGATTTTGCGAAAGCAGCGGTACGGCCATGGCTTGAATACTTGATTTCATCGGCTTGAACACCAAAATAAGAGTCGGTAGCATGACAATAAATATCATCAATGACGCCGTAATTTGCGCTTCCTTGAAGGTCTTGGCGAACAGCCCGCTCAGCGATAACACGCCGGCAAATAAAAACGAGGTTGGGATCACCAGCAAGCAAGCCAAGAAAAATTCCGCCGGGCCGAAACGGATCGCTAGCCCAATGGTGTGAAACGGGAAAATATTCAGCGCGACTAAGTAACTGGTAAACGTGATGACCACCGCTGCCATGCTGAACAGGCTAGCCGCGAGCCATTTGCCCGTCAACAGTTTTAATGGTGAGATTGGGTTCACCAGCAGCGGCTCGAGCGAACCGCGTTCGCGTTCACCGGCGCTCATGTCCAGGCTCATCGCCATGGCGCCGACAAAGGCCGCGAACAATCCGTAGCCCACGGTGAGCTTTAAAATAAAAGAATCCGATTGCTGAGGCGGCGCCAGGTCAACTTTATCGGCCTTCACCGCTTTCATCACCCCCGGATCAATACCCCTCGCCAGCAGGCGCAATTCTCCCATGTGCATGCTGTAATTTTCAATCAGCCGTTCAACTTTATTAATGAAGTTGCGGCTGTTCGCCTGGGTGTCATCGACAATCAGTTCGAGTTTCGCGCTTGTCCCTTTGCTGAAACTGGCAGGAAATTTTTCCGGAATCGATAACACCGTATCCAGTTTGCCGTCGCGGATTCTGTTTTCATAATCTGCTGGCGCAGTTTCGGTTTGTACTTCATGGCTGTGTAAGAAATCAATGAGCGCGGGTGCACGTTCAGCGCCGATTACGGCGAGTTTCAGCGTGTCGGATTTGTTCATCTGGGCTTTCAAGGTGTAATACATCGGCCCGAACATCATGGGGCCCATCAGGGCCAGCAGGCCCAGATTGTTGAGCACTGAGCGCCGGTCGCGCCAGTGATCGGTGACTTCTTTTTTTAATACGGGCCAGATCTGCTTCATGCCGCCAAACCCTGTTCGCCGCCGATGATATGGATGAATGCATCTTCGAGATTCGTTTTGCCGGTTTGCTTTAACAATAGGCCGGGCGAGCCTTCGCCTTTTACTACGCCTTTGGCGATGATGATAACGTGATCGCAGAGCGCCGATACTTCCTGCATGATATGCGTGGAAAATACGATGCACTTGCCTTGTCCGGCGAGGGATTTGATCGCCCGGCGCATCGAACGCGTGGTCATGATGTCGAGTCCGTTGGTAGGTTCGTCGAGAATTATGGTGTGCGGATCGTGCACCAGGATGCGTGCGATGGCGGTTTTCATTTTTTCCCCTTGCGAAAATCCCTCTACGCGTCTGTCAATAATATCAATTAAATCAAGTAATTGTATAAGATGGGCGATACGCGCGTTTTGCTGTTGTTCGCTCATGCCGTGCAGTTGCGCGTAGTAGGCAATATTTTCGCGCGCAGTGAGTCGCTGGTACAAACCGTGCGAATCGGACAACACGCCGATGCGTTTACGTGCCTGAATCGGATCGGCAAATGTGTCAATGCCGTCTATGCGCACCGTGCCCTTGTCCGGACTCATCAATCCATAAATCATTCTGAGCATCGTCGTTTTTCCCGCGCCGTTCGGCCCAAGCAACCCGGTGATGTAACCATCGGGCGCTGTAAAGCTGACGCTATCGACCGCGACGGTGTTGCCGAAGACTTTTCTAAGTTGATTCGCTTCAATCATGACGGTGGGCCGGAGAAATTGGTAAAAAATGCCGGGCGCGGAATATTTTTCACGCACGCTACTTCAAGCTTATCCGCATTGCCTGCTTTGAAAAAATCCGCCATCAATTGCGGAAAACAACCGTGCTGCGACACGCTGTGGGAAAGATTTTCCGCCACCACATGTTTGCTTCGGGACAAAGTTTTTGCCACCAGATCTCCCCACAGTGGTGGCGTAGCAGGATCGAGCGCGCCGGACAACAATAAAACCGGTATATCGCTTTTCACCGGCTCGGCATGTTCAGGCGGAATCTTGCCTTTGGGCCAGACTGGGCAAGTATTGAGTACTGAATCGAACATATCGGCGTGGAACAGCGGATTAGCCTGGTTTAGAATTTCATCCTTGCCGATCAGCGGCACATCTTCCGAGCAAATCACCGACATGAACATGCCCAAGGAAAGGGATTCTTCAAGGCCGCTGGAAAAGGCGGTAGATTGCGCGATGAGGGGCGCATAGTTGCCTTTTTTGGCCTCAGCTAAGGTGAGCGGCAACAAAGATGCATAGTCGGCGCGGTATAGAATCGAACGTAAGCTGGAAACAAAAGTTCGCTGGTTTATTTCCACTTCCGTTTTTTCGTTGGTTGCCGGATCGTTGAGATTGATTTTTACCGGGGACTTTTCCAGGGCGGCGGAAAGCTTGAACAAATCCTGCTGTAATTCCGGCGAAAAATTCTTGCAGGCGGTTATCTTCATGCAATCATCTATGGTTCGTTGCAGCGCGGTCTGCGCGTCGCGCGCGGCGTGCAGCGGCAGTTTGATTGCGGTTGGCGCCACGCCGTCGAGCACGGCACTACGTACATGCTGCGGCTGCGCGCGCATGTATGAAAGCGCCATGCGCGTGCCGTAGGATATGCCCCACAAATTCAGCTTTTCGTAGCCCAGCGCGGCGCGCACGTCTTCCATGTCGGCTACTGCATTGGGCGTGGTGTAATGTTCCGGTGCAGCGTCGAGTTTTTTCAGGCACGCTTGCATGAATTGCGGCGATCTCGAGTCCGCGAGCTTTTCCGCCAACGACAGCTTTTTGTCTTTATCAATGCAGTCCAGCGGGTTGGATTTTCCCGTGCCGCGTTGATCGACCAGAACGATTTCCCGTTCCCGCCGCGCCTTGTGCAGAATCTGAAATGCCCCGTGGCTGAGTTTGACAGCCGCCTGGCCGGGTCCACCGGCGAAAAATACGATAGGGTCGGCCTGCGGGTTAGGGCTGACGGAAGGAATCACCGCGATGTTCAGTGCAATTTTGCGTCCACTATTAGTCTGTCGGTTTTCAAATACTTCCAGTTTGCCGCAACGGGATTCAACTGGAACCCCGTCGAGACGACAGCTTTGCATTTCAAGCGCGGGTTTGCCTGTAGGCGATTTGTGTCCGCCACAGGCGGCGAGAACCAGTGCGGAAAAAAACACGAAAGCGAAGCGGGGGAAAAACAAATGGGTAACCCGCATAAATGAAATTGCGGTTACCTTAACAGACGGACTCCAAAACGGCAATTGCCTGGGGTAAAGGCGTAGGGCCTACCGCACACATGCGTCGCGGTGTTTGAAAATTCGCTGATGAATTTCAGCAAAAATCTCCTCCCTTTTTTGAAAGGGAGGAGAGAAGGTGGGGAAAGATGGCTATCTTTGTCGAATCAGCGCCGGAACGAAGCGAGGAACAGACTGAATCTCGGTCGTTCCGACGATTCCCTGAGCTGATTATTTTGCTGCTCTTTGTGTTCCCGGCGCCGCCTGTGTTGCGACACAATGTGTTTCCAGGTTTTACTGGCGCTGGATTTGGCGATAGCTTTCATGCTGCCCCCTTTAATCACCGGCTTTTATTTTTCCGGTGCACTTTCAGCTTAGACTAAGCGCCGAAAAGCGGCATGGGGTGAATGCCTGATTTACCGTACGTGAAATGCTTATCAACATTTAATGGCGGGAAACGGCTTTGGATTTCTTCGCGATGCAGCATCGCAAAATTAGAATAAGCCTTGAAAAAGACGTTAAAAACCAATCTCAAAGAAATGACAAAATATTTAATATAATTAATTAGTTACAAGTATGAACAAAAAAGCCGCAAGTTCGCCACCTACGGCAAAGTAAATAGAAACGCGCTTCAGAATTTGAGCGCGGCGTTGATTCCAATAGTGTAGTTTCGCACCGGTGCAGGTTCGAAATAGCGGCCATTGGCTTCGTTGACGATCACCGATCCGGCGTATTTTTCATCGAATACATTGTCGATGCGCGCGTAAGCGTCGAGATCCCAGTTGCCGGTTTTGTAGCGATAGCCTCCGCGCAAATTGGCGATCCAGTTGCCCGCTTCGGCATCGCTGTTTATGTCGTTGACATATACTTTGCTCGAGATGCGACCTTCAACGGCAGCGTGGAATCCGCTGTCGCCAGCTTGCTTCCAGGAAATTTCGCCGTAGCCGGTTGTTGCCGGTGCGCCCGGTAGAATGTTATTACCGTTCACCGTAGTCACTGCCGGACCCGCGGCTGCGCGGTAGGTGAAGCCGCGCGAGAAACGCGCGTCGAGATAGGTCAGCGCTCCATAAGCACGGAAGCCTTCGCCGAGGTTTGCATCAACGCCGACTTCCAATCCCTGGCGGCGCGTTTCCGACGCGTTTTGAAAGGTCGCGCGGCCGCCTGAGTTGGTACGTGGCAAAATTTCGTTTTCGGTAAGGATGTAAAACACAGCAGTGTTGACGTGCACATTATCGTTCACCCGCGCTTTCAAGCCGAGCTCATAATTCTTGCTCTCGCTCGGCTTGAGGTCAAAGTTGAGACCTGACACCAGCACGCCAGCGGCATTGGCTTTATACGCCAACTCAGCGAAGGTCGGTGTTTCAAAACCTTTGCCGAAATTGCCATAGACATTTAGTTGAGGATTGATTTTATACAGCACGCCCAGTACCGGGTTGGTGTGGGTGTAATCGGTGCTGCCGCTGTCATCCAGGTTGGTCGGGCCATTGGTGAAAAAATCCTCAGATTTGAATTTCACTTTGCTATAGCGCAGACCGGCGATGACATTCCAGTCTTTAGCCGGCTGCCATTCAATTTGCGCGTAGGGATCGAGGTTTTGCACGCTGTTGTCCTCGCTACGGCGCAGATTGCCTTGCACGCCGAGAATTTGCGCCGCGCCTGTACCGGTGAAGTTTTCATAACCATTGCGACGTTCTTTGGATTTATCAAGATCAACGCCAGCCGTTAAAGTCAGCGGCGCGGCGAACTGATGCGTCCAGCGTATATTCGCGCCGTCAAACTTGCGATCAAGATTGATCACGCCGCCGGAATTGGTAGCGGGAATTTGCGCGCCGACTGGCAAGGCGAGAAATTGCGTAATGTCGCGGGTGCCGGTGTAACCGACCAAGCGGAATGTGTCGTTATTACTGAAGCGATGTTCGTACACCGCGCCGACCTGATTGTTCTTGATGTCTTTGCGCGTGTCGAATTGGATCGCGGTCGGATCGACCGAACGCGGATTGACATTGAATTGCGCGCGGCTCAAGCCTAGTGGATCCTGCGTCCACGGTTGCTTGAGCGAATTGGCGATTAGCGACAAGGTGGCGTTTTCAAAACTGTATTTGAGTTTGGTGTTGAGGTGATCGCGTTTGGCAGTGGAATGGTCGCGATAGCCTTCGGTGTCAAAACGCGATGCGTCAATGACGTAATTGAACGGGCCGGAGTTGCCGCCGAATTTGAGGCCGAAGCGGTGGCTGTCGAAACTGCCGCCCCAGGCATTTAAACTCAAAGTCGGCTTCGCTGGGCCGTCTTCGCTGAACGCCTGAATTACGCCACCGGACGAGTTGCCGTAAATCGCCGAGAACGGTCCACGCAAGACTTCAATGCGCTTGGCGGAGGAGAGCGAAATCGTTGCGCCTTGGCCTTGTCCGTCGGGCATGGTGGCGGGGATGTCGTCAGCAATCAAACGAACGCCGCGCAGGCCAAAGGTCGAGCGGCTACCGAAGCCGCGCGAAGAAATTTGTAAATCCTGTGCATAGTTTTGGCGATTGCCGACGACTAAGCCCGGCACGCGCTGTAACGCTTCGGACAAATTGACCTGCGGTTGGCCGTTCTGGATTTCATCAATAGATAACGAATCAATTGATGCGGGCGTATCAAAACCCGATTGCGCACGTCGCGTAGCGGTAACAACTATTGGATCGACAGATTCAATTTTTTCGCCTGATGTTTGTGCCTGCGCAGCAAACGGCATGAGTGTTGCAACGACAGCCACAACTAAAGGTCTGCGCAATGGATGAGTCGGACGTTGAGTGTGGGACGTAATAATAAACTTGCCGGTTGAGTGCATGAGGTATCCTGAAATGGTTCTGGGTGAGGTTGCGGATTGTATTATTATTTTGCTGTGCGATGATAAACAAATGGCAAGTAAAATGACCTAATGGTTTTCATGATTTTTTCTGATAACTTAAGCTTCATACTGGCGAGCACCAATGATGTGCAATAAAATTATTTATATTATTCAAATAGTTACATTAATGGCAGGTTTTGCCCTGTTAGCGCCTTCGGCGCAGGCTGAGGTGAGCAGCGAAGACCCGCTTAAATCCGTGTTGTGGGAATGGGTGAAAAAGGAACACTTCGGCACAGCGAAAGTGGTGTTTGATGATCGAGTAAAAGTCACCGCGCCAGCTTTGGCGGAAGACTCGATGAATGTACCCGTCGCCGTATCCATAGAGGGATTGGCTGATGTGCAGGAAGTGCTAGTGCTGGTCGATCTGAATCCGATCAAAAAAGTATTGCAGTTTTATCCAGAAAAAACCAAAGCGTACTTAGCATTTCGTTTGAAGCTGGAGCAATCCAGCGCCATCCGTGCCGCTGCACGCACCAGCGATGGCGTGTGGCATGTCGGCGGTGTGAATGTCGCTGCAACTGGCGGAGGTTGCAGCGTGCCGTCTGGTGCGAGCCAGAATAAATTATGGGAATCGCATTTGAACGAAGTGCAGGGAAAAGTGTGGCCGAATGCGGCGGGTAGTCAGCGCGTACGCGCGCGCATTGTGCATCCAATGGACACCGGACTTGCTAGCGGCATTCCGGCATTTTTCATCCAGAAACTCGACTTGAGTGACGACGTGGGCACGCACCTGATGCGAATCGAAACCTTTGAGCCGGTGAGTGAGAACCCGGTGTTCACCTTTGATATCGGCAATACCAACATCGATAAATTGTGGCTCACTGGCATCGACAACAACGGCAACAAAATTCGCGCGCAAATTAAATCATGACATTTTCTTTGCGATTTTCTTCGCTGTTTCTGATTGTCGCTGCGGCAGGCGCCATCGCGCAAAGCGATGAATACAATTATCGCTTAACGCCGGAAATAATCGCTGATGGCGTATACGTATTCATCGGCAAAACCGAAGACTTCAGTTGGAAAAACGGCGGCAATGTCGTCAACACCGGCTTTGTCGTGACCAACGCCGGCGTGGTCGTGATCGACACCGGCCCGTCAAAACGCTACGGCGAACAAATGCGCGCGGCGATTAAAAAAATCACGCCGCAACCTATCGTCAAAGTATTCAACACGCATCATCACCCCGATCATATTTTTGGTAATCAAGCGTATGCCGATGTCGGTGTCAGCGCGCTGGCGCAAACCATTATCGGTGAAAAAACCGAAGGCGGCGCATTGGCCGACAATATGTATCGTATGAACGGCGAATGGATGCGCGACACGGACTTATCTGTCGCCAGCAAATCTATTGAGCAAAGCACAAAATTCACCTTGGGCGAACGGTCGTTTTCATTGCACGCGCTAAGCGGACACACCGGCGGCGATTTGGCTGTGATGGACGAAAGCAGCGGTGTGATTTTTAGCGGCGATTTGATTTTTAATCAACGTGCGGCGACCACGCCCCATGCCGATATTCCGCGATGGATTCAAGCTATTGATTATATTGATAATTTATCATATAAAAAATTAATACCCGGCCATGGGCCCGTAATAACCGATCACCATGCTGTGAAACAAATGCGTGAATACTTAGTTTGGTTAAGTGGGCATCTTAAATCTTCGGCAGAACAAGGCGCGGATATGACCGATGTGTTATCGGCAAAATTGCCTGCTATGTTTGCTGCCGTTCCCATGGCACGCGAGGAATATCAACGGTCCGTCGTGCATCTTTATCCCAAGTTGGAACAGGCAGTTTTAGCCAAGGCAGCAGCTACAAAATAGAAATTTGTAAACAGCTGGTTGTATCATTACTTCACACTTGTTTAATAATGTCGCAGCAATGCAGCATGGCACATGAAGTCCTCGCAAGAATCAGCCTGTAATCCTCAAGTTGCGTAATTAACAAATTGGCACAATCTTTGCGACGAGCATTAGTGTTGTAACCGTAGTTAAAATTCTGAAAAATTCTCACAGGAGGAAGCATGAATGCAAATAAATTGTTGATGGGACTCGTTGTCAGCATTGCTGCGCTTGCAGCAGGCTGCGCCGCGTCCAGCGCACCCGTGGCAGGGAAAGCCATTGCGGCAGAAACATCGGGCGGCAAAGCCATGGGCGCCAAAGGTCCGGTGACTGATGCTGATATTTTGAACGACGCCGCCAGCACCGGCGACGTATTGAGCTGGGGCATGGGCACACGCGGTCAGCGTTACAGCCCGCTGACTCAAGTGAACACGAAAACCGTTGGTAATTTGGTGCCAGTATGGTCATTCTCGTTCGGTGGCGAAAAACAGCGTGGCCAGGAATCGCAGCCTGTAATTGCCAACGGCAAAATGTTCGTTACCGGCTCTTACTCACGTATGTTCGCCCTCGACGCCAAAACCGGCACTAAGCTGTGGCAATACGAACACCGCCTGCCAGATGGCATCATGCCTTGCTGCGACGTCGTTAATCGCGGCGCAGCGCTGTACGGCAATTTGGTTATTTTCGGCACACTCGACGCGCAATTGGTTGCATTGGACCAAGACAGCGGTAAAGTCGTATGGAAAGAAACCATTGATGATTACAAAGCAGGTTACTCCTACACCGCAGCACCGATTATCGCCAAAGGCATGATTCTGACCGGTGTGTCCGGTGGTGAATTCGGCGTAGTGGGCCGTGTCGATGCACGCGATGCCAACACCGGTAAATTGGTGTGGACTCGCCCAGTCGTTGAAGGCCATATGGGCTACAAAGACGGCAAAGAAAACGGTATCTCCGGCACCACCAACGCCACATGGCCTGGTGATATGTGGAAAACCGGCGGCGCCGCAACCTGGCTCGGTGGTTCTTACGATGCTGACACCGGCTTGGCTTACTTCGGTACGGGTAACCCCGCTCCGTGGAATAGCCACTTGCGTCCAGGTGACAACCTTTACTCTTGCTCAACCGTCGCTATCGACGTCACTACCGGTAAAATCGTTTGGAGCTATCAGAACACACCAAACGACGGCTGGGATTATGACGGCGTGAATGAGTTCGTCACGTTCGACATGGATGGCAAGCGCGTAGGCGGTAAAGCCGACCGCAATGGCTTCTTCTATGTGAACGATGCGAAAACCGGCAAGCTGGTCAATGCTTTCCCCTTCGTGAAAAAAATCACCTGGGCCAAGAGCATCGACATCGCCTCCGGTCGTCCTGTTTACGATCCAGCGAATCGCCCTGGCGATCCTACCAAGATGGACGGCAAAAAAGGTTCCACCGTGTTTTCCGTTCCCGGCTTCCTCGGTGGCAAAAACCAAATGCCTATGGCGTACAGCCCAGACACCGGTTTGTTCTACGTGCCTGCCAACGAATGGGGTATGGAAATCTGGAACGAGCCAGTTGCCTACAAAAAAGGTGCAGCGTACTTAGGTTCCGGCTTCACCATCAAAACCGTTGACGACAACTACATCGGTGCCTTGCGAGCGATAGATCCTAAGACCGGCAAGATCGTCTGGGAATACAAAAACAATGCCCCAATGTGGGGTGGCGTGATGACAACCAAAGGCGGACTGGTATTCACCGGCACACCTGAAGGTTTCCTCAAAGCGTTTGACGCAAGAACCGGTGCCGAGCTGTGGAAGTTCCAAACTGGCACAGGCGTAGTGGCGCCTCCTGTAACCTGGGAACAAGACGGCGAGCAGTACATCGCCGTGGCGTCCGGTTGGGGCGGTGCAGTACCTCTGTGGGGTGGCGACATTGCCAAGAAAGTAAGCTACCTCAATCAGGGCGGCAGCATGTGGGTATTTAAGTTGCACAAAAACCAAACAGCAGCGAACTGATCGTTTAGTTTTTAGCAGGGATAGAAAGACCGGCCTTGCGCCGGTCTTTTTTTGTTTATGAGTACAGCATCATTGGTTTCTTTATTTAAGCTCATGCGATTTTGCGTCGCATGAATATTTCTCCCGGCTCCAATTGCTTAAAAGCATCAGCTTGCGCGAGCGTAAGGCCGAGTCGTTCGAGCTGTTGTTTCGAGCGAAGATTGCTTCGTTTTAAAACCGCGGACAAGCTCCTCACCTCGTAATAATCAACCAGTTCGCAATCATGGCTTGTACTGACGCATGCGAGACTGCAGCCCCAATAAGCGCTGGAGAATACGTAGTCAATTTGCGCATCGTTTACGCACACAGTGGCTTGAACATAGCCGATTAACTCCGATGTCGGCAAGCGAACCACCCAGTTCAGCCATTTCTCTTGGCCGCCTGCGGATTGCCTCGATTCGAGTTTGGCGAGGCGGGTGCGTAACCACTCAAAAGATTCCGGTGGCGCGTTTTCGTATTGATAAATTGCAGGATCGGACAGAACAACGAACATTTCCTCGGCATGAGCAAGCACTTGTCGCTCCAGCGATAAACCTTCAGCCACTGTGCGGTGAATGTCATTCCGAGTGCTTTACGGGAAATGAGCGAAATAATATTAATATAATTAAATACTTATTGTTTCCCCGCTTTTATCTTACGATAAAGCGTATTTCGGCTAATTCCCAATTGCCGTGCAGCAGCGGAGATGTTGCCATCGTGGGTTTCTATGGCTCGGCGGATGGCAAGGGCTTCCATATCTTCGAGGCTCTCGCTTGAGTTGACTGAAGATGCCCGTTTTTGCATACTAATACCAGTATTTTGTGCTGGGCTGACGGAAATTTCATCTAGAAAATCATCGGGTAAGCAGCTTCGGGTAATCTGACAACCGGGGTCGGTGAGAGCCTGCGCGGCGCGCAGGACGTTGCTCATTTGGCGGATGTTGCCCGGCCAAGGGTGTTGGATGAATATGGTCATAACTTCACCGGAGATAGCTACCAGTTCGCCGCAGTTAGCCTCTGAAACTGCAATACGCTGGGCAAGCTGAGCAATGTCGCTGCGGTCTCGTAATGACGGCAACATAATTGTTAACCCATTGATTCTATAGTATAAATCTTCACGGAAGCGGCCGTTAGCGACGAAATCGCGAATTTTTTGGTTGGTCGCGCAAATAATCATGACATCTACGGGCACTGCTTTGGCCGAGCCGAGCGGAATGACGGCGCGTTCTTGCAGCACTCTTAGCAGTCGAGCCTGAAGGCCCAGGGGCATGTCGCCGATTTCATCCAGAAATAATGTGCCGCCATGAGCTTGCTGTATTTTGCCTACCGCGCCTTTGCGTTTGGCTCCGGTGAAGGCGCCTTCTTCGTAGCCGAACAACTCCGATTCGATCAAGCCTTCGGGTATCGACGCGCAGTTCACCGCGACGAACGGGGCATGCGCGCGCGGACCGGAATTGTGGATGGCATTGGCCAGCCATTCTTTGCCGGTGCCCGATTCGCCCTGGATCAACACCGGGATATTTTTGCCCAGAATTTTGCGCGCCTTGGCGACGGCGGCATCAATGCGCTCATCGCCTAAAACCAAGTCGTCGAGCAATACTTTTTGCGCGCTTCCAGTTTTTGCGCCTGGCGTCGTTGGTTGTGGCTTGCTGCGTTCCACCTGATGGCTCGTGACTCCCGCCGGCATGATGATCGGCGTGGCAGGAGATTGCTGAACTTGCAAATAAACCACTTTGCCGCTGGCCGTGCGGGTTTGCAGAATAGGATGGATTTGCTGCTTGGCCCGCTGCATTAGTTGCTCAAAAGGTATGTCGAACATTTCAGCAAAACGCTGGCCGTAATCCAATTGGAAGTTGAGTAACTGTTTCGCCGCTGAATTGCTGGCAATGAATTCGCCGCTGACGGAAAACGCCAGTTTGCCTTCGTTTAGGTTGCCGAGATAATGCGCGTCAGGATGAAAACTCACCACTACTTCGTTAGGGAATTGCATGGCAAACAAACGAGATTCGATCATCTGCACCGCTAGGCGCACCAAGGCCATGGTGTGATGCTGATGCGAGCGGTAATCGCCGGTGATGTCGAGTATGCCGACCATTTTGCCGAAGGGGTCGAATATGGGCGAGGCGGAGCAGGTAAGAAAATGGTTGCGCATGATGTAATGCTGCGCGGCGAAAACCGTGACCGGGGCTTGTTCAATAATCGCCGTGCCGATGGCATTGGTGCCCTTGAGCGTTTCCGCCCACGATACGCCCGGTTGCAGTGCGACCGACTCAGCCTTGGTGATGAAATCCGGGTCGCCGATGGAATGCATAATCAAGCCATCTTCATCACTCAGGATCACCATGCTATCGGTATGGGCGATTTGCTGATAAAGATGTTCCAATACCGGCGAAAAATGCGAAATCAGCGACGCTGTTCTATCGCGCTCCCGCGTAATATCGGCTTCGCTCAAGCGGTTCAGGTCTCGGATGCGGTCGGCGGGCAAGCCCAGCTCGGCACAACGCGTCCAGGAACGCTCGATATTTTTCGGTAACAGTCCGCCGGGAATGCGGCCATTGTCCAAAAAAGTGCTGTGGGCCCGGCGCAGGGTGCCGGGATCCATGAAAACTTTATCTCTCACTAGGTGCTCCTCCTTGTGGTCATTCGAGTGAATCTTAATTGTTCACATGTCACGAATTATGACAGCTTATTGCGTATTTGACATGTAATGACGCAACGTGCTGAGCTAGATCTTTTTTTCTATTGAGTGGAATATTTATTGCTTTGCAGTAAAATACAAAAAGAATATTTCTTGGATAAAGAACTCCGTGTCACCCAAGCGTTCAGTAATACGTTAATGCAGTACCTTTCTGTTAAATGGAGTGAAGTAACAATGTTGAAAATTGCACACACAAAAATCTCTTTCGTTATTGGCGCAGGCTTGCTGCTGTTGTCCGCGCAGGCTTTTTCTCACGGCGACGTCACACCGCAAGTGGTGGATACGCATGAATTGAAACAATTAGGCGACGCATGGAAAGTAGAAAACCCCTATCGCGCTGATGTGAAAGCAATCAATGTCGGCAAATCGGCCTACAACCAAAACTGCGCGCGTTGCCACGGCTTGGAAGCCAAATCCGGTGGTATAGCGCCCGATTTGCGCAAGCTGCCGATGGACAAAGAAACCGACGAGTATTTCATTGGCTCCGTGCGTCGCGGCAAAGTGCGCAACGGCGCGGTGTATATGCCGCCGTTTGAAGGCGTCATGTCGCAAGAAGGTATGTGGGCGATCAGGTCTTACGTCGAAACGCTCCCGGCCGACCAGTAACACAAAAAAAAGGCGGCACTCGCAGCCTTTTTCAATTATTGTGGTCGATCAATACTGTGAAATTAAACGGGTGAAAAATATGCTCAAGCTTTTTGCAGTCCGCCGCATCATCTGTGCGGCGTTTTTATTGTCGCTGACCGGCTTCGCGCAAGCCGAAGCGCTGGACGAAGTAAAACAAAAAGGTATTTTGCGCGTCGCAGTGTATGACGACATGGAACCATTTTCCGAAAAAGGCAAGGGTATCGATGTTGAAATCGGTAAAGCCCTGGCGGCAAAATTAGGCTTCAAGGCCGACGTATTTGAATTTGATGCCGCTGAAGACATGGGCGACGATTTCCGCAACATGATCTGGAAAGGCCATTACCTGAATCCGCGTATGGCCGACGTGATGCTGCATGTGCCGGTGGATAAAGTGCTGATGGAAAAAAATGACAAGGTACATATTTTCGCGCCGTATTTCAACGAGCAGATTGCCATTATTCGCAACACGGTAAAAATTCCGGTGTTCGTCGGCCTCGAAGCGTTCACGCGCGTGAAAATCGGTGTTGAAGGCGATACCATTTCGGACCATTTTATGGTCGGCGCGTTAGGCGGGCGCTTCCGCGAAAGCGTCGTTCATTTCAAAAAAATTCCTCTGGCGTGTGAAGCATTGGTCACGGAAAAAATCGAAGTCATCATGGGTAGCCGTTCGCAAATCGAAGCCTGTTTTGACGGAAAAATCCCGGCGAAATTTGCGCTCACGCCATTCACCGACGGTGGCATTTCTGTAAAAGACTGGAACCTCGGCCTCGCAGTAAAAGCCGACAGCCCGCAGTTAGGTAAAATATTGGAAGACGCGATGAAATCTTTACGCGATGACGGCACCATCCAGAAAATTTTTGAAAAACACGGCGTCAGTTATCAGCAGCCAATGTACGCAAAAAAAACTTGAAAGCGATTTGCTATAGATTTAATATAATCAATATGTTATATAAAAATATCAGAGTATAAATTATCTAAAAAAATCCCCGTCATATGGGATTTTTTTGTCCGTTGGTTTGAAAATAATTTATGCCATGAACCCTAAATTGCTACGGCAGAAATTGCCGAGGTTAGGCAATACATATTGCATATCTGTCGCCGACACGCCAAACCAACTCGCCAAAGTCGCCGCATATTGATCTGCAGAAGTTGTTGGCAACCAACGACCTTCTGTAGAAACATCATCCGGGCTTGCGGCACCTAGCCCCAGCGCCGGGAAGGTGCCGTAAGTCGCGCCGCCCTTTACTGCGCCACCGATGATCAAATGATGATTGCCCCATGCATGGTCGGATCCGCCGCCCGCCGCCGGTTGCAGCGTGCGGCCGAAATCGCTTTGCGTAAACGTCGTGACGCTGTTAGCCATGCCGATTTTGTCCATGGCATCCTGAAATGCCTTCAACCCGGGACCGAGTTGCCCGAACAATCGCTGTTGCTGCGCCAGTTGTCCGTTATGGGTGTCAAATCCACCCAGTTGCACAAAAAATATTTGTGGCTTCAACCCCAGTGAGCCGCTGGCCTCGATCACTTTGGCTACCTGGGATAATTGGCGGGCAAAGGTGTTGTTCAGCGCGGGATAGGTTGTTGTGTTAAAAAAGGGCGCCGACAACGTATTCGGATTGGTCAGCGCAACGCTGATGGCCTCGCTCGCCGCAATAGAGCCTTTGGTAATGTCTCCGGCGCCGCGTACCAGCGCCGCTTCGCGGTCAATCGCCAGTAACTGCATCAGTGCGTCATAGCGAGCTTTAAACGCCGGGCCATAGTAGCTGCCCGGCTTGTCGCCAAAACCGCTGAGGCCGAAACCACCGTTAGAGGGGATGGTCAATGCGCTGGTACTTTCTCCCGACATGAACAGCGACGATCCGGACGCGGAAATAATCATCGGTATCGGCCCGCTGCCGTTCACGATATTCAGCCTGTCGGCAATGCGCCCGCCCCAGCCGCTGCGGGAAAATTCCGTCACTATGCCGCTTTGCCATTGCTGCTGTTGATCGGAGTGCGAAAATAAATTCGCCGGCTTGAGCGTGCGCGCACTTGCTTTGTATTCCGCCACGGAATTGAACGGTTTGAGTAAAGTGCCGACGTTGAACAGCGCCGCCATTTTGCCGGTGCTGAATAAAGGCGCGAGGTCGACCAGCGCCGGGTGTAAGCCGTATTGCGCTACGCTGCCGTCTGGCGGTGTTAATAATTGCGCGCCGGCAGGAATCGCCAGCCCGATGTCCGCGCTGGTGCGAACCTTGGCGTAATCGGCGTAGCGTGCATCAACCGGCAGAATCGTATTATTGCCGTCGTTGCCGCCGTATAAAAATACGCACACCAGGGCTTTGTAATCGCCCGGCGCCGTCTGCGCCAGCGCATTCAGGGCGCCGAAATAATCAAGGCTGCTAACTGCGCCCAGCGCGCCCATGCGCAACAGGAATTCCCTGCGGGTGGTAGTCATGATCAACGCTCCACTTGGTATTGCGGTGAAGTTACGGCGAGAAAAACGGCAGTGCGCGCGCGCAGGAGCGGATTATCCGCTGCGACCGCGTTCACCGCCGTGGCAAGTGTGCCTTTCATTGCGGCGCTCATGTTGCCGTGAAACATCAGCGTATTGATTTTTTCCAGCAATCCATCGGTATCGGCGGCTGCGGATTGCCACGGGGCCCAGTCGATCAGCGTGCCGATCGATTCATTGACCGCGTCATCCAGGTAAATGCCGGTGACGGTCTCCGGCAAAGGATTGATATATTTCTTCTGTGTGGCGTCGTAATAGGCCGGCCGGTTGAATAGCAGCGATGAAGCCACGTTAATGCGGTTCATTGCGGTAGAAGAATTCTGTATGGCAAATTCCGGCGCGCCGATTTTTTCCGCCGCAAGCGAATAGTCGGGCGGATAGTAATTGAACACGCTGGGCGAAACAAAAATTTCCTGGTCCATGATCTGCGTGAAATAGCGCATGATCACGCCGTCGCTCCTGGCATTCATCGCGCGCAGAATATTCAGGCTGAACAAGGCAGGTTCTTTCAGGTGCCCGTAGCGCGGGTCCGTTTTGACATCGCCGCGCGCTTCCGGGTCGAGGAGGATGGCGCGCACTACCGCTTTCATATCGCCGCGCACCCCCTGGCCATTGTCGTTAAACGCGGCGCTGACCCGCGCGACGTAGGCAGGGCTCGGATTGCTGGTCACAAGTTGCTGTATCAGCTGTTTGCCGATGAACGGGGCGACATTCGGATGATTGAAAACATTATCAATCGCATCATTTAAATCTTTTTCCGGCGTCTGGTTGGCCGGCAGCGTCACGACATTGAGCAAAGTTTTCGCGCCGCTTGCATGACGGGTCGGAATCACCACCATGTCGCCAACGTAATAAGCCGGGGATAAAAATTTGGCGGTCTGCCCCGGCATAGTCGGATAAGTCCAGCCTGTGAATACATGCGCGAATCCTTCCACTTGCTCCTGCTCATAGGCGGGAACCGGTGCGCCGTTTTCCAGCACGGGCGATCCGTCCGGATTGAGTTTTATTTGGCCTATGGAAAATAATTGCAGCAGTTCGCGCGCATAATTTTCATTCGGCGCCTGCGTGCCCGACGGTTTGTAGTTGTTCACCATGTCGAGATAGCGGCCCATCGCCGGGCTGAGCGTGACTTTATAAAGAATGTCGCGGTAATTGCCGAACGCGTTGTCGTACAGAATGCGTTGATAAGATTGCATCGGGTACGCCTGGAAAATTTCCAGCGCGGACACCACGAGAATCTGGCTCAGTGCCCAGGATACGCGTTGGCGCAACTGGTCGGGCTTGTCGATCGCGTTCTTGAAAAAACGTGTTTGTATCTGGAATATGGAATAGTTGTCGCGCTCGCATTGGCTCGCGGCGCTGGCGCGGTTGCCGTCATTCTTGCATGTTGCCGGCTGCACGCCGGCGATGGTCTCCGGGCTGAGGGCGCTGGGCAGGCTCTCGTAGCCGATTTCTTTGGCGGCGAATTGCTGGTTGAGGAATTGCTCAAATCCTTTTTGACGTACTTCGGCAATGGTGGCATCAGTAGGTCCGAAGCTCGCTTGCAGCAAGAAGCGCACGCTGTCGGCAGTTGTCGGCGGGTTGGCAATGGGAGGCGGCGAGTTGGCGCTATTTGATGATGAGCCGCCGCCGCAACTGCCGAGTGAAACAGCGGCGGCTATGGCAAAATAAAATAATCGCTTTTGCATTCGGCACCTCAATGGCGTATGGGTGAAACGAGATAAATCCGGAGCGGCATGAAGCTGCAATTCAATGATGTTTGAGCATCAAAAGCAGTGCAAAAACCTGTCAATATTTCATGAGGGATTTTATCCCATAAAAATAATTCATACTACTTTAAATATAACTAATTGATTTAATTATATTATGTTTTGATAACCTTTGTCGTTGCCTGGCCTGAACTGGGATTTGCCACAACAAATTGGCAGAGCCTGAACCCAACCGCAGGCAATGCCCTGATCTCGCTCGACCGGGAAAGTGTTGAACGCGAGAACGCGACAAAGATGTTTTAGGAGCACGTGCTATAGAACGACCAGAAACAAAAAATGATGCGCCGGGTCGCATGATCAAATTTAGGCGAATAATGGAGTGATGAATGACGCGCAGCGAACGCAAGGCGTACGGAATTGCAAACACTTGGTGCAAACGACTCTGTTATGAAAAGCTGCGTGCGCCGGTTAACTTTGAGCACGAAACCGGTTAGCAATGCGCACTCGTGCCGATCAAAGTATACGCGCCATGCTGGTGATTTTTTTTACGAATCGGGTGCGCATATTCATGTCTGCTTTGGGCGGCGATTTGCACTTAAGTAGCCTAGTTCGGCCAAGAGCGGCCGGATGTGTTTTTCTCCATAGCAGACGGTCGATCCGTATTATCATTACATTTGTGAATCGACAATTGGTGTGAAGTGAAATGACAGAAGACGAACAAGCCCCTAACCAATCGCCGCTCGCACAATCGGTAACGCGAGATGGAAAGACTGTGCAGGTCGAAATTTACGAAGACGGGGAAGGTGGTTGGCTTTTGGAAGTCGTTGATGAATTCTGGAACTCCACCGTTTGGGATGCTCCATTTACGAGCGATCGCGAAGCGCTGGATGAAGCCCTTAAAACGATTGAAGAGGAAGGAATTGAGTCGTTGATCGGCGCTCCGCCCGGCTCGCTTTCGCACTAGCCAAGTGAGATCGTGCGACCTCTTTCTTAACGGCTAACCCCGAATCTCCCCGACGCGGACGCCCACGATCTAACTCGATCCCTTATAGCTACATCAAGGCAGAACCAGGCATTTGGGCTGTGGCGATAACATATTGTTTTAGTATGCGAACATTAGACGCCCCACTTTCTAATAGTGCTTTTTCTCTAATTTCCAGTTAACCTGACGGTGCCGAAATAATCAAAATTTTGCAACAAAATCATGTATTCAGCGTTTGAGGGGTAAGTGTGCCTAAAGCAACTAAAACAACAAAACCAGCCAAGCAAAACGGCACAGCAAGTTTAGGCTTCGAGGCCAATCTGTGGGCGACTGCGGATGCGCTCCGAAATAATATGGACGCCGCCGAATACAAGCACGTCGTGCTTGGCCTGATATTTCTCAAATATATTTCTGATGCCTTCGAGGCGCGCCGCTCCTATCTCGAAACTGCTGTGAGCGATCCGAAGGACGAATACTTCCTTCGCGCCGATCTTCCGAATCGCGCTGACTCGGTCATCCGCTTATTGGAAGACCCGGACGAATACCGCGCTGAAAATATTTTCTGGGTGCCGCCCGAAGCGCGTTGGCAATACCTCAAGTCGATGGCCCCACAGCCCACCATCGGCAAATTAGTCGATGATGCGATGACCGCCATTGAGCGCGATAACGTCTCACTCAAAGGAGTGTTGCCCAAAGATTTTTCCCGCCCCGGTCTCGACAAACAACGCCTCGGCCAGATTATCAATCTCGTCAGCAATATTGCATTAGGAAGCGCGGCGGATCGCGCCAAAGATACGCTCGGCCGCGTGTATGAATATTTTCTTTCCCGCTTCGCCAGCGCCGAAGGCAAAAGCGGTGGCCAGTTCTATACGCCCTCGCATGTCGTGCGCGTATTGGTCGAAATGCTCGCGCCGTACAAAGGCCGTGTGTATGACCCCTGCTGCGGCTCAGGCGGCATGTTCGTGCAAAGCGAAAAATTTATCGAAGCCCACAGCGGCAAACTCGGTGACATTTCCATTTACGGCCAGGAATCCAACTACACCACTTGGCGCTTGGCGAAAATGAACCTCGCCATTCGCGGCATCGATGCGCAGATCGCCCACGGCGACACCTACCACAACTACGCGCACCCAGACCTCAAAGCCGACTACGTACTCGCCAACCCACCGTTCAACGACAGCGACTGGCGCGGCGAATTGCTGAAAGACGACAAACGCTGGACTTACGGCGTGCCGCCTGCGGGCAACGCCAACTTCGCCTGGGTGCAACATTTCATTTATCACCTTTCGCCCACCGGTATGGCCGGCTTCGTCCTCGCCAACGGCTCCATGTCTTCTAACCAATCGGGCGAAGGCGACATCCGCAAAGCCATCATCGAAGCCGACCTAGTCGATTGCATGGTCGCACTTCCCGGCCAACTTTTTTACTCCACGCAAATTCCGGTTTGCCTCTGGTTCCTCACCCGCGACAAAACCGGCCGTCACACCCGCGCAAGCGGCAACCCAGCTACGCTAAGAAATCGCAAAGGTGAAACCCTCTTCATCGACGCACGCAAAATGGGCACTTTGACCGACAGAGTCCACCGCGAACTCACCGACGAAGACATCGCCAAAATTACCGACACCTATCACGCCTGGCGCTCAAATCCCCCTCAATCCCCCTTTGCCAAAGGGGGAAGTGTAGATGCCGCCACCCTTAAAAAAGGAAAAACGGCAGAAGCCCCGCCCTCTGAAAAAGAAGCGAAGATTTCCACCTCTGAAAAAGAAACAAAAGTTCCCCCCTTTGAAAAAGGGGGGCAAGGGGGGATTTCCGAAGTGAATGAAACAGATGGCATTTCCGAAGATAAAGAAACAGCAGCGATCTACCAAGACATCCCCGGCTACTGCAAATCCGCCACACTGGAAGAAATCCGCAAACACGGCCACGTCCTCACCCCCGGCCGCTATGTCGGCGCAGAAGAAATAGAAGACGACGGCGAACCCTTCGACGAAAAAATGAAACGCCTAGCCATAACATTGCGCGAACAACAAACAGAAGGCGCAAAGCTGGACGCCGCCATCGCCAAGAACCTGAAAGAACTTGGATATGGCAAATAAAAAGAAACCAACCATCGAAAAAGTGAGCGCAGCGCCCAAGCGCCTGCAACGCGGTCGGGCCGACCGTGGCGCCATGTTCCCGGTGCCGCCGACGCAGGCCGATTCACCGGCTGGCTATGCCGTTTGGCTCGCGCAATTAAAAGAGCGTATCCAGCAAGAACGTTTGCGTGTAGTGCTGGCGAGCAATGCCGTCATGGTGCTGCTCTATTGGGACATCGGGCGCAGCATACTGACAAAACAGTCTGACGAAGGATGGGGCAGCCGGGTGATCGACCGCCTGGCAACAGATTTGCGCGACATTTTCCCCGAAATGAAAGGCTTCTCTCCGCGCAATCTCAAGTATATGCGCGCCTTCGCGACGGCATGGCCAGCGCGCGAAATGGTGCAACAGGCTGTTGCACAATTGAGTTGGCGGCACAATATCTCCCTACTAGAGAAGCTACAAAGCGTTGACGACAGACTTTGGTATGCCGCTAAAACGCTGGAACATGGTTGGTCCAGTAACATCCTCGCCCTCCAAATCGAAGCACAAGCCCACCGCCGACAAGGCAAAGCGCAGACCAACTTTCCCGCTACATTGCCGCCGTCGGATTCCGACATGGCGGTACAGATTTTCAAAGACCCTTACCTGTTTGATTTTCTCGGCACCGACGCGCCGCGCCGCGAAGCCGAATTGGAACGCGGGCTAGTCGCCCATATACAAAAATTTCTGCTCGAGTTGGGCCAAGGCTTCGCCTTCGTCGGCAGGCAAGTGCATCTGGAAATCGGCGAAGACGACTTTTACCTCGACCTGCTCTTCTACCACCTCAAGCTGCGCCGCTATGTAGTAGTCGAGCTAAAAGCCCGCAAATTCAAGCCCGGTGATGGCGCGCAACTGGGCATGTACATGACCGCCGTGGATCGCCTGCTCAGCCACCCGGATGATAAGCCCACGCTGGGCTTGCTGCTGGTGCGCGAGAAAAATCGCGTGTTGGTTGAGTATGCCCTGGGTGGCAACACCAATCCTATCAGCATAGCCGAATGGGACACCCAGCTCACCCATGCCCTGCCCGAAGAACTACAATCCAGCTTGCCAACCATCGAACAAATCGAAGCGGAGCTTGCAGGCACGGACGAACCAGCGGAGACAGAAGAGAAGCAGAAAAAAGCAGGCAAGCGTGCTGGTTCTGCAACCCGCCGGAGCGGGGCAAAAAAATCATGAAAACAACTGCGTATTTAATAACACGATTTACTGCAACATTGCGCGATCAACAAGCCGAAGGTGCGAAGCTGGATGCCGCTATTGCCAAGAACTTGAAGGAGCTTGGGTATGGCGGCTGAATGGCACAACGCAACACGCGGTGAGTTCGTAACTTTGCAGCGTGGTCATGATTTGACCGATGCTGAACGCAGAAGCGGCACAATCCCAGTGATGGGAGCCGCTGGTCAAAATGGTTTCCATGACAAAGCAATCGCCCAAGGGCCAGGAATTGTCCTTGGCCGCAGCGGAGCGTCCTTCGGACAAGTTCACTACTGCGCTACAGACTTTTGGCCACACAATACAGGAATGTACGTAACTGATTTTCAGGGTAATAATTCACGTTTTGCCTACTACTTTCTAAAAGCTCTTGATTTCAGTCGTTATAACTCTGGAAGTGCACAGCCATCCTTAAATAGGAACTTTATCTATCCAATTGAGGTTCGTATTCCGCCAATCGGAGAACAACGCGCCATCGCTCACATCCTCGGCACACTGGACGACAAGATCGAACTGAACCGGCGGATGAACGAAACGCTGGAAGCGATGGCGCGGGCGCTGTTCAAATCGTGGTTCGTCGATTTCGACCCCGTCCACGCCAAAGCCCAAGGTCACAACCCAGGCCTCCCCAAACAAATCGCCGACCTCTTCCCCGATTCCCTCCAAGACTCCGAACTCGGTAAAATTCCGAAGGGGTGGAAAGTAGGCAAGCTTGGCGATGTAGCTGACCATCCGCGTCGAACCATTGAAGCGAAGAAAATCGACTTTGACATGCCTTATATTGCGCTCGAGCACATGCCGAGACGATCAATCGCGCTGACTGATTGGGGTATTGCTGAAGGATTGGAGAGCAACAAGTTCGAGTTCAAGAAAGGTGAAATATTATTTGGCAAGCTCCGACCATACTTTCACAAAGTCGGCGTTGCCCCTTTGGGTGGCGTGTGCTCAACAGACATTGTGGTTATCGCTCCGAAGTCAGAAAGCTGGTTTGGCTTGACTCTCGCCCATTTGTCTAGCGATGTGTTTGTCGAATACACAAGCGCTGCCTCAACAGGAACGAAAATGCCGCGAACGAACTGGAACGACATGGCACGCTATCAAATTGTGATTCCACCCCAGCTTATAGCAGAAGCTTTTTCTAAACAGTTGCTTCTAACGGTCAATAAAATTATTACCGGAATACATGAATCACGAAACCTTGCTGCGCTGCGCGATACACTTCTACCGAAGCTTATCTCCGGGGAACTTCGCCTGAAAAACAAACTTAATACAACAGAATTATAAAATTAAACATTTCCAAAATGACTTTCAATAGTTAGGTACAACGCAAGACGAATGGGAAAAAATATGTCTCGAATAAAGAAAAATGCAGACACAACCAGCTCGCTTTTTGAAGATGACTATCTCCTAAGAACTCTTGGGCCTATTGCCCACGATCCCGAAGTTGCTTTAACAGAGTTAGTGGCAAACGCTTGGGATGCAGGCGCTTCATCAGTTGATATCACGATCCCACTTCAAAAACAAAATCCTCTTGTAGTTGCAGATGATGGACATGGTATGACGGCACAACAGTTCAAGGGCCGCTGGATGAAACTAGGCTATGACCGTGTCAAGCATCAAGGCAAAAATGTGGAATTTCCTCCTGAAAATAAAGATTGGAAGCGATTAGCTTATGGTCGAAATGGAGTAGGACGCCATGGAATGCTTTGTTTTGCTGACAGCTATGAAGTAGAAACCTGGCGCAATAACGAAGCCTCTAAATTTGTCGTCACCACGCATAGTCAGCAAACTCCCTTCAAAATACTTAGTGAAGAAGAGCTTGAAAAAAGCGGCCACGGCACTCGTTTATCAGTAGTTGTAGAACGTCATATCCCCGACGCTGATCGCATCCGCGATATTATTTCAGCGCGGTTTCTTCACGACCCGCAGTTCGTGGTGCGCGTGAATGGGCAATCAATATCCCTGCCAGAACATTCCGGCCTACTAGAGCGGAAAATTTTACAGATCACGCAAAGTCTTACGGTTGAAGCATTCGTTGTAGATTCAACAAAATCAGCAAAATCAACCCTTTATCAAGGAGTAGCTTTTTGGGTAAATAATCGCTTGGTCGGGACTCCCTCCTGGGTTGTGGGCAACACTGCAATCCTTGACGGACGAAGCCGCTTTGCAAAGCGATATGCCATAGTTGTGCGCGCAGGCGCTGATTGGATTACCGAATTAGAGGAAGATTGGTCGCGCTTTAACCCCAATGAACCCGTGATCGCATTATACGAAGCCGTATATCGTTACTCTCTGGAAATGTTTGAAAAGCTTTCTGCTGATTTTATTGAAGAGAGCTCGCAAGATGCGCTTATCAAAAATCGTGAAGAGTTTAAGGGCCTTTCTACGCTTGGCCGGATTGAAGTTGCAAGTTTCACGCAAGAGTTAGTAAAGCAACATCCGACTATAAATTCTGAAACATTGGCCGTTGCCGTTCAAGCAGTCATTAATTTGGAAAAGTCTAGAAGTGGCGCTGCATTATTAGAAAAGCTCACGCAGCTTAATGAAGCTGACATTGATGGATTAGATAAATTGCTCAGCCAATGGTCAGTAAGAGACGCTTTATCGGTTCTTGATGAAATAGATCAAAGACTGGCCGTTATAGCGGCTATTGAAAAGCTTTGCGGCGACCCCAACACTGATGAACTTCATACACTGCACCCACTTGTTACTCAAGCTCGCTGGCTTTTTGGCCCCGAGTTCGATAGCCATGAGTACGCCTCGAATGTAACACTGCAAAGTGCAGCAAAAAAAGTCTTCGGGGAAAAACCAGCGGCAAGCGCATTCTTAAATGCACGTCAACGACCAGACTTAGTTGTCATGGCTGATGCCACCTATTCAGTTGTGGGTACAGAAATCTTCGATAGCCTCGACCAGAATCTTTCGAAGATTCAGGATGTGCTGATTATCGAATTGAAGAAGGGAAAGTCAGCTATTGGGCGCGAGGAAATGAACCAAGCAGATGGTTATGTTCAGGATTTTTTGAGCAGCGGTGTCATGGATGGAACCCCAATGTTTCGTGCATATGTAGTAGGTTACGAGATTCAACCTAAGACGAGTAGAGAAAAAGAAATTAAGGAAAACGGGGTTCTTCGCGGACGTCTGGTTGCCACGACATATGGTCAACTTACCCGCACAGCGCACAAACGGTTTTTTAAGCTAAAAGAGAAGATTCCAACTCGATACGATAATATTTCAGGCGTCGATTTAATGACAAAAGTAATGCAAACAGCTAGCCAAACGTCCTTTACTTTAACGGATACCAAAGCATAATCGCTCCAGATGCGTTTGAGTTACGCGCTAAGTCCGCAGGGGATGCGCAGTAAATCTTGGCTATGTAGGGCGGCTCATGTTTGGCGATAAAATTTTCAATTTTCGGCAACATGATAATGAAGTTCGTTGCCAACGCCGGTAGCGGAAAGCTACCCACTAATACCAGCAGTCGTACTTGATGATTCACGACAGCGGCGAGTTCGTTCGGTCTGCAGCGGATGCGCCTGTCGTGGGTCAGGGCAATGCGATTATTTCTACCGACCTATTCCAGCCATTGCTCGTCGGGGCCATTTTCAGGAAATAAATCACAGTGACGTTCAACCGTGAGGCCAGCAGCGGCAAGTGCCTTGGGGAAATTTTTGCCCAAGTCGCGGTCGGTGAAAAAAACCAGGCTCAAGCCGCCCGCTCGTAAAGAACTGCCTCCTCGATCTCAGCAGGGCTGAGGCCATAATCTTCCGCCAGTTCGTTCACACTCTCGCCCGCGTCGATGCGATCGGCGATGACACCGGTTGAAATACCTTTGTGCAGGAGCACGGGGCGACCGAAAGCGATGTTGGGGTCTATGGCGATGCGTCGATCAGGCGTGGCCGATTCTGATGCGCTGAATGGATACAGGCGAACGGGGAATTGCCATCGGTCCCACTCGACACGTTTGAGATGTTCTTCCAGGAGCTTGCGCATGGCGATCTGGCCAGACGCTGAGAGATTAATGAGTTCCTCGTACTTGTCGAGAAAAACTTGGCCTGCGTGGGTTTGCAAATCTTTATGCAGGAGTAATCTTTCGATCTTGAGCGTGCGCTCCGCGTACTTGATTGCGTTGCGTACTTCCATGATGGGCACACCGTGGTCTGTGCGTAGCGCGCGCAGAACGTGGGCTTCGATGAGATTCCAGAATGAAAGTTGAACTGGGGTCTTCTTGCAGGGCTGAATAATGGGATTAAACCGCGCGACGTCTCCACCTTTTGGGTAGGTGCGGCCCACAAACCACGAGCGCAAAGTGGCATTTGCCACCTTGAGGTAGCGCGATGCCTCGGCTGTCGTGTAAGCTGGCTGGTCTCTTAGGTCGGTTTTTTTGGCGGTCATGCTTTCAGCTCTATTAATGGGTAAGTAAATGCAGTCGTTGAATTGACCGCATGTCTAGCTAGAAGTTTATACTAATGAAAACATTAACGCAATAAGAAAATGAATAAAAATTCAATTAAAACAATTAGTTACTCGTCGAGACGCTAATCTTTGAGTAAGCTCACCGAATCCATCGTCGAAGACGCATTCGTCGCATGGCTAGAAGCTCTGGACAGCGCTATATTTCTGCAACTCCTAGGTCGCGCGGCGGACGAAAGTAATTATTACATTCAAATCCAATAGAAATAAAAAGGGAGTGAACGAATGAGTGATCTAAGAACCTGTTTTAAGCGAGTCGATTATGACCTGGCGGGGTTATTACATTATCTGGATATCGGCGACATTGGATTGCCCGATATTCAACGCCCTTTTGTTTGGCCAAATACAAAGGTGCGTGATTTATTTGACTCAATGTATCGAGGCTTTCCCGTTGGTTATTTACTATTTTGGGAAAACGCTCAAACTAATGGTGCAAAACATATCGGTATTGGGAATAAACAACATTCCGTACCATCTCGTCTGATTGTTGACGGTCAGCAGCGATTGACCTCACTGTATGCCGTTTTTCGGGGGAAAAAAGTTTTTGATGAAGATTATCGAGAGCGGCAGATTGAAATCGCGTTCCGCCCGCGTGATGGCCGCTTCGAAGTGGCCGATGCGGCTATCCGTAGAGACCCAGAGTGGATTGCGAATATTTCAAACCTCTGGGCTTCCGGTAAATCCAGTTTTCAAATGGTAAAAGGCTTCTTGAAAAGTTTAGAGGAAAAAGTTTCATTATCACCAGATGAAGAAGAGAATATCAGCCATAACCTTGATCGCCTGTTTGACCTTCAAAAATATCCCTTTACGGCGCTTGAAATTGCATCCTCGGTCGATGAGGAACAAGTTGCCGATATTTTCGTCCGGATCAATAGCGAAGGGGTAACGCTTAATCAGGCTGACTTCATTCTGACTTTGCTTTCAGTATTTTGGGACAAAGGCCGCGCAGAGCTGGAACATTTTTGTCGCGCTTCGCGACAACCGCCAGCGGTGGGTTCTGACGCATCGCCGTTCAACCATTTCATCGAACCGGATCCCGATCAGCTGCTGCGCGTATCAGTGGCGCTTGGATTTGGCAGAGGCCGCTTAAAAAGCGTATATCAGGTGCTTCGCGGTAAAGACCTTGAGACAGGACTGTTTTCCGTCGCTCGGCGTGATGAGCAGTTCGGTATCTTGCAAGATACTCAAACCAAGGTACTTAACTTGACTCACTGGCACCAGTTTTTGAATTCGTTGATTGGCGCGGGATTTCGCAATGGGGAAATGATTTCGTCTCAAAATGCACTTCTTTACGCTTATGCCTTTTACCTGATCGGTCGAACACGTTGCAAAGTCCCCGAGCATCAATTACAGAAAATGATAGGCCGATGGTTCTTTTTTTCGAGTCTGACAGGGCGATATACAAGTTCGCCGGAATCCATAATGGACGGCGACCTCAACCGTATCAAAGAAATTACTGACCCAGAGCATTTTGTCGCAGTTCTCGATGAATTAATGGCAAATGAGCTAACAAATGATTTTTGGTCAATAACTCTTCCGGCCGCACTTAAAAGTTCCTCTGCCCGCAATCCTGAGTTATTTGCCTACGTTGCCGCACAAAATCGCCTAGCCGCTCCGGTTTTGTTCTCACATCAAAAAGTTAGTGATCTCCTCGATCCCGCGTTAAAAACAAAGAAAAAAGCATTGGAGAGACACCATCTTTTTCCTCGGGCGTGGCTGGAAAAACAGGGGGAAAGCGATCTAAAAGTAATTAACCAAATGGCAAACTATGCGTTGCTGGAGTGGCCTCAGAATATTGCAATCAGCGATGATCCGCCAAGCGAATATGTGTCGCGAATTAAAACTCGATTCAATCCAGACGATTGGCAAAAAATGCACGAACTGCACGCTCTAACCGAGGGCTGGGAAAACTTGAGTTATGACGAATTCTTGCAAGATCGTCGCTCTAATATGGCTGCGATCATCCGACGCGGATTTGAAACGCTTAAATAATTCATGTCCACAACATTTACCGAATCCATCGTCGAAGATGCCTCCCTCGCCTGGCTTGAGGCGCTCGGCTATTCCGTACTCCATGGCCCCGAGATTGCGACTGGCATGCCTGCTGCCGAACGTAACGATGCGAACTACCGCGATGTCATTCTTGAGCGACGTTTGCGCGATGCGCTTGATCGACTCAATCCGAATCTGCCGCCAGAAGCATTGGAAGACGCATTCCGCAAGCTGATGCACGGCGATGTGTTGTCGTTGCTGGAGCGTAACCGCGCGGTGCATTTGATGTTGGTGAATGGTGTGCCGGTTGAGTATCGTCGCGAGGATGGTTCGATTGCTGGCGACCAGGCGCGGTTGCTCGATTTCGATACGCCCGAAAATAATGATTGGGTTGCAGTGAATCAATTCACTGTGGCGGAAGGCCAGCATAACCGCCGGCCTGACGTAGTGTTGTTTGTAAATGGCTTACCGCTTGCAGTGATAGAACTCAAAAACGCCACGGATGAAAACGCGACAATCTGGAGCGCGTACCACCAATTGCAAACTTATCAGGCGCAAATACCGGCGCTATTCAATGCTAACGTAGCACTGATTATTTCTGATGGCGTGCAGGCGCGTATTGGTTCAATCGGCGCGGGCAAAGAATGGTTCAAGCCTTGGAAAACGATAACCGGGCGCGCAGATGCGGCGGCGAACATGGCTGAGTTGCAGGTGGTGTTGGAAGGCGTATTTGAGAAGCGGCGCTTCCTCGACATGGTGCGTTACTTTATTGTTTTCGAAAAATCGGATGATGGCAAACTCGCCAAGAAAATGGCGGGCTATCATCAGTTTCATGCGGTGAATGTGGCGTTGGAAGAAACGCTCCGCGCGGCGAAAGAGCAAAAAGTTGCGCAACCGCCTGGCCGTTACGAAGCCGGTCTCAAACACGGCGGCGAGCCTGGAGACAGGCGCGTGGGCGTGGTGTGGCACACGCAAGGCTCGGGAAAAAGTTTGACCATGGCGTTTTATGCGGGACGGGTGATTTTGCATCCGGCGATGGCGAACCCGACGGTGGTGGTGTTGACTGATCGCAATGATCTGGATGATCAATTGTTCGGCACCTTCGGTCGTTGTAGTGATTTGTTGCGGCAGCCGCCACAACAAGCGGTGGATCGCGCGGACTTGCGCGAGAAGTTGAAGGTTGATTCTGGTGGGGTGGTGTTTACGACGATTCAGAAATTTTTCCCGGAGGATAAAGGCGACCGCCATCCGATACTCTCGGGACGGCGCAATATGGTGGTCATTGCCGACGAGGCACATCGAAGCCAGTATGATTTTATCGACGGCTTTGCGCGGCACATGCGCGATGCCTTGCCGCATGCTTCGTTTATAGGTTTTACCGGAACGCCGATTGAGAAAACCGACGCCAACACGCAAGCTGTCTTCGGTGATTACATTAGCGTGTATGACATCCAGCGCGCTGTGATTGATGGTGCAACGGTGCCGATTTATTACGAGAGCCGACTCGCGCGGTTGACGTTAAAAGATTCCGAACGTCCGAAGATCGACACGGAATTTGAAGAGGCGACTGAAGGCGAGGAAGTCGAGCGCAAAGAAAAACTGAAAAGCCGTTGGGCCCAACTCGAAGCAGTTGTCGGCTCGGAAAACCGGGTTAAGTTGATTGCGCGTGATTTAGTCGAGCATTATGAAAATCGCCTCAGCGTGATGGATGGCAAGGCAATGGTGGTGTGTATGAGCCGCCGCATATGTGTTGAATTATATAATGAAATCAAATCATTACGGCCTAAATGGCATGGTGATTCCGACGATGCTGGGGCTATGAAAGTGATCATGACTGGTTCTGCGTCTGATCCGCTTGAATGGCAAAGCCATGTGCGTAACAAAACGCGGCGCGAAGATATGGCGTTGCGCTTTCGTAATCCAAAAGACCCATTCAAAATTGTGATTGTTCGCGACATGTGGCTCACCGGCTTCGACGCGCCGAGTTTGCACACGATGTATGTGGACAAGCCCATGCGCGGGCACGGACTGATGCAGGCGATCGCGCGCGTGAACCGTGTATTCAAGGATAAACCTGGTGGACTGATTGTTGATTACCTCGGCCTTGCTACCGAATTGAAAGCCGCCCTCGCCACCTATACCGAAAGCGGCGGCACAGGGAAGACGGCGCTTGATCAAGCCGAAGCGGTGGCTGTGATGCAGGAGAAATATGAAATCTGCTGCGGGCTATTCCACGGTTTCAGTTGGTCAGCGTGGGTGGATGGAAAGGCGCATGAGCGATTATCGCTTTTGCCCGCCGCGCAGGAACATATTCTTGCGCTGAAAGACGGCAAGTCCCGATTGCTCAATGCGGTCACGGAATTGTCGCAAGCGTTCGCGCTGGCAGTTCCGCATGAGGACGCCATGCGTATCCGCGATGACGTCGGTTTCTTCCAGGCGATGCGCGCAGTGCTGGCGAAAACCGATGCGACTCAACACAAATCAAACGACGATTTGGATCACGCTATCCGGCAGATTATTTCCAAAGCCGTGGTATCGGACGATGTCGTCGATATTTTTAGCGCAGCAGGGCTGAAGAAACCGGACATTTCCATTCTGTCGGACGAGTTTCTCGGCGAAGTGCAAAATATGCCACAACGAAATCTGGCTGTTGAACTTTTACAAAAACTGCTCAAAGGCGAAATTAAATTACGCTCGAAACGCAATGTCGTGCAAGCGCGCTCATTCGCCGATTTGCTGGAAAAATCAGTGCTCAGATACCAGAACCGTGCCATCGAGACAGCACAGGTAATTGAAGAACTAATTAGTCTCGCTAAAAACATGCGCGCCGCCAACGCGCGCGGCGAAGCATTGAATATGAACGACGACGAGTTGGCATTTTATGACGCGTTGGAAATTAATGATAGCGCAGTCAAAGTGATGGGCGATGAAACACTAAAAATGATCGCACGCGAGTTAGTCGAAACGGTCAAGAAAAATGTCAGCATCGACTGGACCATGCGCGAAAATGTACAGGCGCAATTGCGCGTATATGTGAAAAAGATCTTGCGCAAATATGGTTATCCGCCAGACAAGCAAGAAAAAGCGACGCAAACCGTGCTGGAGCAGGCAAGGGTTTTGTCTGAAGTCTGGGCAGTGGCGTGAACACTACGATCTAACAGATTATTTACAATTGAATGGCTGCTTTCAAAATAGACGAATGGCAGCTATATTGGGGCGAATTTGTCGATTAGAAATATTGTCAATAGCGGACGCTCAAATATTTGAGCGGGCAAATTAGTTATATGAACAATATGATCAGCTCAAGATTAATTGATTGATCAAATTAATCGGAATGAGTGATCAAATTCACTGGAATAAGCGGGAAAGTGATTCAAGGAATCCGAGCGCAATACAGCGAACCTCACAGGCTCTATCCACCCTGATATAATGAGCTTTGCTTGATTGGCGCGTCACCCGGTCTCGTGCCAACAGTAAATTTATGCATATTAATCAATAAGTTATCAGCCTCGACCGGTTCTGGTTGCCTAGTGCATCAGCAGGCCGATTGAGGAAAATTTATGTCATTTACTGAACTCGGCCTGTCGGCCGAATTGTTGCGCGCTGTTGCCGACCAAGGCTACACCGAAGCCACTCCCGTCCAGAAACAAGCCATTCCCGTTATTCTGCAAGGCCGCGATGTGCTCGCCGGCGCGCAGACCGGTACCGGCAAAACCGCCGGCTTTACCCTTCCTTTATTACAGCGCTTGTCGGTGCACGGCAATCGCAGCACCTCGCCCGCCTTGCATCCGGTCCGTGCGCTGATTCTGACGCCGACACGCGAACTCGCGGCGCAAGTCGAGGAGAGTGTGAAAACTTATGGTAAATATCTACCGCTGAAACCTGCCGTGGTGTTCGGCGGCGTCAATATCGATCCGCAAATCAAGGCGCTCAAAGCCGGCGTCGATATCCTGGTGGCGACGCCGGGCCGCTTGCTCGACCACGTGCAACAGCGCACGGTGAATTTATCCAAAGTGGAAATCTTTGTGCTCGACGAGGCCGACCGCATGCTCGACATGGGCTTTATCAACGACATCAAAAAAATCATCGCGCTGTTGCCGCCGGTGCGGCAAAACCTGATGTTCTCCGCCACCTACACTGAAGACATACGCGAATTGGCTGACAAGATACTCAAAGACCCGGCGCAGATTGAGGTCGCCCGCCGCAACACCGCTGCGGAATTGGTCAAGCAATCGGTGTTCGAGGTCGATAAAGACCGCAAACGCGAGCTGCTGCAAAAACTGATTAAAGATAATGACTGGCAGCAAGTGCTGGTATTCACGCGCACCAAACACGGCGCCAGCCGCCTCGCCGATCAGATGGCAAAAAGCGGCATCAGCACCGCGGCGATACACGGCGACAAAGGCCAGTCGGCGCGGATGGAAGCGCTGGCGGATTTCAAGGCGGGGAAAGTCCGCGTGCTGGTGGCGACCGACATTGCCGCGCGCGGGCTGGACATCGATCAACTGCCCCACGTTATCAATTATGAATTGCCCCATGTGGCCGAAGATTACATCCACCGCATCGGCCGCACCGGCCGCGCGGGTTCGTCGGGCGAAGCGATTTCACTGGTGTGCGGCGAGGAAATAAAATCCCTGAAGGAAATCGAAAAACTGCTTAAGGTGTCGCTGGAAAAACAAATCATGCCCGGCTTTGACATGACGCAAGGCGAATCGACTGAGGCGCCGCGCCGCTACGAACGCGCCCGCGGCGGCAGGAGTGAGGCTGCGCGCAGCAGTGAAAAAAGCAGCGAGCCGAAACCTGCCGAAACAAGAACACGTGAACCGCGCAGCCGCGACAAGCGCGAACACGACAAGCGCGATTCGCACACGCGGCATGAATCGCATCAGCGCAAAACCGAAACGCCGCGGTCGCCGCACGGCCGCGTGTCAACCAAAAGCCCGGAGTTGCCGGCCGGATCGATTTCGCAACCGGCGGTTCGCAGCAGTGCAACGCAGCCTGTGAGCCAGTCACGCAAGCCCGGTGGATCCAAGCCGGTGCCGGCGTTGTTCAAGCCGCGCGGCAATCATTAATCGAATCGAACTTGTTTAAGTCTTGCCTGGAAATTTTGCTGCTGATTTGTGCCGGAGTATTTTTTTCCAGCTGCAAATCGATTCCATCCACGCCTGACGCAAACAAGCCGGTGGTTGCACAACCGACGATTACGCCGACGCCGGTGCCAACCGAAATAAAGCCCGAAGTAAAGCCCGAACTAAAACCTGAGCCGGTGGCGGTGCGCAAGAAAAATCCGCCGAAAATCGGCCTCGCCCTGGGCGGCGGCGCGGCGCGCGGGTTCTCGCATGTCGGTGTGATCAAGACTTTGGAAGCGCAGGGCATCAACATCGATATCGTCACTGGCACCAGCGCGGGCAGCATCGTCGGTGCGTTGTATTCGGGCGGCACCAACGCATTCGATCTGCAAAAAATTGCGTTGGCAATGGACGAAAGCGTCGCCACCGACTGGACTATTTTGCCCAACCGCGGCGTGTTCAAGGGCGAGAGCCTGCAGAACTATATCAACCAGGCGCTGGGCAATCGCAACATCGAGCGGCTGAATAAAACTTTCGGCGTGGTCGCGACCGATTTACAAAGCGGCGAGATGGCGGTGTTCCGCCAGGGCAACACCGGCATGGCAGTGCGCGCGTCGAGCAGCGTGCCCGGCGTGTTTCAGCCGATGTCGATTTCCGGCCGCGAATATGTCGATGGCGGCCTCACCAGTCCGGTGCCGGTGCGCGCGGCGAAATTACTCGGCGCGGATATTGTAATTGCCGTGGATATTTCCAAACCGCCGGAGGCAGGCAAGACCGGCAACGGATTGGATTTGCTGTTGCAGACTTTCGCCATCATGGGTAAGTCGATTAATTATTTTGAATTGAATGAAGCGCAGGTTGTGATACGCCCCAACATCGGCGATATGAGCCCCGCCGATTTCAAAGCCAAGCACCTCGCCATACTCGAAGGCGAGCGCGCCGCACACGGCGCAGTGGAAAAAATCCGCCTGACCATCGAGCGTTATTACGCCACTCCGTAATGACTGAAAAAGTCCGCTTATCAAAAATTATGTCGGAGCGCGGCATCTGCTCACGCCGCGAAGCCGATGATTACATCGCGCGCGGCTGGGTGTTTGTCGATGGCGAAAAAATTACCGAACTCGGCACGCGCATTGAGCCTGATCAACAAATCAGTTTGGACAAGCGCGCGCAAAAGAATCAGGATGAGCGTGTAACAATTATTTTAAATAAATCAATTGGTTATGTATCAGGCCAGGCCGAGCCGGGAATGAGGCCTGCGGTGCTGCTAGTCACCAAAGAGAATCAGCAAAGTAGCAATCACAGCGCGAGAAAATTTTCTCCCGAACACGTTCGCGGCATCGCACCAGCCGGAAGATTGGATATTGATTCCACCGGTTTACTGGTGCTGACGCAGGACGGCCGCATCGCCAAACAACTCATAGGCGAAGATTCGCAAATCGAGAAGGAATATCTGGTGCGCGTCGAGGGCAAACTCAGCGACGACGGGATGCACAAATTGCAACACGGCCTCGAACTCGACGGCGTCAAGCTCAAGCCGGCCAAGGTGACATGGCAAAACGACGAACAATTACGTTTCATTTTGAAGGAAGGGCGCAAGCGCCAGATCCGCCGCATGTGCGAACTGGTCGGCCTAAAAGTCACCGGCTTGAAACGCATCCGTATCGGCAATGTGAAGCTCGGCGATTTACCGTTAGGACAATGGAGATATCTTGGCCCGGACGAAAATTTCTGACCGCGTAGTTTTGCAACGCGGACAAAAAGTGTTTATCCGCGCGCTGACTGAGGATGACGGCACCGAATGGATGCGCCTGAACCGCGTCAGCCGCGAATTACACAATGGCTGGGTATCGCCGCCGGTCACGCTCACGCAATTTAAAAAATATTGGCTAGGCGAAAAAGCGAAGGATAAATTAACTCTGCTGGTTTGCATGAAAACTAACGGCGCGATTATTGGCTCTGTCGGTTTAAGCCAAATTTTTTACGGGCCGTTTTGCAATTGTTATATGGGTTATGCCGTTGGCGCGCCTTATGCGAAGCAGGGTTATATGAGCGAAGGCTTGCGTCTTGTGCTCCAACATGCATTCGCCAAACTGAAATTGCACCGCGTCGAAGCGAATATCCAGCCGGAAAATAAAGCATCGATCGCACTGGTGAAACGGGTGGGATTTCAACTCGAAGGCTATTCGCCGCGTTATCTGAAAATTGCCGGACGTTGGCGCGACCACGAGCGCTGGGCGATGCTGAAAGAAAATTTCAACTTATCGAAACGGAAATAATATGAGTTTACCCACCACCGATTTATGTGACGCTAATGAAGGTAAGGTGCAGGTCGTCACGCCGATATTTCAAATCTACGGCGGCGTGAAAATTTTTTACGGTAAAATTTCCACTGTCAAAGTTTTTGAAGACAACGTGCTGGTGAGTGATGCTTTGTCCAAGGACGGCACGGGTAAAGTGTTGGTGGTCGATGGTGGCGGTTCGTTACGCTGCGCGCTGGTCGGCGGAATGATCGCCGAACTCGCGCATAAAAATCATTGGGCGGGCATAGTGGTGTATGGCTGCATCCGCGACTGCGAAGAAATTTCGCGTATCCAGATCGGCGTTCGCGCGTTGAACACCCATCCGCTGAAAAGCGTAAAAAAAGGCGCGGGCAATGTGGAGATTCCGGTGACTTTCGCGGGCGTTACTTTTGTGCCGGGACACTATCTATATGCGGATGCCGACGGTGTGATCGTAGCGGTAAACTCGTTACTCTGATATGGTTAAAACAATTAATTATAATCGAGTAGTTACATCTGTTTCACTCTGATCGGAATTCAATCATGGCTTTCAACTCTACACGCGCAAACTCCTTAGTATGGGTAACGACCCTGTTGCTGGCGTCACTCGCACACGCGCAAGAATCGCCGACGCCGGCAAACGAACCCGCCCCCACGCAAGAGTCTCCCGCCGCCACAAAGAAACCCGACGATAAAGCGGACAAAGTGGAACGCATCGAGGTGACGGGAACAAAAGACGCCGCCAGTGAAAGGCGCAATTCTACCGCCGCGAAAATAATCATCAATCGCGAAGACATCGAGCAATACGGTGACACCAATTTGGGGGATGTACTGAAACGTTTGCCCGGCGTCACGCAAGGCGGCCGACCCGGACGGGGCGGCGGGGTCGCGATGCGCGGCATGGGCGGCGGCTATACCCAGATTTTGATTAATGGCGAGCGCAATCCGCCGGGATTTTCGATTGAGCAAATTTCGCCCGAGCAAGTGGAACGCATTGAAATCCTGCGTGCGCCGACGGCTGAGACCGGCACGCGCGCGGTCGCCGGCACCATCAATATTATTTTGCGCGAACCCCTGCGCGCGAAGTCCGATGAATTCAAAGCCGGTGTGCAGGAAGAGCGTGGCCGTTATTCGCCTAACCTGAGCTGGAACCGCAACGACAGCTTCGGTGAAACGGGCACGTATAACCTGTCGGCGTCGCTCAATCGGAGCGATCAATTGACGGACAACCGATCGAGCACGGTTTTCACCGATCTCGTTACCGGGGCCCCGATTTTACAGCAGGATGGCACCAGCTCGGCGGACTCGCAGCGCAACAGCGCGTTTGTCAGTTCGCGCGTGCAATGGCGCCTCGGGCAGGGCGAGCTGTTCAGTTTGCAGCCTTTTATCGTGCATCACGAAAACCACACGCGGACGCTGGGCACCCTCGCACAGAGTCTTGGCAATGATCCGGTACCTTATACCGCAAGCGACAGCACGTCGAAATCGAAAGTCGATGTGGCGCGTTTGAACACACAACTGCTGAAGCGCCTTGATCCGCAATCGCGATTGGATGCGCGGGTGAATGTCGGTATTTTTAAAAATAAGAGCGATTCAAACCTGAGCCAAAATGGCGGTGCTGCGAATTTGATTGAACAGAAAACCGCGGACATCAGCGATCGTTCGTGGAGCCTGAACCTGAAAGCCTTGCATAATTTCGAATCGGGTCACAGCGGTGTATTAGGCACGGAAGTCGAGCGCGTCAATCGCAGTGAAACGGGCACCACGCTGCAGACGCGGGCGGGCATCACGACACCGCTTGATCTCGGCGGTGATTTGAAAGCTTCCATTAACCGTACTGCGCTGTATATTCAGGACGAATGGGACCCGGCGGAAAATTTAAGCGCCAACCTCGGTGTGCGTTGGGAATCGATACAGACCAATAGCGACGATGTATTGAACAGCGTCAGCAACCGAAGCAGCGTAATCACGCCAGTCGGACATCTGGTGTGGCGCTTCGCTTCGCTAAGCAAAGACCAGGTGCGCTTGAGCCTCACGCAAAGCTACAAACCGCCGACCACGCAAAACCTGATTGCACGGCCGAACATTAACAACAAGTTTCCCCTCTCAGTCACCAACGCCGCCACCAGCGCCGATTCTGCCGGCAACCCGGACCTCAAAGCGGAACTGGCAAAAGGCGTTGACCTTGCGTATGAACGTTATCTCGATGGCGGCGGCATTGTATCGGTCAATTTTTTCCGCCGCAATATCACCGATTTAATTCGTAACCAGGTGAATCTCGAAACCGTCGACTATGCGCCGGTGCTGCGTTTTGTTAGCCGTCCACAAAATATCGGCGATGCGGTGACGCAAGGCATCGAGTTCGATTCCAAATTCAGGTTGAGCGACGCGATCGCCTATGCGCCGCCGGTAAACTTGCGCCTGAACATGAGTTTATATAAATCGAATGTCAGCGGCGTGCCTGGGCCATACAACCGCATCGATCAGCAGCCGCGCGCGACGGGAAATTTTGGCCTTGACTATAAATTGCCCGCGACGGCATGGAGCGTCGGCGGCAATTTAGGATTTACGCCAGCGTACACCACGCAGATTGACGACACCCAAAGCACCTACGTCAACGCGCGCCGCGTGACTGACGTGTATGCGCTGTGGAATGTCACACCGAAGGCCAAGCTACGTTTCGGTTTGGCGAACCTAGCGCCGCTGGAAAGCCAATCGGTAAACCGGATCACCGACGTCAGGCCCAACGACACACCGCCAATTAATCATCTCGAAACGACGAGTAACATCGGCAGAAGCGATGTGGCCGCATCGGTGCGACTCGAGATGCGCTTGTAGTGCGGTAGCGTAAGTGAATTTACTCCGCATGATAAGCTCTTCATCGGGTTTGCCGCGATGCAAAAATTGCAAACAATTTTTTCCTTAAAATAATATAACTAATTGATTGTATTAAATATTTATACATAAATTATTCTGTTGCAATGCATTAAATTGTTTTCCATTTCCGTGCTCTTCAGCTATAATCCCGGCACTATCACGAACGCACTTATCACTAACCGTGGCGGGCGCGTTTCCTCAGGACACTCGGCATACTCGCCAATACCCTGATGGCAACCAGATCTGATCTCTGGCTGCCACCGTGTGAACATAGCCGGCATGACAGGCAATGTTGGTAAGCGGCGCAGGTCTGGATTATTTTTTTACACTAATCCGGCCTGCTGCAGACATCGCCTCAAGTGGCCAACCAAATTTATTTTCAGGAGAATCAACATGAACCGTGAACAGCAAATCGCCGCCATCCAGAAAGACTGGGACACCAATCCGCGTTGGAAAGGCGTCAAGCGCGGCTACACCGCTGCCGACGTATATCGTCTGCGCGGCACGCTGCAAATCGAACACACCCTCGCGCGGCGCGGCGCGGAGAAATTGTGGCATATGATCAATAACGAACCGTTCGTCAACACGCTTGGCGCGCTTACTGGTAACCAGGCTTTGCAGCAGGTGAAAGCCGGGCTGAAAGCGATTTATCTTTCCGGCTGGCAAGTCGCCGCCGACGCCAACGTCGCGGGGGAAATGTATCCTGACCAATCTTTGTATCCCGCCAATTCGGTGCCGCTGGTGGTCAAACGCATTAACAATACTTTCCAGCGCGCCGATCAATTGCACCACGCCGAAGGCAAAGACGACATGGATTTTTACGCGCCCATCGTCGCCGACGCGGAAGCCGGTTTTGGCGGTGTGTTGAACGCGCATGAACTGATGAAATCCATGATCGAAGCCGGCGCCGCCGGCGTGCACTTTGAAGACCAACTCGCGTCGGTAAAAAAATGTGGACACATGGGCGGCAAAGTATTGGTGCCGACGCGTGAAGCGGTGGAGAAACTCATCGCCGCGCGTTTGGCTGCCGACATCTACGGCGTGCCTACCATCATCCTCGCGCGTACCGACGCCGAAGCGGCCGACTTGCTCACCAGCGACGTCGATAACATCGACAAGCCATTCTGTACCGGCGAGCGCACGGTCGAAGGTTTTTACAAAACCATGCCCGGCCTGCAACAAGCCGTCTCACGCGGCCTCGCCTATTCGCCGTATGCAGATTTGATCTGGTGCGAAACCGGCAAGCCGGATCTCGATTTTGCGCGCAAGTTCGCCGAGGCGATTCACGCGAAATTCCCCGGCAAGATGCTCGCCTACAACTGCTCGCCGTCGTTCAACTGGAAGAAAAATCTCGACGACGCCACCATTGCCAAATTCCAGAAAGAACTCGGCGCCATGGGTTACAAATTCCAGTTCATCACCCTGGCCGGATTCCACAGCCTCAATTACGGCATGTTTAATCTCGCCCATGGCTACGCACGCCGCGGCATGAGCGCGTTTGTTGAATTGCAGGAAGCGGAATTCGCCGCAGCGGATAAAGGCTTCACCGCGGTGAAACACCAGCGCGAAGTCGGCACCGGTTATTTCGATGCCGTGACGCAAACCATCCAGCAAGGCCAATCATCGACGACCGCGCTGAAAGGTTCGACCGAAGAAGAACAGTTTCACTAGCCGTGTTGAAAAACTACTGCGCGGGCCGATTTTGAGCCCCCGGTGCTCAACGTATAAGACATATGTTTCCGCTCCCCGACTCAAACTCGACTCGCTCGCTACGTTTTTCAATTACTGTTAAATAATTGGTTATGATGCACAAAAAAGCGCGGGCAACCCCCGCGCTTTTTTACGTCCAAATTATATGAGTTACACTAGACATCAATCAAATTGCGAAATCAGCGATGGAAAATTTACTCAATAAAATAAAAAGTATTGCCGGTGAAAAAAATTTGCTGACGACAGAGGGGGATGTGCGCCCCTACATTACCGATTGGCGCGGGCGTTACACAGGCCGTGCGGCCTGTGTCGTGAAGCCAGCGAATACGGAAGAAGTCGCAGCGATAGTGAAGCTATGCGCGGAGACGCAGACGCCGATTGTGCCGCAGGGTGGCAATACTTCTTTATGCGGCGCTTCGGTACCGGACGAGTCGGGGACGGCGATTGTGCTGAACCTGTCGCGCATGCATCGTGTGCGCGAGGTCGACGCCGACAACAATACGTTGACGGTTGAGGCCGGTTGCGTGTTGCACACCATACAGCAAGCCGCGGACGGTGCGGATCGATTGTTTCCGCTTAGTCTTGCGTCGGAAGGCACCTGTCAGATAGGCGGCAACATCGCGACCAACGCCGGCGGCACGGGCGTTTTGCGTTACGGTAATATGCGCGACTTGGTGCTGGGTTTGGAATGCGTGTTGCCGAACGGTGAAGTCTGGAACGGCTTGCGCGGGCTGCGCAAAGACAACACGGGTTATGACCTTAAGCAATTATTCATCGGCTCGGAAGGCACGCTGGGAATTATCACGGCGGCGGTGCTGAAATTGTATCCGCAGCCGAGGGCCAGGGCGACCGCGCTGGTAGCGCTGGCGGATGTAAACGACGGGCTGGCCCTGCTTAATGCCATTAAACAAAATTTCGGCGATCGGCTCACGGGTTTTGAAATCATGATGCGCGTGTGCCTCGACCTGGTGTTTCGCCACATTACCAATACCCATGATCCGTTTGCCCAGGCGTATCCTTGGTATGCGTTGCTCGAATTGACCGACACCCAGTGCCAAGGTGATCTTACCGAAGACTTGCAAAACCCGCTGGTAAAATTTATGAAAACACGCAGCGTGCAGGATGCCGTGGTCGCGCGCAGCGTGGCGCAGTCGAACCAGCTTTGGCATTTGCGCGAGAATATTTCCGAGGCGCAGCGCCTCGAAGGCATTAGCATCAAGCATGATGTTTCCGTGCCGGTATCGCAGGTGCCGCAATTCATTGCCGAGGCCAGTAGCGCGTTGGAAAAACATTTTCCCGGCATTCGTATTGTGGCGTTCGGGCATATGGGCGACGGCAATATTCATTTCAATTGTTCCAAGCCCGACGCGCAGGACAACGCGGCGTTCATCGCGCAAACCGAACACGTGAATCGAATTGTTCACGACATGGTGAATACGTTGAACGGCAGCATCAGCGCCGAACACGGCATCGGACAATTGAAACGTGATGAGTTGTTGCGTTATAAAAGCGCAGTGGAAATTGATTTGATGCGCATGGTGAAAAAAACTTTTGATCCGTTGAACATCATGAATCCGGGGAAAATCTTCTGATTTGAATTGTTAAATTATTAAATATAATCATATAGTTATATTAAAATCGCGCTACATTTTTTAGTGTGGCTTGCGCAATATGTCGCCGACGTGAAATCCGAATCCGCCATTGCGACGGTCGGCGTAATAATGTTTCAGGGTTTCGCTGATGGTGGGGAAGGCGAGTTCATCCCACGGAATTTCGTGTTCGTCGAATAGGCGAACTTCGAGGCTTTCGTTGCCGGCGGAAAAATCCAGATCCAGCAGACGGCCGCGGAACAGCACATAAATCTGATTAATGCCGGGCAAATTATAAAACGTATAGAGCGCGCCGATTTCCACGCGCGCATTCGCTTCTTCCAGCGTCTCGCGCGCCGCACCCTGGTTCGCTGTTTCGCCGTTTTCCAGAAAACCCGCAGGCAAAGTCCATTTGCCGTGGCGCGGTTCGATGGCGCGTTTGCAAAGTAATATCTTGTCGCCCCATTCGGGAATGCAGCCGACGACCATTTTCGGATTCTGGTAATGAATCGCGCCGCAGGCGGCGCAGACGTAGCGCGGCAACGTGTCGCCCTCAGGTACGCGCAGGGTCACGCCAGCGCCGCAAGCGCTGCAAAAATTCATGATAGTCGATCCCTATACATAGTTTTCATTATCTCACCGTCGTGTCAATAGAGGAATCCACTCGAAAGTTTTGCTTGTCGTGCCCTGCGGAAAGCCCGATCATCCATGTTAAAATTATGCATGGAATCAGATACTATTTTTCGCGCGCTGGAGGCGTTGATGAACCGCACGCTGAATTGGATACCCGACGGAATGATGGACCTGAACAAACTATTTTTTGCCTGTTTACTTCTATGCGCGCAAATGCTGCGTGCTGAAACGGCCATTGTGCTGAACTCCGCCGATGCGACGGTCAGCGTCATTGACACGCAGACCTTCAAGGAAAAATCCCGTTTCCCCATCGGCAAGGAGCCGCACCATCTGATGGCGACGCCGGACGACCAGTTTCTGATTGTTGCCAATGCTGCCGGAAATGAACTCGTGTTGCTCGACCCGAAAAGCGGCCAGGTCATGCGTCGCATCAACGGCATCAGCGATCCTTACCAAATCGGATTCAGCCCGGACAGGAAATGGTTTGTGTCGAATTCCCTGCGGCTGGACCGCGTCGATATCTATCTTGGCGCGGATTTCAAGTTGCAAAAGCGCATCCCCCTCGGCCGCATGCCCAGCCACCTGGCATTCAATCAGGATAGTTCGCAGGTGTTTATTACCCTGCAGGACAGCGACGAAATAGCGGCGATAGATCTGGCGACACAAAGCATCAAGTGGAAAATCCCGGTAGGGCCGACACCGGCGGGGATCTGGATAACACCGGACGACAAGTATTTGCTGGTCGGCATCATGGGTGCCGATTATGTACAGGTAATCGACTGGCGCACGCAAAAAACGGTGAAAAAAATTGTCACCGATAAAGGCGCTCATAATTTTCTCGCCTTGGGTGATGGCAAGCATGTACTGGTGTCCAACCGCGTCGGCGGCACGGTGTCGATTATCGACCAGGATAAACTGGAAAAAACAGAAAGTTTTTCCGTGCCCGGCGGACCCGATTGCATGGACCTGACCCGCGATGGAAAACAGCTCTGGGTTACCAGCCGCTGGTTGAAGCGGGTAACGGTGGTCGATATGACGACCAAAAAAATCGCGCAGAATATCCCCGTGGGCAATTCGCCCCACGGAATTTTTCTGCTTGACCACGCCGTGCGCAAATGACCCGAATTCATTATTTATATCCATTGAAATATTTGTCTGCAATATTGTTGCTGATGCTGATGCTGCCTGCGACGATGCAGGCCGCCGCATGCACAGGCACGGTGTACCTCACATTTGATACCGGCAACATGGCGCAGGCGGATGACATCGCCGCGACGCTGAACAAACACAAGGTCAAGGCGACATTTTTTCTTGCGAATGAAAAAACTTTGCGCGGTGATTTTTCGCTTGACGATAGCTGGGCGAGTTATTGGAAGGCCCGCGCGGCTGAAGGCCACGCATTTGGCAGTCACACATGGGATCACCGTTATTTCCGCCGCGAAGTTGGCGCAGATAAAGTGTCGTATGTGAGCAAACAAGGTAAAACGACATTGCTTGATGCCGATCAAGTTTGCGCAGAGTTACGTAAGCCCGACGCAACCTTCGAGAAAATGACTGGGTACAAATTCAACGCCATCTGGCGTGCACCGGGTGGCCGTACTACACCGCGCACACTCGCGTTCGCGGCGCGGTGCGGCTATACACAACATGTGGATTGGGCTAAAGCCGGCTTCCTCGGCGATGAATTACCCAGCGACACCCATCCCAATGACATGTTGCTGGAAAAAGCCCTGCGCGATATTCGCGGCGGTGACATTCTGCTCATGCATCTCGGCGTATGGTCGCGCAAGCAAGCGCTGGCGCCGATACTCGATCCGCTGATTGCCGGTTTGAAAAGCCGCGGCCTGTGTTTTGCCACTGTTCCCGAAATGAAGTCTGCCGGAAAATGATTGAAGACCTGGAAAATATTTTCGCCTATGTCCACGGCTGGCTGTTCGAGCATGCCATGCAGCCGCTGATGTTCGCGTTTGGCGGCATGGCGTATATTGAAGAAAGTTTTACCGCTCTTGGCGTGTTTTTGTACGGGCTGATTGAAATCGCGTTGATGATTGCACTCATGCGGCCGCTGGAAAAATTTTTCCCGGTTGAAAAATGGAATGATCGCAGCGGTACGCATGTCGATGTGATTTACACTTTGCTCGCGCGCCTTGGCATTTTGCCATTGATTTTTTTTGTCATGCTCGCGCCGGTGGAAACAGCCGTGAGCGCTTGGTTGCGTTTGCATGATGTGATTCCCAAAAACCTGGAAGATATTTTTCCGCCTCTCGCTACCAGCCCCTTATTGGCATTCTGTATCTATTTGATTATATTGGATTTTTCAGAATATATCCGGCATCGACTACAGCATCGTTTTAACATCTGGTGGGCGCTGCATAGCCTTCATCACAGCCAGAGGGTGATGAGTTACTGGACCGATGATCGCAACCATTTGCTGGATGGATTGATCCGCGATTTATGGGTGGCGTCTGTCGCGTTGCTGGTCGGCGTGCCGCCGGGTCAGTTTGTATTGCTGATCATGTTGGTGCGCCTGGTGGAAAGTTTCTCCCATGCCAATGTACCGTTCACATTTGGCCGTATCGGCGAAAAAATATTGGTTAGCCCACATTATCATCGCATCCATCACGCGATCAATATTGAGCAGGCCGGCAAAAATCATGGCTGCAATTTCGCTGTGTTGTTTCCGTCGTGGGATATTATTTTCGGCACTGCGAATTTTTCGCGCGGGCATTTCCCTACCGGTATCGCCGACCAAGTGCAGGGCCGTGATTATGGCGAAGGGTTTTGGCGGCAACAGGTGTTGGGCTTCAGGCGCATGATGACTGCGCTGATCGGCCGTACACCAATTTCATAACAACAACATTTTTAAAGTCCCCATGACCGTCACCATTGAATCCCTCGACCAGGAAGGGCGAGGCATCGCGCACCACGACGGTAAAGTTATATTCATTGAAGGCGCGTTGATCGGCGAGCAAGTAACATATCAGTCGTATCGCAAAAAACCGAACTACGAATTTGCGCAGGTCAAGGAAATCCAACGCCATAGCGTGATACGCACCGAGCCGGGCTGCCGGCATTTCAATATCTGTGGCGGTTGCGCCATGCAACATGTCGAGCATAACGCGCAAGTAGCGGTAAAGCAGCGCGTGCTGGAAGATAGCCTGGCCCACATAGGCAAAGTGGAGCCGGAACAAATACTTCCGCCGCTGTACGGCATGCCGTGGGGTTATCGCAAACGCGCGCGCATATCGGCACGGTATGTGCAAAAAAAGGGCCGCGAGCTGGTCGGCTTTCATGAAAAGCATTCCAGCTTTGTCGCCGATCTGAGCTCGTGCGAGATTTTGCCGCCGCATGTTTCCGCGCTGATCGTGCCGCTGCGCCAGATGATTGAACAGCTCAGCATCCGCGAGCGCGTGCCGCAAATAGAACTAGCGGTGGGCGACGCGGTGACGGTGCTGGTGTTGCGCATTCTCGAAGCATTAAGCGCGGACGATGAGAAATTATTAAAACAATTTGCCGACCAGCATCAAATTCAATTCTGGACGCAAACCAAAGGACCTGAAACGGTGAAGCCGTTTTATCCTCTCGTCGCGCCGGAATTGAGTTACTCCATCCCCGCGTTCAATATCGTCATGCCATATTCGCCGACAGAATTTACCCAGGTGAATAATGAATTAAATCAAATACTAATTAACCGTGCGATAGAGTTGCTCAATCCGCAACCCCACGAGCGTGTCGCCGATTTATTTTGCGGCATCGGTAATTTCAGTTTGCCCTTGGCGCGCCGTGCCGCGCATGTGACGGGTGTAGAGGGAAGCGAAATGATGGTAAAACGCGCGGCACAAAACGCGGAGCGAAATAATCTCGGCGACAAAACAAAATTTCTCGCGGCTGATTTATTCAAGGCGACTGTGCAAAGTCTGGAGACACTCGGACGGTTCGACAAAATGCTCATCGACCCGCCGCGCGACGGCGCGATTGAAGTGGCGAAGTCTTTTGGCGATGACGCGCCGCGGAGGATTGTCTATGTATCTTGTAATCCTTCAACGTTTGCGCGCGATGCGGCGGTGCTGGTGAATGCCAAAGGCTATGCGTTGCGGGCCGCTGGCGTGGTCAATATGTTTCCGCATACGGCGCATGTGGAATCGATTGCGTTGTTCGAACGTGAATGAATTTGCAAAAATAAAAAAGGCGGCCTTGGCCGCCTTTTTTTTGAATCCAAATCTTAGTTTCGATTGCCGCCGAAAATTCCCAGCAACGACAACAGGTTGGTGAATACGTTATAGATGTCCAGGTAAATCGCCAACGTAGCGGATATGTAATTGGTTTCGCCGCCGTTCACGATGCGCTGAACGTCATACACCATGTAAGCGGAAAAAATGCCGATAGCGATCAGGGAAAAGCCGATATATAGCGCCGGTATTTTCAGCCAGATGTTGGCGAAGCCTGCCAGCAATAACAAGATCATGCCGATGAACAAAAACTTGCCCATGCCGGACAAATCTTTTTTGATTACGCTGCCGAGAGTGGCCATGGCTGCGAAAACTGCCGCCGTGCCACCGAACGCCGTCATGATGAGTGTGCCGCCGTTGCTAAAACTGCCGAGCGTATAGCCAATCATGCGCGACAACATCAAGCCCATAAAGAAGGTCAACGCCAGCAACAACGCCACGCCTAGCGGGCTATTCTTGGTTTTCTCAATCGCCCAGAAGAATCCAAATGCAATTGCCAAGAAAGCAGCAAATCCGATGGCCGGGCTGCCGGAGAAAAACGAAAAATTGATTTGCATGCCGAGCCACGCGCCGAACACGGTCGGAATCATCGAGATCGCGAGCAACATATAGGTGTTACGCAACACCTTGTTGGTCGAAACGGAACCAAAGCCGGTGGTGGAAACAGTTTTCATAATTTCAGGTTGCATGGAAAATCCTTATAAAGAGGAATGTAACGCGTGTAAGACTACCCAAGCTCACGCTAAGTTGCAAGGAGTGAAAGGCAGCAGTGGAAATTGTTCACAGACACAGGTATAATGTTTACTAAATAGTCAATAAAATCAAATAAATAGCTATTTTTCAACGGGAAGTGTGGCCGAGCGGTTTAAGGCACTAGTCCTGACCACACGACCGCGATAGCGGGCTTGTGGCGCTGTAGCTTAATGGAAAGCGTTTAGCTTTCCGTTAGGCGGAGCCAAAACACGCGGAGCTTGTTTCTGGGGAGGGTAATCTGCGCAGCAGGTTAGCCGATACTAAAACTAGCGATATGGTTCAAGCTGCAAAGGAATATTGGAAGCGTGGCCGAGCGGTTTAAGGCACTAGTCTTGAAAACTAGCGACGGGAAACCGTCCGTGAGTTCGAATCTCACCGCTTCCGCCAGTTTCAAATAAAAACGGCCGCTAACTGCGGCCGTTATTAATTATGTAAAACGAAATTTACTTCACCAGACGCAACAAATTCCCCGCAGCATCGGTTTCATCGGTCTTAGGTTTAGGCAGGATCATGCCTGCTCGCACCAACTGGCTGGCGACTTGTGCAGGAACCGGCTGGCTGAAATAATAACCCTGCATTTCGTTGCAACCCAGCGATTGCAGCAGCTCCAATTGTCTTTCGGTTTCCACGCCTTCGGCGACCACGCTTAGCCCGAGGCTATCTGCCATGGCGACAATTGCGCGGGTGATGGCGGCGTCGTCAGGGGTGTTGCCCAGGTCTTTGACGAAACTGCGGTCGATTTTGAGCGAGTCGATGGGGAAACGCTGCAAATAGTTGAGCGATGAATAACCGGTGCCGAAGTCGTCGATGGAAAGTTTGACGCCCATTGCTTTGAGTTTTTCCAGCACGGCGATGGTGGATTCGATGTTCTGCATCAGCAGACTTTCCGTCACTTCAATTTCAAGATAGCTTGCATCAAGCTGACTGTTGTTCAGCGCCAATGAAGTTGCTTCGAGCAGCTTTTCCTGGCGAAAATGTGGGCTGGAAATGTTGACCGCCACGCGAACGGGCGGGAAGCCGGCGTTTTGCCATGCCTTGTTCTGGCGGCAGGCTGTGTCTAGCACCCATTCGCCGATTGGCACAATGAGGCCGGTTTCTTCCGCCAGCGGGATGAACTGGCCCGGCGCGACCAGACCCATTTCCGGATGGTTCCAGCGGATAAGCGCTTCCATACCGACGATCTTGCGCGTTTTTGCTTCTACTTGCGGCTGGTAATACAGCACGAATTCATTGCGTTCGAGCGCTTTGCGCAGACTGCTTTCCAGCGACAATTTTTCGAACGCCGCGGCGTTCATGGTCTTGGAATAGAATTGGTAATTGTTGCGCCCCTGTTCCTTGGCGTGATACATGGCGGTGTCGGCGGTCATCAGCAGGCTATCCACATCCTGGCCGTCGAACGGATAAAACGAAATGCCCAAGGACGGGCTGACCTGAACCTGGTGGATGCCGAGGCGGAACGGCACGCTGAAAGATTCAATCACCCGGCGCGCCACTTTGCCGGCGTTGTACGGGCTGACAACGTCAGTGACCAGCAAAGTGAATTCGTCGCCGCCCAAACGCGCCACGCTGTTGCCTTGCTCGCTGACGGGATATTTGGTGATCGAGGCCACCATGTCTTCGCCGCGCACGCATTGCGTCAAACGCCGCGCGACCTGCTGCAGCAAATCGTCGCCCATGGTATGGCCGAGGGTATCGTTGATGCGCTTGAAGTGATCCAGGTCCATGAACATCACCGCCAGCATCTGGTTTTTGCGTTTGGCATAGCCGATACTGGTTTCCAGCTGCGATTTGAAAAACGCGCGATTCGGCAGTTTGGTCAAGTGGTCGAAATACGCCATCTCGCGGATGCGGTCCTCGTTGCGCTTGCGCTCGGTAATCTCCGATTTCAAATCGGCGTTTACTTTTTTCAGCGCTTCGGTACGCTTTAGCACACGTTGCTCAAGGGATTCCCGCGCCAGCACCAATTCCCTTTGTGCTCGATTGCGCTCGACTTCATTCTTGCGGATGGCATCGTTGCCGCGCTTGACGATCAAAAACAACACACCGTAGAGAGCGCCCAATACGCCGATCACGCCGTACATCAGGTTACGTTGGGTGACGGCGATGCGCGTCTCCAGGTCGGTTACGTCGGAATAAATCTCGACCGCGCCTTCGATATTTTTTGTCTGTGGATCGCGATAAGGAAGATAGGAGGTGATGAAATCGCGTTGGTAAACCGGCTCCGGGCGGTCGAAAGTATTGAACGTGTCTTTGTGATTCAACGAACTGAATATCTCACCGGCCAGCGCTTTTTTTACGCCCGCGTTATCCGCCTGGCTGCTGCCGATTTGGCTGCTTTCAGTGGAAAAAATAGTCATTCCTGCATTGTCGTAAACCTTTACCTTTGCCGCTCCGAGGCTCATCAAATTTTTGTAGCTGAGATCGATCAGTTCTGCCGTGCGTGCGTCTTTGCGCACGACGTCAGGATTTTTTGCCGAATAGGTGTTGAAGAACGGCGAGTATTTCGGCCACAGGGTTTCGGAGAACATGCGCACCATGGCTTGATTCTGATCCTGCTTTTCCAGCACCATGCCCTGCATCGCGGTGTGGCGATAAAACGCCACCAATGCCGCAGCAGCCAGGACGATGGAAACCAGGCTGGCGATGGAAAAATAGCGCAGTAATTTGAACTGGAACTGCTTAGCCATGTGGCATCAAAACCATAAATATGTAACCAATTGATTTCATTAAATAAATCGTTATTTGTTGAAAAAGATTACCCTAATACATAGGGTAAGGTCGTTGCAGGGGAAAATGCTGTGAGATGGCACACAGATCCTAAAATCTTCCAAACCGGTACCGGAAGGATTTGAGGAGGAAAATCAGGCGGGAGGGCCTTTGAGACTGGCGACGGTGTTACGACCCAGGTCTTTGGCGTGGTACATCGCCATGTCCGCGGCCTTGAAAATATCGTCCGGCGTATCGCCATGTTCCGGGTAAACAGCCACGCCAAGGCTGACCGTTAACGGGATAACCACACTTTTTTTATCTTCGCCGCTGATGGTAAACACATGGGACGCGACAATGCCGCGCAAACGCTCAGCCATGGCGGCTGCAGCCATTTTCGGCAGATCAGGCGATAGAATCGCAAATTCCTCGCCGCCATAGCGCGCTGGTTTGTCTGTGCCGCGCAGATTGGTAGAAAGCAAACTACCCAATTGACGGAGGATTTTATCTCCAGCCGGGTGCCCATGTAAGTCATTTATTTTTTTGAAGAAATCAATATCCATCAGCACCAGGGCAAGTGGCAGTTTAGAGCGCCGGCTACGCTCGATTTCTTCCGCTAATAATCGATTCAACTCACGTCGATTGAAAATGCCGGTGAGATCATCGCGTATGGCTAATTCGGCAATCGCCGCGCGCGAATGTTCCAATTCCGCGTTCGCGGCGGTGAGCTGGGTGATGAGCATTTCTTTTTCCGCCAGCATCATTTTGATGTGGGTTTCGGCACTCTTGCGCTCTATGGCATGGCGCAATTCGCGCCGGAGCATCGCCGCGCTGATTTCATTCTGCACCATATAACCCGCTGCGCCTTGTTGCATCGCCTGAATGCCCGCGTCTTCGCGCTCGGCGGTAGTGATGACTATCATCGGCGTATCAGGCGCACGCAGATTGAGCGCGCGCGCGGTATCGGCACCGCGGCTGTCCGGCAGGTTCAGATTGGCCACAATCGCGTTAAAGCCGGTGTTTTTCAGCAGGGACAAAGCTTCATTGAGGGTCGAAGCTACATTGAGAACAATGGCGGATGAGCCAACTTGCATCACCGCCTGACGCAGGCGTTCAATTTCCTGCGGACTGTTTTCTATGAGCAATATTTTTGTACTGGGGCCGCTCATGGCAGTTCCTCGGTTACGAGATTATTGTTAACCCACACATACTACGACGTATTTCATGCTAGTTGCAATCAAATCATAGGCTTGGATTGATCAAGCTACGGCATCGGCCCAGCAATTGGGTGTTTCGTAAAGGCGCACGCGGGCTAATTTAATGCGGCTGCCGTATTGGCCGCGATAAGCGTCGCGCAAGACACCGAACGCAATGCGCGCAAGGTTTTCCGCCGTCGGCACTGCTTCAAGCAATACGGTCTTGTGGTCCTTAATGCCGGCGAGAAAATCAACCATCGGCTTGTCGTCACTATGCACGAGAAATGCATGGTCCCATTGATCCACCAGCGCCTGTTTCGCGACGGATTTTACCTCGGAAAAATCCATCACCATCCCTTCTTCCGCCGAGCCTTTGTGATCAACCACGTCGGCTTCAATGGTGATCTCGATGGCGTAGCGGTGGCCGTGAACGTGACGACATTGGCCCTGATGGTTGGGCAGGCGATGGCCGGCATCGAATTCCAGGCGGCGGGTGATTTGCATGAGGTTATGGCAATATTTATGGGGGTAACGAACGTTGAATTGTACCATCCAGCACCCGGCAAAAAGGATAGCGCCCTCGTTTTTCCCTTCTGGCTAAGGTAAGATCGCTTTTTTCCGGAAGCAAGAAATGGCACTGATCGTACAAAAATACGGCGGCACCTCGATGGGCAGCCCCGAGCGCATCCGCGAAGTCGCGCGCCGCGTGCAACGCTGGTACAACGAGGGCAACCAGATCGTCGTGGTGGTATCCGCCATGAGCGGCGAAACCAATCGCCTGATCAAACTCGCCAAAGAATTGCAAACGGACCCGGATCCGCGCGAACTGGATGTCATCGCTTCAACCGGCGAACAGGTTTCCATAGGCTTGCTGGCGATGGCGCTGAAAAACCTCGGACTGAAAGCGAAAAGTTACACAGGCGCGCAAATCAAAATCCGCACGGATGATGCCCACACCAAGGCGCGTATTTTATCCATCGATGAACAGAATATCCGCAAGGACTTGGCCGAGGGCACCATCGTTGTCGCCGCCGGTTTTCAGGGCGCGGACGACAACGGCAACATCACTACCCTGGGGCGCGGAGGTTCTGATACCACGGGCGTCGCTTTAGCTGCCGCGCTCAAGGCTGACGAATGCCAGATTTACACCGACGTCAATGGCGTGTACACCACCGATCCGCGCGTGGTGCCCGAAGCGCGCCGGCTGCAAACCGTTACCTTCGAGGAAATGCTCGAAATGGCGAGCCTCGGCTCCAAAGTATTGCAAATCCGCTCGGTGGAGTTCGCCGGCAAGTACAAAGTCAAACTGCGCGTGCTGTCGTCGTTTGATGACGTCAATTCGACCGACATGGGTACGTTGATCACTTTCGAGGAGCAGGACAATATGGAACAAGCCATCATCTCCGGCATCGCCTTCAACCGCGACGAAGCCAAAATCACTATCGAAGGCGTGCCCGACAAGCCGGGTATCGCCTATGCCATTCTCGGCGAAGTGGCCGAAGCCAATGTCGATGTGGACATGATCATCCAAAACGCCAGCCATGAAGGTTCCACGGATTTTTCCTTCACCGTGAACCGGAGTGAATACCAGAAGGCGATGGACATATTGCAAAACAAGGTGCAACCCAAAATCGGCGCGAGAAAAATTTCCGGTGATAACCGTATCGCCAAAGTGTCCGTCGTCGGCGTCGGCATGCGTTCCCATGTGGGCGTGGCCAGCAAAATGTTCAAAGCATTGGCGGACGAAGGCATCAATATCCAGATGATTTCCACCTCGGAAATAAAAATTTCCGTCGTCATCGACGAAAAATATTTGGAACTCGCGGTGCGCGTGTTGCACAAGGCATTTGAGCTGGAAAAAGCGGCCTGAAGTTGATGCAAGTTTGACCGCCCATAGGTAAAAACGGTATCCTGACGGACTTCCGGAGAGGTGGCCGAGTGGTCGAAGGCACTCCCCTGCTAAGGGAGCATAGGCTCAAAAGGCTTATCGAGGGTTCGAATCCCTCCTTCTCCGCCAGTGTGTTTGTTATAATTTATTTTTTCCGCGCCCGTAGCTCAGCTGGATAGAGTACTTGGCTACGAACCAAGGGGTCGGGCGTTCGAATCGCTCCGGGCGCACCAGTATTCAACACCAAGCCATCCTGAATCAGGGGTGGCTTTTGTGTTTATTCCGTCGTCATTTGTCTCCTGTTACCGCTTGATTTTGTGCAACAATGCCTGTGACCGACCCAACCGCAACTGGTTGAATCAAGCGACTTCAAATTAATTATAACTAATTGATTGTAATAAAAATTATTAAATCCTAAAACATGCAATTACACACCCAAGTTGGCATCATCGGCGCCGGCCCAGCAGGGCTGCTACTGTCGCATTTGCTGCATCGGCAGGGGATTGAATCGGTGATTGTGGAAAACCGTAGTCGCGATTATGTTGAGCAGCGTGTTCGTGCTGGAGTGCTCGAGCAGGGTACGGTGGATTTGCTGATCGAATCGGGTGTGGGCGAGCGCATGCTGCGCGAGGGATTACTCCATCAAGGGATAGAATTGCGCTTCGATGGACGCGGGCACCGCATTGACATGACCGAACTCACCGGCCGCGCCATCCGCGTCTATGGGCAACAGGAAGTGGTGAAGGATTTGATCAATGCACGTCTCGATGCAGGGGGACAAATTCTGTTCGAGTCGCAGGATGTAAAGCTCCACGACGTCGAATCCGCGGCGGCGCGCATTTCCGCTAAGCGAAACGGCGAAGAAATAAATATTCGTTGCGACTTCATCGCCGGCTGCGATGGCTTTCATGGCGTGAGCAGGCAGACGATTCCCGCACATTCGCAAAAAATTTTCGGGCACGAATATCCGTTCGCCTGGCTGGGCATACTCGCCAAGGCGCCGCCCTCGGCGGATGAACTGATATACGCTTATCACCAGCGCGGCTTCGCGTTGTTCAGCATGCGCTCGCCGCTGATCAGCAGGCTATATCTGCAAGTACAGCCGGAAGAAAAAATCTCAGACTGGCCGGACGAGCGCATCTGGCAGGAATTGCATACGCGGCTCGAATGCAATGTTGAATCCGATGCACACTGGAGGCTCAACGAAGGGCTGATAATTGAAAAAGGCATTACACCCATGCGCAGTTTTGTCTGCGAAACCATGCGTTATGGAAAATTATTTCTGGCCGGCGACGCGGCGCATATCGTGCCGCCCACAGGCGCAAAGGGGATGAACCTCGCCATGGCCGATGTGAATTTGCTCGCTCGCGCATTCGCCGTATTTTTTATAACCGGACAAACTGCTTTATTGGACAATTATGCCGAAACGGCATTAAAACGCACCTGGCGCGCTGAGCATTTTTCCTGGTGGATGACTTCGATGTTGCATCGGTTTCCCGGCGACGACAGTTTTCAGCAACGCCTGCAATTATCGCAACTGGAATATGTGGTAAGTTCCCGGGCCGCGGCGACCAGTCTCGCAGAAAATTATGTCGGCTTGCCCGTGAATTGATTTGGAAATTTCAAATGGCTTTGATCGAAATATACAAGCGAGCAGCAAGCGGCACGCAGCCGGACTATTTGTATGCGCCTTACGCCTCGACGCAAAAGCGCTCGCCGTCGAAACCATTAATAATTCTGCCGCATACCTTGAGCGAAGTGACAGGCCCAGTGTTTGGTCACGATAGGGTGGGGAACAACGATCATAATTTATTGATTCAACACGACGGCGCGCCGATAGGCGAGCGCATTACGGTGAGCGGGCGCGTGATGGATGAAAACGCCAAGCCGGTGCCGCACACGCTGATTGAAATGTGGCAGGCGAATTCGGCAGGACACTATCGCCATAAGTACGATCGCGGCTCTGCGCCGCTGGATCCGCATTTCACCGGCTGCGGCCGCGCGCTGACGGACGCGGAAGGGCGCTATCAATTCATTACCATCAAACCCGGCGCTTACCCTTGGGGCAACCATCACAACGCCTGGCGGCCCGCGCATATTCATTTTTCCTTGTTCGGCCCGGCCTTCGCAACGCGGCTGGTGACGCAAATGTATTTCCCCGGCGATCCGCTGCTGCCATTCGATCCGATATTCAACAGCACGCCGGACGAAAAGGCGCGGCAGCTTTTGGTCGCGGTTTTCGATTGGGAAACCACGGTGCCGAATTTTTCGCTAGGTTTTCGCTTTGATATTATTTTGCGCGGACGCCACGCCACGCCGGTGCACATATGACATTTCCATCCACTACCCCATCGCAAACCGTCGGACCCTTTTTTCATATTGGTTTTGATGGTCTTTATGTAAATGACCTAACTGCCGCAGGCGTGAGCGGCGAAGGTGTGACAATTTCCGGTAAAATTTTCGACGGCGACGGCAAACCGATTTCCGATGCCGTGATTGAAATCTGGCAAGCCGATGCTCAAGGGCAATACCCAAATACAGATAGCGCGACATTCAAAGGCTTCGGCCGCATGGCGACAGACGAAGAGGGCGCATTTCGTTTTGTTACCATCAAGCCGGGGCGCGTGGTCGGCGCTGATGGCGAATTGCAAGCGCCGCACATTAATGTTTCAGTTTTCATGCGTGGCTTGTTGAAGCGCGTGGTAACGCGGATTTATTTTGCTGATGAAGCCAGCAACAACGATGATGCGGTTTTGAAATCAATCGCGTCGGAAAGATGCGCTACATTGTTTCCCAAAAAGATTGCAGGTGATTCGACGAAACTGGAATGGAATATAGTGGTACAGGGACAACACGAGACCGTGTTTTTTGATTGCTGAATAACTTATATTAATCAATACCTTAAATTATATACCGCTGTGGCCAATTCCCCCCTTTTATACGATACGCTATTCCATGCGCAAGCGATGAGCGGCATTTTTTCTGATCGCGGCACGCTGCAAGGCATGCTCGATTTCGAAGCGGCGCTCGCACGCGCCGAAGCCCGTGTCGGCGTGATTCCCGCTGAACATGCATCAGCCATCGGCGCAAAATGCAATGCGGAATTATTTGATCTAAGTGCATTATCAAATGATGCCGCTAACACGGGCAATATGGCGATCCCCTTAGTGAAAGCATTGACCGTGCTGGTCGCGCAGGAGAATGAAAGCGCGGCGCGTTCGGCGCATTGGGGCGCGACGAGTCAAGACGTTCTGGATACAGGTTTAATACTTCAATTACGACAAGCGTTGGATTTTTTCGATATCGAGTTGCTGAAACTCGCCAATAATTGCGCTAACCACGCAGACAAACATCGCCAAACCGTCATGGCCGGCCGCACCTGGTTGCAACACGCCACACCGATTACGTTCGGCCTCAAAGCGGCAGGGTGGTTATCCGCCGTCGAACGCCATCGCTCGCGCATTGCGCAATGCCGTGAGCGCGTGTTGGTGCTCCAATTCGGCGGCGCGTCGGGAACACTCGCGTCGCTCGGCGAGCGCGGGCTTGATGTCGCAAAGCAGCTGGCGCAGGGACTCAAACTCCGATTACCCGATACGCCGTGGCATAGCCAGCGCGACAACCTGGTTGAAGTGGCTTCCCTCTTAGGCATGCTAACCGGCACGCTGGGAAAAATAGCGCGCGATATTTCATTGATGATGCAAAGCGAAATCGGCGAAGCAGTCGAGCCTGCAGCAGAAGGGCGCGGCGCTTCTTCCACCATGCCGCACAAACGCAATCCAGTAAGTTGCGCCGTGATACTTGCCGCAGCCACGCGCATCCCCGGCTTGTTATCAACTATGTTTTCTGCGATGACACAGGAACATGAACGCGGTTTGGGCGGCTGGCACGCGGAATGGCAAACGCTGCCGCAGATATGCCAACTGGCGGCGGGCGCGCTCGAACACACGAATCACATGTTGCAGGGATTGGAAATAGATAGAGCGCGCATGCGCGTAAACCTCGACGTCACGCAAGGTTTGATATTGGCTGAGGCCGTATCGATGGCACTGGCAACGCAAGTTGGCCGCGAGAAAGCACACCATATTATCGAACAAGCGTCACAACGCGCGCGTGCCAGCAAACGACATTTGCACGATGTGCTTGCCAGCGACAAGCAGATCAGCGCGCATTTGAATCATTCGGATCTGGAAAAATTATTCGACGCGAAAAATTATCTTGGCGTCGCCGAATCTTTTATCAATCGCGCATTGGCAGGGCGCAAGCCGTAGGCCGGGTGACACCGGCCCAACCAAGCCGCTCGCGCACATGCGCGACAATATTCATTCAAGGAAACGATATGGACGAAAAGCAACGTAACGAAAACGGCATGAATATGCGCCGCAAAGTATTAGGCGACGCCTACGTCGACCGTACAATTAAGAACGTGAGCCCATTCAACGAAGCATTCCAGGACATGATCACCCGTCACGCATGGGGAGAAATCTGGACCCGCCCAGGTCTGCCCCCGCACCATCGCAGCCTGATAACCTTGGCCATGTTGATTGCATTACGCCAGAACGACGAATTACGCCTGCACCTGCGCGGCGCGCTCAACAACGGCGTCACCCGCGATGAAATCAAGGAAGTATTCATGCAGTCGGCAATTTATTGCGGCGTCCCAGCAGCCAACGCCGCGTTTTACATTGCGCATGAAGTATTCACTGAAATCGATGAGGGGAAATAAAAAAGTGTTAGATAGCATGACCGGATTGGATTCAAAATCCTTCGTATTCAACCACTCGAGATTAAAATATTCTTCCGAATTAGGATAAAAAAACGGGCACCAAAGTGCCCGTCGTCTCGGCTTATCATGTCCGGCAACCAAACTTAACTGGGCATCTCCCAAATCACGTCTGGCCCAATAGTACAACTGTTTGTACTGCAACTCCCTCCGGCCGGACCGGTGGTCGGGATGGCTTGAGAAATACCTCCGTTATTAGGGTCGTAACTAAGATTTAGGAGATCGATCGTGTTATTCAGGCTATTCGGAAGTAACCCATCAACACAATAAGATGTGGCGCTGGCTGCAACGGAAGCCGCCCTGATGACATTACCGCTGCTGTCCTTAACCCTGGCAACAAGACTATCGGAAGGAGAAACACCGGAGAGCTGCACATTTCCTGTTATACATGCGGCACCAGTTGGAATGGCCTGCATGACAGTTGGTAGACATGCTTCCATTAAGGGCGGTGTGACAGTAATAGGAACGTACCCATCGGCAAACAATGTAATGGGCGTGTTGGTCTGGGTGTTAAATTGGTAAAAACCCGCAGTTTCTTGAAGCCCGGTTGTGGCAAAAACTCCCGATGTTGTATAAACAGTTACGCCGTTAACAGGCGAATTATTGGCATCCTGAACGAAACCATCGATACATGTCAGGTTTGTTTCAAGCACCATTTGCGGTAAAAGCTGGGACGCTCCAGTAGCACAACGACTTGGGGTAGTGCCTGCAAGGAAAGTAGAACCAGAAGTTAGAATACCGTTTACGTTGCCACTGAGATTACGAGTTACAGTCCATGCCGATAAATTTACTTCAGCGCCGGAAGCCACCTCAACGCAGTAACTGCCGCTTTCGCCGGTCGAAGTGCTATAGCCACTACTATTATCAGCATTCCATGCGGTTACAAATGCGCCGGGAGGAAACGGAAGGAAATTTGAGCCTATTATAAATCCCGATACCGCTGTGATAGACGCTGGGGGCTCCCCATAAGTCCACCAAGTAAAGTGTTTCACTGTCGCCAACACGGCCTTTCGTTCCGCTGTAGTAGTAGTTGATATGATCACCTTACCCGTTCCTTCTTCCTGCCATACCCCTTTAGTCGTATCGAAGAACCACATGGATTTGATGCTGCCCACGGTCAAGGGCGTATTTGCCGGCAGGAGCAATTCGATATCGGCTGTCGCGCCATTTTTCAAGTTAACCGGCTTGCCATTCTGCGTGAGGGTGACATCTGCCAGGGTGTAGGAATTCAGATTCACCGTCGTGCCAATAGAAGTGATGCCGACAAAGTTGCCGGGGGCAGATTTGATTTGATTGGTAGCACCGCTAATTGGGGAAATAGTGATATCCACATTGCCGGTGACGCTGAGACTATTGGCCGGGAAGGTCACTTTGAATCCGCTTTGCGTCAGCGATCCGCCTGTGGCCGTATTAAGAATTTTCCTGGCACCGCTTTTCAGCAAGGTTTTAATCAATGTGGTTTTCAGCAGCTTGGTGCCGCCTTCATTCTCCTCCTTCGGGTCTTCATTCGGGCTGGTCGCGTTGATCACCAGACTGGCAATGCCTTGGCTTGACACATAGCCGTTTTTGCTGAAATTCACGAGGATGCGAGATTTTTGTTTGACCCCGGTGAGGTTGAACGTGCCACCAGGATTGGTTGTCACATTGGCTATGCCAGAGGAGCTTACGGTTACGCCACCAAGCGGGACACCGTTAGTATCCTTCACTTGCCCAGAAATGCTACCTTTCCCGGCTGCCCAAACTGGTGTTATTGTAAACAGGGTTAGCGCTGCAATAAATGCCCACTCAATCCATCCATAGTGTGTATTCTGCCTTAACATTTATGACTCCTTATGAGGTAATTCAAAAATAGGTGAGACTTCAATTTACGGCAACGTTTACGGCAACATGGTCACCGCAAGGGAAAAATACATCGACGTTTTTGGCTATTGGTGAGGAAGGGAAACGATATCCAAACAGTAGTTCATCAAATGCACCACAACAATCTGTAACTATTTACAGGGTCGCCGCTTTATGCTGGATTCAAGTGTAACTTTGCAAAGATTTTGTGAAGCAAACGAAGCTGGTTCATTTGTCCGCGAGTAATGAAAAGCAATAAACGGAGTGGCACCAAATTGGGGTTGAGCGGGCGGGTATGCGGATTCGTAAGCTTCCACATTCGGTAGACATCCAAGAAGTAGAACTTTCTGGCAGGATTTTCGCTGGAGGTTCACATGAAGACATCACGTTTTACAGATAGTCAGATTGTCGGGATATTCAAAGAAGCGGATGCTGGATTGCCGGTCAATGAACTCTGGCGCAGACACGGCATCAGCTCTGCGACGTATTACAAATGGAAGGCAAAGTATGGCGGGCCGGAGGCTTCCGAGTTGGTCAAGGTGAAGGAATTGAAATCCGAGAACAGCCGACTCAAGCGCATGTATGCTGAATTGGCGCTGGAGAATGAGGCGATCAAGGCGGTGCTAAAAAAGCTGTAACGCCGTCCGCCCGCCGGGACGTGGTCGATGAACTGGTCAGCGCGGGGAATCTTACTATCCGGCGTGCCTGCCGGATCGCCAGCAGGTTACGGGCGGCGTATTACCGCACGGCCACAGACTGGGCGCAACGCGACGCATCGGTGAGACAAGCGATGAGAGCCGTGGTGGCCCAACATGGCCGCTGGGGCTTCTGGAAATGCCATGATCGACTCAGGTTGGAGGGTCATGGCTGGAACCATAAGCGGACCTGGCGAGTATATTGCGCGATAAAGCTGAACTTGCCCAGGCGGGTGAAACGCGGCCTGCCGACCGGTGGGCGGCAATCGCTGCAAGTGACCGGGCCGCCAAACGAAAGCTGGGTGATGGACTTCATTAGCGACACGCTCTACCGCGGCGGTCGCTTCCGCACCCTCAATAATGTGTTGGACGACGGCGTGCGCGATGGCTTGGCGATAGAGGTCGATACCAGCTTGCCCGCGACACGGGTGGCGCGCACCTTAAAGCAAATAGTCCAATGGCGCGGCTTACCCAAGGCCCTACGGCTCGATAATGGACCGGAGTTAATCGCAGGTCCCGGCCGACTGGTGCGGTGAGCGGGGAATTGCCTTGCGCTTCATCGAGCCGGACGAGCCGAATTAGAACGCCTGTATTGAATGCTTTAACCGCACTTACCGTCTGGAGGTATTGAATGCGTATCTCTTCGACGACCTGGATCAGGGGCGTGAAGTGTCAAATCAATGGCTGAAAATGTACAACGAGGAGCGACCCCATGATGCGCTGGGCAGCCTGCCACCAGCGCAATACCGCGAGCAGGTTCTCGCGGCAAAAAACTCTACTTCTGAAATTTATACTTGACGGGGAAGCTTACGAAAGGATGTGACCTACGCTATTTTCAAGTGCTTGAATAGTATGTATATTTTGGCATAGGGTGGCAAGTTGTCTGATATTGCCGTGTAAAATGTCGCTTTGAACTGTGGAGCGAACGCACTTGGCTAACTTAAATTAGTGTTACGAATGCGCCAAAATAAGGGGGAAATCACGCAAAATTTAACTGCGCACTTGCGCTCTACGAAAGCATGGTTTCTTACGAGACCAGAAATTGGTAATAACAACAATGTGACCTATGCCATTTTCAATTGCTTGAATAGTATGTATATTTTGGCATAGGGTGCTACATTGTCTGATATTGCCTTGTAATTTGTCGCTGTGAACCGTGGAACGAACGCACTTGGCTAACTTAAATTAGTGTTACGAATGCGCCAAAATAAGGGGGAAATTGCTCAAAATTCAAGTGCGCACTTGTGCAGTGCGTATACGTTCTTGCTCGCATTATGTTGCTTGTTTTTTGCAGTTTCGTCTCATGCGAACTATGTCAATCGCTTCACCACCATTGCCAACGGGGCTATTACCTTTACCGGCAATACCCTGGGGCTCAACAAAGCCAATAATGCGAATGCCCCGGGTGGCGTTGGTTCAATCGGCACATTTATTACGACCAACACGGCGTTGATCGACGGCACCTACCCTGCCGGGACGACTGCGAACTGGGCGCTGAATGCTTCCTCTGCAGTTCTCGTCATTCCACCTGGCAGCACGGTTCTTTACGCAGAGCTTGTCTGGGCTGGTAGTGCGGGGTCGTTGGGCGGGGAAAATGTCACAGCGTCATTGGGCAATCCGGTCACGTTTATAACTCCAGCGGGCACATCGGCGGTAGCTCCGGCCACGGCGCAGAGCGACCTAGGGGCCAGCGCCGCTACTCGTTACGTCCGATCCGCAAACGTCACCGCGCTGGTGCAGGCAGCTGGGGCGGGCACCTATACTGTCGGGGGCGTTCCCGCGACTCAAGGTAACAACGAAAATAATTCCAATACCGCAGGCTGGACGCTTGCAGTCGTATACAGCAATCCCGGTTTGCCCGCGCGCAACTTGACTTTATTTGTCGGCGCAGAGGCGGGAGGTGCTGCAGCCGCAGCGGTAACGGGATTTTGTACTCCGCCGACCGGACCCCGTTCGGGCCGCCTGTTCGTGAGCGTGCTTGAAGGCGATTCGGGAATTGTTGGCGACCAGATGCAATTTGGCCCAACTGCGGCAAGCCTGACGGCACTATCAGGCCCAAATAATTTACTGACTAATTTCTTCTCCTCGCAAATCAATATTGCTCGCGATCTTGTAGCCGCGACAATAGATACAACCGGGACATTCGGCATTGCAAACCAAACGCCTGGAACCGGCAGCACAGGCAGGCAAGGCTATGACATCACTAACGTCGATATTTCAGCAACATTACTTAACAGCCAGACCAGTGGCTTTGCGCAGGGGACCACTACCGGCGACCAATACACGATTGATGCTCTCGGCATTCAGATTAATGTCGGCTCTCCCATATTTCCCACTGTCGTCAAGACAGTAGATAAAGCAATTGCCAAAGTCGGCGACATTCTAAACTACTCCGTGGTTCTCACCAATGCGACCGGCACGGCCAATGCTGATAATGTAATCTTCACCGACGTCGTGCCGCCCGGAACGAGTTTTGTCGCCGGCTCATTCAAAATCGATGGCGTGGTGCAAGCCGCAGCAAACCCTGCCGCCGGTGTGAATCTTGGAACAATTGCCTCAGGAGCACTGAAAACCGTTACTTTTCAGGTGCTGGTAAACAGCATTCCTGCTTTACCCGCTACCGCAGTCTATTCGAACACTGCAAGTTGGACATACCAATACGTCAGTTGTGCTGGGCAACCGATTACCAATTCCAATCTCACTACCAATCCAGTTTTGACCAATATTGCGCGCGTGGCTATTACCAAGAGCGTCGCACCGGCAGGCGCGGTCAGAGTAGGGCAAATCCTGTCTTACACCATTAACGTTAACAATGATGGAACGGCCAACTCATCGGCTTCCACGTTGATTGACGCCATTCCTGCCGGCTCCACGTATGTTCCCGGAAGTACGACGCTGAATGGTGCAGCCGTAGCGGATGTATCCGGTGCGATGCCATTCACTGTGGCCAGCGCAATCAATAGCCCCGGTCAGCCCGCTGGCCAAATCAACGTCGGCGCGGCTGCGACTATCACTTTTCAAGTGCAAGTTAATTCAGGGCCGGGCGGAAATACGATTAGCAACACGGCCAACGCTGACGTTGACGGACCAGGCCTTGCGCCAGCCGTCAGTGCAAAAGTTGATACGCCGGTTTCGGCCACGGTAGCCCCGACCATTACCAAGACCTTTGGTACTAGCCCGATTGCGCCCGGCGGCACCAGCACTATTACTTTTGCGCTCGCTAATTCCAATTTGATACCGCTGACCGATGTGAACTTCACCGACGCGCTGACCAATATGAGTGTGAGTTCGGCCACCATCGGCGGCACCTGCGTCGGCACGAGCAACAGTCCGGGGCTAGTAGTCGGCGCGACTGCGCTTAACCTGACCATACCAAGTTTGCCGGTAGGCGGCTGCAATATCACCGTGCAGGTTACAAGCAATACACCCGGCACCCAGCCCAATTCCACCAGCGGCGTCACCAGCACGCAGACGCCCACAGCCGGCGCGGCGTCCAATGTTGCCAATCTGCTGGTGTTGTCCTTGCCTACTATTGCCAAGGCATTTGCAACCAGCCCGATTGCTGCGGGCGGCACCAGTACTATCACGTTCACCCTGACCAACCCGAACACAGCACCGCTGACCAACGCGAATTTCACCGATGCACTGACCAGCATGAGTGTCAGCTCAGCAACCATAGGTGGCACCTGCGCTGGTACGACCAATAGCCCTGCGCTGGCGGTGGGTGCCACGACTCTCAACCTGACGGTTCCTAGTTTGCCCGCAGCCGGTTGCACAGTAACTGTGCAGGTGACCAGCAGCACCGTGGGCACCAACCCGAACACTACCAGCGGCGTTACCAGCGCGCAGACGCCGACCGCTGGTCCGCCCTCGAACACCGCAACTTTGACCGTAATGGCGCCACCTACCGTGACTAAAACCTTCCTGACCAACCCCGTCGCGAAGGACGCCATCACCAAGCTGTCTATATCTATCAGCAACCCAAATACCGTGGCGATCACCGGCGCTGCGTTTACCGATAACTACCCCACCACGCCGAATAACAACCTCGTCAACAGCAATCCAACCAATGCGGCTTTTACGGCAGCGAGTACCGCGGCTGGCTGTACGGGTACGATAACTGCAGCCACTGGAGCGCGTAGTTTGGCATTGACCGGCGGCACGATCCCCGCTAATACGACTTGCACGATCACGGTCGATGTACTAAGCACTTCCAACGCTCAACCGACCTACGTCAATAGCACGGGGCTTGTCACAACAACCAATGCAGGAACCGGCGCTGCAGCATCCGATTCGTTGGTGGTGGTCAACGGCCCAACCGTGTCGAAATTATTTACGCCGGCGTCGATTTCGATAAGCGGCACCTCGCAACTGGCGGTGAACCTGAGTACTACTGCCGGTGGCGGCGGGACTACCGGCGTGGCCATCACGGATACCTATCCTGCAGGCTTGGTTAATGCGCCGGGAACGCCAATTGTGTCCAACACTTGCGGTGGCGCACTCACCGCCACTGCGGGAAGCAATTCAGTCAGTTTGAGCGGTGGACTCATACCGCCTAACAGCTCATGTTCATTTGTAGTCCTCGTAACTACAGCGACGGCAGGCGTTTACACCAATGCCATTCCCATTGGCGCGGTGACCAGCAGTTCCGGCTCAAACGTTTTGGGCGATACGGCTAGTTTGACTGTCCTGGCTCCCATGACAGTCACCAAGGCTTTTGTTCCATCGACTATCAATGGGGGTACGGTTAGCAACCTGATTATTTCCCTGAACAATCCAAATATTGCTATTGCGACGCTTTTGTCCAACCTGACCGACACGTTACCGGCAGGTGTGACGGTAGCGGCGACGCCTAACATCGGCGGCAGCTGCAGCCCAGCCTTCAAAATCGCCGCGCCCGGCGGTGGGACCGTCAGCTACCAAATTGGCGGTACTATTCCCGCCAATGGTTCGTGCACCATCAGTGTTGACGTCACGTCGGTTACCGGCGGAACTGCGAATAACTCGATACCAGCTGGCGCTTTGCAAACCAATAACGGAAACAGCACAGCGGCAGCGAATGCGAGCCTTACAATCAACCCTATGGCCGATCTCAGCATCAGCAAAACTGATCTCAGCACTACATATACCCCGGGCACAACCGGCACCTATACGCTGACTGTTTCCAACGCCGGCCCGTCGAATGTAACAGGAGCTGTAGTGACTGATAATTTACCGCTTGGCGTGACATTGAGCGGGCCGTGGAGTTGTACCGCAGTTGCCGGCTCTAGTTGCAGCGCAGCTTCGGGCGGGGCCGCAGGCGGCAACTCAGTGAATTTGACCGTGAACCTGCTGGCTACGGGCACGGCGACCATAACGATACCGGTTCAATTCAGTAGCAGCCCGGCGAATTACTGATAGTAACTAAGGTTGAAAATACTTTATTGGCGATGGTTTCTCGATTTCCTTTCCGGGGGAGTCATGTTTTTAGTTTCGTCGTTTTTATTTTGGCAGCATGCATACTTTTGGCAAGGGACGGAATAAAATTAAATATTATCAATGTCTTACAGAGAACGCTTTATTCTGTAGGCTAGTTCTTATGGTCTGATGAAGTAAATACCATATTGATGTTCTTGGGACTTTACCTTAGCATCTGACAGTTGCATTAAATAAATTATTGATATAATTATAAAATTTATGAGAAGTCGCATGGCACAGGGGAATTTGCAAAAAAGGGTGCGCTCAAATGAACTTAGCCGACTGCTAAGTTCATTTTTTGTGCGCGCAATTCTCGCGCGCTTGTTTAATTCCTTGCATTCAATCTCCAAGTTTTCGTCGCGCTTAATCCCGTTGCTGGTATTGTTTTTGTTTGCTCCCTTTGCCAACGCCCAATATGTTGTTTATGGCGTAAGTCTTGGTAATACGGCCGCGACTACCGGGATAACCAGTATTGATCCGTCGACTGGTGCAGGAACGGTCGTCTATACCGGTACTCCATTCCCTTGCACAAATCGTACAGCTAACTTGGGTCGTGCTCCTGACGGGAATTTGTATTTTGCCTGCGGGGCAGCAAATGCCCTATTGTACCGCTGGAATCCAAGCACGCCAGCCATACCTGCTGTGCAGGTGTGTAGCAATGGCACGCCAACGGATTTTTTGCGCATGTCTGTCGATCCGGCTACGGGCATCATTTACGCCATGGGTACTGATCCCGCAACCCTCCATAGAATTGCTCCGCCCACCGGTACTCTTCCCGACGTTTGCACTTATACTGGCACGGCGACTAATTTTCCGGCCACGACGCCTCCGGTACCCGGAAGTGGAGATATCGGCTTTGCCCCCACTGGCGCGCTATTTTACGTCGGCGAGTCCGGTGCTGGTGGCGCGGGTTCGGTCAGGTTATGGAGCATTAATATTGCAACCAATACTTTTATCAACATTGGTGCAGTTACCGGACTACCAAATGTTGCCAACGGCATTACATTTAATGCCGCCGGCAATCCGATACTATCAGCTAGCGGCGCTCTTAATTTATATACTTTACCCATTACCGGTGGGGCAGTCGCTGCGATGGCTGGTGCATTGCCCCTCGCGCTGACCGACCTGGCTTCGGGTCCATTGGCGAACGCGGGAATCACCAAAACGGATGGCGTAAATTCCGTCGCATCCGGGGGCACGACGACTTACACTATTGTCGTTTCGAATGCAGGACCAGGCTTAGCTACAAGTGCAAATGTCCGAGATCCTCTTGTAGCCGGATTGACGAAAACCGCTGTGGCGTGTGTTGCTGCTGGCGGCGCAGCTTGTCCCACGCCCGCGGTCACCGTCGCGTCGCTGGAAGTTGGTGTCATCGTGCCAAACATCCCGGTTGGCGGGACGCTGACTTTCACAGTCAATGCAAATGTTACCGCGACAACTGGCCCGGTTTCCAATACCGCTACTGTGACTTTGCCCGTAGGGTTTGACCCGACTCCCGGAAATAACACGGCAACTGATAACAACAATCTTAACCCGACCATCAGCAAGGCCTTTGTTCCTGCGTCGATAGCTGCAGGCGTAGTCAGTACACTTACCATCACGCTGAACAATCCAAATGCAGGCATAGCGACGTTGTCTGCGAACTTGACTGACACGTTACCGGCGGGCGTCACAGTGGCCACGCCGAACGGCCTAGGCGGCACTTGTACTGGCACCAAAACCGCAGTAGCGGGTAGCGCAACAGTGACTTACAACACAGGCGGAACCATTCCTGCCAATGGCTCATGTACCATCGATGTAAAGGTGACATCCACGACTGATGGCCCTGCAAATAACTCCATCCCGATTGGCGCGCTGCAGACCAACAACGGCAACAGCCCAGCGGCAGCAAATGCGACGCTAACTATCACTCCATTGGCGGACCTGGGCATTACCAAGACCGACACCGTGCCTGCGGTTTCTACGTATACTCCTGGCACCACAGGCAGTTATACGTTGACAGTCACCAATGCCGGCCCTTCAGCCGTAACTGCAGCGACAGTGACTGACAACTTGCCGCTTGGCGTGACATTAACCGGACCATGGACCTGTACGACAAGTGCTGGTTCCAGTTGCAGCGCCGCGTCCGGCGGGGTGGCTGGAGGAAACGCAGTTAGCTTGACACTGAATCTGTTGGCGACTGGCACCGCGACTATAACTGTGCCGGTGCAGTACGATAGCAATCCGGCAAATTATTGATTAAAACAGTTATATTAATCAATGGCTTACATTTTACATTTTGCCTTAAAAATATCAGCAGAATTTGTGCTGATGTGTTTTTTAACCATAAATTCAGTTTTAAAGAGTAGGGAGTGAAGTGTTCCATTGATGCAAAAGCGGTTAATCATATATAAACCATAAGGTTTCTTAACGCATTTGCACAAGTTTGAATGTTGGTTGATTCATAATTAATAAATTGAGGGAGCCGGTATCAAACCCGCTACACAAAAGCTGTTAACATTATTCAATAACCTGATTATTGCGTCACGCAATGGTCGGGCGATTGTGTTTTTGCGCACACTTTGTGTTCGAAGCGGCCGCTTTGCTCGCGCATTACTGAAATTTCCTGTAAAACTATTAATTGCCGCAGTTGTTGGCGCGTTTGGTTTAGTTCCTGTAGTTCACGCACAAACATATCCGGCATCCCTATCCAATACTGCAACCGTCACAGTTCCTGCTGGCACGACCGACCCAACGCCTGGTAACAATAGCGCCACCGACACCAATAATCTTGCAGCCGTCGCAAATCTATCCGCTGTCAAGACTGGCCCGGCTACAGTCAACAGTAACAGCACGGTCAATTACAACGTTGTTATCAGCAACGTCGGCCCAAGCGCAGCAAATGGCGCTATTTTCACTGATGTCCTCCCTGCCAATCTTACCGCCTTCACTAATGTTACGTGCGGTAGCCCTGCTGGTGGTGCCGTTTGCCCAACAGTGGCCAACACAACTGTAGCGTTAATGACTGGCGCAGGTATTGTGATCCCGACTCTGCCCAATCTGGGAAGTGTCGTCTTTACTGTTACGGGTACCGCGGCCGCTTCAGGAACGATAACCAATACTGCGAAAGTGCTCACGCCAGTAGGCACAAGCGATCCAGACGATCCAACCCGCCTGGGTGCGGGAAATAATAATGGTCAGGTGGTAACCACAATCCTTGTCGCTCCGACGGTAGCCAAGAGCCTGCTGCCGGCGAGCATCGCGCCGGGCGGCATCAGTGTGCTGACCCTGACGCTGGGCAACACCAACGCCAGCATCGCCACGCTCAGCAGCGCCCTGACCGACAGCTTGCCGGCCGGCGTCAGCGTCGCCACGCCGAACGGATTAGGCGGCACCTGTACCGGCGGCGTCACCGCGGTCGCCGGCAGCGGCAGCGTCACCTATAACAACGGCGGCACCATCCCGGCCAACGGTTCTTGTACCATCCTGGTCAACGTCACCAGCAGCACCCCGGGCACGGTCACCAACACCATCGCCGCGGGCGCCTTGCAAACCAGCAACGGCAACAACGCCGCGGCCACCAGCGCGCCGCTGACCGTTAGTTCAATTATTACCGGCACCGTCTTCAACGACACCAATGGTCTGACCGACGCCACGATTAACGGCACCGGCACCAATGCGGCATCGACCAATCTTACTGCCTACTTAGTCAGCGGCGGCAACGTCGTCGGCTCGAGTCCAGTTGCGGCGGACGGCACCTACAGCATCAACAACGTCGCCAACGGTACTTACAGCGTCGTCCTCAGCAACACATCCGGCATTGCCAACGGCAGCCCGGCCCCGGCCGCGTCCTTGCCGGCGGGCTGGGTCAACACCGGCGAAGGCACGGTGGCGGCGGGCGACGGCACGGTTAACGGCACCATTGCCACCGTGACAGTCAGCAACGCGAGCGTCGCCGGTGCTAACTTTGGTATCGAACAACCGCCGGTAGCGGGTGGCACGGCTGCGCCGTCGGTCGCCAATCCGGGCGGCACCACTAGCGTGCCGGTACCGGCGAGCGCGTTCACCACCGGCAGCAGCGATACGGCGCCGGGCACGATTGCGAGCTATTTGATAACTGCGTTCCCGAGCAACGCCACCAGCATCACGATTAACGGCACCACCTTTACCGCGGCCACCTTTGCCACGGCGACGCCGGCACAACGCACCGTGCCGGCGGCCAACATCGGCACCGCGGTGAGCGTCGACCCGATCGACGGCAGCGTCACCGTCGCGATCCCGTTCCAGGTGATCGACAACGCCGGCGTGCCGAGCGCCAACACCGGCAGCGCGAGCTTGCCGTTCAATGCGCCACCGGTTGCAAATCCGGATACAGCGACGACGCCTCTGAATACGCCCGTGACGTTGAATGTGCCTACGAACGATACAACTGCAACTGGAACAGTCGACTCGACCACGGTCGACCTGGATCCGGCCACGCCTGGAATCCAGAAAGCCATCACGGTAGCGGGCCAGGGGACGTTTGTGGCCGACCCGGTCACGGGTGTGGTGACCTTCACGCCGGTAACAGGGTTTACTGGTGTCGCAACTACGCCGTACACCATCCAGAACAGCATCGGAATTACTTCCATTCCCGCGCCGATCACAGTTACGATCCAAAGCGCAATCGTCACCGGGCATGTGTTTACCGACACTAACGGCAACGGCACGCAGGAAGCGGGTGAGCCGAATTTGGCGAATGTGCCGGTCGTAATTACAACCAGCGATAACAAGACGATCACAGTTAAGACAGATGCTGCTGGTAATTATTCCGCACTCGTACCACCCGGAGCTACTACTGCGAATGTCACGGACCCTGTGGGGAATACCCTGACGACAGCGAACGATCCGCAATCTGTGACTGCGCCAGCTACCGGTACGATTGCAACTACTCCGGTCGGTTTCCAACCACAGGGTGTCGTAGCAGGACACGTATTTAACGACATTAATGGCGACGGTATCCAGCAGCCCGGTGAAGCAAATCTGCCGAACGTCCCCGTCGTTATTACGACCAGCGACGGCAAGACCATTACGGTCACGACCAATGCCACCGGTGACTACACATCGCCGGTACCGGCCGGGCCTACGACGGTCAACGTAACTGACCCAACGGGCACAAAACTAACAACAGCAAACGATCCGCAGACTGTGAATGTGGCGGTATCAACTACACCAACTGCAGCCACGCCAGTGGGTTTCCAACCGCTGAGTGCAGGGATCACGGGTAACGTCTGGCGTGACGTTAACCACGACCGGACGCTTAATAGTGGCGAACCGGCAGTGGGCGGTTTCCGCGTCGAAGTATTGAATGCGAACGGCACGGTTGTCGCCAGTACGACTACAGACACTAACGGTAATTACACCATCACCAATATTCCGGCGTCGAAACCCGGCGACCCGGCCACATATTACACTGTGCGCTTTGTCGATCCAGCGACCGGTGTGGTTTACGGCAAACCGATTTCCGCCGACCCCGCGAACCCCAATGGCGATACGACCGGTGGCGTAATCGCTGGTCTGCAGTTGAATCCGGGAATTACCACGGTTCAGCAGAGCTTGCCATTGGATCCAAGTGGTGTAGTTTACAACTCGCAAAACAGACAACCTGTTCCTGGCGCCACGGTGACAATCAGTGGACCCCCGGGCTTTGATCCAGCCAGCCAGTTGCTTGGCGGCTCAACCAATGCTACCCAGACCACCGGCGCGAACGGTTTCTACCAGTTCATCTTGCTACCAGGTGCACCAGCCGGCGATTACACCATTACCGTAGTACCGCCAGCAGGTTATGTTGCGCCATCTACCGTGATACCGGCGGAGACGACCAAACTCGATCCGACGGGATTGGGTACGGGCGGCATCTTCCCGGTACAGCCACAGCCTGGCGCGCCTGTCCAGGGTGCTGGCACAACCTATTACTTAGGACTTACCTTGGCGCCTGGAGATCCGAACGTGGTGAACAACCATATTCCGATTGATCCATTGGTTGCCACGACCTTGTTCGTGCAGAAAACGGCCTCCACGACGACTGCGCAAGAAGGCGACAGCGTGCTCTACACCGTCAGAGTGAAAAATGCTGCAGGCCCGGCGTTGACCAATGTCGCAGTAAAAGATCGTTTACCGGCGGGCTTCCGTTACATACCCGGTACCAGCAATATTTCTGTAGCGGGCGCTTCAGTCACATCAGCTGATCCAGCGGGTGGCGTTGGCCCGACCTTGACCTACACCATCCCGAATTTGCCGGCGAATGGTGAAGCGATATTGACCTACCGTGTACGTATCGGTGTGGGTGCGACACGCGGCGATGGAATTAACCGTGTCGTGGCGCAAAGTGGCAATGTGATTTCTAATGAGGCGCGTGCTGCGGTGAAAGTCTCCGGTGGCGTGTTTAGTGATAAGGGCATCATCCTCGGTAAAGTTTATGTTGAGTGCAACGCTGACCGTGTGCAGAACACGCAGGAGCTTGGTATTCCCGGCGTTCGCCTGTATCTGCAGGACGGCAGCTACGCCATTACCGACGTAGAAGGCAAATACAGTTTTGCGGGTCTGAACGCGAAAACGCACGTGATCCTGGTGGATGAAACCACCATGCCGGTTGGCGCGAAACTGAAGACACTGACGAACCGTAATGCGGGCGACCCCGTGAGCCAGTTCGTTGACCTCAAGTTCGGTGAAATGCACCGTGCTGATTTCGCGGAAGGTACCTGCTCGGATCAAGTGCTCGATCAGGTAAAAGCCCGTCGCGCGCTGGGCGAAGTCGATGCGCCTGAGACTGAAAAATCCAAACAACCAGGGTTGATATTCCGTTCAGGCGGCGACAAGGCCGACCAGCCAATGCCACAACCGCGCCTGGATAATCCGGATACCAAGTATCGTGCGCCAGGAGTCGCGCAATGAATAAGACCATCTTGCGTTTCTCTGCAGTTTATATCGCGCTGGTGAATGCCGCGTGGGGCCAATCTGTCGACGGACAACCCACGCAAGGCATTCAACTCAAGCTCGATTCCAACCTGACTTTGCAGCAGGCTGGGCGCTTTAACGATATTCCGGCAGGCGCTATCAATAGCCAGAACAGCCCGTTGGCTGACACGCCACCGATGAATATCTCTCGCGACGCTGGTGCGGAAATGGTCCGGATGATTGAACTGGCGGTTGAACGCGACGGTATTCCCGCAGACGGACAATCGTCAGTGGTGCTAACAGTGCGGCTGTTCGACAAAGACAATAAGCCCGTTACATTGCCGACGCGTGTCACGCTGGAAACCAGCCTTGGCCGCTTCAAGCGCCTTGATCGTACGGAAGGACTTGATTTCGACAAGATCGAACCGGGTAATCAGATCATGGTGCAAAACGGCGTGGGTCAGATTACGCTGTTAGCCCCGCACGAGCCTGGGGACGCGACCATCCGCGCAACTGCTGGTCGAACATTTGTAGAAGGCCGTCTGAGTTTTATTCCCGACCTGCGTCCGATGATTGCGGTGGGCCTGATAGAAGGCATTATCAATTTCCGCAGTTTTGATCCGAGTAAGCTGACCAGTCCGCGCTCGAGAGATACTTTTGATCAGGAAATGCATAATTACCAGCATCAGTTCAATGAAGGCAAGGGCGATGCCGGCATACGTGCCGCATTTTTTCTCAAAGGAGCGGTCAAGGGCGAATATCTGCTCACCATGGCCTACGAATCCGACAAGGAAACCCGCGACCGCTTTTTCCGCGACATTCATCCGGATGAGTTTTATCCGGTTTATGGTGACTCGTCGATCAAAGGTTACGACGCGCAAACCACCAGCCGTTTCTATGTTCGCGTCGACAATAAAAAATCCTACTTCATGTTTGGCGATTTGGTGACAGCGTCCACACACGAAGGACGTACGCTAGGTAATTACAGCCGTACATTGACTGGTGTTAAAGAGCATTATGAAAACAAAAATGTTTCCGTGAATGTTTTCGGCGCCAAAGATAATTTACGCCAAGTGGTGGATGAATTCCCGGCTCGTGGCGTTTCCGGCTGGTATAATTTAAGTAAACAATTTCAAGGACTTACAAACTCTGAAAAAGTTGAGATCGTCACACGCGATCGCAATCAACGCGCGATTATTCTCAAGACTGAACTGCTGACGCGTTTAACGGATTATCAATTGGAAGAATTCTCCGGCCGCATTTTATTGAGCCGGCCGGTGCCGTCGTTCGACGCAAACCTGAATCCGAATTTCATTCGCGTTAGCTACGAAATCGACCAGGGCGGCGAACGCTTCTGGGTGGGCGGCGCCGATGCGCAGGTGAAGTTGGGTGAACGTCTAGAGGTCGGCGCGTCCTTCGTCGAGGATCGCAATCCGACGACACCTTACAAGCTCAAGAGCGCCAATTCCACTGCCAAGCTGGGAGAAAAGACTTTTGTTTCCGCCGAACTGGCGCAAAGCAATGGCCAATCCGGCTCGGGCGCCAATGTCATTGACCCTGTCATTGATCCTATTGCCGCTGCCGACAAAACAGGCAAGGCCGCGAGAATTGAATTACGCCACAACGGCGAGGACTTGCAAGCTCGCCTCTATGCATCTAAATCCGGCAGCGGATTCGACAACCCTAGCTCGGGTATCCTGCCAGCGCGTACGGAAGCCGGCGCCATTGCGACTTACAAAATAGACGACAAGACACGCATCATCGTTAACGCAACCCGCTCTGAAGACCGCCTGACAGAAGGCAGGTTGGATAGCGTCCAGGCGAGCGTCGAGCGCAGTATTACCGATAATTTGAAATTCGAGTTCGGCCTGCACCGCGCCAAGTCAAACGGCATTGATCAGACGCCAACGCTGCCCGCAACAACGACAACCAGCCCAACAGGTATCGGGCTGACCGGCGGCTCGAATATTTTGCCGCGCTCTTCAACTGAAGTGTTGACCGACGGCACCGACCTCACAAGTGTCCGCGCCAAACTCACTGCACAAAGTACCGGCGGCAAAGCCAGCGCCTATATCGAAGGCGAGCAGGACACATCAGTGCATGAAAAACGCCTGGTCGCATTGGGAGGCGATTACCGTTTCTCCGACCGCGGCCGGTTATACGGACGCATCGAAGATATTAAAAACGAGACAGCAAGCCAGCGTGCCGCGGTGATAGGTGTTGATACCAGTTACATGAAAGACGGTCAGATTTTCAATGAATATCGTTTACGCGATTCTATTGACAAGCGTAGTTCCGAAAACGCTATTGGTGTGCGCAATTTGTGGACGATTTCCGAAGGCTTGCGTTTTTCAACGGGCTTCGAGTATTTACGCGCGATCGAAGGCGATGGCACAACTGGCACGGCTGCAAGCCTCGGTGTAGATTACACTGCCAACCCCTTGTGGAAAGGTTCCGCAAGGCTTGAAGCGCGGCGCGATAATAGTCCGACTGACTCGACTATCAACTTGCTTTCAACCCTGGGGCTGGCGCGCAAACTTGACCGCGACTGGACTTTCCTCGGTAAGAATATTTACAGCCTGACCAATCGTTCAACCGCCGAAGATCAGGTGAATGAGCGATTCCAGATGGGATTTGCTTACCGCGACACGGATACCAATCGCATTAACTGGCTGTCGCGTTACCAGTATTCCTATTTCAAGAATGACCCCGCTTTAGGCGCAAGTACCGACCCGAGTTTGCCTTCGCTGCAACAGCCGTTGAAGCTGGTACATGAGTTGTCCACGCATGTTGACTACCATCCTTCGCGGCCTCATTTGCTCAACGGCGGTTATGCAGCGCGTTTGGTGAAAGACACCTTTGCCAAGGCGGACGGCACGCGCCAGCAGTCGAATTATCTTGAGCATTGGCTGCATGGCCGTTACATGTATGACTTTACCGAACGCTTTGACATCGGTTTGATTGGAAGTTTGAAATACAACCCTAATGCTGACGGACTGCAAACCCGCACACGTGAGTATTCGGCCGGTATCGAATTCGGTTATTTGATGCGCCAGAATCTGTGGGCGTCGCTTGGCTACAATTTTATTGGTTTCAAAGACAGCTTGACTGGATTGGCGGATGATAATTACACCAGCAAAGGCCCTTTCCTGCGCTTGCGTTACAAATTTGATCATCACACTTTTAGTGGCAATGACCCGACTGTTAACAAAACTTTAATTCCTGATGCGACCAAGCCGGACGAGAAAAAATAATCCGGCATTGAGACTGAGGTAAATGAAATGAAAATAATCCATCCGATAAAACTTAAACTGCTCACCATCGCGGTTGTGTCCGCTGCCGTTTTGCTGACGGGATGTGCCCGAGGTGTAAGGGGTGATCTGCCGGACACAAGAGGCGCTACTGCGAATCAGACCTTACCTACCGTGCAGGAAAATCGGATCACCGACGAAGCCATCCGCGCCGATCATCGCGGGATGTCATCCTTGCAGGAACGTTTGAAAAATTTGAATACACAGGGCGTGCGTAAAATCGATGACTACGATTATGCCAAAGCACAGTGCTGGCTGGATTTCGGGTTCGACGAATACCACGACAATGACCGCACCGGCGTTGTTGACGGCGCGCTTGACCAGGCGAAAAAACTCATCAGTGGCATGGAAGCCAAAACCACATTAAGTAACGAGACTCCGATTATCCCCGGCAGCAAAAAGCTGCGGGAGGACTTGTGGGCCAAGGCGGCGGGGTACAAAACCCAGCCAGGCTTCCAATGCGCAGCGGCGACCGTCGCTTGTATGGAAGTGCAACTCGTCCATGCCGGCCACGAAGACGCCGAACTTGGTTGGCGCCATGCTGAGCTTGATGTGAGCATTGCTGAGAAGCTGGATGCCAAGGCTAAACGCCTGATGGATGAATGCGCCCAATCGCACCCCGCGCCGGTTGCAATAGCGCCTGTCGTACCGCCGCCGGTTGTCGTCCAGGCGCCTGCGCCGGCACCAATAATCCAGACGGTGACCATAGAGCGTTACAATTTGATGGCCGATGCACTATTCAATTATGACCGTTACGATTTGGCTAACTTGCGCCCCGAAGGCAAGGCAAGGCTGGATAACCTGGCCGCACGACTCAAGACCATGAGCGGCGTAGAGGCGATCAAACTCACTGGTCATGCCGATCGACTCGGTGGAGACAATTACAACCAGCGACTGTCCGAGCGCCGTGCGGAAACTGTGCGCAGCTATCTCGTCAGCCAAGGCGTGGATAGCAACCTCATCCAAACCTCGTTCCGCGGCGAGACCGAACCGCTGACGACGCAATGTTCGGGTGATAAGCGCACCAAGTCTCTGATTGAATGCCTGCAAGCTGACCGTCGTGTTGAAATCGAAGTAATGGGCGTCTCGCAGCGCAGATAACAATATTGTGATCATGATTAAAAAACCCCGCAGTGCGGGGTTTTTTATTTTCCCTAGCACTGAGAGCCAGCTATCCATCTATATTACAATATTTAATGTAATCAATTAGTTATAGTTAAATCTGATTGAGCCGAATAATTTTCAGCTTCATCCGGCAATGCAATTACGAGATACAATAAATGCTTCCGGATTTCGCTGCGCTTCATACAAGCTGCATGTTTAACATGACGCACTCTCTCCTCCCCACTGAAAATATCATCGCCGAAACCCGCGCTTGGGTGAATCGTGCGGTGATCGGCTTGAACCTTTGTCCGTTTGCAAAAGCGGTACAAGTTAAAAACCAGATTTGTTATGTAGTGAGCGATGCGGCCGAGGTAGATGCTTTACTCATCCATTTGTGTAATGAGCTGCATCTGCTGGCCGACGCGGAGCCCGGGCAGGTGGAGACCACGCTGTTGATTCATCCTCATGTGTTGACGGACTTTCTCGATTACAACGATTTTCTCGATGTGGTCGATGCGACGTTGGAAGAGCTGGATTATGTCGGTGTAATCCAAGTAGCCAGCTTTCACCCGCAGTACCAATTCGCCGACACCGAGCCGGACGACGTCACCAACGCCACCAATCGCTCGCCGTATCCGACTTTGCATTTGTTGCGCGAGGAGAGTATCGACAAGGCAGTAGCAGCGTTTCCAAATGCGGAGAAAATTTTCGACGCGAATATGCGCACGTTAAAAAATCTTGGCGCTGACAGCTGGGCCGCATTGCAGACGCAGTGTAAAAAAGACGCGAATCAAGATCGAATATAATTATAAAATACTTAATTTAATCAAATAGATACAATACGCCGTCCAAACCAGAAAAGTTCAACGCATAGCGGGCATGTTCGCGCACAACTGGTTTAGCGTGGAATGCAATTGACACACCAGCCGTTGCGAGCATTTTCAAATCATTGGCGCCGTCGCCGATCCCGATAACATTTTCTTTTTTCAAATTCAATTCATGGCGAATTTTTTCCAGGCTATCAGCTTTGGCTTGCGCATCAATAATCGGGCCCATGAGTTTGCCAGTGAGTTTGCCTTTAACGATTTCCAGTTGGCATGAGGCAGTGTAATCAAGGCCCAGTCGCGCTTGCAAGCGTGATGTAAAAAACGTGAAGCCGCCGGATACTAACAAGGTTTTGATACCGAGAGACTTTGTTTTTGCCATTAATTTTTCGACCCCAGGCGTGAGTTGCAACCGTTGGTCGTAAACTTTCTGCAAAGCCGATTCATCCAGGCCTTTGAGCAATGACACGCGTAGTGTGAGGCTTTCGGCGAAATCGATTTCGCCGCGCATCGCACTGGCGGTGATTGTGGCGACCTGCGGCTTTATGCCAACCGTATCGGCGATTTCGTCTATACATTCAATGGTGATTAAAGTTGAATCCATATCCATCACCAGCAGGCCAAAATTTTTCAGGTGTTGGCCTTTCGGTACAAAAGCAAAATCGAGTTTGGCAGGTTCGCAAAGATTCGCTACAGATGATTTGGACGCAGGGTCTGCGCCAACGAGGCGAAAAGCTTCAGGCGAAATATTTTCAATTTGCTTTGCGCCAGATAATTTGGCGAGTTGCTTTAAGTCCTGGGTGAAAACTTCTGCGCCTTGAATAATCAGGTTCACGACAAATCCTTAATGAGTGTTTTGATGTGGTTGACGCGTTCACGCACATGATCCGTGGGTACGCTCATTCGAAGCCTATCCTGCCCGGCCAACTTGATTTGTTTTTTGCTCTGCTGAATCAAATGAATAATGCGATGCGACTCCACCGGCGGTTTAGGCATGAATTGCACAGTGATGTTATCGCTGTTCGCGTCGATTTTGGTGATACCCAGCGGCAGGCTGAGTATGCGCAGGCGATGGGTATCGAACAGTACCTGCGTCGGTTCAGGGGGCAGGCCGAAGCGGTCGATGAGTTCTTCTTGTAACGCCGTCAGGTCGTCAACCACAGTGCAATTGGCCAGGCGTTTGTAAATTACCAACCGTTCATGTACATCACCGCAATAAATTTCCGGCAGCAACGCCGGTGCATGCAAATTGATTTCAGTGGTGATGCCGAGCGGTTGCGACAAGTCTGGTTCCTTGCCGGCCTTAAGCGACTTCACCGCGGTTTCCAGCATGTCGGTGTAAAGCGAAAAACCGATGTCCTGGATGCCGCCACTTTGCGAATCGCCGAGCACTTCGCCGGCGCCGCGGATTTCCAGGTCGTGCATCGCGAGATAAAATCCTGCGCCCAGGTCTTCCATCATCTGTATCGCCTCGAGGCGCTTTTTGGCACCGCTGCTCAATGCTTCGTCCGGCGGAGTGAGTAAATAGGCGTAGGCCTGGTGGTGCGAGCGGCCAACGCGGCCACGCAGCTGATGTAACTGCGCCAGGCCGAAACGATCGGCGCGGTGAATAATAATCGTGTTCGCGGTGGGAATGTCGATGCCGGTTTCGATAATGGTCGAGCATAACAATACATTGGCGCGCTGGTGATAAAACTCGCGCATCACATGTTCCAGATCGCGCTCGCGCAATTGCCCGTGCGCTACCAGGATGCGCGCTTCGGGCAATAACTCGGTCAGGCGCTCGTAAATATTCTGGATGGTTTCTACTTCGTTGTATAGATAGTAAACCTGTCCGCCGCGCTTGAGTTCTCGCAGCACCGCTTCGCGCACCAAGCCCTGAGAATGTTCATGTACGAAAGTTTTTATCGAAAGGCGCTTCTGCGGTGCGGTGGCGATGACGGAAAAATCGCGCAGGCCTTCGAGCGACATGGCGAGAGTGCGCGGAATCGGCGTGGCGGTGAGCGTCAATACATCGACTTCCGCTCTTAATTGTTTTAATTGTTCTTTTTGCCGTACGCCGAAACGGTGTTCTTCGTCGATGATCACCAGGCCGAGGTTTTTGAATTTCACGTCTTTCTGAATCAGCTTGTGGGTGCCGATGACAATATCGACTTTGCCTTCTGCCAGCAGTTTGAGCGAGTCGGCCTGCTCTTTGGCCGAGCGGAAGCGCGATAGCTCGGCGATTTTGATCGGCCAGTCGGCAAAGCGGTCGGAGAAGTTATTGAAATGCTGCTCGGCAAGCAAAGTGGTCGGCACCAGAATCGCCACTTGCTTGCCCGCATCAACCGCTAGAAACGCCGCGCGCAACGCTACTTCGGTTTTGCCGAAGCCTACGTCGCCGCAAATCAATCGGTCCATGGATTTCCCGGACTGCATATCTTTCATCACAGCTTCAATGGCGGCTTGCTGGTCTGGCGTTTCTTCAAACTCAAACGTCGCGGCGAAGGTTTCGTAGTCCTGTTGCTTGACGGGGAAGGCGTAACCTTGCCGCGCTGCGCGTTGTGCGTAGAGGTTGAGCAACTCGGCGGCCGTGTCGCGCACCTGTTGCGCGGCTCTGCGCTTGGATTTTTCCCACTGCCCGCTGCCCAGCTTGTGCAGGGGTGCGTTTTCCGGCGATGCGCCGCTGTAGCGGCTGATGACGGAAAGTTGCGACACCGGCACATAGAGTTTGTCGCCACCCGCGTATTCGAGATGCAGAAACTCTGTTTCGCCTTCGCCCAGATCGAGATTGACCAGGCCCATGAAGCGGCCTATGCCGTGTTCCGAGTGAACCACGGCATCGCCGGTTTTGACTTCGGCCAGATCGCGCAACATGCCTTCGCTGGTGGCGCGGCGTTTGTCTTCCCGGCGGCGGGTTTGCTTGATTTGTGTTGCGTAGAGTTCGTTCTCGGTGATGAGGGCAAAACTTTCGTCATCGAGAATGAAGCCATTGGCGAGTGGTGCTGCAGCCAGGCAGCATTTTTTTTCGCTGCCGGCGAATGCGGAAAAATCATCGATCAGTTGCGGCGCAAGTCCGTACTCAGTGAAAAACTGCGCCATGGTTTCACGGCGACCTAAACTCTCGGAAACCAATAATACCCGTCCATTAAAATTATCAATAAAATTAATTAGTTGTGATACAGGCTGTGGCGAGCGCCGATTCACTTCCAGTTTGGGTAAAGCGACGATTCCGCTCGACGGTAAGGCAGTCGAAGGCGCAGGCATTTCAATTCGTGCGAAGGGTTTGATAGCGGCGAAAAATTCTTCCGCGGGTAAAAATATTTCCACCGGCGACAACAAGGGCCGATCGGGATCGCCGCGCAATAGTTGATAGCGCGATAGCGCCTCGCGCCAGAAATCCTGCGCGGCGCCCATTACGTCATGGTGCAGGCAGAGCGTGGATTTTGGCGGCAGGTAATCCGCCAGTGTCGCGGTGTGTTCGAAAAATAGCGGCAGGTAATATTCGATACCTGCAGGCGCGAGGCCGTTACTCACATCTTTATATAACCGGCTCTTGGAAGGATCGCCTTCAAATTTGTCGCGGAAATTTTCGCGGAAACGCGATTGGCCTGCTTCATCAAGCGGGAATTCCCGCGCCGGCAACAAGCGGATTTCGTTTACCGGATAAATACTTCGCTGGGTATCGACATCAAAAGTACGCAGCGTGTCGATATCGTCGCCCATCAGGTCGAGACGGTAGGGTACTGCGCTGCCCATGGGAAACAAATCGATAACGCCGCCGCGGATTGCGTATTCGCCCGGACTCACGACTTGGCTGGTGTGGGCGTAACCGCCGAACGTGAGTTGGCTACGCAAAGCCGCAACGTCGAGACGCTGACCCTGCTTGAGAAAAAATGTGTGGGCAGAAAGATATTCCCGTGGCGGCAAGCGCGTGAGCGAGGTTGAAACCGGCACAATGGCGACATCGCAGGATTGCTGCGAAAAATAATGCAGCGTTGCCAGCCGCTCGGAAACTAAATCCGGATGCGGCGAAAAATTATCGTAGGGCAGGGTTTCCCAGTCGGGCAGCAAATGCACTGAGAGCTTGGGATCGAACCAGGCGATCTCTTCGCGAAGGCGTTCGGCATGTAGTGCATTGGCGGTGATAATTACCAGCGGGCGCGCATGGCTTGCCGCGCGTGCGAGCATCAACGCGTCCGCCGTGGGGAGGAGGGGGGGTATTTGCCGCCGTTCGCCCGGCGCGGGAAGTGAATCGGTGATGCGCATGTGACGCCATTATATATTGGCACACTGTATTGCTAAGGGGAAATGAAGTCGATCTAGAGATTAAGCAGCAGTCGAGGCTATAGAAAAATGTTCGCCCAGATAATCCAGCAATACGCGCGCGTTGGCGAAACGCTGCTCGGGTTTTTTCGCCAACAAGCGATCGACAAGTTCCTGATAACCGCGGAGTTTTCCCGGCAGGCGCGGCACTTCGTCGTGCATGTGTTTGTACACCAGCGCCACAGCCGACTCGGCGTCGAACGGCCGTTCGCTGGTGAGCATTTCGTACATGATGACACCGGTGCTGTAAATATCGCTGCGCTGGTCGAGCGCGCGACCGCTACCTTGCTCGGGGCTCATATAGTAGGGGGTACCGACCACTTGCCCGTGGATGGTGATTTCGCTCGTGTCATTGATTTCTTTTGCCACACCGAAGTCGAGCAATGCAAGCGTACCGTCGCTGCGGTACATGATGTTCTCCGGCTTGATATCCCGGTGCACGATGCCTGCCGCGTGAATGGCTTCCAGCGCCTGCGCGATGTGCGACAAGGTGATGATGGCGGTCTGCGGCGTGATGCCGCCGGAAATTTTCGCGCGCAAGTCTCCGCCGGGGAAGTATTCCATGGCGATGTAAACGTGTTCGTCGGTGAAGCCCTGGTCATAAATGCGTGTGACGAATGGATTTTGGATTTTGGAAATAATGCCGTATTCCTGGATGAAGCGCCTGAGAAAATCGTTATCGCTGGTCAGGTCCGCGTCGAGGATTTTCAATACCACGCGCCGGTTGTCGGCGATTTTTTCGGTGAGATAAACCGTGGACATGCCGCCGTGGCCGATTTTGCGGATAATGCGGTAGCCGTTGATGAATATTTCACTCGGCTTGAGCTTGCGGCCGTCGGTCTGGAATTTGTCGCCCAGTGGGTGCGTGGCGATCAGCTCGGGAGGGGCGGGAATGTTGGGTTGCGTAGGGCCGGTGCGGGTGCGTCTGGTCGGCCAGGTAGTGCCAAGGCGCTGCAGCTTGGCCTTGAGTGCGCGAAAATCATTGACCGACTCGGTGACGGCCTCAGTCAGCCGCGCTTTGGAGAGATCATGCTTGCGTAAGTAATCCGACGCGCCTGCTTTGAGCGCCTGCACCGCCAGGTCTTCGTTGCCCGCACCGGTAAGAAATATGATCGGCGGGCAATGCGGTATGCGGCGAAATTCTTTCAGCCATAACAACCCGTCCTCGCGCCCGAGCATATAGTCGAGCAGGATGATGTCGTACAACTCCCAACCGAAACTGGAACTGGGTTTGCCCAGGGTAAGCGGGTCCCATTCTTCAATAGTAGCGTCAGGCCATTCTGCCTGCAGAAAATGCCGCGCCAACATGCGGAAATCTTCTGAGTCGTCGATGATTAAAATGTGGTAACTCATAAAAATTCAATAAAATAAACTACTTAATACTGATTTTTACCCGCCCGAGATAATCCTGATAGCGTTTGAGTGTATCACGCACTTTTATGACATCGCGATGAGCTGCGGCATCTTCCAGCTCAATCCCAAACTGCGTTACCGCGTCAAAACCGTAGCTGCTGCCTACGCCCTTGATGCTATGGCCGACGATGCGGATACTGTCAAAGTCGCGTGTTTCAAGCGCAGCGGTGACAGTTGCGATATCTTTCTGCCGGTTTGCGAGAAAACGCGGAATCAGCGCTTCAAGGTCTTTGGTGACACTTACAATAATGGGATCGGCCACGGTGTATTCCTTGTGAAATGTAACTCAATTCAATGCTATAGGTTAACCTGCAGCGACTTTTCCTGCTGTGAATAAATGTTGCGAATCAGGCGGCGTCAGGCTGGCTGGCCTGTTTCCGGCTTTCCGGCTGCGGTAATAGCGGGGCGATCGCAGCGAGAAGAGTTTCGCGTTTAACCGGCTTGCCTACCGTACCGTTACAGCCGGCCGTCAGCGCGCGTGCGGCTTGTTCGCCGCTGTGGCCAGTGAGTGCGAGTATCGGCCCGGCGTAACCCAGCGTGCGTAATTGGTCGATAGCGCCTATGCCACCCAACACCGGCATTTCCAAATCCATGAGGATGAGATCGGGATTGTCATGCAAGGCGCGCCGCACTGCGTCTTGCCCGTTCTCCGCCGTGTTGACTTGCAGGCCTTGCCGGGTGAGATAGAGTTCGATCAGGTCCCTGATGTCCTGGTTATCATCCGCGAGCAGAATGCGTCCGGCCATCTGCGGAAATTCTTTTTCCGCGGCATGTCCAGCAACCGCGAGTGGAGCAGCACACGGTGCTGCCGGAATGATGAGCGTAAACCGCGTGCCAGCGCCGATTTTCGATGTAACCTGCATGTGGCCGCCCATGAGCTGCGCAAGATTATTGCTGATGGTGAGCCCGAGCCCGCTACCGCCGTGGGCTTTGGCGACATTATCATCCGCCTGTTCGAAAGCGACAAAAATCCGTTGCAAAGCTTCTTCGCTCAGGCCCGGCCCGGTGTCGGCGACCTCGATTTCGAGTTGGCCATTTTTCCAATTGCAATTCAATGTCACGTTGCCGCGCTCGGTGAACTTGATGGCATTGCCTGCCAGATTGATGAGAATCTGGCGTAATCGGAATCCATCGAGCACGAATGCATCCGGCATGCCGTCGGCATAGGAAGTCGTGAGCCTGAGATTTTTTTGCAATGCTAAAGCGGCGAGCGACGCAGCGACATCTTCGACCGCGTCACGTAGCAATGTCGGCTCGGCGGTGATCTTCATCTGGCCGGCTTCGATACGCGCCTGGTCGAGAATATTATTAATCAGCGACAAAAGATGCTGGCTGTTTTTGTCCACTAGCTGCGTATATTGCTGATGGCTTTTCGAATCGAGTTTTTTATCGTCGAGCAATTTGTTAAAGCCGATGATCGCCGTCAGCGGCGTGCGCAGTTCATGCGTCATATGCGACATGAAACTGCTTTTGAGTTCGTAAGCTTCTTCAACCGCCATTTTTTCAAAACCGAGTTTTTGTTTTTCCAGATAGAGCGACAGCCCGCGCAAAACCAGCAACATCAGATAAGTAGCCAATCCGGCAATCAAGGGGAAAAACACACTGGTACTTTGTTTGTTGAAATAAAATCCGCACGACAATACCGTGATGATGGCGCCCATTAACAACAGCGGAATAAAGCTGAACGCCGCGCTACGACGCGCGCGCTGCTCGAACAACACTAGCGGAACCATCACGGCGAGCAGGATGAGCACTACATCCAGCGCAAGCTTGCGCGGCGCCAGGATGCGGTTTTGCTCAATCGCCTGGTTTGAAAGCGCCAGCATGAATAGCCCAGGGTATTTTGCGTCCATCGGCGTGGAAATATAATCGCCGAGCACCGCTGCGCGGCTGCCGACGAAAATCCGCTTGCCTTTTATTTGCGCCGCAATGGCTTCCGCGCCGGGATAGTTCAGTTCCGGCCGCGCAGCCACGTTGAACGCCGCGTGCACCAATTGATAAAACGACAGCACCTTGAACGACGAAGCATTCGAGGGAAATTGCACAAAGGCCTGGCCGTCAGCAGTTATCGGCAATGATAGATTGTTTATTGTAAGCGTTTGATTATTATTAATAATTTTACTGTCTGGTATGGGCTGCCCTGCGTATAGTGAGGCGAGCGCGAGACTCGGTAATGTTTTGCCGTAAGCGCTGTGAAGTAAAGGAATGCGCCGATGAATACCGTCGTCAATATCTGGTCGCAAACTGATTACGCCAGTCTGGCTGGCGGCAAGTGGGCGCGTAAATATCGGCAATGGCATGGTGATGTCACGCCACATCAACTGCAACACTTTTTCATTTTGAGCGATGGGCCAGGCAGCCGCATCGAGCTGAGTGCGATATTCCGCGCTGCGCTCGAACGGGTAATTTAATGCGGATGCGGCGAGGACAACATTGTTGGCTTTGGTCAACGACTTGGCGAAATCCGCATCGCCCGCGCGCGGCTCGGAAAATAAAATATCGTAGGTGATGCTTTTCGCTCTGCTGGTATACAAAAAATCCGTCGCCGCAGCATACACGTCGCGGCGGTAAGGCCAAGGGCCAAGCAAAGGCTGCAACAGCGCCATCGATTCTTCATCCACATCGACGATGACAACCGAATCGACATTCAACCGCCGAGCTAGCAGGCGTGCCTGCATGTCCGCCGCAGCATTATCGAAACGCTGGAACAGCGAAGACTGGCTCAGCAACAGCGTGAACAACAGCGCGCCAAGGCCGATCATGGCCTTGCGCGTGTACGGGTGTTGCATCAGGTTGGAAAGGGAGAGCAAGTTCGTGTTGCGAGGCAATCAGCCTGGCCCAAGGGAATAACCCGATAAGCATAATCAAAACCCAGCGGGAAAACCAGCAAAGTCTGTGCGTCAAGGACTCACGGCCAGGTCAGTAAGCCTCTTACCGAAAGCTCAACATGCCTTAGCTGGCTCGCTTGAACAAATCAGCATTATGAATTTCATTGCGGGCATTCTTAAGCCAGGCGTACAGCGCGTCATATATCACCATGCCTTGTTCAAGCATGTCATGGTCATTTGGGTACAAAGCAGACAGGCCAAGCGAAACCGCCATCAGGCCCGGCGATTGCGGAGTGAGTTCGGGGCGTCCGTTATCGGCGCCGCGAACTATCGCGGCGAGTTGTTGTAACACTGGGTCGCTGAGATGAAACTCCGCAATGAATGCATCGAAGCTGCACAGCTCCCCGTTCGGGCCGCGGTGTGAAAACTGCGCGTTCGGTACGTCATAAGCAACGGCGTTTTTTTCCTGTGCGACATTAAGCACCTGCGCCGCAGGTACGTACAGAAAAACGGCGAATGGGTCAATAAAACGGCGGATCAACCAGGGGCAGGCGATGCGGTCAATTTTTGGGCGTTCGCGCGTTACCCAAACTGACGGTGCGTTAATTTGCGAGGGGATATTGCATCCGGGAAGTTTCTGCATCGTCGGCGCATCTGCCTTTTTCCATGCCTCGAAGCCGCCTTCGAGGAATGCAGCGTTGATGCCTGCGTCACGCATGGCGCTGCAGGCATTCCCGCTGACCTCGAAACCATGGTCGCAATACACTACAATATCGCGATGACACGTTAAATATTTCAACCAATCGTTGATGGTAAACGGGTCGCGCCAGGTTGCACCCGCAATCATTGTTGATTCGGCGTTGAATGTCGCGGGGGCGCGTACGTCGATAATCAGAGGTTGCTTTGCGGAGCCAAAATGCTGGGTAAGTTGCGAAACGGAAATGCTGCGCGCGATGGTGTCGATGGATTGGTCCTCCAAAAAGATAATGCAGGACTTGGACGGGACACCGTCGAGGCTAAATACCTTCGGGAGTCTGCGTTCCCGATGGGGAAAATATAACTCTGCGGCGGCTAAATTTCAACTTTTTTGAAGTGGAGTTATTGACCGAGCTATTTGGACGGGCAGTCGCAAACGTCGCTGCCTTTGTCGAAAACGACGCGCCAGACCCCGGACGCATCGCGTTTCCAGATTGAGTTGAACCTCGCAAAAACTTTCCCCTGCGCATCGCGCACCGGACCCGAGCTCAATGCGAGCGTGCCGGATTCGAGCACTTCCACTTCCTCCGGCTCCCAGGAAAATGGCGCCGTTGGGGCTGCATAAAATCGTGCCCAGGCATCGGCAATCTGCTGCTTTCCGCGAATCGGTTTGGGTCCGGAAAAGAACACGGAATCGTCGGCGATGAACGACGTAAAGGCACGGTGATCGCGGTCCGCCATGGTTTTGGCGAACGCGCGTTCGGCGGCGAAGACCTGCTGCCTGGCCTCGGTGGCGGGAAGTCGCGGCGCTGTCGCGACGCAGGCAGCGAGCAGACTGGAAAGCGCTGCGAAAGCGACCCTGATTGAATACATCGTCTTCATATCAACGCCAAACGCCTTTCGCCATCAGAGAAGCAGAAAGCAAAAGCGCCACGAGCAAAACCATTTCAATATTCAACGTCAGCGCAATGCGGGAAAAATCCTGTTCGCTCATCACGGGCGGCTGATTTGCCCTGGTTTCCTTGCGCCAGGCAATAAACTTTACCGTCGGATAAATCGAAAGCAGGCCGACGGCGAGGAACAGGCCCAGTTTGATCAGGAAAAACGGACTGGAAAAATAAAACGCGGCGCCTTTCTCGAAATACAAAACCCGAAGAAAACCCGCGGCCAGAATAACCCCAGCCAGAATTCCATACCACATGTCGCATTTCTGGATGTTCCTCGCTTCCGCGAGGGAAATATTTTTCTTGAACGTCAGCCATTCGTAAAACAGCGTCGCGACGATGCCGAACGCCGCGCCAAAGTGTAAAAAGGCAAAGAGGGAATTGAGCAGCATATCGTTTCTCCAGTCGTTCTGTAGATTGTACCGACCTAGGATGCGCATCGATCGCCAACGATGCGCTTCGTGCCTCAGCACATCCTACATCAGGGTTTCATCCTCATTTGTCTGTCATCCTGAGCGATAGCGAAGGATCTGCTTTTCGATTTTGATTTCAACAGCGGAACAGCAGATTCTTCGCTATCGCTCAGAATGACAAGAATGTAGCATGCAATGAGGGTAGCGAATTGTATTGAACGAATTTCGCATGCAGCGCAATCCGCATTACTCATTGCGCCCTACGAGTTCTATGCAGCAAGACTTGCTTTAGTGAATGCTACAAGGTCCTTGATTCCTTCCAGCATAGGCTGCGGAGCAGGTAGCGCGATCATATTTACACCCATTGGATAACGCAACACGTACGGAGAAGCATGGACTTCTGCTAGCTGCTTGATCCAGACCGGGGGATTTGATGGCTGAAGCGATGCCTTTGATGCGGCCAACTCCCATAGTGCAGTGAGGTTATGGCGGATATCTTTGGATCGAAGCGTTTTAGGAGGTTCACCAGCTTTGGAAAGAAGGGCCTTCAGTGCGCACTCAGTCGCCTGTCCGCACAGAAAGGTGAGAGGCAACGCGTTTTCTAGTGGAGCAGAGGCGAGACAATTAATACCAGTACTGAAGGCGAGTGCCACGGAGAAAAATGCAAGATGATCCGGCACTCCAGATAGGTCAACATCTTCAAAACTGGAGCCGGTTAAAGTAGCAGTGTGCATTTCTTTTCGACGCCTAAATTAAAATCATATACCCCAAAATAACAGTTCACTTTAGCCGGGCCGATAAGCCCAGCAACCGTAACTGATTATACAAAAAGCTGGGCTTATCAGCCCAGCCTACGTTTTGAAAAACAAACTCAAGCCACCACCACCGGTATCTTCCCAATCTTCTTCTGCCATTCCGCCGGACCAGTTTGATGCACTGAGGTGCCGTTGGAATCTACGGCAACCGTCACCGGCATATCTTTCACTTCGAATTCGTAAATCGCTTCCATGCCTAAATCGGCGAAGCCGACTACTCTTGACGACTTGATCGCTTTCGAGACGAGATACGCTGCGCCGCCGACGGCCATTAGGTAAACGGATTTGTGTTTTTTGATCGCTTCTATTCCCGTCGGGCCGCGTTCGGCTTTGCCTATCATGCCGAGCAATCCGGTTTGGGCGAGCATCATTTCGGTGAATTTATCCATGCGCGTGGCCGTGGTTGGTCCCGCTGGTCCGACGACTTCGTCGCGTACCGGATCGACCGGCCCGACATAATAAATGAAGCGGTGTTTGAAGCTGACGGGTAATGATTCGCCTTTGGCCAGCATGTCGGCGATGCGTTTGTGCGCGGCGTCGCGGCCGGTGAGCATTTTGCCGTTGAGTAATAGGGTTTCGCCGGGTTTCCATGAGGCGACTTCTTCCGGCGTGACGGTGTCGAGGTTGACGCGACGTGATGATTCCGAAGCATGCCAATGCACGTCGGGCCATTCGGATAATGAGGGAGGTTCGAGTTTGGCAGCGCCGCTGCCGTCGAGGACGAAATGGGCGTGGCGTGTGGCGGCGCAGTTGGGGATGATGGCGACGGGCAACGATGCGGCGTGCGTCGGGTATTCCATAATTTTCACGTCGAGCACGGTGGAGAGTCCGCCGAGGCCTTGCGCGCCGATACCTAACGCATTTACTTTTTCATAGAGTTCTAAACGTAATTCTTCCGCGCGGGTTTTTGCGCCGCGTTTTTTTAGTTCGTGCATATCGATCGGTTCCATCAACGATTGCTTGGCCATCACCATCGCCTTCTCCGGCGTGCCGCCGATGCCGATGCCGAGCATGCCCGGCGGACACCAGCCCGCGCCCATGGTCGGTACGGTTTTGATGACCCAATCAACTATCGAGTCGGACGGATTGAGCATGGTGAACTTGGCTTTGTTTTCCGAGCCGCCGCCTTTGGCCGCGATGTCGATTTCGAGTTTGTCGCCCGGCACCATTTGAATATGGATCACCGCCGGCGTGTTGTCCTTGGTGTTGCTGCGTTTGCCTGCCGGGTCGTTGACGATCGACGCGCGCAGTTTGTTGTCGGGGTCGAGATAACCTTTGCGCACACCTTCGTTGATCATGTCGTCAAGCGGCATGTTGCCTTCAAAGCGCACATCCATGCCGATTTTGAGAAACACGACGACGATGCCGGTGTCCTGGCAAATCGGCCGATGGCCTTCGGCGCACATGCGCGAGTTGGTGAGTATCTGCGCGATGGCGTCTTTGGCGGCAGGCGATTGCTCGGCCTTGTACGCTTCGCCTAACGCCTGAATGTAATCGAGCGGATGAAAGTAGGAAATGTATTGCAGCGAATCGGCAACGCTGTCGATGAGGTCTTGCTGTTTGATAATGGTCATGGCGATACCTATGTAAGTATTTGATTAAATTTAATAAATTAATGAGCCTTCATGGCTTTCAAGGTCATGTTCATTACTTTGTCGGTGTAGGCCATCATGAATGCTGAGACAACAAAAGTTATATGGATGATCACCTGCCAGCGCATTGTTTTTTCGTCGAGCTGCGGCGCGTTGATAAAGGTTTTAAGCAAATGTATGGACGAAATACCGATAAGCGCGGTGGCGAGTTTTACTTTCAGCACGCCGGCGTTTACATGCGACAGCCATTCCGGCTGGTCCGGATGTTTGTCGAGGTCGAGGCGCGATACAAACGTTTCGTAACCGCCGATAATGACCATGATCAACAGGTTGGCGATCATCACCACGTCAATTAAGCCCAGCACGATGAGCATGATGTCGGTCTCGCCGAGTTTGAATTGCGCGGCGCTGGTGATCTTGCCGTTGTCGATGGCGTTTTGCACCAACTGACCGGCGCCGAATAAGGCTTCGATCAGGTGCAGCAATTCCTGCATGAAATGATACACGTACACGCCTTGCGCGAGGATCAGGCCGACATACAGTGGCGCTTGCAGCCAGCGGCTCCAGAAAATAAAACCTTCAAGCGCTTTTATGGATTTGTGTTGTGTGGACATGGCGGGGTCTCTGAGGTGTAGATGGAAATGGATATTTTGTATTTTACCACGGCCGATTTACTGACCGCAGCGATTGCGCCTGAATTTTCGCCTGGCTGTATTAAATGAAGTGATATGCGTTAAAATAACAAATAGCAGATATTTAGTTCCCCGGTTCTCCAACCAATAATATAGAGGTCAGCCTATGTCCAATATCGAATCCGTCTCACACGAATCCCGCGTATTTGCACCATCTGATGCATTTGTAAAACAAGCGAATATTTCCGGCATGGCCGCGTACAACGCGCTATGCTCCGAAGCGGAAAAAGATTACGAAGGATTCTGGGCGCGGCTGGCCAAGGAAAATTTGCTGTGGAAAAAACCCTTCACCAAAACCTTGGATGAATCCCAAGCGCCGTTTTACAAATGGTTTACCGATGGCGAATTGAATGCGTCGTATAACTGCCTCGACCGTCACCTCACCACGCAGCCGAATAAAATCGCGATTATTTTCGAAGCGGATGACGGCAAAGTTACGAAGATTAGCTACAAAGATTTGTATCATCGCGTCTGCCAGTTCGCCAATGCCTTGAAAGCCAAGGGCATCAAAAAAGGCGAACGCGTATTGATTTATATGCCGATGAGCATAGAGGGCGTGGTGGCAATGCAGGCATGCGCGCGTATCGGCGCGATTCACTCGGTGGTGTTTGGCGGTTTCTCCGCCAAAAGTTTGCAAGAGCGGATTTTTGATGGCGGCGCGGTCGCTATCATCACCGCTGATGAACAATGCCGCGGCGGGAAAAATATGCCGCTCAAACCGGCGGTCGATGAAGCCTTGGCGATGGAAGGTACCGCAACCTGCAAAACCGTCATCGTGTATCAGCGCACCGGCGCGAAGGTGAACATGGTCGCCGGGCGCGACATCACATGGGGCGAGGCGATTAAAGGCCAGGCCGACACCTGCGAACCGGAATGGGTGAGCGCCGAACATCCGCTATTTATTCTTTACACATCTGGTTCCACCGGCAAACCCAAGGGCGTGCAACATTCCACCGGTGGCTATTTGCTCCACGCGATGCTGACCATGAAATGGTCGTTCGATTATAAAGACAGCGATGTTTTCTGGTGTACCGCCGACATCGGCTGGGTGACGGGGCATACCTATATTACCTATGGTCCGCTTGCTGTCGGCGCGACGGAAATTATTTTTGAAAGCGTGCCGACTTATCCTGACGCGGGCCGTTTCTGGAAAATGATCCAGGATCACAAGGTCACCACGTTTTACACCGCGCCTACAGCGATACGTTCACTGATTAAAGCAGGCGGTGACTTGCCGAAAAAATATGATTTGTCATCGCTTCGTTTACTCGGTACGGTCGGCGAGCCGATTAATCCCGAAGCATGGATGTGGTATTACACCGTTGTCGGCGGTAGCCGTTGCCCCATAGTCGATACCTTCTGGCAAACCGAAACCGGCGGTCACATGATTACGCCGTTGCCCGGCGCGACCCCACTGGTACCCGGTTCATGCACGTTGCCGCTGCCCGGCATTATGGCCGCGATTGTCGATGAAACCGGCGCCGACGTTCCGAACGGGCAGGGCGGAATCCTGGTGGTAAAACGCCCGTGGCCTTCGATGATCCGTAACATCTGGGGTGACCCGGATCGTTTTGTGAAAAGTTATTATCCGGAAGAACTCGGCGGCAAATTGTATTTGGCCGGAGACGGTTCGATACGCGACAAGGAAACCGGTTACTTCACCATCATGGGCCGCATCGACGACGTGCTGAATGTTTCTGGACACCGCATGGGCACGATGGAAATCGAATCGGCTCTGGTGGCGAATCCGCTGGTGGCGGAAGCCGCCGTGGTAGGCAGGCCCGATGACATGACGGGCGAAGCGATTAGCGCTTTCGTCGTGTTGAAAGGAGCGCGGCCCTCTGGCGAAGATGCGAAAAAAATCGCCACCGATCTGCGTAACTGGGTGGCGAAGGAAATCGGCCCGATCGCCAAACCAAAGGACATACGCTTTGGCGATAACTTGCCCAAGACGCGCAGCGGAAAAATCATGCGTCGTCTGCTGCGCTCGATTGCCAAGGGCGAACAAATTACACAAGACGTTTCGACTTTGGAAAATCCGGCAATCCTTGAACAATTAAAACAACCATCAAGCTAAGCAGCATCAATTGATCAAAATAAAAAAGGCTGCGATCGCAGCCTTTTTTAGTTAAAAACTTAATTTATCAAATATTACTAAGGGTGTTCTTATTGACGCGACGGCGCTGCTTTTGCAGCCACCTTAGCTGAAGATTTGTTGGATGCGTTAGTGGCGTTCGATGAATCAGTTTTCTCCGCTGTTTCTGTTTTTGCGTAAACCGCTGGCGTATCGGACGACTCTGTCGTCTTGACATTGGATTTCAACAAACGTCTGTCAATCCATTCCGTCAGATCTTCCCACATGCGATCCAATTCTTTTGTGGACGGCGGATCGATGGCGTGTTTGAGTTCCACCGTGACAACGGGAACATTTTTGTCCACGCCGCCGTAATTACCCAATGAGCCGGGATAAATGCCGACCTGGTCGAGCAACAAGCCGCCGAGTTTGGATGGCGGCGGCGGCGGGCCGTCGAAGTCGAGCACACCATAGGGCGCGTGGATGGAAACAATCAGGTCCGGCTTGAAACCGTCGATGTGATTATGTACCCATTTTGTTTCCGGCTCAGACAATGGTGCTTGGCCAGGAAAGCGGCGCGGATCGCTGCCGGTTTTTTGTACCCAATAGCTGTGCGACTTGGCCTTCCAGTCGCTGGTGGGGAAATTACGGTTGAGGTCGACGCCGTGCGCATTGACCCGTGTCGCAGGTTGTCTGATTAATCCATCAGGATTGACCAGCGGCAGCATGCGCCAATGAATGTCGAGCGTGTTGACCTTGCGCGCGCGTTCAATCCAGTCGAACACGATAGTCGAAGATGTCATTTCGTCGCCGTGAATGCCGCCGAGCACGAGAATTTTGAGCCGCGGCGTCACACGCGGCTTGATGTCGCGAACCGACAACGGCCTGCCTTCAACTGATTTTTGCGACGCGGTTTGCAGTTCAGCCAATTTACAACGTGCGGGCGTCAGCCCCGGCAAGCTGCGCGATAAAGTGGCGCACCATTCAGCCGGATTATTAGAAGCGTTTGTCAGAGCCTGAGCGCGGGCAAGGTCCACGCCCAACAATGCCAGTGCCGCAAGCGTACTTGCGCGGAGCAACGCAGTCGATCCAGCAAAAAAAAATGTAAATTTCGTGCGCGGCATGAGTTTAGTCAATGCTGTCCAATTTGTTCGGTCTGATGAAGTTACGCAATCGATTCAGCATGATAACAAACTACTTCCTTCAGGCACACCAAAAATTGATTTAAGATTTGTATATCGGGGCATGTATGATATTTCGCGATATCTTATATAATATATTGATTACAAACAATTAATTAGGGGATCGCGGGATTGTGGAATTTGCCCCGCTCGGACAATACCTGGTTCACGATTGCAGTTTTAAACGCACGGCACGCGATGCGGCGTTAATGCTTGCCCGGCGTTGCGTCGGGCCGGTTGAATGGCCCCGTGCCGCCTGCCTGACGCAACAACCTTAAGCGCGTCAGTGCGTAGTGTATGAATGCCAAGCCCATGAATACCGGCGCGATAAAATTTGCCAGCGGGATAAATTGAATAAACGCCACCAGAATGGCGAGCAACCACAAGTTGCTGCGGGTTTGCTGTACCAGGGTTTTATATTCAGGCTCGCTGGCGTGTTCTGCCAGGGCGTCGTAGCCGAATAATTTCTGGTTAAGATACGCCGACAATAATATCGGCAACACGACGGCCAACGGCGGAATCAGCCACAGCGGCAGCGTGATAATCCACAACACGCAAAATATCGATACGCCAATCAGCGCATTCCACACGCTGCCCCAGGTGTTGCCGCCGCGTTTGATTTCCAGGTCGGCATAATCACGCTCGCCGACAAAGCGCAGCAGTAACGGCATGGCGAAAGTGGAGGTGATAAGCAAAGCGGTGATGTTAATCAAGGGAATCAGCAGGGCGAAAAACAGCACGACTGCCAGTGTATCGCCAAGCCAGCCGAAGCTGATGCCGAAATATGTCCCGGATACGCCGTAGCCAGCCAGCCAATGTTGCAACCAGCCATACAGCGATGCGCGGAAAAACAGCGCCAGCCCGCCCCACAATACCAGCGCCAGCAGCACGGGCCAGACGATGAGGCCAATGATGCGCGGCTGCATCAGATCGCGCAGGGCGCGTAGCAGCGCTTCAGTAATGGTTTGCATGAAGGCGGCTGCACATAAAATTCCAGGTTTTGAATATCTTGAAATAATTTTACTGCGAGTATAATGGCTCGCAAGCAAGTTTGCCCGTAATCAATGTTCCAATCCGCCATTTTTTCATGCGCATACTCACCAAATACCTGACCCGCGAAGTCCTGGTTGCCACGGCGCTGGTGTTCGTATCTTTATTGATGCTGTTCGCTTTTTTCGATGTGGTGGGCGAACTCAAAAATATCGGCCGCGGCAATTACCGCCTGCCGACGCTGATGCAGTATGTTCTATGGTTGCTGCCCGGACATGTGTACGATCTGTTTCCTATTGCCGTGCTGATTGGCACGCTGTTTGCCTTGACGCAACTTAACAGCCACTCAGAATTAACCGTAATGCGCGCATCCGGATTATCGCTGGCGGCAATTTCGCGCTCCCTCTTGATCATGGGCGTTGTACTCGCTTCAATGACATTTTTGTTCGGCGAATACGTGTCACCGCACTCCGAGCGCCGCGCCCAACAGTTATGGCTTCAAGCTACCAACTCCGTGGTTGCGCAGGCGTTCCGTTCCGGATTGTGGGTGAAAGACGACAACAGTTTCGTCAACGTCCAGCAAATCAATCCCGACACATCGCTGAGCAATCTGAAAATTTACGAATTCGACTCGAGCTACAAACTGAAAAGCATCAGCCTGGCCAAACGCGGCGAGCATGTGGCTGAAAATAAATGGCGCATAACCGACGTGGAGCAGACTGTATTTGATGAAAAAGGCGCGTCGCTGAGAAAACTTGCCGAAGCCAACTGGAACTCGGTGCTGACGCCGTCCATTCTCACCGTGTTGCGCGAGCAACCAAGCCAGATGTCGGCAAGCGATTTGTCCGCGTTTGTCGATCACCTGCGCGACAATAAACAGGACAGCAATCGATATGAAATCGCCTTCTGGTCCAAGATTGTTTATCCCATCGCGGTGATGGTGATGATGTTACTCGCCGTCCCATTTAGTTCGTTTCAGAAGCGCTCAGGCGGAGTGGGGGCAAAAATTTTTGTCGGTATCATGCTGGGGCTGGTGTTCCACTTCGTCAATCGGCTGTTCGCGCACATCGGGCAGTTGAATGACTGGCCACCTTTTTTATCTGCGTCGTTGCCGAGTTGGGTTTTTCTCACGCTGGCATTAGTGATGTTATTCCGCGTGCAGCGGGTCTAGTTTTTTTCCAGCAGTATCAGGCGCGTTCCGGCGAAGCGGTCGTGTAAAAATTGCTTATCGGGATCGAACAACGCCCACCATAGTCCGATTCCTCCCAGGAAGATGCCGATGCTTGCTGCCAGCAATCTCAGCGCGCTTTGTTTGTAACCTATCCTGCTACCGTTGGCGCTGACTAATTTGATACGCCAGGTTTTCATCGCCAGCGTCTGGCCGCTTTTGCGCCAGAAATAAAAAAAATACGCCGCGATCACTATCACCACATAAATCTGAAATAGCGGCAGCAGTGGGCCCTTGCCTTTGAACGACAACAGCGTCGAAAATGTGAACACGGCGATGAACAACACTGCTATTAACAACAGCGCGTCGTAGATCATGCAGGCGAGGCGGCGAAACAGGCCGGGGGTTGCAGTCAACATGGTTCATTAAACATTCAAGCTATTAAAAAGCAAAAGCCCGCCAGAGGCGGGCCACTCTATAAGTTAAATATCATAAGCTATTGTTTTTGTTGATCATTTGCCCATTTTTCTTTGGCTTCTTTTTTCTTCTCTAGCGGTAACTTATTGAATTCACGGTACTTTTCTCGTGCTTTCTGGCGGTCGTCTGGCGTCATGCTGGCCCAGTTCTTTAGACGGCCCTGAAACCGTTGCTTCTCGTCCGGCTTCATGCTGGGATAGCGCTCAGCCGCATTCAGCAGCTTCTGCTTTTGTTCGGGCCTCATGCCATCCCAGTCGGAGGCGATGGGAGCCAAAGCAGATTGTTGTTGCGGGTTGAGTTTGTTCCACGCCGGGCCGTCGGCAAAAGCGGGGGCGGCGAAAAGCGTAAGAATAAGGGCGCTCAGCGCGAGGACTTGTTTAACCATGATTCGAATTCCTGGCTGGTGAGGGTGTGGATCGGCAGTTCGTCGGACAGCAGCATAGCATCGACTTCATCGAAGTCGTTATGCGCCATCGACTGCCAGTATACCAACCCGCCCAGCGCGAGCAAAAGGGTGGCAAGCGGCACCCACAAAAGCGAACCGCGCCCGCCAAAGGAAATATCGCGACCCGCTCCTGCAACGGCTGGCGCTGTTTGCATTGAAGGCTGGTGCGAGTAGGCTTCCAGCGCTTTCAGCCGCACGGTTTTGAGTTTGTCCAGCGTAGTCTGGTCAAGCTGATTTGCTGCCACATTCAGGTGGCGGATAATTTTTTTGCCGATTTCGGCTTCGTTCAAGTTCATAGTGTAACTCCTTTTGCCTTCAGGCTTATGGCCAAGGCATGTACGGCGCGTGAGCAGTGGGTTTTGACGCTTCCTTCGGAACAGCCCATAGCGGCCGCGGTTTCGCTGACATCCAGTTCCTCCCAGTAACGCAACATGAAGGCTTCCCGTTGACGGGCTGGCAGCTTCTCAATGGCTTGCTCGATCAGGGCCATGATTTGTGATTGTTCTAACTGTTTGGCCGGCGTATCCCCGAGATTGGAATGGGCGTCGGACTCCAACGTTTCCAGCAGGTCGTGGTCGTCGCCGTCCTCGTTGGAGCCGAATGAGGAAAATAGCGTGGTCCAGGTGCTGCGCACCTTCTGGCGACGGAAAAAATCGCGCATGGTGTTTTGCAGGATGCGCGAAAACAGCAGGGGCAATTCAGCAGGCGGGCGATCGCTGTATTTTTCCGCCAGTTTGAGCATCGCATCCTGCACCACGTCCATGGCGACGTGCTCGTCGCGCACGGCAAACAGGGTTTGCTTGTAGGCGCGGCGCTCAACCTGCGCCAAAAAATCCGACATTTCCTGATAAGTGGCCAGGATTGCCTCCGCGATTATTTGAGTTATGTTCCCAGCCGTTGCGAGTGGGAAATAAAGCGCAAATATACTATTAACGCCTGTTTTTTGCCGGTATTTCTGCTTTACAAGGGAAAACAGCCGGACAAAAACATTTATCTTGACCAAACCTGCTCCAACATTTACGCTTTTAGGCTGTCCCGAGTGAAAAAAATCACAGCAAGTTAAGGAAAGCCATGGAACTCACAGGCGCAGAAATCACCATCCGCTGTTTGACCGAAGAAGGGGTCGAATTCGTATTCGGCTACCCCGGCGGTGCGGTGCTGAATATTTACGACGAAATCTTCAAACAGGACAAATTCAAGCATGTGTTGGTGCGCCACGAGCAGGCCGCTCTGCACGCTGCCGACGGCTATGCGCGCTCTACGGGGCGCCCCGGCGTGGCGCTGGTCACTTCCGGCCCCGGCGTGACCAATGCGGTGACTGGCATCGCTACGGCGTATATGGATTCGATCCCGCTGGTGGTGATCACCGGCCAGGTGCCGACCCATGCGATAGGGCAGGATGCTTTTCAGGAATGCGACACCGTCGGCATCACGCGCCCGTGCGTAAAACATAATTTTTTAGTCAAGGACGTTAAAGATTTAGCCGTCACCATCAAAAAAGCCTTTCACGTCGCGACCACCGGCCGACCCGGCCCGGTGCTGGTGGATATTCCCAAAGACATTACGCAAAAAAGTTGCGAGTTCATTTATCCCGATTCCGTGACCTTGCGTTCGTACAATCCGGTGATCAAGGCGCACAGCGGACAAATCAAAAAAGCGCTGCAAATCATTCTCGATGCCAAACGGCCTATGGTTTACGCCGGCGGCGGAGTAGTGATCGGCAATGCGGCTGAGAATCTCACTAAGCTCACGCGTCTGTTGGGCTTCCCGTGCACCAATACCTTGATGGGCCTAGGCGGATTTCCGGCCAGCGACAAGCAATTCGTCGGCATGCTCGGCATGCACGGCACGCTGGAAGCTAATATGGCGATGCAGAATTGCGATGTGCTGCTCGCCATCGGCGCGCGTTTTGACGACCGCGTGATCGGCAATCCGGATCATTTTTTCAGCGCCGATCGCAAGATTGTCCATATCGACATTGATCCGTCGTCTATTTCCAAGCGCGTCAAGGTCGATGTGCCTATCGTCGGCGACATCAACGAGGTGCTGGAAGAATTGCTCAAGTTGTTGAGCGTCACCAAAGAGCGCCCCTATCCGGTTCCGCTCAAAGCCTGGTGGACGCAGATCGACCAGTGGCGCGCGCGCGATTGCCTGAAGTACGATACCAAAAGCGAGATTATCAAGCCGCAATTTGTGATACAAAAATTACATGAGTTGACCAAGGGCGATGCTTATGTCACCTCTGACGTAGGTCAACACCAGATGTGGGCCGCGCAGTATTACCGCTTCGACAAGCCGCGGCGCTGGATCAATTCTGGCGGCCTCGGCACCATGGGTTTCGGTTTGCCTGCGGCAATCGGCGTGCAGTTGGCGCATCCCAAAGCCACCGTCGCTTGCGTGACGGGTGAGGCGAGCATCCAGATGTGTATACAGGAGCTATCCACCTGCAAGCAATATCACACGCCGATTAAAATCATCAATTTGAACAATCGCTATATGGGCATGGTGCGCCAGTGGCAGGAATTTTTTTACGGCAACCGTTATGCCGAATCCTATATGGATGCGCTGCCGGATTTCGTCAAGCTGGCCGACGCGTATGGCCACGTCGGCATGAAAATCGAAAAACCCTCCGATGTTGAAGGCGCGCTGAAAGAAGCGTTTGCCATGAAAGAGCGTTTGGTGTTTATGGATTTTATTACCGACCAAAAAGAAAATGTTTTCCCCATGGTGCCCGGCGGCAAAGGCTTGTCGGAAATTATCCTTGCGGAAGAGTTGTAAACTAAATATTTTTTATTCGCAGCGCCGCTCCAAAAGAGTGGCGTCTGCGGGATGCGTTCCCAACCTATAGCGCATTCCTAACGTCTCAATCCACGGGCTTCCAGAAACTAACTGGCAAGGCAACGCGTCTTGCTTTATAAAACGAAGCGAGACCATGCGTCATATATTGTCATTACTGATTGAAAACGAAGCAGGCGCGCTGTCGCGCGTCGCCGGGCTGTTTTCGGCCCGCGGTTACAACATCGAGTCACTCACCGTCGCGCCGACTGAAGACGACACCCTGTCGCGCATGACCATTGTCACCTCTGGTTCGGACGAAGTGATCGAACAAATCACCAAGCAAGTGAACAAGCTGATAGAAGTGGTGAAGGTGGTGGACTTGAACGAAGGCAACCACATCGAGCGCGAACTCATGCTGGTGAAAGTACGCGCCGCCGGTAAAGACCGCGAAGAGATAAAGCGCGTGTCGGATATTTTCCGCGGCCGCGTCATCGACGTCACGGATAAGAGTTTCACCATTGAACTCACCGGCACCCGGGACAAGCTGAATGCTTTTCTCGACGCGCTGGATCGTTCAATGATTCTGGAAACCGTGCGCACCGGTTCTTCCGGCATCGGTCGCGGCGAATGGATACTGAAAATTTGATTTTTCGCGACCAACAGGATATTACATAACTACTTGATTTAATTTAATTATTTTAGAGGCTTATCATGAAAGTTTATTACGACAAAGACGCGGACCTATCCCTCATCAAAGGCAAAAAAGTTACCATCGTCGGTTACGGTTCGCAGGGCCACGCGCACGCGCAAAACCTGCAGGATTCAGGCGTCAAAGTGACTGTCGGTCTGCGCAAGGATGGCGCGTCATGGTCCAAGGCGGAAAAATCCGGCCTCAAAGTGGCTGAAGTTGCGGCAGCGGTGAAAAGCGCCGATCTGGTGATGATGTTATTGCCGGATGAAAACATCGCGCAGGTTTACCGCGACGAAGTCGAACCGAATATCAAAAAAGGCGGCGTGCTGGCTTTCGCGCACGGCTTCAACATCCATTACGGCCAAGTGGTGCCGCGTAGTGATCTTGACGTAATCATGATCGCGCCCAAAGGCCCTGGCCATTTAGTACGTTCCACGTATACCCAGGGCGGCGGCGTGCCGTCGTTGATCGCGGTTTACCAGGACAAATCGGGCAAGGCGAAAGATCTCGCGCTGTCTTATGCGGCAGCCAACGGCGGGACGCGCGGCGGCGTGATCGAAACCAATTTCCGCGAAGAAACTGAAACCGATTTGTTCGGCGAACAGGCGGTGTTGTGCGGCGGATGCGTCGAGCTGGTTAAAGCCGGTTACGAAACCCTGACTGAAGCGGGTTATGCGCCTGAGATGGCGTACTTCGAATGTCTGCACGAGCTGAAACTGATCGTTGATTTGATGTATGAGGGCGGCATCGCCAATATGAATTACTCGATATCCAATAATGCCGAGTATGGCGAATACGTCAGCGGACCGCGCATCATCAATGAAGACACCAAAAAGACCATGCGCGACATTCTCAAGGATATCCAGACCGGCGAATACGCCAAGAATTTCATCCTGGAAAACCGCGCGGGTGCGCCGACGCTCGGCGCGCGCCGCCGCTTGAACGCGGAGAGCCAGATCGAAATCGTCGGCGAAAAACTGCGCGCCATGATGCCGTGGATCAAGAAAAACAAACTGGTGGATCAAAGCAAAAACTAAGCATGAAAAATTATCCGCACCCGATTATCGCCAGGGAAGGTTGGCCGTTTCTGGCCGGCGCAGTCGTCATCACACTTGTCGCGACCAAATTCCTTTGCTGGTGGTCGTTGCCGTTTTGGTTGATCGCGTTGTTCGTGCTGCAGTTTTTCCGTGACCCACCACGCGAAATCCCGCAGGATCCCAACGCCGTGCTGTCGCCCGCGGATGGCCAGATTGTAATCGTAGGACAGGCGCTGGATCCTTATCTCAATCGCCAGGCGCTGAAAATCAGTGTGTTCATGAACGTATTTAGCGTGCATTCCAACCGCAGCCCGGTGGATGGCCGCATCGAATCGGTCTGGTACCATCCGGGCAAATTTATCAATGCTGCGTTGGACAAGGCTTCGTTGGAAAATGAACGCAACGCGCTGTGGATCAAAACCGCGAAAGGCGCCGATGTTACCTGCGTGCAGATAGCAGGCCTGATTGCGCGGCGCATACTATGTTATGTCGGCAAGGGCGACCCTTTGTCGCGGGGGCAGCGTTACGGTTTTATCCGTTTCGGTTCGCGCGTGGACGTGTATTTGCCGCTGGGGTCCAAGCCAAATGTCGCTATCGGCGACAATGTTTACGCCACTGAAACCATACTGGCAAATCTGGTACCCTGATTTTTATTACGACATGATTTTCGGAGCACGCAAACCATGATGCATGAACCGGAACGACAGGACATACCCCACACAGAAAACGACGATAGCGTTCACGCGAAGCCGCGTCGCCGCGGCATATACATTTTACCCAACTTGTTTACCACGGCCTCCCTGTTCGCCGGTTTTTACGCCGTGGTGCAGGGCATGGGCGGCAAGTTTGAAAACGCCGCGATGGCAATTTTTGTCGCCATGGTGCTGGATGCCCTTGATGGCCGCGTTGCGCGTATGACCAATACCCAAAGCGCCTTCGGTGCCGAATACGACAGCCTGTCGGACATGGTGTCCTTCGGCGTCGCACCCGCCATGCTGATGCTGGTGTGGGCGCTGCAGGAGATGAAGCAAATCGGCTGGCTGGCGGCGTTTATCTATTGCGTTTGCGCCGCATTGCGCCTGGCGCGATTCAATACCCAACTTGATGTCGCGGACAAACGCTATTTCACCGGCCTCCCCAGCCCTGCAGCGGCAGCATTGGTCGCCGGCTTCATCTGGGTCATGCACGATTACGAAGTGCGCGGCGCGCAAATCAAGTGGGCTGCCTGGGGCGTTACCTTGTTCGCCGGACTCAGCATGGTAAGCAATATTAGGTTTTACAGCGGTAAGGATTTCAACCTGAGTAAAAGCGTACCGTTCTGGACCGTACTCGTGGTCGTAGCCATATTCGTCGTGCTGACCCTTGACCAGCCTCGAGTGCTGTTCGGTTTGTTCGTCGCCTATGCCTTGTCCGGCTATGTCATGTGGCTGATGGACAAGCTGTCGGCACGCAAGGACAAACTCTCACCCCCCGAAAGAAAGCCGCCGGTTTTATGAAACAGGAGTTCCATTTATCATTAATTTCCGCAATGCATATCCAAATTTTCCGCTTTTGATCTTAAACTATCAGATGTCGCACGATTTCGTTTCGACAAGTCGCTTGGTGAACAATCCGGCGCAAACCGCTGTGTTGGATAGCTGCTTCTCCGCTGAACAACTCCCAGTGCAGCGCCCGCTGTCACTATTGTTGCCGGCCATCCTAGCCGCCTATTCCATTTCTGCCGGCGCGGCCGAATCGCATGCGACGCTGAAACTTGCCATGGTGATAAGCACGCCACAAGCGAACATCATGCTCGCCCAGGCGGACCCACAAGTATCCAGCTTTCCAATGGGCGAAGCCGGTTATCAGGCCGCTTTGCAGTTGGTCCGGGAAGGCAAGCTGCAACAGGCCGCCGATTATTTCGCGCTATTGCGCCGGAAGCACGGCGATGATGTGCGCGTGCTCCATGATTACGTCGCCGTTACCGCAGAAGCAGGGCGCCATGGAGCGGCGCTGGCGGAATTATCCAATATTGATCGCAGCAAGGCGCCGATTTATGTGTTGGAAGCGCTGGCAGCGTCCGCGCGCGCCAGCGCAAAATCGCCGCTCGCACTGCAGCTTTATGATGAAGTATTAGCGCGCGCGCCTGATCGTATGCAAAGCCTTGTGGCAAAAGTTTATACGCTTTCCGACATGGGCGATCACACGCGTACAATGGCGACAGCGGAACAGGCGCTTAACAGAGAGCAAAAAAATGCACAGTTGTGGGAGGCCTACGCTTACGCACTGCGTAAGGCAGGGCGGGAATCCCAGGCGCTTGATGCCTATGCGCAAATGCGCGCTCTCGACCCGACGGGAAAAACTGCCGATCAGGCGCGCATCAATTTGCTGTCGTCCATCGGTGCCGCGCATCGGGCGAAGGAATTAGCGGATGCGCAGCCCGACATTGTGTCCCCCGCCGATCAAGCCAGGTTGCGTCTTGACCGCGCCGCGGTGCACATTCGTTGGGCCGACGCCGACGAAGATACGCAAGCTGGCCGTTATCGCAACACCGATATCGCGTTGCACGAAATCGACGCTGTATTGTCGCAACTCAAACCCATCGATACGCCTAACGCTCCGCTTGAGCGCCGCGCCTTGTCGGACAAACTGGTCGCGCTTGCCAATCGCCAGCGTTATGAAGAAGCCACAGATTTATATGTGCAGGCTACGGGTGCCGGGTACATCGCGCCCGCTTATGCGCGCATGGCGGTCGCCGACGCGTATCTCGGGATCAAACGTCCGGACGTGGCTAAAATAATGTTCGAACAGTTGGTCGGCGAAGAACCGAATAATCTCAAATACCGTTACGGATTATTTTATGCATTGTCCGATCTGGAACAACATCGGGCCGCACAGGACGTGGTGGACGAAATCGTCCGGCGCGAACCGCGCACGCTGAATCGCAATATTCCCGAACTTGAGCGGGAAAATCCCGGTTATGTCCACTCGCGCGTGCTTGCCATGCTGGCACGCGCCTATGCCGACGATTTACCCAACGCCAACCGGCGCGCCGACGAATTGGTGGATTTGGTGCCGCGCAATCAGGACGTGCGCGCCAACCGCGGCTATATATATTCCTGGCGCGGCTGGCCGCGCCTTGCCGATGAGGAATTCCGCTGGTTGCTGGCGGTCGCGCCGGAAAGCCATGAAGCGAAGCTGGGCCGGATCGCCGCGCTCGCCGCCATAAATGACTGGGAGCAATCCGATGCGGAGCTGGCAGAATTGTCGCAGTCGAAGCCCGATGACAGACAGGTGAGAACTGCGCTGCGCCGCTCGGCCGTGCATCATATGCCCGAATTATTGCTGAACGGAGAAGCAGGCAATAGCAGCCAGTCGATCAACGCGTCGCAGGACCGCAGGTGGGAGGCGCGCCTCTACTCGCAACCGATCAGCGATGTGTGGAGAGTGTATGCGCGCAGCCTGCATCAACATGACTCGCTGGCAAACGATGCTTATTTTTCGCGTCATCGCGCCGGTATCGGCGCGGAATTCAAGGCGCGCGACTGGTTAATCAGCGCTGACGCAACGCGCCTGACTAAAGACGTCACCGAGGAAAAAAATCAAACCGGCGTATCGTTAAATTTATCCAATGAAATAAACGATCTATGGAGAGTTCATACGAATGCAGAATCGGCAGACGAAAGCCTGCCGGTTCGCGCTGCGGCAGCGGGGATTCGTGCAAGGCGTGCGGGTCTTGGCATCAGCACGCGCGACAATGAAGTCCACCGCGCCAGTGTCGACATTCAACGCCATAATTTCAGCGACGGTAACCGGCGAAATGAATGGAGCGCGAATTATACAAACGTATTCGAAACCGAATATCAGAAACGTTACTCCATCGGCATCGGTTTGTCTGGCATTCGAAACTCTTTCCAAGGCACACCATATTTCAATCCCGCCAGCGCCCTTGCTGCAGATTTAAGTCTGACTGGTGAATGGTTGCAATGGCGCGAAGAGCAAAAAAGCCTATGGCACCGCGTGAGCGTCAATGTCGGTAGTTACGACCAGGAAGGTTTTGATAACCGGCCGACCGCGCGCATAAACTATGAAATCGACTGGACTGCATCGGACGTGATGGAAATCAGGTTCGCACTGGGTCGCTCCATGCATCCTTACGACGGCGTCCAGGATTTCCGCAATTACGCCAACTTAAGTTTCAACCGGAGGTTTTGATGCGACGCTGGCTGACTTGCAGCCTGATGTTGTGCGCTGCCTTTTTCACAACGCCAACTCGCGCAGCTAACGAAGTGCAGGTGTTGTGCTACCACGATATCGTGGATGACATTTATGCCCGCCCCGACAGTCACTCGGTCGACATGACTCAGCTGGTGACGCAGTTTTCCTGGATGCGCGAAAACGGCTATCAGCCTGTGTCGCTGTCGGATGTGGTCGCCGCGCGCGAGGAAAAAAAGACTTTGCCGGACAAAGCTGTATTGCTTACATTTGACGATGGTTACGCCAGCTTTCACGAAAAGGTTTTTCCGCTGTTGCGCGAATTTAATTATCCGGCTTTGCTGGCATTGGTGGGAGAGTGGATGGATGCGCCTGAAAATGGCATGGTGACATACGACGGGAAGCCCGTGCCGCGCACTGCGTTTGTCAGCTGGGACCAGGTACGCAAAATGCAGGGCAGCGGCCTGGTCGAAATCGCTTCCCACAGTTACGCTTTACACAAGGGACTGCCTGCCAATCCGCAGGGCAACACGCAGCCGGCAGCCGTATCGCGCATATTCGATAAAGCAACGGGCAGGTATGAAACCGACGCCGCCTACGCAACGCGCATTCGCGCGGATCTCGCGCGCAACTCAGCGCTGATTGAGAAAGAACTGGGCGTGCGCCCACGTGCCGTGGTCTGGCCCTATGGCAGGGATAGCCTGATACTGCGCCAAGCGGCTGAAGCATTGGGGATGCCGGTGGGCATGACTCTGGAAGACAACCGTTTCGACGCCAGTCAATCGCTTAGCGCCATTCCGCGCAGGCTGCTGCGGCTTAATCCGCTGTTGCCGCAATTTGCCTACACCCTGCGCGACGCAGGCATGAATGTCATTAGCCGCGTCATGCATGTGGACCTGGATTATATTTACGACGGCAATCTTGAGCAGCAGGAAAAAAACCTTAATGCACTGTTGGAGCGCATTACAGGTATGGGGGTCAATACGGTTTACCTGCAGGCTTTTGCCGACAACGACGGTGACGGAAATGCCCGCGCGCTTTATTTCCCCAATCGGCATATGCCGGTACGCGCAGACTTGTTCAATCGCGTGGCGTGGCAAATCGGGCGCCGCACCGGCGCAAAAGTTTATGCTTGGTTGCCGGTCATGGCGTTTGAGTTGCCGAAACAGCATCCTGCCGCTTCGCTGCTTGTGCAGGCCACGCGCAGCGAGGAAAAAAGCGCCTACAAACGATTGACGATTTTTTCGTCTGCAACGCGAAGTGTCATTGGCGATATCTACGAAGACCTGGCAAAAAACGCGTTTATCGACGGGATACTATTTCACGACGACGCCGTGCTGACGGATTTTGAGGACGCGAGCCCGCAGGCGCTGGAGCATTACGCAAAAACCTGGAACCTGCCGAAAAATATCGATACGATACGCGCCGATCCCAAATTGATGGCGCAATGGACGGCGCTAAAAACAAAGGAGCTGAATAGTTTCACCCTGGAATTGGCCGATCGGGTAAAAAAATATCGTCCGCAAATTAAAACCGCGCGTAATTTGTATGCGCGCGTGGTTACCGAACCCGAGTCCGAGGCGTGGTTCGCGCAGTCATTGCCGTCATTTCTCGAAACCTATGATTGGGTGGCGCTGATGGCGATGCCGTATATGGAAAAAGCATCCAACCCGGAAGAGTGGCTGGACGAGCTGGTACGCATTATCGGGAAAAGGCCAGGCGCGCTGAAAAAGACGGTATTCGAACTGCAAAGCGTGGATTGGGAAAATAATGCTCCGCTGCCAGCGGAAAAACTGCAGGCGCAGATGCGCCGCCTGCAGTTAACCGGCGCATTGAATTTCGGCTATTACCCCGATGATTTTGTGCACAGCCTGCCGCAAGTAAACATTATTGCGCCCGCGCTCTCATTGCGCGAATACCCAAGGCCTTGACCATGTTAGACGGAAATTTGCCGCAGGTTTTGTTTGCTTTCACTTTCTACTACCCGCTATTCATGTCGTACTTGTGGATGGCTGGCGCGGTATTCTATTGGTATCACTACGAGCGTAAAAGCAGCCATCCTGACCAGCCGCCCACACTGTCCAGCTATCCCAAAGTGTCCCTGGTGGTACCGTGCTTCAACGAGGGTGCGCAAGTGCGTGACACCGTCGGCAATTTGCTGGCGCACAATTACCCGGACTTTGAAGTGATCGCCATCAACGACGGCAGCAGCGATAACACGGGAGAAATTCTCGATGAATTGGCGCAAAGCAATCCGCGCTTACGCGTCATTCACCTGGCGCAAAACCAGGGCAAGGCTGTGGCGCTGGATACGGCGGCGGCGATGGCCGATTCCGATTACCTGATTTGCATTGACGGTGATGCGATCCTCGACCGCAACGCGGCTTGCTGGATGATGTGGCATTTCCTGACTTCGCCGCGGGTAGCCGCTGTGACAGGCAACCCGCGCATCCGCACCCGCTCGACTTTGCTGGGGCGCATCCAGGTGGGCGAATTTTCTTCCATCATCGGGCTGATCAAACGTGCGCAACGCACCTATGGCCGGTTGTTCACCGTGTCTGGTGTGGTCGCCGGCTTCCGCAAATCCGCTTTGCATCAGGTTGGTTACTGGAGCCGCGAAATGCTGACCGAAGACATCGACGTGTCGTGGAAGCTGCAACTTAACCATTGGGATGTGCGTTTCGAGCCGGCCGCATTGTGCTGGATTTTGATGCCGGAAACGTTCAAGGGCCTGTGGCGTCAGCGCCTGCGCTGGGCTATGGGCGGCGCGCAGGCGATTCTGAAATACGCCGGCATGTGGAAAAGCTGGCGCAAGCGGCGCATGTGGCCGGTCTATATCGAATACCTCACCAGTATGCTGTGGTCTTATTCCATGCTGGTTACCGTCATACTGTGGATTGCCGGAAAATTTTTTATCGTCCCGCAGCCTTATTGGGTGCAAACCATCGTCCCGCAGTGGACCGGCGTCATCATCGGCACCACTTGTCTCATCCAGATTGCCGTCAGCCTGTTGCTTGACCGTCGCTATGACAAAGGCTTGCTGCGCAATTATTACTGGACCATCTGGTACCCGTTGGCGTATTGGGTGTTGAACATGCTCACTACAGTAGTTGCATTACCGCGGGTGTTAATGCGTCGCAGCGGCAAACGGGCGCGATGGCACAGTCCGGACAGGGGAGTGACTGCATGAATCCTGACGCTACTACGTTCCAGCTTTCTACTCCTCTGATACTCGATATGCCCGACCGGCTTTCCGTGCCGAGACGCCTGGCTTACCGTGCCCTCACGCTGGTGTTCTGGATGGGCTGGATTTATTTGTGGATTCCCTTGATCACCCTGCTTGGCTGGCTGAGTGGCATCGCATTTTTCCGCGAACAGATCGTCGTACAACAGGGTTGGCAGTCGTTTATCGATAACCTGCCGACTTATTCACTGGTGGTGTTCATGATGGCGGGCACACTTTTATTCTGGGCCATCACCAACTGGTTTCGCTTTGCCAACCGCGAAGCGCGAAAAGCCGTGAGCCGCGTCACGCTACAAGAGCAGGCGGATCAGCTACAGGTGAGCAAGAATAATCTCAGCGCCTGGCAAAAACAAAAACATATGGTGGTGCATCATGATGACCACGGACGGATACTCAAGGTGACAGATTGAGTTTTGTTTTAATGGATAAATATTTAAGGAAACTCTGATTAAGTCCCCGCATCCAATCGAACAAATGTAATATTTGAATGATGGGATACGAGGGAGGAACGACGATGAAACAGACCACCTTTGCCACTGCCGGATTCGACAAATACGC
>JBAVRP010000027.1:0-70370 GCA_049695115.1 Burkholderiales bacterium | reverse complement strand
ATATCCAACCGGGTAACCCGCAGCAAAACGCCTACGTGGAAAGATTCAACCGGACGGTGCGTTATGAATGGCTGTCGCAATACCTGTGGCAGGACATCGAAGCAGTGCAGAACTTTGCTACCCGATGGCAGTGGCAATACAATAACGAACACCCCAACATGGCCTTGGGCGGCTACACCCCTAAGCAGCGGTTGGCCATGGCCGCTTAACCTCTACTTTTAACGCCTTCTAAAAATGGGGGGATTACCATCGCCGCAAGCATATCTTCGAATTGCTCGAAATAAACCAGCTTGTGCACCCCATATTTTTGTGTGAATCGGGAAACTAAATCTTGTTTATGTTCGTAGATACGTTTTACTAAATTGCTGGTTATGCCAATATAAAGCGTACCGTTGCGGTCGCTGGCGAGAACATAAATGCATGGTTGTTTAGGCATGTTTTGAAAGCACTGGATTCCCGCCTACGCGGGAATGACGCTGTGTAGGGCGGGAATGAAGAATCAGATTGAAGCAGTCGTACTATAAAATATTAAATATAATCATATAGTTACATAAATATCTATTCTGCCATTCCCGCCACTGTGGTATTAAATCCACCATCCACATAAGTAATTTCGCCGGTTATGCCTGAGGCTAAATCGCTGCATAAAAACGCGGCAGTGTTGCCGACTTCTTCTATTGTCACATTGCGGCGCAGGGGCGCATTCTCGGCGACGAAATGTAGAATCTTGCTGAAGCCGCCGATGCCTGCGGCTGCCAAAGTTTTAATCGGCCCGGCGGAAATCGCGTTGACGCGTATGCCTTGCGGGCCGAGGTCGTAGGCGAGATAGCGCATGGTCGCGTCGAGGCTGGCTTTGGCGACGCCCATCAAATTGTAATTCTGCATCGAGCGCACGCCGCCGAGGTAAGTCAGGGTCACCAGCGCCGCTTTGCGGCCTTTCATCAACGGCAAGCTCGCTTTCGCCAGCGCGGCAAAACTATAGGCGCTGATGTCGTGCGCCATACGGAAATTCTCCCGTGTCATGCCGTCGAGAAATGCGCCGGAAATCGCTTCGCGCGGCGCGAAGGCGATGGAATGTACGATGCCGTCGAGCCCGTCCCATTTTTTCGCCAGCGCGTCGAACAGTGCGGTGATTTCCTGGTCTATGCTCACATCGCAGGGCAAGATGATGTCGCTGCCGAACTCCGCCGCCAGCTTGACCACGCGTTCCTTTACGCCTTCACCTTGATATGTGAACGCCAGTTTCGCGCCCTCGCGGTGCATCGCCTGCGCGATGCCGTAGGCAATGGAGCGGTTACTGAGCAAGCCCGTGATAAGGATTTGTTTGCCGGCGAGAAAACCCATGTTTTTCCTTTCGTGTAATGTTGCAAAGGATTATAAACTAACCCAAAAGCAGTAGATTGCCATGTTTCAAAAAGGGCAAATTCCCCCATGTACGGATGAGCCTGGTAATGCTACATTAAGCGCACAAAAATAGTGTTCTTCTGTGGAGGAGAACTCCCCCATGAATCGTATGAGATTAATCCGGTTAGCCGCTGTCTTGGCGTTCGCGCTTATGACTGGATATCTGCACGCTGCCGACATGAACAAGACGGTACGCATAGCTTTCCGCGTTGCCGAGACCGGCTTTGATCCGGCGCAGGAATCGGATCGCTACTCCAACTACATTCTGCTCGCGATTTTTGATCCGTTACTTACTTACGATTACCTCGCCCGCCCGGTTAAACTCAAACCGAATACTACCGCTGCTATGCCCGAAGTGACGGACAACGGCGCGACTTACACGTTCCGCATCAAACCAGGCATTTATTTTTCCGACCACTCTGCGTTCAAAGACAAAAAGCGCGAGTTGACGGCGCAGGATTATGCTTTTTCGTTGCGGCGTTTTTTCGATCCTGACGTGAAATCGCCAAATTTATATTTTTTCGAAGGTAAAATTATCGGCGCCGACGAGCAAATGGCCAAGGCGCGCAAGGGTGCAAAGTTCGATTACGACGCGCCCATCGAAGGGTTACAGGTACTGGATCGCTATACGCTGAGAATCAAGCTCAAGGAGCCGGACTACAATTTTCTTTATATCATGGCGATGGCGACCAGCGGCGCGGTTGCACGCGAGGTGGTGGAATATTTGGGCAGTCCGCCAGAAATGCGTTCACACCCGGTCGGTACCGGCGCTTATATGCTTAAGGAATGGCGCCGCTCGAGCAAAATAGTGCTTGAAGCCAATCCGAATTTCCGCGAGGAATATTTCGAGGCCACGCCGGAAGACAAAGATTACGACCGGGCGATTGTAGAAAACCTCAAAGGCAGGCGCTTGCCCATTTCCGGCAGGGTGGAAGTTTCCATTATCGAGGAACCGCAGCCGCGTTGGACTGCCTATCTCAGTAACGAATTCGATTACATAGAGCAGGTACCCGACGACTTCATTAATACTGTTGCGCCAGGCGGCAAGCTGGCCCCAAGCCTGGTAAAGCGCGGCATAGTCATGCAACGAGAGCCGCAAATGGAAGTGACCCTGACAGCTTTTTATAATCTGGAAGACCCGGTTATCGGCGGCTACACGCAGGAAAAAATCGCCTTGCGCCGCGCGATGAACCTGGCTTACAACGGCGACGAAGAAGTGAATATCGCCCGCAAAGGGCAAGCAATTCGCGCAGAGACATTGTTGCCGCCGGGTTTAGTCGGATACGACCCCAACTTCAAAGGCATTGCAAAAGAATACAATTTATCCAAAGCTAAAGCCTTATTGGATTTGTATGGTTATGTTGACCGCGACGGCGATGGTTATCGCGAAATGCCAGACGGCAGCAAACTGGAATTGCTATTCGGTTCGATACCGGACGGTACACAGCGACCGCTGGACGAAGTATGGAAAAAATCCATGCAGGCGTTAGGCGTGAATATCAAATTCAAACTGGAGCGCTGGCCTGACTTGAATAAGGCTGGAAAGGCGGGGACGCTGCAAGTCGGTTCATTTTACGCTTGGGGCGCTGATTATCCTGATGGGGATAATTTTTTTCAACTACTTTACGGCCCGAATTCGCGTCAATCGAATTATGCTAACTTTAAATTACCCGCCTTTGATAAACTTTACGAGCAGTCACGCAAAATGCCCGACTCACCCGAGCGGACACAACTGTATAACGAAATGAGCAAGCTATTTTTCGCTTATGCGCCATGGCGCTTAGGAGTGCATCGCATCTGGACCAATCTCGCGCAGCCGTGGTTGAAAAATTATAAGAAACATCCGGTGTTGCACCACGGTTGGAAATATCTTGACGTCGATGTGGAGCAGCAGCGCAAAGCCATTGATAGCTGACTATATGATTAACATAAATATTTTACGAATCACGCTGATAAGTATTTGCCTGCTCGTAGCATCCGCTCATTCAGCATGGGCGGAAAAAGTGGTTTACAACGCCCTGCGCGAAGCGGAGTCCGATCTCGATTGCGTGGTGCGCGAAGATCGTTACTCGAATGTAATTTGCGAAACCATTTTCGAACCGCTGCTGACGTACGATTATCTCGCCCGCCCCGCCAAGGTCATTCCCAACACCGCTGTTGCCATGCCGGAAATCACCGACAACGGCACCACGTACACTTTCAAAATCAAACCCGGTATTTATTTTCATCCCGATCCTGCGTTCAAAAATCAAAAGCGCGAGCTCACGGCTGCTGATTACGTTTTTACCTTTAAGCGTTTTTATGATCCCGTAGTCAAGTCGGCGTGGAACTGGATTTTCGATGGCAAAATTGTTGGTGAAGACGAAGCCAAAGCGGCTGAGAAAAAAACCGGCAAGTCCGATTACGATTTACCGTGGGAGGGGTTCAAGGCGCTGGATCGTTACACTTTGCGGGTGAAACTCAAACAACCCGACTACAACTTCACTTACTTCATGGCCATGGTCAACACCGGCGCACAGGCGCGTGAAGTGGTGGAATATTATGGGCTCAATATCGCGCAACACCCAATCGGCACCGGCCCGTTTTATCTCAAATCGTGGTTGCCGAAAAGCAAAATCGTTCTGCTGAAATTCCCTGATTACCGCGAAGTGTATTTCGACAGCGAGCCTGGCGATGACCCGATAGACCAGGAAGTAGTCAAAGCGCTGAAGGGCAAACGCCTGCCGATAGTCGATCGGGTTGAAGTCGATATGATTGCGGAAACCCAACCGAGGTTGTTGGCGTTCCTGAACAAGGAACACGATTACATTGAAGAAGTCGATTTCGAATTCATCCATCAGGTTGCGCCCGGCGGCAAGCCTTCGCCAGCCTTGGCCAAGCAGGGCGTCACTATCTTTCCCGAGGTGCAGCCGGAACTCACCTACACCTGGTTCAACATGGAAGACCCGGTGGTTGGCGGTTATACGCCGGATAAAATCGCCCTGCGCCGCGCGATGATTCTGGGTTATAACATTAACGAGGAAATCCAGGTCATACGCAAAGGGCAGGTGATAGCTGCGCAAAGTCCGATCCCGCCCGGCGTAACGGGCTACGACAAAAATTACAAAAGCCCAACGGCGGAATACAACCCACCCAAGGCCAAAGCCTTGCTCGATTTATACGGCTATATAGATCGCGACGGCGACGGTTATCGTGAGCGGCCGGATGGTAGTCCCTTATCTTTGATCATCACTTCGCCGCCGACTGCAGAGTATCGTTCGCAGGATGAGTTGTGGCGAAAATCCATGGATGCGCTGGGTATTCGCGTGTCGTTTAACAAGATAACTTTTTCGGAACAGATTAAAGCCGCGCGTCTTGGCACGCTGCAAATGCGTATTGCCGCGTGGATAGCCGATTACCCCGACGCAGATAATTTTTTGCAATTGCTTTACGGACCTAATAGCGGCCAGTCGAATGAATGTCGCTTCAACTTGCCTGAATTCAACAAGATGTACTTGCAGGCGCAGCGCATGCCCGATTCGCCCGAGCGCACCAAGCTGTATCAGGACATGGCAAAACTGGTGTCCGTATACGCGCCATGGAAACTGGGTGTGCATCGTAAATACACGCACTTGATGTATCCGTGGCTGCTCGGCTACAAAAAACATCCCATCATGTTAGAGCCGTGGAAGTATGTGGATATCGATGTAGAGAAGCAAAAGGTAGCGCGCGAATAACGATTATTGTGGGGAAAATATGAAATTGCGATTGTCTTATAAGTATTTGATTATATTTAGTTTTTTGTCATTGTCTGCTCATGCCGAACGCATCACCTTGCCGGTGTTCGACGAAGCCAGTCTCAACGCAGCATGTGATAACGCGCTGGCAAAAGCAAAACAAATCGCCGCGCAAATCGAAACGATTCCGCTGGCACAAGTGACAACAGCGAATACATTGAACGCATGGAACGATTTGCAAATTGCGCTTGAAGACGCCATCGGCCCGATAGATTTGCAATCCAACGTGCATCCGGACGAAAAAGTGCGCACTGCGGGCGAAGCGTGTTTGCTCAAGGCGACGACCTACAGCACCGACTTGTATCAAAACGCCAAGCTGTATCAACGCGTGAAAAAAATGAATGCCGAAACCCCGGCGCAAAAACAATTGCGCAAAGATTTGCTCGAAGGGTTTGAAGACAGCGGCGTGTCGCTGCCCGCAAAAAAACGCGCGCGAGTGAAACAGATATTCGACAAGATTGAAGCGCTGCGGCAGGAATTCGACCGCAACGTGCGCGACAACAAAACCAAGCTGACGTTTACAGCGGAAGAATTGCAAGGCGTGCCAGCGGCGTTTCTGGAAAAACAAAAACGCGACGACAAGGGCAATTATTTATTCGGCTTCGATTATCCCGAGCGCGATGCGGTGTTGAATAACGCTGACAACGAAGCAGTGCGCAAGCGTTATCTCATCGCCTTTACCAATCGCGGCGGCGACAAGAATCTCGCTTTGATGGACGAAGTGATGCGACTGCGGCGCGAGCTGGCGGGGATGTATGGCTTAAAAAGCTATGCCGAATACGCCACGCGCCGCCGCATGGTGGAAAATCCGCAGACGGTTTTGAAGTTTTTACGTGAAGTCAAAAGCGCCTTGCGTGAAGTCGAAGCAAAAGAAATCGGTGAATTGGCGCAAACCAAAGCGCAGATCACCGGCAAGCCGATTAGCGAAACCAAGGTGAATCGCTGGGACATGGAATACCTGCAGGAGAAAAGGCGCAAGGCAAAGTTCGATGTCGATCAGGAAGCGCTGCGTAAATACTTCCCTGCGCAGGCCACGGTCGATTGGGCATTGCAAGTCAGCAGCAAATTGTACGGCGTGAAGTTCGTGCGTGGCGATGTAGGCGCATGGCATCCCGACGTGCAATATTTCGATGTGCTCGACGCTGAAAGTGGAAAATATCTCAGCGGCATTTATCTCGACCTGTATCCGCGCGAAGGCAAGTACAAACACGCCGCCGCGTGGGGCGTGCGCTCGCCGAGCAAAATTATCGGCCGCACGCCGGTGAGCGTGCTGGTGACCAACTTCAACCGGGACGGAATGGACCACCGCGAAGTGGAAACGCTGTTCCACGAATTCGGCCATGTGTTGCACGGCGTACTCTCGACGACGGAATATCAAGCGCATGGCGGCACCAATACCAAGGTTGATTTTGTCGAAGCGCCGTCGCAAATGTTTGAAGAGTGGGCGCGTAAACCCGAATCCATAGCGCTACTGAAAGAAGTGTGTGCTGCCTGTCCGGCGATGGACACCTCGCTGATCAAACGTGTCGATGATGCGCGCAAGTTCGGCCAGGGCATCCGCTACTCGCGCCAGCATTTATACGCGGACTTCGACATGGCACTCGTGGCGCCCAAGCCGGGCAAAGCCTTGCCCACCTGGATTGCGAAAGAAAAGCAAACGCCGCTCGGGCATGTTGAAGGCACGCAATTTCCGGGATCGTTTTCGCATTTGATGAGCGGCTATGGTTCGGGCTATTACGGTTACATGTGGGGCGAGGTGTTGGCGCTGGACATGTTGTCGGCGTTCGGCGGCAACATCATGAACGCGCAAGTAGGCCGCCGCTTCCGTGATACCATTTTGGCCAACGGCGGCGAGCAGGCGCCGAAGCAGTTGGTGGAAAAGTTTTTGGGCCGGCCAGCGAACAGCAAGGCGTTTTTTGAAGAGATAACAGGTATGCGCTAGCCACGATTATTTAACCGTGGCTTTAGGATTATTATATATGCCGTCATCCCCGCGCAGGCGGGGATCCAGTTTTAAATTTTGCTGGATTCCCGCCTGCGCGGGAATGACGTGAATAATAAATAGCATCAGTTGCATAGAATGAGGAAAACATGACCGCCTATATCATCCGACGCTTGCTGCAACTCATCCCGACTTTGCTCGGTGTGATCTTGCTGATATTTTTCCTGTTCAACTGGGTGGGCGGCGACCCGGCGCAAATTCTTGCCGGTAAAATTTCCAACGCCGAACAGATCGCCAACATCCGGAAACAGCTGGGCATCGACCGCCCGGTCTGGGAACAGTTGTGGATTTTCATCAAGCAGGTTTTCACCTTTGATTTCGGCCGCAGCTGGAGCACTAACGAAGAAATTTCCAAACTGGTGATGACGCGCATTGGTCCGACGCTCACCATCATCATCCCGCTGCTGATTCTGGAAACCCTGCTCGCCATCGCTTTCGCCATGGCGGTCGCGTATGTGCGCGGTTCGATCACGGACCGTGCCATCATGATTATCTGCACCGTCGCCATGTCGATCAGCTTCCTGATTTACATCATCGCCGGGCAGTATATATTCGGTTTTCGCCTCGGCTGGTTCCCGGTGCAGGGCTGGTCGGAAAGCGTGTGGAAAAATCTGATCACCTATGCGCCACTACCGGTGTTTCTCGCTCTGATGGTGGGGCTGGCGCCGACGCTACGTTTGTACCGCACGTTTTTTCTGGATGAAATCAGCCAGGATTATGTGCGCACCGGCCGTGCCAAAGGCTTGTCGGAAAAAAACATTATGTTCAAACATGTGTTGCGCAACGCAATGATTCCGATTCTGACTTACGTTGCGTACCTGTTGCCGGGTTTGTTGATCGAATCATTTTTGCTGGAAAAATTTTTCTCCATTCCGGGCCTCGGCCGCGAAGTGATTACCGCCGTTGAGCGTAGCGACTTCCCGGTGATCAAGGCCATCACGATTTATGTTTCCATTTTTACCATGCTGCTCACGCTGTTGGTTGATGTGATGTACAAGTGGGTGGACCCTCGCGTATCTTTCAAATGATTTAATATAATCAAATACTTATGAATGCTATTACGGCTGAAGTGAAACTGAGGGAAAAGTCGCCGGGGCTATGGCGTTTGGCGTGGCGCAAGCTGATGGATGATCGAGTCGGCATCGTGTCTGGCGTGATTGTCGCGCTGTTCATTCTGATGATCTTCGCTTCATCGGTCGGCCTCATCGCCAAAGACTGGAACAAAGAAGTCGGCGTGTCGTACGCCAACCCTGGATTCCTCGCGGGACAGGAAAACCTGGAAGCGGCGTCGAGCAAAAAACTCGAAGAGTTGAATAAGGAAAAGCAAGTGGTGGCGGATTTATCCGACATCGATCCGCTCGCGCCGCGTTACAAGGAATGGGAAGAGTTGGCGAAAAAATATAAAACGACTGAAACCCCGCGTGCCGACACTTTGCTTTTCGGCGGTGACAAATGGGGCCATGACATTATTCAGAAAGCCATCAAAGGCGCCGAGGTTTCCATATTCGTTGGCCTAATCGCCTCACTTTGCGCCGTGGTGATAGGCACGGTACTCGGTGCGTTGGCCGGATATTATGGCGGCAGAGTAAACGACTTGTGCGAATTCATTTACAACGTCTTCACGTCGATACCTTATATATTGCTGGTGTTGGCTTTAGCGGCGGTGTTGGCAAAATACAAAGGCTTGCCCTCGGTCATTGCCATACTTTCCATCACCGGCTGGACCGGCATTTATCGTCTTATCCGTGCCGAATACATCAAACATCGCTCGCGCGAATACGTACGTGCCGCCGAGGCTATCGGCGCGTCGCACTTCCGCCGCATGTTCATACACATCCTGCCGAACGTAAGCCATGTCGTGCTGGTGCAGTTGTCGTCGCATGTGGTGCAGTTTATCAAGGCCGAAGTGATATTGAGCTTTCTCGGATTCGGCGTGCCGGTGGAAATGGTGTCGTGGGGGACTATGCTGGCAGAGGCGCAGAATGAACTGGTCATCGGCAAGTGGTGGCAACTCGCCGCGGCCGGTTTGAGCATGGCGGTGCTGGTGACGGCATTCAGCCTGTTCACCGATGCACTCCGCGACGCCCTCGACCCCAAACTCAAATAGGCGGAAGCAAAATCATGGCTGACAATAGTTTGCTCGAAGTCAAAAATCTGCGCGTCACCTTCAAAATCGATAAGCACTCCACGTTTGAAGCCGTCAAAGGCGTGAGTTTTAACGTGCCGCATAACAGCAGCGTCGCGCTGGTGGGCGAATCCGGTAGCGGTAAATCTGTGAGCGCGTTGTCTATACTCGGCTTGCTGCCGCCGGAAACGGCGAGAATTTTGCCCGGCAGCGAAATCCTCTTCAACGGCAAAAATCTGGTTGGCGCATCCATGGGCACGATGCAGGATTTGCGCGGCAAAGAAATATGCATGATATTCCAGGAACCGATGACTTCGCTCAACCCGGTATTTACCGTAGGCGAACAAATCGCCGAAGTGCTGCGGCTACACCTGAAAATGACCAAGGACGGGGCCAACAAACGCGCAGTGGAATTGCTCAACGAAGTCGGCATTCCTTCACCTGAATTGCGCGTCAATTCGTATCCGCATGAATTATCCGGCGGGCAGCAGCAGCGGGTCATGATCGCCATTGCCATCGCTTGCGAACCGAAATTGCTCATCGCCGACGAACCGACCACGGCGCTTGACGTGACCATACAAAAACAAATCCTGGAGTTACTCGCCAAGTTGCAGCAGAAACATAAAATGTCCTTGCTGTTTATCACGCATGATTTGGCGTTGGTCGGCGAAATCGCCGATCACGTTGTTGTCATGCGTAACGGCGAAGTGCAGGAAGCTGATACTACGCAGAACATCTTTGAGCATGCACAGCATCCCTACACCCAAGCTCTGCTCGCCTGTCGTCCGCATATAGACAGCCGCCCGATGCGTCTGCCGGTGGTTAACGATTTTATGAATAAAAAAAATGAATTACATAAATCGCAACTAGAACGTACGCGCGGTGTGTCTGCTTCAGACCAAATCATTCTCGAAGTAAATAACCTTTCCAAAAATTTCAGTCTCAAAACCGGTTTGTTCAGCCGGCGCGAAGTGCCGGCGGTGAAAAATGTTTCGTTTAAGCTCGCCAAAGGCAAAACGCTCGGGTTGGTCGGCGAATCCGGCTCGGGTAAAACCACTATTGGTTTAACGATTATGCGTTTGCTCGAAGCCAACGGTGGCGAAGTGATCTTCGACGGCAAAAACATCCTCGCCATGACGCCGGAAGAATTCATGCAATACCGCCGCCGTATCCAGATTATTTTCCAGAACCCGTACGCGTCGCTCAATCCGCGTTTTACCATCGGACAGATACTTACCGAGCCGATGCAAATTCACGGCATCGGCGCCCATGACAGCGAACGGCTCGACATGGCGGTGGCACTGTTAAAGCGCGTGAGTCTGCCCGAGACTTCCCTGGCAAAATACCCGCACGAATTTTCCGGCGGGCAGCGCCAACGTATCGCCATCGCGCGCTGTCTCACTCTGAAACCCGACATTATTGTCTGCGACGAATCGGTGTCCGCGCTCGACGTATCGGTGCAGGCACAAGTGCTTAACTTGTTGCAGGATCTGCAGGATGAATTCCACATGAGTTATATTTTTATTTCCCACGATTTATCGGTGGTGAAATACATTTCCGATCAAGTCATGGTGTTGTCCAACGGCGAGCTGGTGGAGATGGCCGATTCGGATACGATATACAAATCGCCGCAACATCCCTATACGCAAAAACTTTTAGGGGCGATACCCAAAGGCTGGCAGCGCAAGGCGGCTTGATTGCAATGACATGGCGAGTTGCGTGTTGTCTTTTTTTCTGGCTGATTTCTTTTTCTCTTCACGCCGCCGATCCGAATAAAATTTTACGCGTCGCGCTACGTAGCGCAGAAACAGACTTCGATCCAGTGGTGTGGTCCGACCAAGCGTCGGGTTGGTTTACCGACAGCATATTTGATCCGATGCTGAAGTACGATTATCTCGCACGCCCGGCAAAACTGTTACCCAATACATTAAACGCCATGCCGGAAGTGCGCGACAGCGGTGCGACGTTTATTTTTTCAATAAAATCAAATATTTACTTTACTCGCGATAAAGCATTCAGGGAGCAAAAGCGCGAACTCACCGCGTACGATTATGCCTACACACTGAAGCGCATTTTCGATCCGCGGAATAAATCGCAATGGCTGTTTTTATTTGAAGGAAAAATTCGCGGCGCTGACGCCGCGATGGCGAAAGCAAAAAAACAAAATCGTTTTGATTACGACGAAGCGATTGAAGGCATTGAAGTCATTGATCGTTACACGCTGCGTATCCGCCTGAATAAACCCGATTATAAATTCCTCTACAACTTCACTTTGGCCGCCACGGGGGCGATGGCGCGAGAAGTGGTCGAAGCCTACGGCGTCGATCTCGGCGCACATCCGGTCGGCACCGGCCCGTTCATGTTGAAGGAATGGAAACGCAGCAGCAAGATTGTGCTCGAAGCGAATCCGGATTTTCGAGACGTGATTTTTAAAGCCGATGCAAAAGATTTTCCCGGCGACGAAGCGATAGTAAGTGCATTGAATGGAAAAAAACTGCCTAACATCGGTCGCGTCGAAGTGTATATCGTCGAAGAGCCGCAGCCGAGATGGTTGGCGTTTCTTAACGGTGAACATGATTATTTGCAGGAAATGCCTGACGAATTCGTCACTTTGGCCATCCCGGGTGGCAAGGTCGCGCCGCATCTCGCGCGAACGGGAATATATCGTGTGGCAGAAGAGGAGGCGCATTTGCGCTACACGTCATTCAATATGGAACACCCAATGGTTGGTGGCTACACGCCGGAAAAAATTGCCCTGCGCCGCGCGATTGGACTGGCGTACAACACCGAAGAAGAGCTGCGCATTATCCGCAAAGACCAGGCAGTGCATACTGAGTCACCGTTTCCTCCCTCAGTCATCGGATACGACCCTGCGTTCAAAAGTAACCTTAACGAATACAGCCCAGCCAAAGCCAAGGCGCTGTTGGATTTGTATGGCTATGTTGATAAAGATGGCGACGGCTGGCGCGACATGCCCGACGGTTCGCCGCTGGATGTGGAGATCGCAATGCCACCCACAGCGGAATACCGGCCGCAGGATGAGTTATGGAAAAAATGTATGACCGCCGTCGGCATCAAAACACATTTGCTCAAAGTGAAACTGGAAGACCTGCGCAAAATGGTGCGCGCGGGCGAGTTCCAGGTTAACCCTTATGGCTGGATAGCGGATTATCCCGACGGGGAAAATTTTTTACAGTTGCTGACTACGACGAGCATCGATCAAGGAAATTATGCGCGTTTCAGTTTGCCCGAATACGACAAGCTGTATGAACAGGCTGCGGGCATGCCCGATTCGCTGGAGCGGCAAAAACTGTATCAACGCATGGTGAATTTAATGCTGGTGTATGCGCCGTGGAAACTGCAAGCGGTCATGCAGCGCAGTCAGTTGGCGCATCCGTGGGTGATCGGTTACAAAAAACATCCGTTCATGCATCACGGCTGGCGTTATGTCGATATTGATTTGCAAAAAAAAGCCCGGATGCATCCGGGCGGTTGATTTTTTTTCGCAGAAGTACTAATTCGCCGACGAAATTTTCATCATCATGCCCGGCTTGAGCGTGTGCGACGCGCTGAGATTGTTCAGGCTGAGCAAGTCAGCCATGGCGACACCGAACTGACGCGCGATGCCATATACCGTGTCGCCGTATTGCACCATGTAGGTCTTGATGCGCGGCTGGCTCGGCGGGCCGACAACTGCAATAGAGTGTGGCGCGGCTTGGGTCGCGGCGGCTTCTCCGCTGGCGGTCGTGCCTGTCGCTGCCGGGGCACTTATGCTGCTGGTTTTATTTTGCGTTGCCATGCCTGTTTGCAAGCGAATAATTTGTCCCAATTTTAGTGCGTTCGAAGTCAGGCCGTTGATGGCCATGAGATCGTCCACGTTCATGCCGTAACGGCGCGCGATGGCGTACAGGCTGTCGCCTTGTACGACGGTATGGGTGGCTATGCTTTCTGCAGCGGGACTAACTTCAATTTGCGGCGCAGGAGCGATAACAGGTTCGGCGGCACGTTTGAACGCAATCGGCACCAATAAAGTATGCGCGCCGTTCAGCTTGTTTCGTTTTTCATCAATCGGGTTATAGGCACGCAGGTGGCCTGCGCTGGTGTTGAAACGGCGCGCTATGTCGTCCAAAGTCTGGCCGTGTTGCGCCTGATAAACCTGCCATGACAGCAGCGGATGGGGGTATTGCGACAAACTGCGCACGAAGGGTTCCACGCGATCCACCGGCAGCACTATATGCGGGCTGTGACCGCTGATCACCGGCTTGTTATAACCGGGATTGAGCGCGGTGAAATCATTCACGCTCATCAACGCGAATTCCGCCGCCAGTTTGGTATCCATGTGCCGGCGCATATCGATGGTGGTGAAATACGGCACATTGGGTACGTGCAGCAAGGCGAGTCCGTACTTTCCCGGCTCGCTGACGATTTTTTTCACTGCCAATAATTTCGGCACGTAATTGCGCGCCTCATCCGGCAAGGCGAGATTTTTATAATCCGTCGGCAAGCCTTGCGCTGCGTTGGCGGAGATGGCGCGGCTCACCGTACCTTCCCCGCAATTATAGGCCGCCAGAGCGAGTTCCCAGTTGCCGAATTGGCGGTGCAATTTCTCAAGATAATTAAGCGCGGAGCGAGTCGAGGCAAGCACGTCGCGACGGCCGTCGTACCACCAGTTTTGTTGCAGCCCGTATTGTTTGCCGGTAGCGGGAACGAATTGCCAGATGCCCGCCGCCTGGCTACGGGAATAAGCCTGCGGGTTGTACGCGCTTTCGATCATCGGCAACAACGCGATTTCCGTCGGCATGCCGCGTCTTTGCACTTCTTCGACGATGTAAAAAAGATAACGCGCGCTGCGGTCGGTCATGCGCTGAAAATAATCCGGCCGGCCTGCATACCAATTGACATGATTGCCTATCAGCGGGCTGTCGAAATTGCTTAAGCCGTATCCTTTGCGGATGCGTTCCCACAAATCGGATTGCGCTGCGTCGATGATTTGCGGTGGTACGTAAGCGGGAATATCGGCGGGCAGATTTTGCGGCACGACAATATCGGCGGGTTCGGTTGGTGGCACGTTGGCAGCCGGTGCGGACGCTGTCGGCGCTTCTGCTGAAGGTACGATGGACAGATTTTTTTCTTCTAATGCGGGTATTAATGCGGGAACGACGGGATCAGCCAACGCCTGCGGTTGCGTTTGGGGCGAAGGCGTTTCAGCATTTTCGGCTGGCGCCGTTGCAGCAATTGGGGAAGCTTCCAAGATGGGCGCGGTTTGGGCAAACACAAAACCGGCGGGGATGAAAGCCAGCAGCAGACCGGCCGTTCCCCGCAAGGATTTAATTAACATATTGATTATTTTGAAATTATTGTTTTTACGGGAGGTAAAAACACAGTCGCCATGCTAAGTGAAGCCTTAATTTCGGTCAAGGTAATAGTTCACAATCGGCCTGGGTGGCCAGTTTATCGAGGGCGTCACCGGTGACGCGATACAGTTTCCACTGATGCATGCCGACCGCGCCGAGGCTTTCGTAAAATTTTATCGCCGGTTCGTTCCAGTCCAGGACTGACCATTCAAAGCGGCCGCAGCCGCGTTTTTTGGCTAACCCTGCCAAATGCAACAACAGCGCCTTGCCATATCCCTTGCCGCGAAACGGCGGACGCACAAACACATCTTCAAGATATAAACCCGGTTTGCCGAGGAAGGTGGAGAAATTCCAGAAATATAATGCGAAGCCGACCGGCTGGTTATTTTCGCGGGCGATCACCACTTGCGCGCAAGCCTGCGCGCCGAAAAGTTGCCTGCGCAACATGTCTTCGGTGGCGACCACCATGTGCGACAGCCGTTCGTATTCCGCCAGTTCGCGTACGAGGGAGAGAATCAGCGGGACGTCGGAAATGTCGGCAGGGGAAATTTTGAAGTCGGGAATGTCATCCATGTAGAATTATTTCAGAAATTATTTTTCCATTCGCGCAGCGCGGCGAATACCGCAACTTTATTTGGCAGCGGTTTGCCGGAATATTTTTCGGCGGCCTGAATCACGGCGGGTTCGGCGCAACGCAGGAAAGGGTTGGTTTGCCATTCTTCGCCCATAGTCGAGGGCAGGGTGGGTAGCCCGCCGGCCCGTTTCGCGGCTTCGCGTTTTTCGCGTTCGGCAATTTTGCAGTTCCCCGGTTCAACTGCTTTGGCAAATAACAGATTCGCCAATGTATATTCATGGCCGCAGTAAATTTTTGTGTCTTTATCCAGCCGCGCGAGCTTTTCCAGCGACGCCGTCATCTGCTCCGGCGTGCCCTCAAATAATTTGCCGCAGCCGCTGGCGAACAGGGTGTCGCCGCAAAACAGCGTGTCGTCGTTATATAAAGCGATATGGCCCGCCGTGTGGCCGGGAATATCCAGGACACGCAGCCTGATTCCGATTTCCGGCAGGGTAATTTCGTTGCCTTCGGCAAGTTTGTGGCTCACGCCTTCGATGCTTTCATTTTTCGGAGCGTACAACGGCACCTGGAATTGTTCTAACAATGCCACGTTTCCGCCTGTATGGTCCCAGTGATGGTGGGTGTTGATGATGGCGCACAGTTTAAGGCCATGTTGCGACAGGTAATTTTGCACCGGCGCGGCGTCGCCCGGGTCGACGCATACTGCGTAACTACCCTGTACCAAAGTCCAGATGTAATTGTCGCGAAAAGCCGGGATGGGAATGATTTCCATATTGAGCAAAAGGGTATGAAGAATCAGGAGTTTGAACTAAAATCACCCTATGTCAAATATCGACCCTACTGAAACCGCCGAAAAAGCCCATGCTTTGCACGATTGGCTGAACACGCCTCTAGGCAGCTATCTGCTTAAGCAGGAGCGGGTCTATTTGGATGAAGCGGTGGCGGATATCTTTGGTTTCCACGCCTTGCAACTCGGCTTGCCGCAAATCGATTTTTTGCAGGCCAGCCGTATCCCGTATAAATATTCCATCGCACCAGATGGCCCGGCAACATTGCTCGCCCGCTTTGACGCCCTGCCGGTAGAAAGCCAGAGCATTGATTTGCTGGTGCTTCCGCATGTACTGGAGTTTGCCGATAACCCGCACCAGATTTTGCGTGAAGTGGACCGCGTCATGATGCCAGAAGGACGCGTCATTATTATCGGATTTAATCCCTGGAGTTTGTGGGGCGCGAAACGTGCCATGACTTACCGCGAAAAAGACTTTCCCTGGCGCGGACATTTTGTTTCGCTGGTGCGGCTGAAAGATTGGCTCGCGTTGCTGGGCTTTGACGTTTCCGCCGGCAAGCTCGCCTGTTACGTGCCGCCGTGCACGACGCAAAAATGGCTAGAGCGGTTTTCATTCATGGAAGCGGCGGGCGACCGCTGGTGGGGCCTCGCCGGCGGCGTGTATATGCTGCAGGCAATCAAGCGTATACACGGAGTGCGCTTATTGACGCCGAATTGGCGCAACAAACACGACCTGGCGCAGAGTCTCAAGCCGGCGGCGCAGGGCATTTCCGGTGCGCGGCATGATCCGTCGCGCGGCCGCCTCACGCTGGTAAAATAACATGACGTTACCGCAAAACAGCGCCGATGGCGTGGTGGATATCTTTACCGACGGCGCGTGCAAGGGAAATCCCGGCGTCGGCGGTTGGGGCGCATTGCTCCGTATGGGCGATAAGGAAAAAGAATTATTCGGCGGCGATGCCGCTACCACCAATAACCGCATGGAGCTCACCGCCGTGATTCGCGCATTGGAGGCATTGAAGCGCCCCTGCGCGGTGCGCGTGCATACCGATTCCGTGTATGTGCAAAAAGGCATCAGCGAATGGATGGCGAACTGGAAGCGCAATGGCTGGCGCACCAGTGCCAAACAGCAGGTGAAAAATGCCGACCTGTGGCGCGAATTGGACGAAGTGGCGACCAAGCACAGAATAAACTGGCTGTGGGTAAAGGGCCATGCGGGCCATGTGGAAAACGAACGCGCTGATGAACTTGCCAACCGCGGCGTGGAGACGGTGCGCTGAATCAATAACGGCGTAGCGCAGGCGGGCCGCCATAGAGGGGAAATCTTGCGGCAAATCATTCTCGATACCGAAACTACGGGGCTGGAACCGGAGCAGGGCCATCGTATTGTCGAATTGGCCGCGGTCGAATACGTCAATCGCCGGCCGACAAGGAATAATTTCCACCGTTACCTCAACCCCGAGCGTGAAAGCGACGAGCGCGCGCTGGAAATCCACGGCTTGACGGCGGAGTTTTTGCAGGACAAACCCCTATTTGCCCACATTGCCGATGAGTTCATTGCCTACATCAGCGACGCCGAGTTGATTATCCATAATGCATCATTCGACTTGGCATTTCTCAACGCCGAGTTAGCCGCCTGCGGCAAAACCACCATGACGGAAATATGCCCACAAGTGATAGATACGCTCAAGCTGGCAAAAGATTTGCATCCAGGTAAGCGCAATAATCTCAACGCGCTGTGCGAGCGTTACGAAGTGGATAACTCCCGCCGTACATTGCACGGCGCGTTGCTCGATGCACAGTTGCTCGGCGAAGTGTATCTGGCCATGACGCGCGGACAGGAGACACTGCTTATGGACATTTCGCCTTCGACGCAAACTGAAATTCGACGTGCACAGGGGACGAAAACAAGCTTGAACGTCCTGTATGCCAACGCCGAAGAAGTGGAAGCGCATCAAACATTTTTGGACAAACTGAAAAAAGAAAACAAGGGAGCTTGCTTATGGCAACAACTCGAAAGTTTTTGAAATTCATGCAAACGCAGCGTCGAAGTATGCATTTTAACCCATTGATTTTTTTTGGTTTTTTGTGCACCTTCTGGCCGCCTTCACACGCCCATGCACAGCAGGCTACGCAAAAATTCGGCTATTTGACCGAGCAGGACTTTCTGGTCGACATGCCGGTAGTATTGGGTGCTTCACGCTTGCCGCAATCGCAGCATGATGCGCCCGGCCCGGTGACGGTCATCGACCGCGACACGATTGCCGCCTCCGGATTCACTACGGTGCCAGACGTGCTGCGCCTGGTGCCGGGTATGTATGTCGGGTATTTCAAGGGCCACACGCCTATCGCGGCGTTGCATGGACTGGCAGCCGAACAATCCGGACGCATGCAAGTGCTCATAGACGGCCGCTCAGTGTACAGCAGTCTGAACGGCAGCGTTGCATGGGCTGACATTCCTCTCCTTCTGGACGACATAGAATGTATTGAAGTATTGCGCGGGCCCAATTCCGCGGTGTTCGGCTCCAATGCTTTCATGGGAGTGATCAACATCATCACGCGCGAACCGGCGACGACACCGACTGCTGCCAAATTGGATGTGGGCGACGATGGCCAGCGCAGATTGACTGGTCGTTATGCAGGCAAGGGCGGCGCATGGAATTATCGCCTATCTGCCGGCTATAAAGCCGACGACGGAATTAAGAATGTCTTCGACGACTATAACCAAAAATTTCTTGATCTTCGAGCAGACTACCAACCGACTAACCTTGATGCTTTGCAATTCGGTGCGGGTTACTCCAATAGCAAGCGCGAACGCGGTTTTGTCGACGACCCCATTGACCAACCGCATACAGAATTCATCCATTCTTATTATGCTGACGCAAAATGGCGGCGCATCATTGCTGCCGATAAAGAATTAACCGTCCAGCTTTATCACAGCAACGACGGTCTCAACGGCAAGGTGACCACTTTGCCGGTAGCGGGTCAGTCTATAGTAGTTGACACGCCGTACGATTGGCAGCGAACGGATATCGAGACACAGTATATTTTTTCGCCGGCTAATGATTGGCGTGTCGTTGCCGGCGGCGGGATGCGCAGCGACTCAGTCCGTTCTCAACTCTATCTGGGACGGGGAAAAGGCGAAACCAACAATAATTTGCGGTTGTTCGCGCACACAGAATGGCATGCCAATTCAAGATTAAATGTAAATGCCGGTGCCATGCTGGAGGACACATCCTATGTCGGAAGGGAATTCTCGCCTCGTATTGCATTGAACTACCGCCTGGCGCTGGACCATGGGCTGCGCGTAAGCTTTTCGCGCGCGACCCGCACGCCGAACATTTACGAAGAAAAAGGCGATGTACATTTCAACTTCAGCCCAACGCCACTCCAATATGTCCTGGCTCAAGGCGGGTTGTCGTCGGAAGTGATTACCTCCAGGGAAATCGGCTACATCGGGCATTTTCGTGAGCAGGGCCTGACGCTGGATCTGCGGGCATACCGCGACGAACTCAAAAACCTGATAGGTACTTTCGACAGACAGCCACCTGACCCGTTCGCGGGCGCCAAGACGGACCATAATTCCGAGAAAGCGTCCATCTGTGGCTATGAAGTTGGCTTGAGATACCGTCCTGACAGCATCCACGATTTGATGGCGGCTTATGCCAGCACCCGAATTTCCGCCGAGTCCATTATTACTCACGAAGTCGCCGAATTTACTCAACGCGCCATGCCTGACAACGTCATCAACTTACTGGCCAGGCGCAAGTTCGGCCAACAATGGCAGGGCAGTTTGGGCTATTACCAAATGAGCAAGACGGACCAGAAGGGCGATGGCGAAATGGTACCGCTTATGCGGCGACTCGATATGCGCATGGCTTACCACTTTGGAGCGATTCAGAATGTAGCGAGGCGCGGCCAGGTGGCTCTCGTCTTGCAAAATTTGCTCGATAGTTATCAGGACTTCAAGCGCGACAATGTAGCTTCCAGGAGAGCGTATCTGTCTGTCAATCTAGAATGGTAGCGCTTTAATTAAAAAATAATTGAGTCAATAAGTTGGGGTAATACCCATTTTTATTTTCAAACACGATACAGCCGCGCGATTACTGAATTGCGCCATGCCCTTGATCGCCTCGATTGCAAAATTCGGCGTACGGCGTACGGCTGTTTTGTTGTTGGCAAATTATTGCTTGTTGTCTTCGTTCGCGTGGGCGGCGGACACGCCAGCCGCACCGGATAAAATCGCCATAGTGGTGAGCGAAAACACGGAAGCCTACAACCAGGTGGCGGAGCGGCTGCGCGTTCGTTTCGAATTGGAAAATCCGGAACGCGCGCGATTTATCACCATTCCCGCGCAATCACTTGATAGCATAAATCGGGAAACGTTGGCCAGTTACCAATTGGTGGTCAGTGTGGGTGTTCGGGCGGCTACGCTAGTCAACAATTTTGATTTGCGCGTTCCACTCCTAAATACCCTGATACCGCGCATTGCGTACGACCAGTTACTTCTGGCCAAGCCGGGTGCCGGAAAAAATATATCTGCAATCTATATTGACCAACCGGTTTCGCGGCAACTGGCGTTGCTGCGTTTGACAGCACCGCAAGCCAACCACGTCGGCGCCTTGTTGGGCAAAGACAGTGCCGCGGCGGCACGGGGGCTGGAGCAGGCAGCCAGGGCGCAGGGGTTGCAAATGGAACTGGAAATCCTCAAGTCGCCGGAAGAATTGCCTTCGTCGCTCAGGCGCATGCTGGCCCGTAGCGACGCGCTGCTGGCGCTGCCCGATGCACAGGTGTATAACCAGAGTACCCTGCAGGCTATTTTGCTCAACGCTTACCGCGGAGGCGTCCCGGTTTTCGGTTTTTCCGCCGCGCAAGTAAAAGCTGGAGCCCTTGCCGCTGTCTATTCAACGCCGGAGCAAATCGGCAACCAGGCGGCGGAAATTTTGCTCAAGGCCGGGGACGATAACAAATGGTCCCTGCCACCAGCACAATATCCGCGCTATTTTGAGGTAGCGGTAAACCGCGAAGTCAGTCGGTCATTGGGTATGCTAGTAGATGAAGACATTGTGCTGCAGGAAAAACTCAAGCGCAATGGGAGGAGCGAATGATGAAAAACTGGAGTATCAAATGGCGTCTGTTGCTATTGGCTTTCGCGCCGGCGATTACCATTTTGGTGCTGCTGGTGGGCTATTTTACCAATAGCCGCATCAAGGACATAAACCAATCCCTTAGCGAGCGCGGTTCCGCTATCGCACGCCAACTGGCCCCGGCGAGTGAATACGGGTTGTTCACGCGCAACGGTGAAAGCCTGCAAACTCTTACCGATTCCGCCAAAAAAGAAGCTGACGTTTTGCTGGTGTCCATTTCCGATTCTACCGGCATGGTTTTGGCCGCCAGCGGAGACAGATCGCTGTTGCGCCACACCAAGGAAAAACCCCAAGGCGTGTCGCTGGGCGTTCTCGATTTTGCCGACATGCTTTATTTCAGCTTGCCGGTATATCAGTCGGAAGCTCATCCGGGAGAAATTCCCGAGCAAGGCGGAGCGGCAATTGCAACGCCGCAAAGGGGGCTGGTGATACTGGGCTGGGTAAATGTGACCCTGAGCAAAGCCAGCACCATCAGCCGTACCGACGCGCTGTTGCGCATCAGCATGTTCCTGGCCGTTATCGTCTTGGGCGCAACGGCCGTTTTTGCCCTGCGTTTGACCCGCGCCATCACGCAGCCGATCAGCCATTTGGTGCGCACAATGGAGACCATAGAAGCCGGTGAACTTGACGTGGGGCTGACACCCACCACGGGCGGCGAATTGGCGGTGCTGGCCAAAGGCGTCAACAGCATGGCGGCATCGATCAAGGCGTCGCGGGAAGGCTTGCAGGAGAAAGTCGATCGCGCCACGGTGCAACTCACTTATTACGCGACCCACGACAGTCTTACGGGGCTGGTGAACCGGCGCGAATTTGAAGACCGCCTCGGCCAGGCGCTGCTTTCGGCGCGGCAGAATGGCAGCGTGCATGCGCTATGTTTTATGGACCTGGATCATTTCAAAATCGTTAACGATACCTGCGGCCACGACGCCGGAGACGAGTTGTTGCGGCAGGTAGCGAGCCTGTTGAAATACAAAATCCGCGAAGGCGACACCCTGGCCCGGGTAGGCGGCGACGAGTTCGGCCTGTTAATGGGAAATTGCCAACTCGACACCGCACTGGAATTGGCGCACCTGTTGTGCCAGACCATCCGCGCGTTTCGTTTTTCCTGGAGCGGCAAGGCCTTCACTATCGGCGCATCCATCGGCATCGTGGTCATCAACCGCGGTAGCGACAATATCTCCAGCATTCTCAGCCGCGCCGACAGCGCCTGCTACTCGGCCAAAGACAGTGGGCGTAACCAGGTCTATGTATACCGCGAACGCGACGACGCACCCGGCGGCGCCGGTGTGGGCAAGGGCTGGGCAACGCGCATCAATGAGGCTTTTGACAACGACGATTTTGCCATTTATTACCAGCCCATCGCGCCGCTGCAAAAAAACCGCGACGACGGCACGCGTTATTACGAAGCGCTGTTGCGATTGCGCCAGGTCGATGGCGAAGTGATACTGCCGATGGCGTTTATTCCCGCGGCGGAACGCTACAACATGATGCAAAGCATAGACCGCTGGGTCATCCAGCGTTGCTTTGCCGATTACCGCAAATTGATGGACGACGCCCCGCCGGGCATGCCGGGACATATGATTTCAATCAACCTGTCCGGCCATTCCTTGTGCGACGACAAATTCTCCAAATTCCTTGAAGACCAGTTTGCCATCTACGGTATCCCGCCGCAGAGGATTTATTTTGAAATCACCGAGACTGCGGCGATTACCAATCTGTCCCGCGCGGTCACGCTGATTGAACAGCAAAAGCGTATTGGTTGCAAGTTCCTGCTCGACGATTTTGGCACCGGCGTATCGTCGTTTTCCTATTTGAAAAACCTGCCGGTTGACGGCGTGAAAATTGACGGCGTATTCGTCCGCGACATGCTCGGCGACCGCATCGATTTCGCCATGGTTGAGGCGATTAACAGCATCGCCCATGTGATGGGGCTTTATACCGTGGCGGAATATGTGGAAAATGAAGCGACGCTGAACTTGTTACGCGACATGGGTGTCGATTATGCACAGGGGCATTTCCTCGGCACGCCTCTGCCGCTGGAAGAAAGTATCGGCAAGTCGGTCCGCGGCAAAGTGGTTTCCATCGGGACCCGCGGTGAAACTAACCGTCCGGACCGGATCTAGTCCGGCTGGAATAAAATCAGTCCATGGAGTTACCGGAAGCCGCTTCGACATCCGGGCCAGGATTTCTTTCATTGCTTCATTCACAGTGTTTGCCGGCGATGTTATAATCCGTTCACGAAAATCAAGCTGCGTTCCCGCATAGCCAGCGGAGCGCTTTTAATAACCCATAAAACATTGGTGAACTGAATGGCCCTAACCATGACATCCCGCTTTTTGCTTGTTACCGCCACCGCTTTGGCATTAACCGTTTCCGCGCACGCTGCCGGCGATGCTGCCAATGGCAAGACCAAAACCTTCGCTTGTCAGGGATGCCACGGTATTCCGGGCACCAAAACCGCGTTTCCCGATCTGTACAGCGTTCCCAAGCTGGGTGGCCAGCATCCGCAATACATAGTCAGCGCGCTAAAGGCTTACAAGGCCGGCCAGCGTAATCACACCACCATGCAGGCCAATGCCGCGACGCTGTCGGACCAGGACATGGAAGACATCGCCGCTTACTACGGCGCAAAGTAAATCTTATGAGAACCGTTAACATGCACAAAATATTTTATACATTCGCAGCCGTCATGCTTGTGTCAGGTACGACCGTGTTGGCCGAAGATGCGGAAACGGGCAAGCAAAAATCCCAGCTCTGCATCGCTTGTCACGGGGCTGATGGCAATAGCGCGACCGGCGACTTTCCCAAACTGGCTGGTCAGAATGCCGATTACCTGCTCGCGGCATTGAGGCAATATAAGAACGGCAAGCGCAAAAACCAGATCATGGCTGGATTCGCCGGCGGCTTGAGTGAGGAAGACATGACCAATCTCGCGGCCTACTTTGCCAGCCAAAAAGGTTTGGAGCTGAAATATTAAATCGCGTTGTCGGTATGGCGCATAAATGAAGCAGCTACGGCTGCTTTTTTATTTTTGCGTTTCACGATCGATGCATTCCAGATAAAGCGCAGCGTCGAGCGGCCCGCCGTTTCGCTGTGCTTGCCACAGCGTTTCCGCAAGACAATCCATTATGCGATGCTTGGCGTCGTGCTCTGACGACAAGCGTGCGAGCAATGATTCGTATGCAGCGCCTATTCCCGTTGGCTGGTCTATCGAAAATTGCTCTTCAATGGCCAGATGCATAGAAATATGCAGAAACGGATTTGTCTCGCCGAATTCCGGCAGATAATCTCGCTCAAGATATTTTTCCGTTTGCGACAGCATGGCGTGGTATTCCGGATGCAACAGCATGACCTTCAGCGCCAAAGCCTCTAATGACGTAAGTATTTGATTATTATTATATTTAATCCAAGTCGCAAAAATGAATTCACGCGCTTCCCGACGCGATGGCGTAAACATGATCAGCCCAGATCCTTGGATTTATATTCACATAAATCTTCGATCACACATTGCGCGCACAAAGGTTTGCGCGCGCGGCAAGTGTAACGGCCGTGCAAAATCAGCCAATGATGCGCATCAAGTTTGTATTCATCAGGGACGAATTTCAGTAATCTATTTTCCACTTCGATGACATTTTTTCCCGGCGCGAGTCCGGTGCGATTAGCGACGCGGAAAATATGCGTATCGACGGCAATGGTCGCCTCACCGAAAGCAGTATTCAAAATCACGTTGGCGGTTTTGCGGCCGACACCGGGTAAAGCTTCCAGTGCTTCACGGGTTCGCGGGACTTCGCTGCGGTGCAGGTCAACCAGCATTTTGCAAGTCGCGACAATATGGCGGGACTTGGAGCGGAACAGGCCAATGGTTTTGATATGGTTGATAAGTTTTGTTTCGCCAAGCGCCAGAATTTTTTCCGGCGTGTTAGCGATTTTGAATAATTTCTGCGTCGCCAGGTTTACGCTGACGTCCGTCGCCTGCGCCGAGAGAATCACCGATATGAGCAACTCAAACGGTGACGCGTAGTGTAATTCCGTCGTGGGTTGCGGGTTCCGCTCACGCAGGCGGGCGAATATTTCCCGGCGCTTTTGTGCGTTCATGCCCGATCAATGCACAAATAGAATCAGTATGCCCATCAGGGCAAACAGCGCAGACGCGATGTAACGCATGATGTGCAGGGGGATTTTTTTCACCAGCGCTTCGCCCAACAGCACGGCAGGCACGTTGGCAATCAGCATACCGATGGTTGTGCCCATCACGACAGCCACCAGGCTCTTATATTGCGCTGCCAGCGCGACCGTGGCGAGTTGCGTCTTGTCCCCCATTTCCGCCATGAAAAAAAGCAAAGTGGTGGTTATGAAGACGCTGCTATTGCTGATAGGTGTAACGGAAGCATCAATTTTGTCCGGAATCAAGGCCCAGACCGCGAAAGCGAAAAACGACGCAGCGAGAATCCAATGCAATAGCGTCGGGCTGACCATTGCGGCCAGCAAATCCCCGATGCTGGCGGCGATAAAATGATTCAGCAGTGTGGCAACAAAAATGCCAAAAATTATCGGCCATGCCTGTTTCGGGAAACGTGCAGCCAGCACAAAAGACAGTAACTGGGTTTTGTCCCCGATTTCAGCTACAGCGACGAGCAAGGCAGAGGTGATGAATGCTTCCAAGTGTACCCCCTTATTTTTTTGCCGCTGATTGCCGCACCCGTGCGCGGCGCAAGGCGGCCGCTACGGCGGAAGATTGAGAGGCTGGCAAACTGGCTTGGCTTCCTGAAGTGTTTTCGGCTGGTGCCTTGGCAGTACGTTGCGAAAGGCGCGTTTCTTTTTCCAGCTTGTCGCGGGCGACGCGCAGCAAGCGGAAATCATAACGGCGGCGCCACAAGCCGGGGTTAGCGGGGACTTCATCGGATGTTGCCGGTGGCCGCATGCTAATGCAATCTACCGGACAGGGCGCCAAACACAGTTCGCAGCCGGTGCATTCCGCGCTGATTACCGTATGCATTTGCTTGGCTGCGCCGACGATGGCATCAACCGGGCAGGCTTTAATGCACAGGGCACAACCGATGCAGATATTTTCGTCGATGATGGCAATGGCGCGGGGCTTTGTTTCACCGTGACGCCGATTGAGCGGTATGAAATCCCGTTGAAGCAAGAGCGCCAGCGAGCGGATAAGCCCTTCGCCGCCGGGGGGGCACTGGTTGATGTCAGCATCTCCTCTTGCAATGGCTGCTGCATAAGGCTCGCAGCCTTTATACCCGCATTGCGTACATTGGGTTTGCGGCAACAGTGCGTCAATTTTTTCGGCCAAAGAGATCATAGTCAAAAAACGATTTGGATCTTCAGCCGGCCATGGCCAACATTTGGCCTTGGGCAAGAAGGCGGTTAGGTTGGCCGACTATCATGCGAGCCAGATCTTCCAATATGGATTCCCCGAAAGTCGGCGCGGCGAAAGCTACGGTGATGGTTTCAAAGCATTCGAAATTTTTCAATTTGAAAATCAATTGCGCGTATTCATAATCGCCTTGAACCGAAACTTCCGCATTCACCGAACAGGGAATGGTGAATTCGGTCCAGCGTAATTTTCCGTCTTCATTTCGAATATTCTCGCGCTGAAATTTGAGATTATGCCGCCACAGCGCGTTTTCGCACTGCTCAATCTGGTTCGGCATGTCTTTCTTCAACGCAATGTGGTGCGCCGAAGTGTGTTTGAAGGCAAGGGTAACGATGTCGAATACTTCGCTGTCATTGAATTTTTTCCGGCGGTAATCGGCAAAAAAATCGGTCAACATCAGCTTGTCGAATTTACCGATACCGTGCAGCTCGAAAGTTTGCACGCTGGGCGGCTTGATGATTTCGAGTTGCTTGGACAGGTCGTTGAAGTACTTAAAAGCCTGGCGCATGCGTGCATCTACCAACTCGGCATTGGTGGCCAGTTTGGTACTGTGCGCCTGCTTTTCCTTGGTCAGGGAATCGGCCTGGGATTTAAGTTCGTCGAGAAAGCCCATAATATTCAGTTGGAATTATTGTGAACCAGAATGATAAACGAAAGCGACGCAAAGCGGGTAGCGCATATTTGTGCTCAGTGCCTGGACTCAGGTAGGTCCGCGCACCACCAGAGCTGGTGCAGCATTGTGGTCCGACACATTTTTTTAGGCAGGTATAGCGCCCACCACTTGGATCAACGCCGCTGTATGAAACGCTCCCGTCATCGACAGGGGGCAATACAGAATCGAAAACTTGTTTGATGGTTTTCTTTTTCTTCGACAGGTTCTCCGGATCACGCGTACCTTCTATAATTATTTTTTCAACTTCTTCCGCGATGGCTTCTTTTGCCCCCAGGTTTTTCTTGATAATATTATTTGTACGCTCATTCTTAGTTTGCGCCTCTGTCGGCACGTTCGTTTGTGCGGATACAAGCGCGCCGAGGGCGACAAATAGTATAAAAATAAATTTCTGCGCGTTGTATGATTTTATTAAAAAACATATAGTTATACGGCTATTGTAAATTGCCTATTTGCTTCACCAATTCAGGCCCACGATAAATCAAGCCGCTGTAAATTTGCACCAGGCTTGCACCTGCATCGATTTTTTTCTGCGCATCGTCCGCGGAAAAAATACCGCCGACGCCGATGATGGGCACACGGCCTGGTAAATATTTGCTTAGCTCGCGTATCACGGCAGTCGATTTTTCCAATACCGGCGCGCCGGACAATCCGCCGGCTTCTTCGCCGTGCGGCAAATTCTCCACCCCTGTCCGATCCAGCGTGGTGTTGGTGGCGATGACGGCGTCGATGCCATGTTCGATTAACAGCGCCGCGATTTGTTCAATTTGTTCCGGCGTCAGGTCCGGCGCGATTTTCAGCGCAAGGGGAATTGTTTTGCCGTACTGTTGCGTGAGGCGTTCGCGCTCCTGCGTCAATGCGCGCAATAAGTCCTGCAGCGCGTCGCCCTCTTGCAACTGACGCAGGTTTTTCGTGTTGGGGGAGCTGATATTCACCGTGACATAACTGGCGTACTGATAGACTGCGCGCAGACAAATCAAATAATCCTCTGCTGCTTTTTCGATCGGCGTGTCGGCGTTCTTGCCGATGTTGATGCCGAGTATGCCGGTATATTTTGCGCGCTTCACATTCGCGATCAGCTTTTCAACGCCATCGTTGTTAAAACCCATGCGGTTGATAATCGCATTCGCTTGGGTGATGCGGAACATGCGCGGCTTCGGGTTGCCCGGTTGTGCCCGCGGGGTGACGGTGCCGATTTCGATATGGCCGAAACCTAGCGCGGCAAGGGCGTCGATGTAGTCGCCGTTTTTATCCAGGCCCGCGGCGAGGCCGATGCGGTTGGGGAAACTGAGCCCCATGACATGCACCGGTTTTGGTGGGATGGTGTTCGCATACAATCCGCTGAGTCCGATGCTCTGCAGGCGTTTCAGCGCATTTAGCGACAGGTGATGCGCGGTTTCCGCATCGAGAAAAAACAGAATAGGGCGCAGCAGGGAATAAATCATGTTGTCTTTGCGGAAAAAAACATCCGCAAAATTATTTTTGGCGGAATGAGTCTAACAATCAGTCAGCAACCTCTTTGGCTTCCATCGGTTTCCAGACGCCGTTTTGCAAACCTTCCAGCGGGCGGTAATTGGTTTTGTAATTCATTTTTCGGCTTCGTTCGATCCAGTAACCCAGATATACATACGCAAGCTTGAGTTTGCGCGCCTCTTCGATTTGCCACAGCACGTTATAGGTCCCGTAACTGGTGTCCGGGTCGCTGGTGTCGAAAAATGTATAGACCGAGGACAGGCCGTCGTCGAGTTCATCGATGATGCTCACCATGCGCAGCATGCCGTCTTCGCGGAATTCCACCTGATAGGACGACACATTACTCTGCAGCAAAAAATGGCTGTACTGCTCGCGGCTATCCTGATCCATGCCGCCGCCGGGGTGGCGCGACGCCTGATAGTGGCGATACAACGCGTAATGTTCCGGGCTGAACTTGAGATCCATAATGTGCGCGGTGAGGTTGCCGTGTTGCTTCCAGGCGCGGCGTTGCGAACGGCTCGCTTCGAATTGATCGACGATCACGCGCACCGGCACACAGGCGCGGCAATGATCGCAATAGGGCCGATAGGTAAACGCGCCGCTACGACGAAAACCGGCGTTAACCAGCGCACTGTAAACCCGCGTGTCGATGAGGTAACTCGGCGTCGCCACTTGCGAGCGCGCGAGTTTGCCCGGCAGATAGCTGCATGGATACGGCGCCGTGGCGTAAAACTGCAATTCGGCAAACGGCATGTCGTTCATTTTTGACATGGATTTTTACTCGCGGATTTCGTGGTTATCAGTTTACACCAGAAGCTATTTCCACTTGTACCACCGCACCCGACCACTTTGCAGGCTTGGCTGATATATGGCATAACTTATTGATTATATTAATAAATTCACTACGATTAATTTCCCGCGCACCAAGGGACGCCAGATGCGGCGTGCTCATCTGGCAATCAATTAATCCGAAATCCTGTTCGGCAAGATGTTGCGTTAAATGCGCCAGCGCAATTTTAGAGGCGTCGGTTTGTCGCGCGAACATCGACTCGCCGTAAAACATTTTGCCGATAGCCACGCCGTAGAGTCCGCCGACTAACCCATTATCCGTCCAGGTTTCGACGCTGTGCGCGTAGCCGAGTTCATGCAGCGCGCAGTACGCATCGGTCATTTGGGGCGAAATCCATGTGCCGCCCTGCCCATCGCGGGGCTCGGAGCACGCCAGCATCACGTCGCGGAAGGCTGTGTCGAAACGTACCTGGTAATTCTTATTGCGTAACGATTTTGCCAGCGAGCGCGAGATTTTGAATTCCTGCGGCACCAACACCATGCGCGGGTCCGGGCTCCACCACATGATAGGCTCACCCTCGGAATACCAGGGAAAAATGCCGCGTGAATAGGCATCGAGCAAGCGCTTGCGCGAAAGATCCGCGCCGGCAGCGAGCAAACCATTGGGTGCTTGCCGCGCGGATTCAACAGGCGGGAAGGGCGAATTTTGTTTAAGCCAGGGGACCACAACGAACACCTCAGAAAATCAACATAACCATCATTCCCGCCTTCGCGGGAATGACGAAATATCAAAGTTTCAACATTGAATTTGCTGTTTGCAGAAGGTAGTCAATTCGGAGACCGTGGCGGTGGCCACCGCCATTTGTGCCTTGCCGCCATGTTCCATGCCGAGTTTGAATTCAAACTTGTGGAAAAATTCGTTGAACATTTCACCGCCGAACGTGCCGACGGCGACCAGGCCATCGCTGGCTGCATCGTGTTCCAGCAGGATAGCCGCCAGCGGTTGCGGCGCCGGGCCGCTGATCACTTTTGCGCCGGCGGCCGGGTCGTATTCGCTGTGCTCCGAGCAGCAATGGATAATGTTTTCGCGCGTAGCGTGCTCGGATTTTTTGTCGCGAAAGCTGATAAAAGTGAGTTGTTTGGTCGGATAGTTGAGTCGGTGTGCACAAATCGCCGAATACGCGACTATCGATTTTTGCCCGCCGACGCCGCCTTTCCAGAGATACGGTTTGCCATCGGCGGTTTTGAGTTCGATGTTTTGTTGCGTCGGTTTATCCAGATTCAACAAAAAACACGGAGTGCCTTGGAACGGATAATGAAAAATATAATTAGTATTGGCTTTGAGCGAAGCGGCTTTGACCGGCTTGCCGGATTCATCCAGCAGGCGTGCTTTATCGTAAAAATGTGGTGCGCCTTTCTGTTCGGCAAAAGCAAAGGGAGCGGCGACTGCTGTCGCTGCGCCCCCCGCGCAAAGTTTTACAAAATCACGTCTTTGCATGCTGTCTCCCTTTGTTGGAGGGATGAGAATTATTTCTGGACTATTATTCCGCAGGCAATACGTTTGCCCGAATTGCCCGCCGGTTGCGTTTTCAAATCATCCGGGTCGGCATGCACAATTACCGCGCGGTTGACGATGCCATTCGCGCTGCTGCTGTTAAGCGCGATACCATCGACATCCAGATTCAAATTCGCCATGCCAGCAGCATTGGCGGTGAGGTTGCCCAGGTCGCCGCCGTGACGCTCGCCCATGTGCGCGCCGTGTGCTTTGTTGGCTGGGTTGAAATGGCCTTTGGCAGAGGTGCCGTCAGGCGCGCTGCAATCGCCCGCTTCATGGATGTGAATACCGTGCAGCCCCGGCGTCAGGTCGAAAATTTCTCCGGCAACATTGACCTTGTCGCCTTTTTGCGTAAAGCGAATCGTGCCGTTGACCTTGGAACCTTGTAACGGAACCAAAGAAGCGCTTATCGCGCCGCCGCTGGAAACGGCTTTCGCCACAGGCGCTGCAGCGGCAGCAGTGGTTGTGCTTGGCGCCGTCGCCGTGGTCATGGCGGGGGGCGCAGCTTTGGCCGATTCAGCGCCCGCAGGGGTAGAGCCGCTTGCCACGCCGGGCAAGCGGGCTGCACATGAAGCGAATAGAGTTGCCGATACTGCCAGGACTATAAAAGATGCTTTCATCAGATTCCTCCGGAGATAGGTTATTTTGCGTCAGCTAAAGTTGGGACAGTTGCCATTCTAGCCAGTTTCGGCGTCAGTGCAAGAGCCATTTACTTAGCCAATCGTCAGCACAATCTTGCCGATATGTTCGCTGCTTTCCATCAAGGCATGGGCCTTGGCCGCATCGCGCAATGCGAACGAGCTGTGCATTACCGGTTTGATCTTGCCCGCTTCGATCAGGGGCCAGACTTTTTCGCGCAGGTTTTTCGCAATGGCTCCTTTGAAGGCAATCGGGCGCGGACGTAATGTCGAACCGGTAATCGTCAGCCGTCGCATCAACACATCCTTGAAATCCATTTGCGCCAGCGGGCCCCGCAAAAACGCGATCAATACAATCCGTCCGTCATCGGCCAGGCATTTCACCTCGCGCGGTATGTAATCGCCTGCCACCATGTCGAGTATCACATCGACGCCTTTGCCATTGGTGAGTTTTTTAATTTCTTCAACAAAATCCTGGGTTTTGTAGTTAATGGCTTTTTCCGCGCCGAGTTTCTCGCACGCCGCGCATTTGTCGTCGCTGCCTGCAGTGGCGAATACGCGATGGCCCATGGCGCGCGCGAGTTGTATCGCTGTGGTGCCGATGCCGCTGGAACCGCCTTGAACCATAAAGGTTTCACCGGACGAAAGTTTTGCGCGGTCGAATACATTGCTCCACACGGTGAAAAAAGTTTCCGGCAGCACGGCGGCCTCGCTCATGCCCAAGCCTTTGGGAATCGGCAAGCATTGAACAGCAGGCGCGACACAATATTCGGCGTAACCGCCGCCAGCCACGAGAGCACAAACCTTGTCGCCGATTTTCCATTCTCCGACGCCGCTGCCGAGGGCGATGATTTCGCCCGCCACTTCAAGGCCCGGAATATCGGTTGTCCCCGGCGGCGGTTTGTAATTGCCCTGGCGTTGCAACACATCAGGGCGGTTGATGCCCGCCGCCGCGACTTTGATCAACACTTCGCCTGCCGCCGCTTGCGGGACAGGGCGTGAACATTCGATTAATACTTCCGGTGCACCGGGTTGGGTAATTTCAACAGCACGCATATTTGCGGGGATGCTCATACGACTCCTTCCATGACTTGTACTTCAACCTCGGCGCCCGACGCGATGTTGCCGGTTTGGTCGTCGAGGATAATGAAACAATTGGCATCGCTCATCGAGCGCAAAATACCCGAGCCTTGGTCGCCAGTGACGCGCACCTCCCATGCGCTGTTATTATTTTGCGTCAGAATGCCGCGCTGGAATTCCGTGCGCCCCGGCGCTTTTTTGATCGCGCTGGTACAAATGGCTTTCAACACCGGCACCGGCAACACATTTTCGCGCCCCATCAGCACCTGCAACGCATCGCGCACGAATTGGTAAAACGTCACCATTACCGACACCGGATTGCCGGGCAGACCGAAGAAATGCGCGCCGCCGACTTTGCCATAAGCGAGCGGGCGGCCCGGCTTCATGGCGATTTTCCAGAACACCACTTCGCCGAGCTTGGTCAGAATGGTTTTGGTGTAATCCGCTTCGCCGACCGACACGCCGCCGCTGGTGATCACCACGTCGGCGTTTTTCGCTGCTTCGATGAATGCCGCTTCAAGCTGCGCCGGGTCGTCGCGCACCACGCCCATGTCGAGCACTTCGCAACCCATGCGCGTCAACATGCCGAAGATGGTGTAACGATTGCTGTCGTAAATCTCCCCGTCGCCCAATTGTGATCCGACCGATTTCAATTCATCGCCGGTGGAAAAAAATGCGACGCGCAAAGGGCGATACACCGGCACTTCGGCAAAGCCGAGCGAGGCAATCAAACCCAATTCCGCTGCGCGCACCAGCGAGCCTTTTTTCAGCGCCGCTTCGCCCAGCTTCAAATCTTCGCCCGGATAACGCACGTTCTGGCCTTGCTTCACGCCGGCGAGTATGGAAATATTTTTCCCATCAGCCTTAGCGCGTTCCTGCATTACCACTGAGTCCGCGCCTTCAGGCACGGTGCCGCCGGTCATGATGCGCACGCATTCACCCGGCTTCATCACTCCCGCTAATTGGGTGCCCGCGTACGATGTGCCAATCATGGTTAATGTTGTATCGCCATCCGTTTTCAAATCAGCGAAGCGCACGGCGTAACCATCCATCGCTGAATTGCGATGCGCGGGCACATTGACCGGAGAAATAATATCTTCTGCCAACACGCGATTAAGTGACGAGCGTATCGGCACGCGCGCGACGCCCGTTATAGGCGTGAGATACGCGCGTATCAACTCGCGCGCTTTCGCGACCGGCATCGAATTGGGATCAAAATTGTCGGCGCAACTGGCTTCGGTGAGAGTTTTTTTGTTCATAAATTATTCAATATAATCAATTAGTTATAATATTATATTGTGCGACGTAAATAGAGCTTACCAGACGCCGACATTGGACATCGATTTCCACGGTTCTGTCGGCGGCAAGCGATCGCCGCGTTGTAATAGCTCGATGGAAATATTATCCGGCGAGCGCACAAACGCCATATGTCCATCGCGCGGCGGGCGCAGGATTTGTACGCCGTGTTGTTGTAATCGTTCGCATGTTGCATAAATATCATCGACCGCGTAAGCGAGATGGCCGAAGTTACGACCACCAGTATAAGTCTCCGGGTCCCAGTTATAAGTCAGCTCGACTTGCGCGCTGGTGTCGCCCGGCGCGGCGAGAAATGCCAGAGTAAATTTGCCTGCGGGAACTTCGCGCACGCTCAACACTTCCAGCCCCAACGCATCGCGATAAAACTTGAGCGAAGCTTCAAGATCGGTAACGCGCACCATGGTGTGCAAATATTTCATCATTGCCATTCGTCCAACTCCTCTCGCGTATTGAAATTATTAAATGCTTCCTCTTCGTCGTCGAAACTGACTTCCACAATTTTTAGTGTCTTATACCAGGCGTCGATTTTGCGCCCGCCCGCTTGCAGAAAATTTTTCAAGTGCTCATGCACATCGCGCCGGCACAAACAAAACACCGGATGCGCCTGGTCAAAAGTTTTCGCCACGGCAAGTTGGGCGGAATTTTTCTCCGCCGCCTCGCGCAAACGGGTAAGCAAATCCAGCGGTAGAAACGGCGAATCGCACGGCGCTGTCGCCACCCAATCATGTTGCGCCAACGCCAGCCCGCGCTCCAAACCCGCGAGCGGGCCGGCAAAGCCACCCACTTCATCGGCAATCACCGGGTAACCAAACTTGGCATAATCCTCGAGACTGCGATTGGCGTTGATAATCAACTCATCCACCTGCGGCGCGAAACGTTCGATCACATGCGCAATCATCGGCTTGCCGCGAAACGGCGTCAGTCCTTTGTCGGCGCTACCCATGCGACGCCCTTGTCCGCCCGCGAGTATCAGTCCGGTTATTTTCATGTTCTCAATGGCATAGTAAACATATTTTGCTAGAGTTATTTATTATTGCTGGATTCCCGCCTGCGCGGGAATGACGGTATTAAAGGGTCGAAACTACACAACATCATGCGTAACGTGAAATTATTATTTCCATCCCCGTTATTCCCGCGCAGGCGGGAATCCAGTTAAAACAAAAAGGGTTTTTCTTCATATTGCCTTGAATCTCTCCGTTCCAGTAAACAACAAATAATGTTTATTCACCGCGCGACCTATCATCGTAATTCCAATTTTCTGCGCTATCTCATAACCCATTTGCGTCAGGCCCGAGCGCGACACCAGAAACGGAATGCCCATTTGCGCGGCCTTGATCACCATCTCGGAAGTTAATCGACCAGTGGTATAAAAAATTTTGTCATGGCCGGAAATATTTTCCAGCCACATCCAACCGGCAATCGCATCGACCGCGTTATGCCGACCGACATCTTCAACGAAGGTCAAAATTTTTCCGTCTTTATCTGCGAGCGCGCAGCCATGCACTGCGCCGGCTGACTTATATATCGTGTCGTGCACGCGCACGTTGTCGAGTAGCGCGTATAGCCTATCTTGTGTAAGTATTTGATTATTATTAAGTTTTATCGATTTGATTTCATCCATCACCGCGCCAAACACCGTGCCCTGGCCGCAGCCCGTGGTCACCGTGCGCTTCTCCATGCGACCGTCAAGATCGGCGATGCCGTTACGCGTGTTTACTGCGACGGAATCACACTCCCAATCCACTTGCACGCTCACGATGTCTGAAATATCTTTCACCAAACGCTGGTTACGCAAATAACCCAGCGTCAATAATTCCGGCTGCGCGCCAAGCGTCATCAAAGTCACAATCTCGCGCTTGTCGATATAAAGCGTAAGCGGACGTTCCGCCGCAATCGCGACAGGCTCGCTCGCGCCAAGTTCGTTAGTGGCGTTGACGTTGACGGTAAGGAGACTGGAAACTTGGGAAAGAGTGGGGCGCATATTCAAACGAGGAGAGGAAGTATGAATTTTTCGTAGGTTGGGTTAGCTGCGAAGCGGCGTAACCCAACGCTTTTGTTCTCTCCCTTTCAAGGGGAGGGCGAAGGTGGGGATGGGTTATCGGTAAGCATAACTACAAAACTCAGGCCGCAACCTGTTCAAACGAAAAATTAGAAATATCCGCGCGGTCTTTGGCATGCTCAATAGTAATGCTTACAAGATTTCCCTCGCTGTCCAGATCAAGCAATGTGTTTTCGTCGAGGTCTTTGGTTTCGGCCACAGGATTATTATTCAGTGTCACTAAAACCGTATCAGTATCTTCGAAGTATTGAACTTTCATGATTATTCCTTGAACGTGCGATCGAAAAAAGCGTTATGAACCGTCTCGCCATCTTCTAACAAAATTACGCGCAAAACACGATTATCCATCTCAGCTATTTTTCCCCAACGACGTATTCTACCATCGGCTTGTATTTGTTCCTTAATCGGGTGGTCAATAGCCTGTTGTATCCATTTCGTTTTGATTTCAACGCGGTCCGATCGTTCACGGGTAGCGAGAAAGTATTGAGTAAACTTCAACCTTCACCCCCACTATAAGACATCTCCCCAAGCGGTGTCATTCAGAGCCGGAGCGCAGCGGAGGCGAAGAATTTGCTTTTGCCTTTCGTAACGCAACTACAACAGCAGATTCCTCACTTCGTTCGGAATAACGCTCAGTTTATTGTCATTCAGAGCCAGAGCGTAGCGCAGGCGAAGAATCTGCTTTTTCATTTCCCAAACCAAAGCCACAGCAGATTCCTCTCCTTGTTCGGAATGACAACTACCATTACCCCCCAATATAAGACATCTCAACCTTCTGCAACTTCGCCGTCTCTTCTGTCCGTATCTCCGAATAATTATCCGCGCGCAATCCCCAAACAGAAGCAATCGCGCCGCGTATCGCATCGTCGCTCGCGCCGCCGCGCAACAGCGCGCGCAGGTCGTGGCCTTGCGTAGCGAACAGGCAAGTATAAATCTGCCCCTCAGTCGAAAGCCGCGCACGCGTGCAGTCTTTGCAAAATGCCTGCGTCACCGACGAAATCACGCCGATTTCGCCGCCGCCGTCTTTGTAGCGCCAGCGTTCGGCCACTTCGCCGGTGTAATTCGCGTCTGCATTTTCCAGCGGCATGTGTTCGTTGATCATGCGCACTACCTCGCTGCTCGGCACCACGTCATCCATGCGCCAGCCGTTGGTCGCGCCCACGTCCATGTATTCGATGTAGCGCACAATATGGCCCGTGCCTTTGAAGTGGCGCGCCATATCGACGATGGAATGGTCGTTCAAACCTTTTTTCACCACCATGTTGATCTTGATCGGCGTCAGGCCGACGCGCGCCGCCTCGTCGATGCCTTCCAATACTTTGGCGACGGGGAAATCCACATCATTCATCGCCATGAAAATTTTGTCGTCAAGCGAATCCAAGCTCACGGTCACGCGCTTCAAGCCCGCGTCTTTCAACGCCTGCGCTTTTTTCTTCAACAGCGAACCGTTGGTGGTCAGCGTCAAATCCATATTCGGAATGCGCGCCAGCATCTCAACCAACCTTTCCAGGTTCCTGCGCACCAGCGGCTCGCCACCCGTCAAGCGGATTTTCTCGATGCCCAAAGTCTGAAAAATCCGCGCCAGGCGCTCGATTTCCTCAAACGTCAGCAGCGCCGAATGCGCCAAAAATTCATGGTTATGATCAAACACTTCCTTCGGCATGCAATAAATGCAGCGGAAGTTGCAACGGTCCGTCACTGAAATACGCAAATCGCGCAACGGCCGCCCGCGCGTGTCGGTAATCAGGTGCGATTCACCGGCCAAAGGCGTAGCCAGCGGCGCCCCCTTGGGAACGCGTTTGTCGAAAATGGGTATCGTGGTAGCCATAATGAAATGATAGCGGATTTAGGGGGTGGCTGGGTAGTTCTGTCTCATGTTATCTAAGTCGCTGCGCCATTATTTTTGTGAGGCTATCAGTTGCGGTCGGTTTACTTTGAGCCAAGCCATAACATCCTTTAATATCTTCTCAGCCTCGACGATGCAATGTTCCGCCGACGAATCGTCAATATCCTCGCCCGTATAGTCAGACAGATTACGTTTGCGCCGTAACGTATCAAGAACCGTGATACGCGCGGCGGCAAGTCCGACAGTTAGCGTTAAGCCTTGCACTACCGTTACATGATGCCCCGGTTTGTTTGTGTCCGGTCGATAGCCATTAGCCATCATAGCGGCGAGTGCGGCCTGCATGATGGCTTTGTACGCAGCATCAAAGCGCGTCTCAGGGCTTATGGTCATCACGCGTGCGTCGGCGAGATTTCTCGCGGCTGCGGCTAACAGCCGCTGCACCTCGTCGGCATCAGGCGGGTGTTCCTTAAGCTGCCCGATTTTCAGCAAGTTCTGCAAACTCATCCGCATCCCCTATGAGAAATATTTTCGGCTCTTTCGCAATTCTGGTAACGAAGCGGTCGCGCGCGGCATGCTTGGTCGTGAAAGCAGCCTTGGTCATCACCACTGGGTTGACGTTGCGATGCAAACTCTCGCTCGCCAAGTTCAACGTTTCAACTACAGATGCAAACGAAGTCGAACCTACCACCAGCACATCCACATCGCTGGTCGCGCGCTCCTTCCCTTGCGCAACGGAGCCGAAGATAAACGCCAAACGTATCTTGCCCGCAAGCGGCGCCAGCGCCTCGCGCAATACATCCGCCAGCCCAGCTGTCTTGCGGAAAATTCCTGCGAGTTCTTCTTGTATTGGGCAAGCGCGATCGACCTGATAGCGCACCTGATTGCCCGCCAAAGAACGCAGCAGCAAACCAGCATCGCACAACAATTTCAATTCACGATGCAGCGATCCAGCCGGCACACCAGTCAGCCGACCGATTTCACGTACATAAAAACTTTCATCAGGGCGCAACAACAGCAAAGCCAAAATCTGCCGGCGATAAGCGCCAAACAGAATTTCGACTAACGGTTGTGGTTGGGGAAGGGCTTGTGCTTTCATATTGAGAACAAGTGTAGCTTAATTGAGAACGATCTGGCAAGCGTAAATTCGACCAAAAAAAAGGTTAGTGCATGGCCAAACGAAAACTTAGCAAGCAAATGTTATATAATATCTGAATATAAACAATAAGTTATAAAGTTAAAGATTTACGCTTCTTCACCCCGCACGCGGGCGAGAGTGGTTTGGATTTTTTTCTCGAAGCGGGTGATCAGTTCGCGGTTGGCGGAGACCAGCGCTTGTTCGGTTTCGTTCATAATTTCTTCAAGGCGTAGCGCCCCGTTTTTTTCCCGCCGATTTTTTCAACCAAGCCAGCGTCTATCAGCGGGCGCAATATATCCAGTGCGCCTTGTCTTGATATATCCAACGCCTTCCAGATTTCGCCCGGTGCCAAGCTGCCGTGATCGCGCAATAAGTTAAGCAATTGCTCCTGACGTGGGCGCAAGACTACTTTGCCTGATGATTTCAACTGCAAAGTTTGAATCCGCAACCATGCCCGCTCAAGTGTCTGCCGCAGGCCAATGGCGCAATACTCCAGCCATGCCGTCAGGTCGTCGCCATCCTTGCGCACCTTATCCAGCGCGGAATAATACTGCGGCCTGTCCTCCCAGTAATATTCATCCACCGAGAAAATGTGATGCGTATCGAACCCGCGCCGATACAGCTCCCATAACGCAAGCGCGCGGCCGGTGCGTCCATTGCCGTCGGCAAAAGGATGAATCGCTTCAAATCGATAATGCAAAATGGCCCAACTCAGCACCGGCGAGAGTTTTTGTGCCGCACCGTTCCACCATTCCAACAACTCAAACATCAAACCGGAAACAGCGTCAGCGGGCGGCGGGCGATAACTGCCGACGCGCACAGCCATCATCCGATATTTTCCTGCCTCGCCTTGGTCCATCACCTCGCCTGCGAGTATTTTGTGCAGCGCTAAAATTTCCGCATGGCGGATGGTTTTCTTGGTTGCGTTCTTTTCAACATAACGCAACCCGGCAAAATAATTCAACACTTCGCGCTTGGGCCGTTCGCCAGGTGTGGCAAGCTCGCGCCCTTCTTCCAAAGCGCGCACTTGTTCCAACGTCAGCGGGTTTCCCTCAATCGCCGTAGAAGCATGACCGTTGCGCGTGCGCGTATCTTTTTGCAAAGCAGGAATCCAAGCAAGATCCACCACCGCGCTTTGTATGCGCTGACGCAAAGCCGCTACCTGCTCGACCTCCAAAAGCAAGGCGGGAGTGATGGTGAAAAGGGGGATGTATGCCATGAAAAAAGCATAAATTATATGTCAAGTATAAGTCAAGTTTTATGTCAAGTGGACTTGACGTACAATAGTTAACTAATTGATTTATATAACTTATCTATTATTGTGGGCCTTTGAATAAAGAGGTTAAACTGACAAACTCAGGCGAGTAAATTAAAAGTAGCACCTTTGTTTTCAATAAAATATTAATATAAACAGGAAGTTGTCTATTAGCGCGACAGATTTTTCATGTCTTCGACTATTTTCTGCGTCTCCACGCTCACAGTACATACGCGCGCGAGCAAATCGATAACGTGTTCTTTGTAATCGGCGAAACGATAGGTGTTAAATTTTTCGCGGATGGTCGGGTCTTTGGGTTTACTTTCTTTGTATTGGTCTAACACCCACTCCAGCCCACTGCGATTGCCGAGTTTGTAATCCCACGCAGCCGCAGGCACGCCGGATAAAGTCGTAGCTTCATCGAGAATAATCAAACCGTTTTCCTTATCGGCTTTTAACTTCGCCTTCGGGTTTTTGATCGCTTGATCGACGCGTTTTAATTTTGTTGGCTTGACGTTTTCATACCCGATGTGCGCGTTCATCAACGCCTCGCCCCACCCAGCCCATTGCCAGAAATCAGCGTAGAAAGGAATGCGTGGAAATTCGCGCTTCAAATTTAGTGCATATTTTTCACGATAGATTGGGTCGTGCAATACGGCATACACATAATGGAAAATGGCTAGTTTGGTAATGGGAGTTTTCAGTTTGGCATAATGTTTGGTGAATTGTGACAAGCCCCAGTCAGTGATGTTATCGGTTCGGTTACCATCTTTATCGTAAGCCCAATACGAAACTGCCTGTGTTCCACCGTTCCCCATTTTCAGACAACAATAGTCAAAATTACAATTGACAGCCATTGCGGCTAATTTATTTTCAGACGAAACACATAGAAAAGAAATAGCAATATTTCCAGCATTTTTGAACATTAGATTTAGCTGATACTGCATTTCATTGAGCTGCTTGCTAAAATACAATTGCTTTTTTACGAACGGTCTGTAAAGACTTTCCTGTATTAAATCTTTGTTGAATTCATAACTAATACCTTTTTTGAGATCGTTTTTTACAGCACGCGTCCATTTGAAGTCTGTGGCTAACTCGTCAGTAATATCTTTTTTGTTTGATTTCAGTGACAATTTTTTTACGTCGTGATTATATGATTTTATTAAGAAATCAATTTTCTTATTCAAGGCCTTCTCATCGTCGTCATAAGCCCACTCATCACGTGCGGTAACTACACCTAGCGAAAATAATTTAAAAATCGCATTTTCTTTCGCTTGGCTTTTAACGGCTTTGGTTTCTTTGTTGGCGATGGGAATCAAACTTTCAAAATCATTATCCGCCAGATTGATCCAGTTATTGTTTTTGTCAGGCGTGATGGTTTCAAATTCAATCGTGTCGAGTTTGGTTTCGGCGAGATAAGACAATTTGTCATCTGCTATTTCCATCTCAGGGCGACGAGCATAGCAAATCCGGCAGCCTTTTGATTTTCTATTCTTGACCAAAAAGCTGATGGCAACACCGGTTTGAATGCCGAATACGTTATGCGTCGTGCCGGATAGTTTGGGATTCGCGCGTACATCACCACCTAGGTCAACGATATGAATTTCGTTGAATTCATTTGCGACCGTTTTGCGAAAACCATCAAAGGTGCGGCTGTCGATAAAACTGCGGTTGGTGATAAAGGCGATGACACCGTTTTCATCCAGCCCGTCACTGGCCCAGCGAAAAAAACGTGAATACATATCGTAGAGTTTGGTTTTTTGCGCAGTGCTCTCATGAATGTAGGTATCTTTTATTCGTTTATCTATGCCGTCGTAAGTGCGGTTTTTGTTGTTGTCGTTTTCATTTAATTGGTTGGCGTTATAAGGCGGATTGCCTAGGACGACGCTGATTTTTTTAGCGTTCTGCTTTTTGACGCGCTCGGTGTTTTCTGCGGTCATGCCAGCACTGAATAAATCTTCTATACGACCTGTGTGTTCTTGTTTAAATCCCAAGTTATCTAGCGTATCGACAAAACATATATGCGGAAACTCCGCGTACTCACCCATGATTTGTGAATAGGTGAATTCGATATTCAGGTTGGCGATGTAATAGGGCAAGATCGCCACTTCGTTACAGTGCAATTCGTTTTTGTATTTGTATTCGAGTGCTTTTTTGTCACCTTTGAAATGTTCAATTAAATCAGTCATGAACGTACCCGTGCCAGTGGCGGGATCAAGAATTTCGACGCTTTTGCTGGATAATAATTTGTTGAAATGCTTATGCACCAGCGACTCGGTGCTTTCTATCATGAAGCGTACAATTTCATTCGGTGTATAGACCACCCCTAAGCGGTCGGCCATTTTCGGGTTGTAGATTTTGTAAAAATTCTCGTAGATGGCTTTGAGGAATTTTTGCTTTTCGTGGTGGTTAGCAATGCCTGACGCGCTTTGTTTGATCGCTCCGTAGTAGCTTTCCAGACGCTTTAAGGTATTTTTCTTGGTCGCGCCTGTGAAGAAAGTCTCGGCGACTTTTTGCAATTCGCGCGCGATGTTATTCTCGCGATGGAATTGTGTGTCGTTGAAAACTGTATAAAAAATATCTTCGGTGAGGATGTGCTGGATAAGCATTTCACGCACATCGTCGAGGACGATGGTTTTGTTGATCGAATCCTGGCACAGCTTCAAAAAGGTATTCAGGCCAGTTTTGAATGGCTTGTTAGTTTTAAGGTGCGCGCTGATCAAGTCACGCAAAGCGGTAAATACTTCTGGCAAGTCTTGCTTGAATTGGTCGATAGCCAACCTAAAGCTTTGCAGTTCAGGTCGTTCGAATTCGACAAAGCGGCGAATGAGCTTATCCAGCTCTTCACTGTTACGCATTTCCGCGCGTAAGCATTCACTGCCATTTTGTAACAAGACTGCCGTGATGCTGTCTTCAAACAGGATGTTGTCGCTTGGGTAACCTTTTTTGAGCTTTTTTTCTATCTCGACATCAATGTCATCGTATTGGTCTTTGGCTTCCCAATAACCGTGAGTCAGGCGCAGCGCGTCTTTGATGGTGCCGTCGGGATAAACCAAGGTGCCTGTTTTGGTGGGGAATTCTATTTCATCCACCAATAATAAATCATGCGGCTTGCAATAGGCGCTGAGCAGGTTGGCAAACGCGCGACGTATACTGGTTTCTTTTTTATCGCCGCCGTATTGAATATATTTTTCAATTTCGCGGATGTAGTTAGCGATTAATAGTTGGCTCATGGGCGTGTGCTATTTTTTAAATTTCAATTAGTTGTAACATATATTGAGCCCCAGATAAGGGTAATAGCAATATCCTTAAGCGTAGCTATATGCAGGCATTTCGTCGAAAGTCTTGCCAAACAATTCTCTGCCTGTGTGATGTTTTTGAACTCCACCCCATTGCTTGAAAAAAAATGGGATATTTTTAGTTTTGCACTGCAAATAAATTTCCTCCACCCACTCTGGCTGCATAGGACGCGCACCAAATCCAGACTCACCCCCAACTATTACCCAATGAATACCCTTTAGAGGTAATTTTTTAATTTGGCCTAGAAGCGGTTCAACTGAAAGAAATCGAATTTGTGCTGGCACTTGGCTCAGAAGTTTAGAGCGATAGGCGTAGTCTTGACTTTCTACGCTGACACCCATCCAAATATTTTTGCTCCATTCCAATTCATGTGCAATTTCAACCAAACGCTCCGGTCGTTTGGTTAGAATTTGAAACTGGTGTTGTGGACAACGACGCATTGTGTCGAAAACGCGCTTGATAAAATCGAGTGGTATCTTTTCTTGGAAAAGATCGGACATAGAATTGACAAAAACGACACGCGGCTTCTTCCATTTCAACGGTAATTCAACTAGGTCATCTTGCAAAGTTAGTTTAAATCCTGCTTGGTATCTGGCGGAGCCCATTGCTTTGAGTCTTTTTGCCATAGTTTCGGCATAACAATGCTTGCATCCAGGGCTAATTTTCGTGCAACCGGTAACAGGATTCCACGTCATTTCAGTCCATTCAATATTTGTTTTCCGCGCCACGCTAGCTTCCCTGCTCAAATGTTATGTCGATCAGCTTTTCTTCGTTAAACGTACCTTTCCGACGCTTTGGATCGCCGCTTTTAACAAGGACCATATTTTTAATTTCTAAATCTTTAAGCATACTTTTAGGGTTTGTAAATGGGCTCTCATTTAGCGCGTAGTCACGTAATTCGGAATATTTAGCTACTCGTCCACGAAATTGTTCAAATAAATGTGAACTATAAGTCGATGGTTCATCGAATCGGAACATCGTAGATTGATTATGGTGTGCGTCGGAAAAACAATAGTCGCCGCTCTTTGAAATTTTTTGCATCGCCTCTTTCATCCTCTCCAAGCCGACGGGATGCTGGCTTGCAAATACCAAGTGATAGTTGATAGTGTTCTTTGATGACAGCATTTCAAACGCAAAGACATAACGCACATTAGGTAGCGCGCGGAGCTTCTGTTTATACAAGTTCAGAACGCCGCGATAAAGTTCATGTGAGATAGTGTACTTCGCCAATTCCAATTTCCAAGATTCATCGCCAAATATTTCGTTCAATATTTTTTCGTGATTAGCGTCCTTCCCGGCCAAAAAAATCCTGCCAATTCCATCCGAATCGAAATTAATGAGCACCTCAGAAGTTTCCTGGGCAAGTAAATTTTTAATCTCTTCAAATGGAATACCCTTAGCGCCAAAGGGGTCTATGAACGCAAAAACAGGGCATTGTTGTAAGAAAGGGTTAGATGGTTGTTTTCTGAGTTCTCTCAGCCCATCTATAAATGACAAGTTATAAAAATGCTTGTTTATTTTAGAGTGATTACTGGTGATGCCAACAGTATTTTTAAGATGGTCAAATACTTGTTTGTCTTGCTCGATAAATACACAATTTACCTCATTTGCTACCCACCTGTTACCGAGGGATTCGAGCGATGTTTTTGCTGATGCAAGGGCTGCAAGGGGCGACCCATTAGGTGAGTTTGTATATTCACCAGGGCCGGCAAAACCATCAATGTACCAAAGTGCGCGATTGCGCTTTGACTGTCCTAAAATCGTATACCAGGACGATAAATAAGCCCGCAAAATCGAAATTTTTGCAAGGGTATGTGGTGGTGCCTCCCAAGGTATACTTTTTCTTTTTGTCGACAATCTATTTTCCTCAGTATTCCATTTTGCTAATTGTAACTTGATTTAGAGTGGTCAAGGCAGCGCATGGTTATCTAGAAATAAACTCTACCTCTATCGCCATTGTATATTGCTACTGGTTAGCGCAATAGTGCTGAAAGCACCGTTTACCGAAGCCTAATCTCCACATAAATTCCATTGGGCAGTATCTGTTCATTTGGCGGCCTGCACCAAGTCCTGGATTTTGCCACCACCTATCTGCGCGGGAATCACGCGCATATTCTCTCCCGCGCGTTTTTGCTTGATGATGGTTTGCCTGAGCAGGTAATACATGTCGGCGCGGAAGCGTCCGCGCGCCGTCGTCTCGGTGAGTTGCGCGAGCTGGTCTTCGTTGGTGGCGCGGCCGAGGTGGCACCAGTCGTGGAATACGTGTGCTTCTTCGCGCTCGCCCGTTGCGTGTTTTTCTGTGATGACCAGCAGGCCGCGATAGGGCCAGGTGGGGAGTTTGTATTTGGCTAGGGCCATGGCGAGGCGCAGCAGCATTTTTTCGCCTTTGCTGGGATCGACGCACGCGCCGTCGCAGGCGCCTAGCTGATGGCCGAAGCAGGGCGGTCGGCGTTTTTCCAGGCCCATCATGATGAGGCACAGGCGGTGTTCTTTGGCCATGCGCGCAAGCAAGGTGCGCGCGGCGGAGGTGCTGAAGAAGGGGCCGTACCAATCGTGATCGCGCAGCGAGATTACGGCATCGCTCGGCACGATTTCCACCAAGGGCAGTCGATGCGACAGGCGCAGCAGATAGCCGCCTGCGCCTTTGCGGCCTTTTTTATTATGCAGCGGTTGCAGGGCGTGTATTTGTTGCAGCTCCAGTATGCTCGCCGACAAATCGCCCGCTGTGGTGTCGAATTCGATGCGCCGCGCTTCGAGGCCGACGCGTTGCGAGCTGCCTTGTTTGGCGCTGATGGTGAAGTGGCTCAAAATGCGTTTGCGCAAATTGACCGATTTGCCGATATACAAAGGCAGGTCATTGTGGCCGTAGAAGCGATACACGCCGGGCTGTTGCGGAATGTCGTCGATGTCTATGCCGGTCAAGTTAGGCGGCAAGGTCGCCTGCTTGGTGAGGGTGCGGATGGTGCTGTCGAGTTGCTCGGCGTCGAATAGTTTTGCGTAGATGCCCATCAGATCGACCAAGGCCTGCGCATCGGGCAGGGCCCGGTGGCGTTGGGTGACGGTGAGCTCAAATCGTTTAATCAGGTTATCCAGGCTAAAGCCGCGATATGACGGGAACAGCGCGCGCGACAAGCGCACGGTGCACAGCGGCCGCGTGCTGTAATCGATGCCCGCGCGCTTGAGTTCTTGCCGCACAAAGCCATAATCAAAACGGGCGTTATGGGCGACGAACAGCCGCCCGTGCAGTTTGGCCGCCACCTCATCGGCAATCGATCGAAACGTCGGCGCGGCGCGCGCCATGGCATTGGTGATACCGGTGAGGCTCTGGATGGAAGGCGGGATGTCGCAATCCGGATCGACCAGGCTAGCCCAGGCTTCCACCACGCCGTCATCCACAGTGATGATCGCGATCTCCGTAATGCGGTCGTCGCCCGCCGTGCCGCCGGTGGTTTCGACGTCAACGAAAGCGAAGTTGCCTTCATTCCAGGTGTATTTTGACATCCGTTATTTTAGGGGTAAAACCCGGGTTTGCGAAAGGCGCTGGGGCGATAAGTTAAAGTATTAGTCAAGTTATCAGTCAAGTTATCAGTCAAGTATAAGCGTTAGTAGCGTGCGTACTGCGCACGATAGGGTTTCATTTAATTGGTCGTGCGCAGTGTGCACGCTACATAAGCTTTGGTATTGTGACAACGTACCAATTATGCGATACTTGTATCGCAATTAATTCAGGAGGCCGTATGGCTATTTCGATTCGTCTGCCAGAGGAAATGGAAGCCCGGCTTGAAAGTCTGGCGGACAAAACAGGCCGCAGCAAAACATTTTATATCCGTGAGGCTATTGCCGCGCATCTGCAGGACATGGAAGATTTATTTCTGGCCGAGACAGCGTTGAAGCGTGTTCGTAGCGGCAAAGAAGCCACCTATACATCCAAGCAAGTGAGAAAAGCGCTTGGCATGGAAGATTGAATACGGCGCCACGGCACTGAAGCAGCTTGGCAAACTTGACAAGCAAGTTGCGAAGCAAATTGTTGATTATCTTGATAAACGGGTAGCTGCCACTGGCGAGCCGAGGGCGGCTGGCAAAGCCTTGAAGGGCTCAGAGTTGGGCGAGTTTTGGCGTTACCGCGTTGGCGATTGCCGCATTATCGCCAGCATCGAGGATAAAAATCTCACCATACTTGCGCTGCAGATCGGCAACCGGCGTGAGATATATCGTAGTAAAAAATAGCTTCTGCTGTGCCACTTAGCAAAGTGAGTGCGCTATCGTAGGGCGGGTGGGACCCGCCCTACGATTTGGGCGATTGCAGCGAATCCCTTGGGAATATGTAAAGTATTAGTCAAGTTATCTGTCAAGTGCAATGGAAAAAACGAAACCCGGATTTCGCTACGCTTCATCCAGGCTACACTGTATTTAATGAAAATCCCTGCTGCTAGTCGCCAATCCACCTAACAGCTCTGAATGATCCACCAGCCGCCCGGCCACCACATAAACCGTCGTCTCGTCGCGCTCGATGGTGCCGTACACGGTGAGCAGGCGCGCCTGCGTAAGCGCGACGCGATAGCGCTCGGCCACGTTGCGCCACACGGTGATATTGATCAAACCGTATTCGTCTTCCAGCGTCGCGAACACCACGCCGGATGAGGTGTCCGGTCGCTGGCGGTTAATGACTATGCCCGTGGTGCGCATCAACTGACCGGGGCGCGATTGTTGAATGTCATTGGAGGAGCGCAATTTTAATTTGCTCAATGCGGGGCGCAACAGTTTCAATGGATGACTCCTGAGCGTCAGGCCGACATGGGCGTAGTCGGCCACTACGTCTTCGCCTTCGGTTGGCGGCAGCAGCGAAGGCTGACGCTCCTGCGTTTGCGTGCCGCGCAACAGCGGTGTCAGGTTATCCGTACCGAGCGTGGTCCACATGGCGTTGCGTCGATGGCCAGCAAGCGTGGCGAACGCATCGGCGTCGGCCAGCGCGTTCATGTCTTTCATATTCAGTTGCGCGCGCTGCTTGAGGTCATGCAGATCAACAAACGTGTTTTGATTTCGTGCTTCAACCAATCGCAACGCGCCGTCCTCGGATAAACCTTTGACGCTCCTCAGCTCCAACTGAATCGCGGGTTTGCCTTGGTTGTCCGGTACCAATTTGCTGTAGTCGTCACTTTTCAGCACGTCCACCGGATACACCTCGACACCATGGCGCTGCGCGTCGTAAATGATTTGCGCAGGCGAATAAAATCCCAGCGGTTGGCTGTTGAGCAGCGCCGCCGCATACGCGGCCGGTTCATGGCACTTCAGCCACGCCGACACATACACCAGCAGCGCAAAACTCGCCGCATGCGATTCCGGGAAACCGTAATCGCCAAAGCCTTTTACCATTTCAAATATCTGCTCTGCATAGTTTTGCTGATATCCGCGCGCCAGCATGCCTTTAATGAGTTTCTCCTTGAACGGTTCCAGTCCGCCTTTGCGTTTCCACGCCGCCATCGCGCGGCGCAACTGGTCGGCTTCACCCGGCGTGAAGCCTGCTGCGGCAATGGCGATGGCCATCACCTGTTCCTGGAATATGGTCACGCCCAGCGTGCGTTCGAGTATGTGTTTGATTTCTTCCGACGGATAAGTCACCGGCTCGCGTCCGGCGCGGCGGTTGAGATACGGATGCACCATGCCGCCCTTGATCGGGCCGGGCCGCACAATGGCGACCTCAATTACCAGATCGTAAAAAGTGCGCGGCTTGAGCGTCGGCAACCGCGCCATTTGCGCGCGGCTCTCCACCTGAAACAAACCGATGGTGTCGGCCCGGCACAGCATGTCATAGACTTTTGGATCTTCGGCCGGAATGTCCTGCATGCGCAATGTCGTACCGCGATAGCCGTTCACCAGATCGAGCGTCTTGCGGATGCAGGTCATGATGCCTAGGCCCAGCACATCCACTTTCATCAAACCCAGGGCGTCGAGATCGTATTTGTCCCATTGGATGATGGTGCGATGTTCCATGCGCGCCGGTTCTACCGGCACCAGCCGGGTCAGCTTGCGGTTATCCAGCACAAAGCCGCCGGTATGCTGCGATTGGTGGCGCGGAAACGATACAATCTCGTCGGCCAATTCCACCAGCAATTTTACTTTGTCGTTGTCCGCGCTGAAGCCCGCTTCGGCGAGGCGATCCGCCGGAATGCCCGATTCATAACGCAGGGTCATGGCGGCGGACAGCTTGTCCACCTGGTCCAGAGAAAACCCCAGCGCTTTGCCGACATCGCGCAGCGCGCCTTTGGCATGGTAAGTCGATACGGTAGCCGTAATTGCGGCGCGATCGCGACCGTATTTGGCGAACAGATACTGAATCACTTCCTCGCGCCGTTCATGCTCAAAATCCACATCAATGTCCGGCGGCTCGTTGCGCTCCTTGGAAATAAAGCGTTCGAATAATACCGACATGCGGTCGGGATCGACTTCGGTAATGCCGAGGCAATAACACACCGCCGAGTTGGCCGCCGAGCCGCGGCCCTGGCACAGGATGCCGCGTGCGCGCGCGAATTGGACAATGTCATACACCGTCAAAAAATACGCCTCGTACTGCATCTCGCCGATCAGCGCCAGTTCGTATTCGATAATGCCGCGCACCTTGTCCGGCAAACCCTGCGCATAACGCACCGCTACGCCTTCATAGGTAAGGCGGCGCAAATACGCGGCCGGTGATTCGCCCGTGGGCACGACTTCTTCCGGATATTCGTATTTGATTTCCTCCAAAGAAAATTGGCAGCGCTCCGCCACGTTCAGCGTTTCGATCAGCAAATCGGCAGGGTAGAGTTTGGCCAGACGGCCTATCGGGCGCAGATAGCGTTCGCCGTTCGGATACAGGGCCGCGCCGCATTGCGCGACCGTTTTGTTCAGGCGTATGGCGGTGACGACATTCTGCAGCCGCCGGCGCGCGCGCACATGCATATGCACGTCGCCCGTTGCCACCAATGGCAAGCCCGTTTCAGCAGACAGCGCACGGCATTGAGCCAGCCAGTGATCGTCATCGGCGCCGCGCAGCAATTCAACCGCGATCCAACAACGGCGACTGAAAGTTTGCGACAGCCAGTGTGCGTCTTGCTGCAACGTCTGCGACGATTCGTGTGGGCACCACAGCAACAGACAATCGTCGATACCATGGTGGAAATCTTCACGGGAAATGGCATAGCTGCCTTTGTCGCAACGGCCGCGCGCCAGCGTGATCAGCTCGCACAGATTGCCGTAGCCATTAAGATTAGTGGCGAGCAGAATAATCTTGAGTCCATCCTGCAAGATGAATTCGCTGCCGACGATCAGCTTCATTCCCACATGTTTCGCTTCGCCGTATGCGCGCACTACGCCGGCGAGAGAACATTCATCGGTGATGGTTATCGCGTGATAACCCAGCTTGCTCGCCTGCCGCACCAGTTCTTCCGGGTGTGATGAGCCGCGCAGAAAAGTGTAGTTGCTGAGGCAATGCAGTTCGGTGTAGGCGGGCAGCATGATCAGGCAAAGTAACCATGCAGATGCCAACTGCGGCTTTCACGCAAATCGCGATACAGCCACAGGGTTTCGCCGTGCGGATTGCGGCCGACATAGTAATCACGCATCACCGGTTGCCCATCCCACCAGCCGGTTTCGATACGTTCGGGCCCGGCGAGTAAATCGATTTTGCCGTGGCAGAGCGGGCTGTCGTCATCGAGTAACAGTTTGCGCGGCGAAGGCAGCAGAAATAAGGGTCGTGGTCTTGTTGTCTGCGCGTAATGGTTTTGCGAAATTGTCTTCCATTTTTCGCTTACGCCGACAGATTTCCATGCCTGCTCCGGCCGATGTTCATCCACTGCTTGCAGGCGATAGACGTTGTTGCTGCCCAATCTTGCCGTGAGCTTGTCGAGCAATTGATACCAGCCATCGGCTTGTTGTCTGGGGTCGGGCAGCCAGCTCGCGCTGGATTCGATCAGCGGCAGCAGGCGATCGACATGAATGGATAGCGCCAACACGGTGGCGGGTAGCTGCGCCTTGTTCAGGTGTTCCCGCGCTAAAGCCAGTAGTCGATCGGTATGTCGTTCCGGTTTGGCTACGCGAATTGAAATAGTGGAAGACTGTTTGCCGCTATGCTCCAGTAGCAAGCGGCATTCGACTACACCCGCGCCACGGCCGCGCAGAAAGCCTTCCATTTCCGACAGTAAACGTTTTAAAGGAAACAGTAGCGCCATGGCATCGTTGACCTCAAAGCCAAACTCGGTGCGCGCGTGGTAGGTTTCCGGCAGCACAAAATAAGCGCGAGGATCGGGTAGGCGTCCGAGCAGGCGTTGCAAATCCAGCCAGAGATCGGGGCCAAAGCGTTTGCTGAAACCCTCGGCAGGCAGCGCCAGGCAATCGGCGACGCGCATAATTCCGAGCGCGGACAATTTACGCAAAGTTTCTTGCGGCCAGTCGAATAAAGTTAATGGCAACAGTGCTGTCCGCATTTCCAGCTCGCCGACCCCGGTACACGCGCGCATACGCAGGCCTTGTTCACGTGCCTTGGCGAATAGCCATGCAGCCAGTGGCGTCGGTGCGACGCCGCAGACCACGTGGTAGCCAAGTTGGTCGGTACCCATTTTGAGTTTGTTGAGCAGCGCTCCCAATCCGCCGTGCAGGCGCAGAGTCGATTTGACCTCCAGCAACAAACCTTCATTCTGTTTGAGTGTCACGTTTGGCGTGAACTGGCTGGCCCAACAGGCGAAGTTATGTGCCGCGTCATATTCAAACCCAGTCTGGCGTTGCACTACGCGTAAATCATTCGCCAGGGCACGCGCCGAGGCGATGGCCATGCCGCGATGGATGCCGGCAAGTCGGGCGCTTTGGTTGGCGGCACATACGATGGGGCGTGTATCAGGCCCGCTTGCGACCACCAGCGGGTGAGTTTCATCAATACCACGCTCGGCAATCTGCAGAGACAATTCGGGTAGCGAGAGCGCAATCCACAGCATGATAGCAATCAGCGCAACGCATGTCGCTGTGGCGAAGCGGACGGATGGATTAATGATACGAAGGAAAATTTTGCGTTGCTTTTAGTCCGTTCCGTTTCTGATATTTCATTACGACGGCGCGCCCAATGCGCGGGATAGATGGGCAATCTTATTTCAGTTGACATCAGTGAGGCGCGCCGCTTGATCAAACGCATTTGCAGATAGCCGTTATGTGTGCTGACAGTAACTCGCGTAGGTGCGGGGGAAGCCTCATCTGCCGCTTGCAATGGACGATACAAAATCAGCGCCGTGCCACCGGCTGTAGCGGCGACATGCAATCGACGCAAGGCTTGGTAATTCAGTCCGAGGCCACGTTGGTTTGCAGCCCAGCCAATGACCATGCCACAAGAATCTGAGCGCGCCGCTTGTTCCATTGCCCACAGCTGGTCGTTTTTGTGCGCGCGTACGATGACAACTTGCTGCAGGTTGATGTCATGCGCGGCCCAGGCTTGCGGAAACGGAATAAACGGCGGCGCCACCAGCAAAATGCCTTTACCTGATTGCGACACCTGGCGTAATGCGGGAATCAACAGCGAGAGTTCACCGATGCCTTGCTCGTTACTCAGTATCTCGGTCAGCGCGCCTTGCTCCCAGCCGTGATCGGGCAATGCCTGGTCGAGCGCATTGAAACCGGAGCTGATGGCCGTGCGCGTGGACGAGGGCAATTGACCGATGAGCCAAATATCGGGACGCTGCAGCAAAGTGTCGATGGAAGCGTTCATATTGAAATGTCATAAATCTTTAGAGGCAATTCAAAGCGGATGTATGGCCTGGGTGACGACGCCCCAGATAGTGCAATCGCTATCCGCACTAATCAGCATCGGTTCATAAGCGGGGTTCTCCGGCATCAGCCAGGATTCGCCTTTTTTGATTTTGAAGCGCTTCACCGTTACTTCGCCTTGTATCGCGGCGACAACGATGCGCCCGCTTTTTGCGGGAAGCGAACGGTCGACAATCAACATGTCGCCATCCTGGATGTTAGCGCCGGTCATGGAATCGCCTTTGACTTTCACCATGAATGTCGTATCTTTGTTCTTGACCAAGGCAAGGTTCAAATCCAATCGTTTCTCGATATAATCATCCGCAGTCGCAGGGAAACCCGCCGGCACTTTCGACATGTACAACGGAAGCTGCAGCACGAGCGGATTCAGCGCAGGCAAATAACCATCAGGGGGGACTTGTCGTTCCGGAACATTCAGCTTATTTTGTAATGATTGGCACACGCTGACGGGCAGGCGGATAGTGGCGGTCGGTTCCTTCCACTTGCCACTACCGGGCTTGCGGCCTGCGCCGCGGCGTTTACCGCCATGTCGTTGATTTAATTGCATAATTTTATTACTTGATTAACGTTACAGTAATCAAGATAGCAGATTCAAAAGGAGTTGTCATGTGTGGGCGCATCACGCAGAAAACCCCTCCTCAGCAAATTGCGCTGCGTTTCGGCGTACCCGACAACAACATCCGCTCCCCGGAAAATTTCAGCCCGCGCTACAACATCGCGCCATCATTGCAGATACAAGCAGTACGCTTGATGCCCAACTGCGAACGTGAATTGTTGCCGCTGACCTGGGGCTTGCTGCCGTCATGGGCTAAGGAATCGAAAATCAGTTTTGCCACCAGTAATGCGCGGGCAGAAACGGTAGCCGAAAAACCGGCGTTTCGTAGCGCGTTCAAATCAAGGCGCTGTCTGATTCCTGTCGATGGCTATTACGAATGGCAAGCTACTCCGAACGTAAAGCAACCTTGGTATGTGTCGGCGAAGGATGGCAGCCCCCTGGCCTTGGCCGGGTTATGGGAACATTGGCAAGGCGAAGGCAAGGTGATTGAATCATGTACCATCATCGTGACATCGGCTAATTCGCTTATGCAGTCAATTCATGACCGCATGCCGGTGATTGTGCCCGAACGGAACTGGGCCGAATGGATGTCACCGCAGACCAAGCCGGACACGGTGAAATTGCAGTTGCAACCGTACGAACCGGACGTCATGCAAGCATGGCCGGTGAGTATACAGGTCAATAGCACCAGAAATCAGGGTGGGGCAGAATTAATTTCGCGTTTGGCGTAGGAATCGCGACGCGAAAGCCTGGTCATCTTGATTCCCGCTAGGTTACGCGTAGCATAGAGGTATGGAAAAGGTCAGTCTTCCCCTCGCCGTAATCATGGAGCGCCGCTTGACGTCGAACCGCTGGGTGCCGATCAGGTGGGAGGCGATTGCAGTGTTGCCGGACTCGGACGAGCCCGCAGCGGGGAAGGTGGTGTTTGCTGACTCGGAAGCCACACACTATATATATGGCGGGTTTACGCTGGGCCTTTTTCGCGATGAATCGGAGAATTATTTTCTGAATATCGGCGGCACGGATCCGAAGGTGTTTGTGATGTGGCGTTTGGAAGACGATGTGGCGAAGCCGTATGAGGTGACGCTGAGTTTCGGCGAGGCAGCGCGGTGGATGGATTCGGGCGAGAATGTGGATGGCGTGGCGATGCCGCATGATATGGCGGTGTGGGTGAGTGATTATGTGGTGCGGCATTATGTGCCTGAGGTGAAAAAGCCGAAACGGCGTGACGTGGCGAAGTGAGCTAAAATTTGATTATGCAAAATTCGGACGACGATAAAAAACCGTTTCTCTCGCGCTGGTCGCGACGCAAGTTGCAGGCGGAGCAGGAGAAGGCGAGTACGGATTTGCCGGCAGCTGATGTAGCCAAAGCTGCGAGCGTGGTGAGCGCGGACGCGAAGGCGGTGAATGTTAAGCCGGAAGCGCTCCCGACCATCGACAGCGTGAATCTGGAATCAGGCGTGGCGCCGTTTTTTAAGCAACAAGCCGACGAGAGTTTGCGCCGTTTGGCATTGAAAAAATTATTGAGCGATCCGCATTTCAACATCATGGATGGTTTGGATATTTATGTCGGCGATTATTCGCAGCCAGATCCGATTCCGCCGGAGATGATGAAAAAAATCCGCCATGCGCGGCAATGGGCGATGACGCCGGAGGAAATTGTCGAGGCGGAAAAAGTGGACGTGGAAGAGGAATTGGCGCTGAAGCTGGCGCGAGAGGAGGGGCGCGCGCAGGAAGAAATGCTGGCGCTGGAGCAGGCGCAAGTGCAGCAAAATATTCAGCAAAATCAACTGGACAATTTGGCTGCGCCGGAGTTAAATGTTCCTAGTCAAAACGCTAAAAAATAATCTATACGTCATACCAAACCGATTCCACGTCGCTATTCCCGTCACCTCTATTGCTGCTACAAGCGGCATTTTTGTTGAGGTGTGAACGGGTAAATCGCTCCGCCGCAAAATCAGGCCAAGCTGCGTAATGAATCGGCTCCAACGGATTTTATTTCATTATTTATAGGGAGTTTTCTCATGAGCACACGTATGCCAGGCCGTAATTTTTTGTTTGTCCCCGGGCCCACCAATGTACCCGATCGCGTGCAGCGCGCGATGATGGTGGCGATGGAAGATCATCGTTCGTCTAGCTTCCCGGAAATGTCGATGAGCGTCTTGAGCGATCTGAAAAAAATATTCAAAACCACCAGCGGCCAGGTTTTCGTCTTCACCGGCTCCGGCACGGCCGGTTGGGAAGCCGCATTTACCAATACCTTGTCGCCGGGCGAAAAAGTGCTGGCGTCGCGCTTCGGCCAGTTCAGCCATTTATGGATTGATATGGCGCAGCGCCTGGGATTCGATGTTGAGGCTTTGGATGTGGAGTGGGGCACGGGCGTGCCGGTGGAGCGTTACGAAGAAATATTAAAGGCCGACAAACAGCACAAAATCAAAGCCGTGCTCGCCACGCATAATGAAACCGCCACCGGCGTCACCAGCGATATCGCGGCGGTGCGCAAAGCACTGGATGCCGCCAAACATCCAGCCTTGCTTTACGTCGATGCGGTCAGCTCGCTCGCCAGCATAGATTTTCGCATGGATGATTGGGGCGTCGATCTCGCCGTCAGCGGTTCGCAAAAAGGCATGATGATGCCCGCCGGCATGATGCTGGTCGGCTTCAGCCAGAAAGCCCTCAAGGCGATGGCCACGGCGCAATGCAAGCGTTGTTATTTCGACATCGGCGACATGATGAAAGCCAACGCCAGCGGTTATTTTCCTTACACGCCCGCGCTCACCATGCTTTACGGTCTGCGTGAAGCGCTCGACATCATCGAGGAAGAAGGGCTGGAAAATATTTTCCACCGTCATCACTATTTGGCCGAAGGCGTGCGTGCCGCGGTGACCAAGGGCTGGAAACTCAACTTATGCGCCAAGGAGCCGAAATGGCATTCGGATACGGTGACCGCGATAATGGTGCCGGAAGGGATTAACGGCGCGCATGTGATTGACGTCGCGTTTCGCCGTTACAATCTTGCGCTAGGCGCAGGCCTGTCGAAGTTGGCGGGCAAGGCATTCCGCATCGGCCATCTCGGCGATCTGAATGAATTGATGCTGATGGGCGCCATTGCCGGTGCGGAAATGGCGATGCTTGATGTCGGCATCAAAGTAACGTCGGGTAGCGGCGTCGGCGCGGCGTCGGATTACTGGCGCACACACGATCGTACCCCGAAGAAAAAAGTCAGCAAGGAAGAACAGTCCTACGGCGCGCTTACCAGCGGCTCGATACAGGGCTGATAACAAATAAGGATATGTCACATGCAACATGTTGTGTTTCTTGATCGTTCCACTTTGCAGGCGAATGTCCGTCGTCCGTCGTTTGAGCATACCTGGCAGGAATATGCCGTCAGTACGGAGAGCGAACTGCCGCAGAAATTGCGTGATGCAACTATCGTTATCACCAACAAGGTGCCTTTGCGCGCGGAGACCTTGCAGCGATTGCCAAACGTCAAGATGATAGCGGTCGCGGCGACGGGCTACGACGTAGTCGATGTCGCGTATTGCAAAGCCAATAACATCGCCGTCGCCAATATCCGCAATTACGCCGTGCACACCGTGCCGGAACATACCTTCGCTATGATCCTCGCGCTGCAACGGAGCATACTGGCGTATCGGCGTGATGTGGAAAACGGCCGCTGGCAACAGGTCGATCAATTCTGTTTTTTCGATCATCCGATCCGCGACTTGTTCGGTTCCACGATAGGCATTATCGGCGAAGGCGCGCTCGGCCAGGGCACGGCCAAAATCGCGCGCGGCTTCGGCATTAATGTTTTGTTCGCCGACCACGCGCCGCCGAAAGTGCCGGGCGTCGAATTTACGCCGCTCGATCAAGTGCTGGCGCAAAGCGATATTATTTCCCTGCACTCGCCTTTGACCCCGGACACGCGCAATATGATAGGCATGGAACAATTGCGCAAAATGAAACGTAGCGCAATTCTGATTAACACCGCGCGCGGCGGCTTGGTCGATGAAGCCGCGTTGGTGCAGGCGTTGAAAGAAGGCTTGATCGCGGGCGCGGGCTTCGACGTGTTAACCAAGGAGCCGCCGAAGGAGGGCAACCCCTTGCTTGATTTACGTTTGCCCAATTTTATTCTCACTCCGCACGTCGCATGGGCCAGCGACGGCGCGATGCAGTTCCTTTCCGACCAGTTAATCGATAACATAGAGGCCTATATAAAGGGGTCGCCGCAACATCTGGTGACTTGAAAAAATAATGATATATCTATTTGATTATATTGAAGTTTTTATAATAAGAAAATCCCAACTTCAGGTATAAAATAAAGCGATTGCTGTAATCGGAGGAGTTAGATTCTGGACGCGAAACAACCCGCTGCAGCCTTGAATAAAAATATCAAGGTCTGTAGCTGTAATCATTCCATGTTGCTCGACGCCAAAGCCTTGTCCGCCGGCCTCAAGCTCGATACACCTTTAATCATTCATCACGAACTATGCCGCAAGGAATCGGCGCAACTCGCCGATGCGATGGGCAGCGAGTCGCTCACGATAGCCTGCACGCAAGAAGCCGCACTGTTCAACCAGATTTCCATTCACGCCAAACGTCCGGACGATTACGCGCCGATTCGTTTTGTGAATATCCGCGAGATGGGCGGTTGGAGCGCCGAGGCTAAAGACGCGACGCCGAAACTCGCCGCGCTTATCGCCGCCGCGACGATGAAAGACCCGGAGCCGGTTGCGAGCGTGTCGTACGAGTCCGACGGCGAATTGCTCATCATCGGCCCGGCGAAAAATGCACTGGCATGGGCGGAAAAATTATCGGCGCAAATGGAAGTGGCGCTATTGCTCACCGACAATAGCGGCGCAGAATTGCCGACGCTACGCGATTATCCGGTTTACTCCGGCGATGCGATTTCACTCACCGGCTATCTCGGCAATTTTGAAGCGATCTGGCGGCAAGCCAACCCGATTGACCTTGATGTCTGTACGCGTTGTAACGCCTGCATTAAAGCCTGCCCGGAAAACGCGATTGATTTTTCGTATCAAATTAATCTGGATAAATGCAAATCGCATCGCGCCTGCGTGACGGCTTGCGGTTCGATAGGCGCGATTGATTTTCAGCGTGCCGCTACCGCGCGCAACGACAACTTCGATGCGGTGCTTGATTTGCGCAACGAGCCGGCATTCAAACAACACCAACCGCCGCAAGGCTATTTTTGCCCCGGCAACGACGCGGACAAGTTGGCCGAAGCCTTGCTGGAAATCGTGCAACTCAAAGGCGAATTCGAGAAGCCGAAATATTTTGCCTACAAAGAAAAAATCTGCGCCCATAGCCGCTCGAAAAAAACCGGCTGCACCGCCTGCATCGACGTGTGTTCAACCAAGGCGATTTCATCCGACGGCAACAAGGTTAAAGTCGAGCCGCATTTGTGCATGGGTTGCGGCGCCTGCGCGACGGTGTGTCCGTCCGGCGCGATGACCTACCAATATCCGCGCATGACCGACGTTGGCGCGCGCATGAAAACCTTATTGCAAACTTACCGCGACGCGGGCGGACGCGACGCGGCGTTGTTGATACACAACGCTGGCACCGGCCGCGAAGCCATCGCCAAGCTCGCGCGGCGCGGCAAAGGCTTGCCCGCGCGCGTGATGCCGATGGAAAGTTTTCATATCGCTTCGACCGGTCTCGACATGTTGCTCGGCGCGATTTCGCTTGGCGCGTCGCAAGTTGTGGTGTTGTCTTGCAAAGACGACGCGCCGCAGTATCGCGATGCGCTGGAAAAACAAATGCAAATCGGCGCGGCGATTTTGCACGGCATGGGTTACACCGGCGTGCATTTTTCCATTGTTGCCGGAGACGATATTGTGCAGTTGGAGCAGGAAATCTGGTCGCTGAAACCGGCGCAAATCCCCGCACCCGCCGCGTTCAATTTATTTAACGACAAGCGCACTACGCTCGAATTCGCCATTGAACATTTGCTCAAGCACGCCAAAGAAAAGCCCGAACAAATCCCGTTGCCTGCGGGCGCAATGTACGGCGGCATCAAAATCAACAAAGACACCTGCACGCTGTGCATGTCGTGTGTCGGCGCTTGCCCAGAATCGGCCATCATGGATACGCCTGAGACGCCGAAGCTGCGTTTCATCGAGCGCAATTGCGTGCAATGCGGCTTGTGTGAAACCACTTGCCCGGAAAAAGCCATCACGCTGGTGCCGCGTCTGTTGCTCGCCGCGCAGTTCAAGCAGGAGCAGGTGTTGAACCAAGCCGAGCCGTTTAATTGTGTTTGTTGCGGCAAACCGTTCGCCACTCGCCAGGTGATCGACAATATGCTGGGCAAACTCACCGGCCATTCGATGTTCGGCGGCGACGGCGCGTTGAACCGCTTGAAAATGTGCGCCGACTGTCGCGTGGTGGACATGATGAAAAACAAAAATGAAGCCAGCATTCACGATATCCCGACGAAATCATGACGGCCCAGATAGAAATTATGCCGGAAGACCAGGCGCGAGCGGGCTGGTACGCGTTGCTCGCGCGTCTGCTCGCTGATGGACCGGACGAAAAATTGATGCAGGCGATTGCCGGCGCCGATGAAATGGTCGGCGCGGACGACGATGCGCCGCTGGCCAGGGCGTGGGCGAAATTACAGCAGGCTGCCGCGATGGTTCCCGCCGAAGACGCTCGCGCTGAACATCAGACTTTATTTGTCGGCGTCGGCGCGTCGGAAGTGTCGCCTTACGGCACCCACTACGCGCAATATATTGAAGGTACGCAGTTTCTAGTCGCTCTGCGCTGCGAACTCGGCAAATTGGGGCTTGCCACGCACCCGGGTTCGAGCCAGTCGGAAGACCACGTGGCCGCTATAATGGATGTAATGAGATTTCTCGCGGCGGGCGACGCTGAAACCCCACCTGCGGATGTTGCGCTGCAAGGAAGCTTTTTTCAGAATTTTGTAGCATCATGGTACGGTAAATTTTTTGAGGCGGTACAGCAATCCGGCACTGCCAATTTTTACAAACGTGTGGCAGAATTTGCTCAAGCGTTTTTTGCCGCAGAAGCCGAATCGTTCGAAATGTAGCGCTAGAAAAATTTTAATAAAATCAAATAGTTATTATATTTTCGTTTATCTCAGGAGGTTTGACCATGAATGCCAGCAAACCCAGTACCAGCCGCCGTAAATTCCTGTTCGCTCTCGGCGCAGGTAGTGCCGGTGCCGCCGCCGTAGTGATCACAGCCGGCAAAGCGATTCCCGAAGTAAAAACGGCAGAACAAAAACAAGCCGAGCAAAAAGCCACTGGCTATAGACTCACCGAACACAATCAGCACTATTACCGCACCACCCGCATTTAAGCGAGGAGACGACCATGATGCTCACTAAAAAATCCACCAATACCAACGGCAGCGCCAATCGTTTAATGCGCGGTGTAATCGGCCGCATGAATTTGTCCACGATGGATCGCCGCGCATTCCTCAAGCGCTCCGGATTAGGCGTCGGTGTCGGCGCCTTTGCCAGCCAGTTGCCTTTCTCATTCATGGGCAGGGCGCAAGCGGCCGATGAGAAAAAAGCCGGAGATGTGCAAATCAAAAAGACCATTTGCACCCACTGTTCCGTAGGCTGCACGGTGAACGCAGTCGTGGAAAACGGCGTGTGGACGCGCCAGGAACCGGCGTTTGATTCGCCGCTCAACCTCGGCGCGCATTGCGCCAAGGGCGCGTCAATCCGCGAGCATGGCATGCACCATGATTCACGCCGCCTCAAGACGCCGATGAAACTGGTCGGCGGCAAATGGCAAAAACTCACGTGGGATCAGGCGATCAACGAAGTCGGCGACAAGCTGATGGCGCTGAAAAAAGAAAGCGGCCCAGATTCGGTCTACTGGGTTGGCTCCTCCAAACACAACAACGAGCAAGCGTATCTGATGCGCAAGTTCGTGTCGTTCTTCGGCACCAACAACTGCGACCATCAGGCGCGCATCTGCCACTCGACCACCGTGGCGGGCGTGGCGAATACATGGGGTTACGGCGCGATGACCAACTCCTATAACGATATGCAAAACGCGAAAGCCATGATGTATATCGGCTCCAACGCGGCGGAAGCGCATCCGGTTTCGATGTTGCACGCACTGCACGCGAAAGAGAAGGGCGCGAAGATGATCGTGGTCGATCCACGCTTCACGCGTACTGCCGCCAAAGCCGACCAGTACGTGCGCCTGCGCTCCGGTTCCGACATCGCTTTCCTGTTCGGCGTCGTGTATCACATCTTCAAAAATGGCTGGGAAGACAAGCAATACATTAACGACCGCGTATATGGCATGGATAAGGTCAAAGCCGAAATCATGGCCAAGTGGACGCCGGAAAAAGTCGAAGAAGTCTGCGGCGTGCCGGAAGCCGAAGTATTGAAAGTCGCCGAGACAATGGCGAAAAACAAACCCAGCACCATCGTCTGGTGCATGGGCCAGACGCAACACACCACCGGCAACGCCATCGTACGCGCATCGTGCATATTGCAACTGGCGTTGGGCAACGTCGGCGTGTCGGGCGGCGGCACCAATATTTTCCGCGGCCACGATAACGTGCAAGGCGCGACCGACGTGGGTCCGAATCCGGATTCGCTGCCGGGCTATTACGGCATTGCCGCCGGCGCATGGAAACACTGGGCCAGTGTATGGGGCGTCGATTACGAATGGATCAAAAAGCAATACGCTTCGCAAGGCATGATGGAAAAATCCGGCATCACCGTCTCGCGCTGGATAGATGGCGTGATGGATGACAACGCCACCATCGATCAAGATAGCAACATCCGCGCCATGGTGTTTTGGGGCCACGCGCCGAACAGCCAGACGCGAGGCAAAGAAATGCTCAAGGCGCTGGAAAAACTCGATACGCTGGTGGTGATCGATCCCTATCCATCAGCTACTGCCATGATGGCCGCAAGCGTGCGCAAAGACGGCGTGTATTTGTTGCCCGCCGCTACGCAACTGGAAACCTCCGGTTCGGCTACTGCTTCAAACCGTTCGCTTCAATGGCGCGAAAAAGTCATAGAGCCGATGTTCGAATCGATGCCCGATCACACCATCATGCAGGCCTTCGCAGAGAAAATGGGCTTCGGTGCCGAGTTGTCGAAGAACTGCAAACTCATCGACGTTGACCGCAACGGCCGCAAATGGAAAGAGCCGGAACCCGAATCCATCCTGCGCGAAATCAACAAAGGTACCTGGACCATCGGCTATACCGGCCAATCGCCCGAGCGCCTCAAGGCGCACATGCGCAACCAGCATGTATTCGACGTAAAAACCCTGCGCGCCAAAGGCGGAGTGGACAAGGAAACCGGTTACGTGCTCGACGGCGATTACTACGGTTTGCCCTGGCCTTGCTACGGCACGCCGGAACTCAAGCATCCCGGCTCGCCCAATCTTTACGACACCTCCAAGCATGTGATGGAAGGCGGCGGTAATTTCCGCGCCAACTTTGGTGTCGATCGGGAGGGCGTGAACCTGCTGGCGGAAGACGGTTCGCATTCCAAGGGCGCTGAACTGACCACGGGTTACCCTGAGTTCGATCATGTGTTGCTGAAAAAACTCGGCTGGTGGGACGACCTTAGCGAAGACGAAAAGAAAAAGGCCGAAGGTAAAAACTGGAAAACCGATTCATCCGGCGGCATTATTCGCGTCGCGATGAAGCATGGCTGCCACCCGTTCGGTAACGCCAAGGCGCGCGCGGTAGTGTGGAATTTCCCGGATCCCGTGCCGATACACCGCGAGCCTTTATATAGCCCGCGTCCCGACTTGGTCGCCAAGTATCCCACCCACGACGACAAAAAAGCTTTCTGGCGTCTAACGACTTTGTACAAGACGGTGCAGAACAAGGAAGACTATTCGAAAAAATTCCCGCTGGTACTTACATCGGGACGTTTGGTCGAATACGAAGGCGGCGGTGAGGAAACACGCTCCAATCCCTGGCTGGCGGAATTGCAGCAGGAATGCTTCTGCGAAATCAATCCGAAAGATGCGAACGACCGCGGTGTACGCAATAATGAATACATCCACGTCCAGTCGCCCTCGGGTGCGCAGCTCAAGGTGAAGGCGCAAGTGACCGACCGCGTCGCGCCGGGAGTGGTATTCATTCCTTTCCATTTTTCCGGCTGGCTGGAAGGCAAGGACATGCTTGCATACTACCCTGAGGGGGCAGCACCGATAGTGCGTGGCGAAGCGGTCAACACTGCTACCACGTACGGTTACGATTCGGTAACCATGATGCAGGAAACAAAAACCACCCTTTGCCAGATAAGCAAAGCCGCATAAGACTGAATAGAGGAGACGAAAATGGCTAGAATGAAATTTCTCTGTGATGCGGAACGCTGCATCGAATGTAACGGTTGTGTGACTGCGTGCAAGCAGGAGCACGAAGTGCCGTGGGGCGTGAACCGCCGCCGTGTAGTCACCATCAATGACGGCGTGCCGGGCGAGCGATCCATCTCCGTTGCATGTATGCATTGCTCCGACGCGCCTTGCATGGCTGTGTGCCCGGTGGATTGCTTTTACAAAACCGAGCAGGGTGTGGTGTTGCACGATAAAGATTTGTGCATCGGCTGCGGCTACTGTTTCTACGCCTGCCCATTCGGCGCCCCGCAATACCCGCAAACCGGCCTGTTCGGTCAGCGCGGTAAAATGGACAAATGCACATTCTGCGCAGGCGGCCCTGAAGCTGACGGCAGCAAAGCGGAATTCGAAAAATATGGGCGTAACCGCTTGGCCGAAGGCAAGTTACCGGCCTGCGCTGAAATGTGTTCCACCAAAGCGCTACTGGCAGGCGATGGCGACGAAGTGGCGAATATTTACCGCGAGCGTGTCACCATCCGCGGCAAAGGCAGCGAAGTTTGGGGTTGGTCCACTGCCTACAGCAAGCCCGATGGCGCGAAACAACCTGCCGCGCCGGCACCCGGAGGCAAATCGTGATCGCTCAAAAAATAATCGCAGTTGTTGCCGGATGTGCATTGTCTGTTTTACTTCTGGGCGCGTGCGAGCGCGCTCAGGTGACGACTTACCAGCAAGGCAAATACCAAGGCAAGGCAGACACGCAGCCGTGGAATAACGCCAAGTATGCCAATAATAAAGAAGCCTGGGAAAACGACCTGCGCGCACGCAGCGAGAACCAGAACGAATACAAACGCGCGAACTGAATTCAAAAACTATAAAGATTCCGCGGTAAAGGAGTGAGGAGATTCCATGTTTGTTAAAGCTAAATATTTGGCGCAGGTGTTGTTATTGTCTGCCGGTTTGGCGGTTGCGGGTTTGGCGAATGCGCAGGCATCAGATGCGGCGAAGGAAGCCGCCAGGCGCCAGGTCGATCAGCCGTTGAACAACGCGCCGGTGTGGACCGAAGTCCGCAAAAGCGACCCCATCAACATGACCACGACTTCACGCAACCCCGAGGGTAACGTGCTGATCCAGTCCGAGGGTTTGACCTGGCGGCAACTGCGCAACGGCCCAATTACACTTTATGGCGGTTCTCTGGTCGCATTGATGCTTGCCATCATTGCGTTGTTCTATCGCAAAAAAGGCACCCTGAAGCTCAAGCATCCGCCGGCGGGAAAAACTATCCAGCGTTTTTCTGACCGCGAGCGCATGATGCATTGGGCGACCGCGATCAGTTTTAGCATCTTGGGCATCAGCGGATTGATTCTGTTTTTCGGCAAACATATCTTGCAACCGGTGTTGGGTTACACCTTGTTTTCCTGGCTGGCGTCGCTTTGCATCGTATTGCATAACTTTGTCGGTCCGGTATTTTTGCTCTGCGCCATTGGCTTATTTTTCACTTTTGTTCGCGACAACTTTCCCAAAGCACACGACATACTCTGGCTGAAAAAAGGCGGCGGCTTGGCGTCGGGCGAACACATCCCATCCGATCGTTTCAACGCCGGCGAAAAAGTCTGGTTCTGGGGCGGGCTCGCACTGATGGGAATTTTAGTTAGCCTGAGTGGGCTGGTGTTGGACTTTCCCAACTTCGCCCAGTCCCGCAATGTGATGCAAATTGCTAGCATCATCCACGTCATCGGCGCGCTGATGTTCATCATCGGTTCATTCGGCCACATCTACATGGGCACCATCGGCATGGAAGGCGCATACAAAGCGATGCGCACCGGCGTCGTGGACGAAGCTTGGGCGAAAGAGCATCACGAATACTGGTACGATGATGTGAAGTCCGGCAAGATTAAGCCCATCGTCGCGAGTGCGCCCGCTACCGCCGCTCAACAAGCCAAAGCCTGACCAAAGATATTTTACGGGGATACCACATGAAGACGTCCATATTGCTCAAAGCCCTCACGTTGACCACCGCGCTGGTTTTTGCCATGCCTGCCTTCGCCAAGTTGCCGGCTCCGACTGAAGAACAAAAAGTCAAAGCGGAAGAAGCTAAAGCCAAGGCTGCCGAAGCCGCAAAAAAAGATGGTGAGTTGCTCGGTAAAGCGCAAGACAAGGTCGCCGAGCGTTATATCAAAGCCATGGCAGAGAAGGGCGTCATCGTGAAGCCGACTGCATTACCTCCGCCACCTCCTCCTGCCGCAGCCGCACCAGGCACACCCGCAGTTGTCACACCTTCCGCTCCTGGTGCTGGGGCAGCTAAACCAGCTGCTGCTGCAACTACCGCTGCTGCTACACCAGCCAAGCCTGCAGCTCCAGCAGTTGCAGCGAAACCTGCAACGCCGGCTGCACCTGCAGCACCTGCAGCACCAGCCAAGCCCGCCGAAGTCAAAAAATAATTTTCATTCAGTGCCAATAAAAAAGCCCGGACATTCCGGGCTTTGCTGTTGTTCGTGCATCAGGCAGCCTTGGCAAGTTTGCCTTGAAACCGCATAGCCTGCGGATACGGGAACACGTCTTCTACATGGCCAGCTCTAATGCGATCTTGAATGCGTTTCCAATAATCCGCGTCGAGTAAATCGGCGTGGAGTTCGAGAAAAATTTTGCGCACTTTCGGGTCGGTGAGCAGGAAGGTGTCGAATTCTTCAGGGAAAATATCGTGCGGGCCGACGGTGTACCATGGCGTGCTCGACATTTCATCTTCTTCGTTGCGCGGCGCGGGGATTTTTCGGAAGTTGCAATTGGTGAGGTAGTCGAGTTCGTCGTAGTCGTAAAACACTACGCGTCCATAGCGCGTGACGCCGAAATTCTTGAATAATAAATCGCCGGCGAAAATATTCGCGGCAGCAAGTTGTTTCAGCGCTAGGCCGTATTCATTGATGGCATGCCGGCGTTGTTCATCGCTGGCGTGGTCGAGATAAATATTCAGCGGGATCAATCGGCGTTCCACATATAAGTGTTTTACGATAATCGTGTCCCCGCTTTCTTCGATCGAGGAGGGCGCTTGTTTGCGAAGCTCATCAACCAGTTCCTGGCTGAATCGGTTTTTCGGAAACGCCACTTCGGAGTATTCCAGCGTATCCGACATGCGGCCGACGCGGTCATGGTGCTTCACCAATAAATACTTGGCGATCACGGTTTTGCGATCGACTTCTTTCGGCGGCGCGAAAACATCCTTGATGACCTTGAACACATACGGATACGACGGCAAGGTGAATACCGTCATCACCAAACCCTTGATGCCGGGCGCGACAATGAAGTCGTCGTTGGAGTGGCGTAAGTGATGCAGGAAGTCGCGATAGAAAAGCGACTTGCCGTGTTTTTGCAAACCGAGAATCGTGTATAGCTCAGCCTTGGGTTTGTTCGGCAACAGGCTGCGCAGGAATTGCACATAGGCCGCCGGCGCTTCCATATCAACCAAAAAATACGCGCGGTTGGCGCTGAACAGCAACATCAGCAACTGCTGGTCAAGTAAAATGGTGTCGAGATAAAGTTTGCCTTCTTTGTCATGCAGAATCGGAATCACGAATGGATATTCCGCGCTGCCGTTAATCAGTTTGCCGACGGCATACGCACCCTTATTGCGATAGAACAGTGAGCCGAGCATTTGAATCTGGTAATCGGGAAGCAACTCAAAAGGACGCGGCAATTGCCTGCGCCAGGCTCGCAGCACATTGCGAATATCGCGCGATAAATCGGCGAACGGCCGCTGCAAGCCAAAGTCCGAGACGATTTGTTTCAGTGTGGCACGCAGGCCATCGTGCTCGGGGTAATAGCAACGATACGACGGCGGATCGGCGTCCATGTAATCGGTGGCGACAGCGGGGCGCACGAAAATAAAACTGTTGTTGAAATACGTTCGGTGCAGAATTTTGCAGGTGACAGAATTGAAAAACGTTTCAGCGCATTCCGGTTGCTTGTGGTTGTTCATTAGCGTGATGTAATGCTGCTTCACCTGCAGCCAGATAAGATCGCTGATGCTGTTAGCGTGAAATTCATTTTCCAACCGCTCGACGCATTCGCTCACGCGCTCATCATAAAAGTCGATCCGTTCGCGCGAACTTACTTGCGTCGCCGACCATTCGGCTAATTCGAAATGGCGTTTCGCCGCGCGACCCACCTCGCGGAAAATCCGGTAGTGTTTATTAAATCCATCGAGAACGGCTTCTGCGATGAGTCGAGCAGTATCACGCATAGGTTAAAATATTCAATATAATCAATTAGCTATCACCATGTGTAGCGCGCCGTGTATTTCACCACAGCTTCGGCACCTTTGGCAATTCTAATTGGAAAAACTATGCTGCGTGAATCCGTTTTGTTGTATGACTGGTTGTTCTTGCTGATCTGCCAGTTGGTCCAGCGGTACAGGTTTTCGCGCACTTGAACATTGACCGCCTCATTTTTCTGATTACGCACTTTCACTTCAATATCTTCTTCCATCCAATGTCCATTGATGTCGATACGGAAATCTTTTTGCGTACGGTCGCCCACTACGTCGAAGGCACTGCCCATACGGATGCGCACGGTTTCTTCTTTCGGCGTATGGTCGATCACATCTTCGCCGATGAATTCTAATGTTTTGTCGGCACTATCAAGTTTCGAGACGCGGATTTTGCCGGCCGGTAGTGGCATGCCCATGTGGTTATCCTTGCTGTTCTTAAAGCTGAGATAGACATCAACCTTTTTATTCGATTCAACGCTGAAAGCGCGGTCGGTCATCAAGCCGCCGTAGTAACCCATTCCGGCCTGGCCCTGATACACCAACGCTTTTTCGCACGGCACGCCGCGCGCGGTGGGGAATAATTCCAGTTGCTTGGTTGAATTGTCGGGCAAAGTGGTAGGGAAACCCAAGGTATATAAGTGATATTCGAAAAGGGTTTTTTCTTCGAAGCCCACACTGTCGGCTAGCACTGCCTCCTTCCGCATCGCCATTGGGGCAGCGGCAACATTGCCGCGAGTCTGCGCGCGCTGCACGTCGCCGGCGACGAGCTTGAGTCTGGTATCCTGATAGCCAGCGCCGGACTGGTTGATGATGGTAACCCACGCGCCGACATCGAGATTGCACGAATTGGCGTCAGCGCCTTCCGAATACGACAGGTTGTAGTCGCTCCACCAGCTCATGCCGCCGGTCTGGTACGACACGCGTGTTTTGTGATTGCCGGTTTTTTGCGCGGCTACGTCCCACACCAAAGTCGGCTTGCTGATCAGTCCGCCGGGCAACGAGGGTAGATTTACGTTGGTATATTGATTCACAATGCGCACACTGCCATCGGGATTTTTCAACACCAGTCCACCATTGGTGCTGGTGAGAACGCCGTTAAAAGTTTCAGTCGAAGTGCCGCGCGATTGCACCACGCCGATGTTTTTGTCGATATATTTTTCCAACAGCTTCTGCGTGCTGACTAAATCGAACTGGAAGTTTTGTTCCACCACGCGCGTGCCAGTAGGGTCGGTCAATGACTCGAATAATACGGTGGTCGGGTCGATCAACGCGGCAACGTCGGTGAAGCGGATGTTGTTGCGATTATTGGAGAATTGAAAATCCCGCTCCTGTCGCACCATCGCATAACCCGGCACGGCCATTCCCTGGCCGCCGTTGCGAAAAGTGGAAGGGGAAATGGAACCGGGTTGCGCCGAACTATATATGGTGAGCGCTGAAGAGTAGGCCAAGTTTTGGGGGCTGGTGGCACTTAGGCAAGCCAGTACCGCAAGGCGCAACAGAGATTGTTTTGTAACTATTTGATTATTAACAAAAAGTCTCATCATATCCTCGTTAGTGAAAGTGGCGACGAGGATGTAAACGACAAGAAATTCACATCGGGTTAATGTTTAATAAATAAGGCTCTTAGGAAGTTAAGCATCGATTGAGATGTGCTAACTTTCTAAGGAAGCTCTGATTAAGTGACTGCGCAAAAATATTTTGTTGAAACCAAAATCGTCATGGTCGAAATGATGGCTAAAGATGCGTAATTCGTTATTGAATTCAGCTTTGGGTACGGGTTATCCG
>JBAVRP010000026.1:0-35368 GCA_049695115.1 Burkholderiales bacterium | reverse complement strand
CGAAGGTGACCCCGGCCGGTAAGGTGCCAGTAACACTCAGCGTGGGTACGGGTGTTCCCGTGGCAATCACGCTGAACGTTCCAGCCGTGCCCACGATAAAGGTGGTCGTGTTGGCGCTGGTGATGGCCGGCGCAGTGCCATTCACGGTGATGTCCACTGTCGCCGTGTCCGGGTTGTAACTGCCATTTCCTGCCTGCAGCGCCGCGACAGTACAGGCGCCCAGTCCGCTGAAGCTGACCGTGGTGCCCGACAAGCTGCACACCCCACTTGCTGGTACAGAACTCACGCTGAATGTGAATGTCGTCAATCCCGAGGTCGAACTGGCGCTCACGGTTGCCGTAGTACCGATCTGCTTCGCCCCAATAGGACTATTGATAGTGACGGTCTGATCTATTTTGCCCACGACTAGGCTAAATGATTGCGTGGCAACTGGCGGTACGCCGTTGGAGGCCGTGATGCTGATGGAATAGGTGCCGCCGGGTGTAGCGGCAGTGCTGGTCAAGAGACCCGAAGTGGACAGGTTGACGCCAGTTGGTAAAGCCGTCGTCGTGCTGAATGTCGGCGCGGGTGAACCGGTGGCCGCTACTTGGAAGCTACCGGCTGTGCCATAGGTGAAGCTGGTCGTGGTGCTGGTGATAGTAGGTGCGGTGCCGCCGACGGCGATGTCGAGTGTCGCAGTGTCGGAATTGTAATTGCCATTGCCGGCCTGAAGCGCCGTGACGGTACAGGTGCCGAGTCCGCTGAAAGTGACTAGCGCGCCCACATTGCTGCACACGCTCGCCGGGCTCACGCTATAGGTGAAGGTCGTCAATACCGAGGTCGAGCTGGCGCTCATGGTGGCCGTGTCGCCGATTTTCTTCGCCGCTACGGGATCGATGGTGACGGTTTGATTTGCTTTGGCGACGGTGAATGACTGCTGCACATTTGGCGCTGCGGAGTGGCTGCTGTCACCCGCCTGGCTGGCGGTGATGGTGCAACCCCCTGCTCCTGTGATGGTCACGCTACTGCCGCTGACCGTGCACACGTTCGCTGGCGCGGCTGAGAATGAAACCGGTAGCCCGGAACTCGCCGTGGCGCTGACAGTGAACGGCGCGTCGCCGAAGGTTTTGCCTGACAATGCACCAAAGGTGATGGTCTGCGCAACCTGCGGCACTCCCGTCACCGTCAAGGTTACTGCATTGCTAGTTATGACTGGCGTGAACTGATATCCGTCCACATTGATGACGGCAGGGCCTAAGGTGCCGCTAATCGTGCCACCAGTAGTTGAAATGATAGTGAAAACCTGATTCAGCGTTGGCGTACAGCCATTCCTGGTAACCGCCAGAGTGCCACCCAGAGACACATTGCCTGTTGCCACCAGTTTGTCGCTAGCAGCGCAGTTCGCGCTGAAACCAATATTGAGCGTACCGGTCTGGATATAACTACCGATATTAAATGTGAGCGGCGTGGCAAGCTTGATAGTACCTGCATTATTCACCTCTCCGGGCGTCGAAATTCTGCCCTCGACAGTCACTTCCGCGCCACTCACCGTCGCAAGAGAGTTTACCGTGCCGCCTATTGTGATGGCAGGCGCACCGGAATTCCTCAGCGTGACGCTGTTGCTTATGCTGGGCAGATCAGTGAGGAGGTTAATCGTTCCGCCCGACGTATTAAAATCGATTACGTGGGAACCCGCCCCGGCGAGATTCAAATCTTCAATCGCCTGGCGCAGCGTATTCGCACCCGAATCGCCGGTATCCGTAACGTTGAACGTGGCGGCGAAAGCTAGCCCCGGAATCAGGATGAGAAGCCATGCAGTTGCAATCTGGCGCAAAAATTTCATGGCGCGTCGGCGCAATGATGGGCTGCTTATGGTTGGTTGTTTCGAAGCGGGTGTTTCAAAGAAATTATTCATTGCCTATGCTCCAGCTCTCGCCGATTGCCAACCAGTCAAAATTCAAAACTGTGATGCTTGAATTACTTTATAGAGTAGTGAAAAAACCATGACTTTGCAGTAAGGTGAACACCCCATTATTGACGCCGATCAGCAAATAAAAATACTTAATATATTCATATAGTTATATAGATAAACGGATGCGCTGAATTTGACTGGCGAAACGATTGTTGACTTGAGCAAGAAAATTGCTGGAAATGGTGCCTGGAGCCGGAATCGAACCGGCATGCCGGTTTGACCCAGCGACGGATTTTAAGTCCGTTGTGTCTACCTATTTCACCATCCAGGCTTTGCTGCTGAATTGGAGGCGGGGGTCGGAATCGAACCGGCGTACACGGCTTTGCAGGCCGCTGCATGACCACTCTGCCACCCCGCCTGGGGTATTTATTATAAAAAAAACAATAACGCTAAAACTACAAGGGGGAAAGCATATGCTTTCCCCCGGAATGTGGAGCGGGAGAAGAGTCTCGAACTCTCGACCTCAACCTTGGCAAGGTTGCGCTCTACCAACTGAGCTACTCCCGCAAAAACAACGCGTATTATTCAAGAACCGCCCTCTATTGTCAATGTGAACGGCAGGCTGCCTCTGCATGCGCGGCTACATTTTCTCACGCGCGCTTGGCGCCGCCAGCTTGAGATAGTAGAACATCGACCATAGCGTGAGTATGGCGGCGATGACTACCAGCCATGTGCCGATGCGATGCGCGTCGAACCAGCCATCGAATAATTTTTCGTGAATTAGTAGCAGCGTGATGGCGATCATTTGCGACGCGGTTTTCATTTTGCCAACCAGCGAAACGGCGACGCTTTTGCTCCGCCCTATTTTCGCCATCCACTCGCGCAGAGCGGAGATGGTGATTTCGCGCCCGATGATGATGAAGGCAATAATGATGTCCACCCGGTCGAGCCAGACCAGAACTATCAACGCGCCTGCCACCATGAGCTTGTCGGCGACCGGATCGAGAAACGCGCCAAAAGCTGACATCTGATTCAATACGCGCGCGAGATACCCATCGAACCAATCCGTAATGGCGGCGAGCGCAAACAGGCCGGCGGCGATGAAATTCGCCTGGCGCGGCGTAAACCAGTCTCCCTGGAAATAAAATATCGCCATGAACAGCGGAATCATGAGAATACGCAGCCAGGTGAGCAGATTGGGTAGATTGAGCGGCATGAATTTCTGGAGAAACGCCTGTATGGCAAGTGTTTAGTGGAGTTGTTGGTAAATTTTTTCGGCCAGCGCCCTGCTTATTCCATCGACAGTCGCGAGATCGTCGACACTCGCCGACTGTACGCCCTTTAGTCCGCCAAAGCGCGTCAACAATCGTTGCCGCCGTTTCGGGCCCACGTCGTCTATCTCATCCAGCGCCGACACCGTACGCGCTTTGCCGCGGCGGGCCCTATGGCCGGTGATGGCGAATCGATGGGCCTCGTCGCGGATTTGCTGGATTAAATGCAGCGCGGGGTCATCCGGGTTCAATTGTATCGGTTTTTTCGGGGCAGGAAAAATAAGCTGTTCCAATCCCGCTTTGCGTTCGACGCCTTTTGCCACGCCGATGAGGGCAATATCGCTTAATCCCAAATCCGCCATCACTTCCTGCGCGATGTGCAATTGGCCAACGCCGCCGTCAATCAACACCAGGTCCGGCACTGCGCCTTCGCCTGCGGCAATTTTTTTGTAGCGCCGCGTCAGCGCATCGCGCATCGCGGCATAATCGTCGCCGGGCGTAACGCCGGCGATATTGAAACGCCGGTATTGGCTGCCCTGCATGTCACCGTGGTCGAACACTACGCACGACGCGACGGTCGCCTCGCCCATGGTGTGGCTGATGTCGAAACATTCAATGCGTTGCGCGTTCGGGTTATCGATCAGGTTTTGTAACGCTTTCAGTCGTGACTGTTGCGAGTTTTTCTGCGCTAATCTTTCATTCAGCGCGAGCATAGCGTTTTTTTTCGCCATTTCCAGCCAGATACGCCGTTCGCCTACCGGGCGCGTATTAATTTTTACTGTGTGGCCAGCCATCTCGCTCAACATTTGTTGTAGCGCGTCGCTGTCTTCATCCGTATTGACAACTAACACCGGTGGCACCGCGCGTTCTTCATAATGCTGGCTGATGAACGCCTGCATGATGTCGGCGTCGTCAAAGCCTTCTGCGTTCTGTGGAAACAAAGTCTTGTCACCTAGATGCCTTCCGCCGCGTACCATGACGATATTCACGAGCGCCATGCCGAATGCGCTGGCGACGGCGATCACATCTGCGTCGCGCGTGTCGGCAGACTCGACGAATTGTTTGGATAGCACTTGCTGCAGGTTTTGTATCTGGTCGCGCAATTGCGCGGCTTGCTCGTAGCGTTGTTCTGCCGCCGCCTTTTCCATGTCGGCTGTCACCGCGCCTATGACATCTTTTTCGCGCCCCTGCAAAAACAGGCGCGCATTGTTGATGTCGTTTTTATATTCGGCTTCGCTGATTTTCCCCACGCACGGCGCGGAACATAAATGAATCTGGTGCAGCAGGCACGGTCGCGAACGGTTGTTGAATACGCCGTCGTCGCAGGTGCGCAGTTTGAACACTTTTTGCAAGGTCTGCACGCTCTGCTTTGCCGCCCAACCGTTGGGGAACGGCCCGAAATACTGGTTGCGCTTGTCCATGCTACCGCGATAAGTGCGGATCTGCGGATACTTATGGCCCGTGAGCATGATGTAGGGATAGCTTTTATCGTCGCGAAATAAAATGTTATAGCGCGGCGACAAACCCTTGATAAGATTATTTTCCAGAATCAGCGCTTCCGATTCGGAACGCGTGACAGTGAATTCGATACGCGCGATTTGCGCCACCATCAAACCGATGCGCGGGCTTTGCAGATTTTTTTGGAAATACGAGGTGACGCGTTTTTTTAAATCTTTCGCTTTGCCGACATACAGCACGTCATCTTTTGCTCCCAACATGCGATACACGCCGGGCAAATTCGGCAAGGTAGGCAGAAATGCGGCATAATCGTAACTCATTGATTATATTGAATTTGTAATTGTAACAAAAATCTCTTTAAACATTGCCGTAGTGAGTCGTTTGGTGTTGGTGTTGTAACGACTGCAATGATAACTGTCGATGAGTTTCAATCCGCGCTGCAAATCGTATTGCGCGCCGTGAACAAAAGGAAAATTTTTGATTTTCACATCCAGCGCCATCAGCACCGCTTTATGCGCCACCCCACCGAGCGCCAAAATCCATGTGTCCGATTTCAACGTAGCCAGTTCGCTACGCAAATAACCATTGCATTGTTTGATTTCATCCGTCTCCGGCTTGTTCCCCGGCGGCAAGCATTTCACCGCGTTGGTGATGCGACAATTGATCAACTTGAGTTTAGCGTCGGCGCGCACGTCATTAGGGAAAACCGAATCGGCATGCACCGTGGTCGGTTGTGTGGCGAAACCGAATTGATGCAATGTTTCATAGAGCAAAATGCCCGCATGGTCACCGGTGAATGGACGCCCTGTCTGGTTCGCGCCGTGCATACCGGGCGCTAATCCGACGATCAACAAGCGCGGCGTATCTGCGCCGAACGGCGGCACCGGTTTGGCGAAATATTTAGGATATTCGCCCTTCACCTCGTCAAGAAAATTCGCCAAACGCGGACACGCGCGGCAGCCAGTGGAAAATTTTGCGGCAGCATCCATGATTAATGCTTGTGACCTTGTGTCGGTTTTTTATCCAGCAACACTGCATGAATCGGAATTTTGGCAACATAAGGTTGCGTAATGCCTTGCGCCGATTCCGGCTGCAAGGCTACATGCTCAATGCCGTATTCACGTCGCAACATCAATCGAATCGACTCCAAAGTATTTGACCAATTATTCATATTAATCAAAGAGATATGAGATGATAACGCGACCTGCCCTGAAGCCAAAGTCCAGATGTGCAAATCATGTACCGACTGCACATCCGGCGTTTTCGCCATACGTTCGCCGATAACTTGCAAATCCAGATTGCGTGGCACGCCTTCCATTAATACATGCAAAGCTTCGCGCAATAAATTCAGCGTTGAAACCAAAATCAACAGCGCGACGAAGATCGACAACAAAGGATCGATCGGCATCCAACCAGTAAAATAAATCACCGCCCCCGCCACCAAGGCAGCGATGGAACCAAGCAAATCGCCCATCACATGTATCATCGCCGCGCGCGTATTCAGGTTATGCTCACCGCGACTGAGCATGAATGCCACGATGACATTTATTAACAGACCGATGAAAGCAATAATCATCACCGTGAAACCTTGCACCGGCTCCGGTGCTTGCAGGCGCTTCACCGCTTCGACCACAATGTAAATAATCACCGCCAACATCAGCAAACCATTCACGCTCGCCGCGATGACTTCCGCGCGCACCAAGCCGTAGGAATGTTTGGCTGAAGCGGGACGTTTCGCCAATTGTGCCGCCACTGCCGCGAGGCCGAGCGACAACGCGTCGGAAAACATATGGCCTGCATCGGAAATCAAGGCCAGCGAATGTGACACCCAACCGCCGATAGCTTCTACGAAGGCGAAACCCAAGGTAAACAACAAAGCAAACAGCAAAATATTTCGATTGGCGTTGCCGTGATTATGCCCAGCGTGACCATGATCATGCCCATGCTTCGTATGATGGTCATGGTCGTGATGCGCGTGATCGTGGTGGTGTTTGTGTTGCGACATATCAAGCCATCCGCGTTTTACTACCAGCGACAAACTTCTTCACCGCTGCGACGCGCGTTTGATAAGCAAGCCGGTTACCCAGTTCGTCTAAATTCGGCGCATCGTCGCGGCCTTTCATGCGTTTCAGGCGTGCCGCGCTTTTCGCCGGCATTTTGAAATCCAGCCCCGCGAGCAACTCGTCCGTCGCATCCGGCGCGTTACACACCAACACCATATCGCAACCGGCGTTCAGCGCCGCTTTCGCACGCTGGATCACCCCGCCCGCGACGCTCGCACCCTCCATACTTAAATCATCACTGAATATCACACCATCAAATTGCATTTGCTTGCGCAAAATATCCTGCAACCACACGCGCGAAAAACCGGCCGGCTGCGAATCAACTTGTGGGTAAATCACATGCGCCGGCATCACTGCCGCCATACCGGCGCGCGCCATTTTGTAAAACGGCATCAAGTCATCGCGGTTAATCGCGTCGAACTCGCGCTCATCAATCGGAATTTCGTGGTGCGAATCCGCGCGCACATAACCGTGGCCTGGAAAATGTTTGCCGACGGTTTGCATACCAGCATCATTCATTCCTTGCTGAAGCGCAATCGCCAGCTCAGCAATAATCGCCGGGTCGCGATGAAACGCACGGTCGCCAATCACGCCACTCGCGCCGAAATCAATATCGAGCACCGGCGCGAAACTGAAATCCACACCATGCGCCAACAACTCCGCCGCCATCACGTAGCCAACTTCTTGCGCGCGCTTTTTGGCTATTTCCTCATCGCTTTTCCACATCGCGCCCAAAGTGCGCATAGGCGGAATGCGCGTAAAACCATCGCGAAACCGCTGCACCCGCCCGCCTTCGTGATCCACAGCTATCAATAATTCCTTGCGCACCTTGCTTATCGCTGCAGTCAGATCAGCAAGCTGCTCTGGCGACTGGTAATTACGGCCAAACAAAATAACGCCGCCCACCAAGGGGTGAGATAGCCGTTTGATTTCCTCGCCAGTTAATTCCAGACCAGCCACATCGCACATCACAGGGCCGAGAGGCATCAGTTTTCCTTAATAAACAAGAATAACCGATATGATACGGGGAAATGATGCGTAGAGGAATGTGGGGGAGGAGGCATCATCGTAGGGCGAGTATAACCCGCCGCAAAAAGCAAGTTATTCACTTCGTGTTTTGTTTTTATGGCGGGTGATACCCGCCCTTGTCAGAGTTACTTCTGTTGCCCATCACTCTCAACAACCAAGTCAGGAATATGATTAAACGCAATGCGCATCGGTGCGGAGCCTTGCTGTAGCGCCAAATGCGAGCCGCCGTAATAGACGGTATTGCTGCCGTAACGCAAATTGAGTTTATCGACGGCGGCATTGAGCGCGTCGTGGGATTTTAATTCGTCGAATAGCGACGAGCTTTGGTATTTTTTTTCATTGAGGCCAGTGAAGGTAATGCCAACCGCCAGCGGGGTACCGCAGATTTTTTTCCGCCGTTGCCATAGCGCGTCGAGGGCGTTGATGAGATGCAGGGTGTCGTCGGTGGCGTCGAAATTGGCGGCGTCTTCCCAGCGTTGGCCGTTGGTGTATTTGATGACGGCGTGCATGCAGCTCGTAGTGTAGCTATACGCGCGCAAACGCATAGCGGCTTTTTGCAGCATTTTGTTCAGCACGGAAAACGCGGTGAGTTCGCTGCGCATATCGGGCGATAGCACATGCGAATGGCCGACGCTGGCTTTTTGCGTCGGCGGGGAAAACACAATTTCGCCGCGCAATTTTTGATACATGCGCTCGCCTTCGATGCCGCCCCAGGCTTTATACAATTCGTGTTTGCTGGCGGCACAAAGTTGTTCGACGGTCACGATACCGGATTTGATCAGCCGTTCTTCCATCATGCGCCCTACTCCGCACAGGTCGCGCAATTTCAGGCGATGCAAACAGTGCGGTAAATCCTGTTGCTCGATCACGACCAGGCCGTTGGGCTTTTGCATGTCGGTCGCGGTTTTGGCGAGAAAAGGATTGGTGGCAATGCCGACAGAACAACGCATTTCGCTGCCGGCTTTTTCGGTAATGGTTTGTTTGATTTTATGCGCCAGCGCGACGGCTTTGTCGCGTTGCTGCTGACTGCCGGTGAGTTCGCATTGCATTTCGTCGATGGAATTGACGCGCTCGACCGGCGTGCACGATTCGACCAACTCAATTAACATGTGATGCATCTCAACATACACCGCCGGTCGCGCTTCGACGAAGATCATGTCCTTGCACATTTTTTTCGCCTCCGCGACGATGGTGCCGGTTTTGACGCCGTATTTTTTCGCTTCGTAACTGGCGGCGACGCAACAAGTGGTGTCGGCCATCACCGGCAATACGCCGATCGGTTTGCCGCGCAATTCAGGGCGTAATTGTTGCTCTACCGAGGCGAAGTAGGAATTGAAATCGACATATAAAGAACGTAGTGCCATGTTGACTCGACTATTCATTAAAACGCTAAAAACCCCTCACCCTCAGTCCCTCTCCTACATGGGATTCAGTTTGTAACCTCTCAAATCCCCCTCAATCCCCCTTTTTCAAAGGGGGAAGTTTCAGTGCTCTCCCTCATTGGCAAAAGGGCAAAGCTATGCAGCGCTCCCTTTTGCAAAAGAGAAAAATATTGCAGCCTTCCCCCCCTTTGCAAAAGGGGGGTTAGGGGGGATTTAGTCCGTCTGCTTGAACCGCTCAAATCCGCCTCAATCCCCCTTTTTCAAAGGGGGAGGCTTGCCTCTTCGAAGAGGAAGGTTTGCCCCTTCAAAGGTGGAAGCTTGCCCCTTCAATACAAAAATTTCACGCTTCCAACACCACAAATGCCACCGCGACATCACGCTCGTCGCTGATGGAAATATGCGAGCGCGTAATGCCTTGCGCTTGCATGAATTGCGCCAGCGCAGGCGCGGGGTCAATTTGCGGCTTGCCGCGCGCGTCGTGGCCGATGGCGATGTTAGGCCAGCGCACTGGACTGACCAAGCCCGTTCCCAATGCTTTACTTAGCGCTTCTTTTGCCGCAAATCGTCGCGCCAAAAAATTCGCCGGTTTTCTGTTGCGCTTGAACGCAGCCCATTCTGCTTCGGCGAGTATGTGCCGCGCGAAGCGGTCGCCATGCCGATCAAGCGCATGACGTATGCGTTCAACCGAACAGACATCGGTGCCGATGCCGATGATCACCTTATTCGCCTGCCGCTTGCACGATCAGCGCTTTTATTTCGCGCACGGCGTTTTCCCAACCGACGAACAAGGCCTGTGCGACGATGGCATGGCCGATGTTGAGTTCGCTGATACCTTTTAATGCGGCGATTCGTTTTACATTATGGATGTTTAATCCGTGGCCTGCATTGACTCGCAAGCCTAATTGCCTTCCATATATAACCATTTGATTAATTTTAATAAATTCTGCATCTTGTGTAGCGGACGTATCCGCGTCGGCGTAATGTCCGGTGTGTATTTCGATCACTGGCGCACCTGCCGCTTTCGCCGCGTCGAGTTGCGCTTTATCCGGCCCGATGAACAACGACACGCGTATCCCCGCGTCGGTTAATTTTTTCGTTGCCGCTTTCACGCGCTCGAAATTTTGCACCACATCGAGGCCACCTTCCGTCGTGCGTTCTTCGCGCTGCTCGGGCACGATGCATACGTCATGCGGTTTGGTTTTGATGGCGATGGCGATCATTTCATCAGTCAGCGCGCATTCCAGGTTCATGCGCGTTTGCAATACTTCGCGCAGAATCTCCAGATCGCGGTCCTGGATGTGGCGGCGGTCTTCGCGCAAATGCAAGGTGATCAGATCAGCGCCCGCGAATTCCGCCAGCAGCGCCGCCTGCACCGGGCTGGGGTAGCGCGTGCCGCGCGCCTGGCGGATAGTGGCGATGTGGTCTATGTTGACGCCGAGTTCTATCATTTTTGATATTCCGAAAAAATTATAGTTGTTGGAGATCGCGCATGAGTTGCCTGGTGTTAAGTTCTTCCCCGCCCAGATGATGGCCGATGACCATGCGCATGAGTTGTTTCGCCTGCGTCACGGTTTGCGCATGCGAATAATCATCGTTGGCCATATCGAGCAAAGTCCTGCCGCTTAATTTTAATCCATTTACGTTCGATGCGATGGCGACACCATTGGAAACCACCGGGCCTAGCTCTGGGAAATAATCATAGCTGCGTTCCGGGTCGATGGCATCGCCGTTTTTCGCTTCGTGTTTCAGCATCAGGCCGTAGCCCAATTCGCGCAGCAAATGCACTTCGAACCCGCGCAGCTGTACGGCATAGCTGCGCAGGGCATCGCCCGTGCCCGGGCTGATGCTGCGCAAAGCCTGCACAGTATTCAGATAATAATCGAACAAGTCTTCGTGCGCGTCGTCGCGCTGCATGAAACGCATGAGCAATTCGTTCAGATAAAATCCGCACAACAAACCGGTGCCGGTCAGTTGCGGCTGCACCGCTTGCCATTCGACCTTATGCAAGGTGCGCAATTCGCCTTTGCCGAACCAGGAAAAATCCATCGGTTGAAATGCCAGCAATAAACCACGCATCGCCGATTTGGGCCGCCGCGCGCCGCGCGCCACCAGCGCGATGCGGCCATAATGGCGCGCAAACAACTCGACAATCAGGCTGGTTTCGCGGAACGGGTAGCCGTGCAGTACCAGCGCCGGCTCAGCTTCAATGCGTTGGGAATTGGGCGTGGCCATGACAGGAAAATTGCGGGAGCTTTTACAAAATGCGAAAAATTATGCTATTTGAGGGGATTTTAAGCCTTATTACGCCTTTTACCTAGCCGGAAACGCAGATTGCTTGAGTTATCACTCTTGCTCAGGCATTCTGATCGTGGCAAAAAACCGAAAGTAAATAACGGATAACCCTGATGTATTTCATCCTGCTTAGTCTGAATATTTTTCTCATCCTGATCAACCTCGCCGGGCTTGCCACAATGGTGATGCGCTGGGTGCCGCATTACGCTTTGGCCAAGGCCATCGGCGCACTTTTTTTCTGTCTTGGATTATTTTTCCTTGAACATTTTTTCGGCCTCGGCAAACTCACCTGGCTGTGGCCGATCACCACTGGTGTCTCGCTGTACCTGATCCTGCGCCAAAAACAGAATTGGAAAAAATTTTACGCAGCAGAATGGGTGTTCGCACTCGGCTTTTTATATGCACTGATGTGGCGCGGCGCATTCCCCGATATTTACCCCAGCTCGGAGCGGGTCACTGATTTATATTTCATCACCAATTACCTGCCGGGCGTCACGCTGCCGCCGCTGGATTATTGGCTACCGCCGCAGAAATTCAACTTTTATTACTCATTCCAGCATTACGCCGCCGCGTTAATGGCGCGCATTTTCGGCTTGGATGGCGGTACTGCTTACAACCTGGGGTTTTGCGTGTTGACGGCACTGGCAATCAGCTGCGCCTGGTTTTTCATCTCCCATTATTGCCGCAAACCTGCCGCAAAAATCCTGTTACTGCTGACGTTTGTCATCGGCGGTACGGGCGTGTCACCGTTCGTACACTTTCTAATCGACGAGCAGCAGTTCGGGCGCCGCGCAGACCTGTGGGCCAGCATGCGTTTCGCCGGAAGCTACGATGTTTTCTTGAATACGCCGCTGGCGAACACGCTGTTTCCCAAGCCTACAGGGCTGCCTGCGGGTTTCGAGCCGAGGGATTTGCCGACAGAAAATTTCAGTTATCTAATCTACCTCGGCGATTACCATCCGCCATTGGGGAGTTATTTTTTACTCATGCTGACCCTGGCGCTATTTGCCGCCATGGAACCCAAGGCGTCGAAAAATACTGCGCCAAACGCCCTCACCATCAAGTCACAGGGCCTGATGCCCGCGGCGTTAGGCGTCACATTGCCGGCGATGATGATTACCAACACCTGGATTTTCCCCTTGCAGGGCTTATTGCTTTTACTTTGGGGCGCCTATCGCTATCGCACCAAGATCCCTACCGACTGGATGGCTGGATTTGCCGGCGTAGTCGGTGGATTTCTACTGATATTTCCGTTTTTAGTCGATTTCGCCGCTCACGCGCAAAGCACGCCCATCCGCTGGGTGGAATGGCAGGACCATACGCGCCTTTTGCAATTCATTGCGCTGCACTGGCCTCTGATGCTGTTGTTTGCGTTGGCTTGCGCTCAGAAAGAAACCAGACAATTGGGGTTTTGCCTGGCACTGGCCCTGGGGTTGATGCTGTTTCTGTCTGAATTTATTTACGTTGATGACCCAAGCGGCGGAAAATTCATACGCACCAATACCACTATGAAATGGTGGGGCTGGATTTTCGCGCTGGGTGTGGTCGGTGTGGGCACATACACGATCGCGGCAAAAAATAAAATCATCCAATATGCAACGGTGGCAATTTTGCTTCTGCTTTGCACTTATGGCTTTGACTTGGGACGCGACTGGTTTCTGACAGGCAAGCAAAGCGCGGGCAAACTGCACGGCCACGAATGGTTGACGCGCGACGGCACGCTACGCGATATGATCCGCTTTTTGCGCGTCGCGCCGGATGGCATTGTGCTGGAAAGCAGCGACCGCGGCTCCTATGGCAACTCGACAACCGTTGCGCTGTTTTCCGCCAAACCTTCGATGCAGGGCTGGGCCGACCATGTGGTGACCTGGCGCGGTCCGTCATTGCATGCGCGCGCGCAGCAGGAAGAGCAGCGCAAGTTTTACGCCGGTGAAAAAGCCGATGCCCTTGGCTGGCTGCAACAAAACCGGGTACGATACATAATATGGGGCGGCAGCGACCAGTCAAAAAAACCGGATGCGCGCGACAGCATACAGAGCCAGATCGGCAGCCATTACCAATGGAAAAGCTTTTATGAGGCTGCCAACACAAAGGTGGGGATGTGGATTCTGAAGTAAATCCCGCGCCAACGCTGGCTCGACAATTTATGCGCTATGCAGGCGTCGGCGCGATAGGCACGGCGGGGCACTTTGCTGTTTACATCACATTGGTCAACCTTCGCCTTGGTGTGACAGCATCCAGCGCGGTAGGTTTTGTTGTCGGCGCGCTGATTAACTATTGGTTGAATTATCATTACACTTTTAACAGCGATCAACCCCACCGCCTGGCGATGGCAAAGTTTTTTACCGTCGCGCTGGTGGGCCTGGCGTTGAATACTCTGATTGTATTCATCTTGGATCACCTGCAATGGCATTTTCTGTTGGCGCAGGCGGCGGCGACAATCGTGGTGCTTATGTGGAATTTTGCGGCCAACCGGCGCTGGACTTTTGGCGGAGACTGAAATATGGATGCAACTGAAATGCTGTCGGTGATCGTTCCCGCTTATAACGAGGCACAAGCCTTGCCGGAATTCCATCGCCGGCTTTCGGCAGTACTGAACCGGCTTGGCCTCCGCTGCGAAGTAATTTACGTCAATGACGGCAGCCGCGACGAAACGCAAAAACTCATCAACCAACTTTGCAACGAAGACACACGCGCCGCGAGCGTCGAACTCAGCCGCAACTTTGGCAAGGAAGCCGCCATGACAGCCGGGCTCGATTATGCCCGGGGCGATGCAGTGGTAATTATTGACGCCGACTTACAGGATCCGCCGGAGCTGATTGTCCAATTGGTAGCGCGCTGGCGCGAAGGATACGACGTAGTGTACGCGCGGCGCACCTCGCGTAGCGGGGAAACATGGCTGAAAAAAGCCACCGCAGCGGCGTTTTATCGCCTGATCAAACAAATAAGCCGGGTGGAAATTCCTGCCGATACCGGCGACTTTCGCCTGATGAACCGACGGGCGGTGGATTCGCTATTGCAATTGCGCGAGCAGCATCGCTTTATGAAAGGATTGTTTGCCTGGATTGGCTACAAGCAAATTGCCGTCGATTATGAACGCGACCCACGCGTCGCCGGGGAAACCAAGTTCAATTACTGGAAGCTGTGGAATTTTGCGCTTGAAGGCATTACGTCTTTTACCATCGCGCCGCTGAAAATCGCCACCTATCTGGGACTATTGACCTCAGGCTTAGCTTTTATTTTTGGCGCCTGGATTATTTACCAAACCCTGGCCTTCGGCAATCCTGTTGCCGGCTATCCGTCCCTGATGGTCGTCGTGCTGTTTCTTGGCGGCATTCAATTATTTTTCATCGGCATCATTGGCGAATATCTGGGCCGGGTTTACGGCGAAAGCAAGCAACGTCCGCTTTATTTTGTGCAAAAATACCAGCCACCAAAGGCTGGTGCATTGAATGCGATGCCAGTTTCCGAACCGCAATCGATCCAGCAGGTTCGGTGAACTTCGGCTTTAGTCGTAACCCAGGCGCTTGAGCGTCCGCTCGTCATCGGCCCAGCCGCTTTTCACTTTAACGTTTAACTCCAGGTAAACTTTTCCGCCGAAAAGCTTTTCCATGTCCTTGCGTGCGTCGGTACCGATGAGCTTAATCTTGGCGCCTTTTTCGCCGATGACTATGGCTTTCTGGTTCGGTTTGTCCACCAGAATGGAGGCGAATATCCTGCGCAGATTGCCCAGCACTTCGAATTTTTCGATTTCCACGCTGGTCGAATAAGGCAATTCTTCGCCAAGCAAACGGAATAATTTTTCGCGCACAAATTCACCGGCGAGAAAACGTTCGTTGCGATCGGTAATTTCATCCGCGCCGAACATGGGTTCAGCTTCGGCCAAATGCGGCGCAATGGCTTGCAGTAGCGTATCCAGTTGAGTGCCCTGCTTGGCGCTAACCGGCACTAACGCGGCAAAAGGAAACTCTTTGCTGATGTCGTCGATGAATGGCAGCAAGGCAGCTTTATCTTTTTCGCGGTCGATTTTATTCATCACCAGCAGCACGGGTCTGTTTGCGGGCAACAGGGGAATCAGTTTTCGGTCGGCATCGCTGAATTTCATCGCTTCAATGACAAATAACACTACGTCGGTTTGCGCGAGGCTCTGCACCACGCTACGGTTCATGGTTTTATTCAGCGCGTTGACGTGCTGGGTCTGGAAACCCGGCGTATCGACAAACACAAATTGCGCTTCAGGCTGGGTCACGATGCCGGTAACGCGATGGCGCGTCGTTTGCGCTTTGCGTGAAGTGATGCTGATTTTCTGCCCAACCAGGTGATTCAATAATGTAGATTTGCCCACATTGGGCCGACCTACGATTGCTATGGTGCCGCATTTGTAACTCATTGATTATATTTATATTTTTTATGCTTCGAAGTGATTTGTTCGAATACTTTTGCAGCAGCCAACTGCTCGGCGGCACGGCGGCTGGCGCCTTCGCCTAGCGCTTTGCTATTCAAGCTAGGCACCGAGCATTCCACACAGAATGTCTGGTCATGGGCCTCGCCGCGGATAGTCGCCACGGTGTAAGTCGGCAAGGCAATTTTGCGCCCTTGCAACCACTCCTGCAATTGGGTTTTCGCGTCCTTTGCCACGGCTTTTGGGTCCAGCGCGGTGATCTTAGGCTCGAACAACTCGCTGATGAGTTTTTCCGCTTCAGTGAAACCACCATCGAGAAACACAGCGCCAAAAATCGCTTCCAACGCGTCGGCAAGAATGGAGGGCCGCCGGAAACCGCCGCTTTTGAGTTCTCCCTCACCGAATGCCATCGCGTCTCCGATATGCATGGCGTCTGCCACTTCGAACAACGTAGCCTGATTGACCAGGTTCGCGCGCAGTCGCGACAATTCGCCCTCAGAAAGTTTGGGGAAATTTTCGTACAGCCTCAGCGCCACAACGAAATTCAGGACGCTGTCGCCGAGAAATTCCAGGCGCTCATTATTGGGAATGCTATGACTGCGGTGGGTCAGCGCCTGACGCAGCAATGCTGGCTGGCGGAAAACGTAACCCAGCGTTGCGGCGAATCGGTCGCTTTCCATTACTACGCTGCAAGCATTATTTGGAGGAAGCGCTGAAATCGATGACCAGGCTGGCATTTCCGGCCAGAGGCGTTTTCACCGTGTAATTTGCGCTGACCACCGTATCGTTCCCGCTTTTGTTAATCTCCAGGTCCTCGCCTTTGACGCTGGCAATATTATCCATGCTGGCACGCTTATCGAAACTGCTGCGGATTTCCTTTGCATTGCCGCCCTGCACTTCCGCGCTGCTGGCCATGGTGCGCAAAATATTCTTCACGGCGAAATACTCTATATAGGCTGGCGCAACGCGCAGGCCGGTTATTACAAGCAGGATACCCGCCACTACGACCAGCAGCGTCCCGAAAAACCCCATTCCCCTCTGTCTGTTCATCATTGGCTCCTATTTTCAGATACTGGACGATCAGTTGATTACACTGCCTATACGTTTGAATTCGCCAAAATTCCACCAGATAAAAAATGCCTTGCCGACAATATTTTCCTCAGGCACGAAGCCCCAGTAGCGGCTGTCCTTGCTGTTGTCGCGGTTGTCGCCCAACATCAGAAAGTGGCCCGGCGGCACGCGGCAAGTGAAACCCTGTTCATTGTAACGGCACTGGTCGCGTTGGGGAAACTGGCTTACTCCAGCCAAATGAAGCGGCGCAGTATCGGGATTCACAATAATGGCGTGCTGGGTATCGCCCATTTTTTCCCGCAGGCGGTCGTAGTGCTGATAGTTGAGGCCGTGTTCGGTCACTTCAAAACTGCCTTCAGGCGCGGTCGGAATCGGTTTGCCGTTCACGATTAAGCGCTTGTTGATATACGCGACTTCATCGCCGGGCAAACCGATGACACGCTTGATGTAGTCTAGGCTCTGGTCTTCTGGGTAGCGAAACACCATCACATCGCCGCGCTTCGGTTGGTTGAGTTCAACAATTTTTTTGTTGGCCACCGGCAGGCGGATGCCATAGGTAAATTTGTTAACCAGAATAAAATCGCCGACTTCCAGCGTCGGTATCATCGAGCCGGAAGGAATCTTGAACGGTTCGGCGATGAATGAGCGGACAAAAAATACTATCAATATTACCGGGAAAAAACCCTTGGCTAATTCCACCGGCATCGGATCATGGCTGCCTTTCGCCCTCCGCCTGGCGCCCCCCAAAAAATCCCAGAAATAAATCAGGCCGGTAACCACCGTGGCCAGTAACAATACCCCGGCGAAACTGATGAACTTCAACATCAGCCCCAACGCGGAAATGAACATCGCCATGTAAGCCAGTTGCACCAGGTGCAAGCGGTTTTCACTTTTGCTTACACCTGTACGTGCCGTGAATACGTCCCACAAAGCGACCGACGTGCTCGCGATCAGCACCACAATGCCTACAGCCACCAAATCCATTACTTACCCTCCACTCGTAATATCGCCAGAAACGCTTCCTGCGGAATTTCCACGTTGCCGACTTGTTTCATGCGTTTCTTACCGGCCTTTTGTTTTTCCAGCAATTTGCGCTTGCGGCTGATATCGCCGCCGTAACATTTCGCCAATACGTTTTTACGCAAGGCCTTGATACTTTCGCGTGAAATAATATTCGCGCCTATCGCCGCTTGTATCGCGATGTCGAACATCTGCCGCGGAATCAGCTCGCGCATTTTCGACGCCAGTTCGCGGCCGCGGTACACGCTGTTGGAACGATGGACGATTAAACTCAATGCATCGACTTTTTCGCCGTTGATGAGAATGTCGAGCTTAACCAAATCCGACGCGCGAAACTCTTTGATTTCGTAGTCCAGCGACGCATAGCCGCGCGAGACCGATTTAAGTTTGTCGAAAAAATCCATCACCACTTCGTTCATGGGCATTTCGTACGTCAACATCACCTGGCGGCCCATGTATTGCATGTCGATTTGCGAACCGCGTTTTTGATTACACAGGGTAATCACCGGACCGACGTACTCCTGCGGCATCAGCATGGTGGCAATAATAATCGGCTCGCGGATTTCCTCTATTTTGGATTGATCCGGCATGCGTGACGGATTTTCGATTTCCATCACAGTGCCGTCGCGCATTTTAAGTTCATATACCACGGTCGGCGCCGTGGTGATCAAATCCATATCGTATTCGCGTTCCAGCCGCTCCTGTACGATTTCCATGTGCAATAAACCGAGAAAACCGCAACGGAAACCGAAGCCGAGGGCCTGGGATGTTTCGGGCTCGTAATGCAAGGACGAGTCGTTGAGCTTGAGTTTTTCCAGCGAATCGCGCAACGCTTCGTATTGATTCGATTCCACCGGATACAAGCCTGCGAAAACCTGGGGTTTGATTTCCTTAAAACCCGGCAAGGCTTCACTGGCGGGTTTGTCGACCAGTGTCACGGTATCGCCGACACGGGCGTCTTTAAGTTCTTTGATGCCGGCGATAATAAAACCTACCTGCCCTGCCGACAAAGTTTCGCGCGCTTGCGATTTCGGTGTGAACACGCCAACTTGTTCGGTCAGGTGAACGGCCTTCGTCGCCATCAACAAAATCTTGTCTTTGGGTTTCAATGAACCATCGACCACGCGCACCAGCATCACCACACCGACATAATTATCAAACCAGGAATCAATAATCAGCGCCTTCAACGGTGCGTCAAGCTTGCCGCGCGGCGGCGGAATTTTGGCAATCACCGCTTCCAGCACATCTTCCACGCCGAGGCCGGTTTTTGCCGAAGTACGCACGGCATCGGTCGCATCGATGCCGATGATGTCTTCGATTTCGTCTATCACCCGTTCGGGGTCGGCTGAAGGCAAATCGATTTTATTCAAGACCGGCACCACTTCCACGCCCTGCTCGGTAGCGGTATAGCAATTCGCCACTGTCTGCGCCTCGACGCCCTGCGATGCATCAACCACCAGCAGCGCGCCTTCGCATGCAGCGAGCGAACGCGATACCTCGTAGGAAAAATCTACGTGTCCCGGCGTATCGATCAAATTGAGATTGTAAATCTGTCCGTCACGCGCTTTGTAACTCAGCGCAGCAGTTTGCGCCTTGATGGTGATGCCACGCTCGCGCTCGAGATCCATGGAATCGAGAACCTGCGCTTCCATTTCGCGCTCGCTCAGCCCACCGCATAAATGAATAATGCGGTCAGCGAGAGTGGATTTGCCATGGTCTATGTGCGCGATAATAGAGAAGTTCCTGATTCTATTCATGTTTTCCGCATAGAAAAAGGGCACATGACAGTGCCCTCTTAGGGTGAAATCAAGCTTTTGATTTTACCGGACTTTTGCCAGATAAGCATCCAATGCGGCTACGTCGAGAAAATAATGGCAAATCTCTTTTCCGTCGCCCAATAACACCGGCACCAGTTGATCATATTTTTCCACCAAATCCGGATACGCATCGACATCCAGCACATCCAAATGAAAACCGCGCCCGGCCTGTAAGAGCTCGAGCGCGGTAATCATGTCATGGCAGAGGTGGCAATAATCCCGGCTGAGCAATGTCAGCCGGGAATATAGATCATCATCGCTCACTTGTCCGGCTTGAGCGCTATGAAGCGGCGGGTATCACCCTGTAAAACCAGCAACGCCACTGTCTTGCCTTCGCCGACTTTACTCACGATACTGTTGAATTGTTCGACCGATTTCACTTCGATGTTATTGGCCGATAAAATTACATCGCCTTTTTGCACGCCTGCGCGGCCAGCGGCGTTCAATGCATCTTCGACGAGCACACCGTTGTTAACCTTGAATTCCTTGCGCTGCTCCGGCGTCAGATCGCTCAGGCTGAGACCCAGCTTGTTGGAAATTTCCGGCGCCTTAGGCGCGCGTTTCGACCCGCTTCCACCTGGCCCGGCGGCCAAATTTAACGGTAATTCACCGACAGTAATAGATAAATCCTTGGTCGCATTTTTGCGCCACACCTGCAGCGACACTTTGCTGCCGGGTTTGACTTCGGTCACAATGCGCGGCAAATCGGTGGAGGACACGACTGGCTTGTTGTCAAAACGCGTAATTACGTCGCTTGCCTCCAGTCCGGCTTTTTCCGCAGGGCTGTTTTTTTCCACCGACGCTACCAGCGCGCCTTCAGGCTTAGCCAAACCAAATGTCTCCGCCAAATCTTTAGTCACAGGTTGGATCAACACCCCCAGCCAACCGCGCGTCACCTTGCCGGTAGTGCGAATTTGATCGGCGACTCTCATCGCAGTATCGATGGGAATGGAAAATGCCAAACCCTGAAAACCACCGCTGCGGCTGTAAATCTGCGAATTAATGGCGACGACTTCGCCGCGCATGTTGAACAACGGTCCGCCGGAGTTGCCGGGATTAATCGCAGCGTCGGTTTGAATAAAAGGAACCAGGCTTTCCTGCGGCAGATCACGGCCTTTGGCACTGACTATGCCTTTGGTCACGCTGTTTTCAAAACCAAAGGGCGAACCGATCGCCACAACCCATTCTCCAACTTTAAGTTTGTCGGGGTTACCGATGGTCACGGCGGGCAAACCCGTAGCCTCGATTTTAATCAGCGCTACGTCGGTGCGTTTGTCACTGCCGATCACCTTAGCCTTGAATTCGCGTTTGTCGCGCAATTTGACAGTAATCTCATCCGCGCCTGTTACCACATGCGCGTTAGTGAGCATGTAGCCGTCCTGGCTGATAATAAAGCCTGAGCCTTGTCCAATAGCTTCGCGATCGCGTCCACCACCCGGCGGCGGCTGTGGGATGAAGCGGCGGAAGAAATCGAACATCGGATCGTCTTCCGACAAATTGGGTATCTGCGGCATTGCTGTTGCTTTTTGGGTTTGGGTGACGCTGATATTCGCCACAGCAGCACCTTGCCTCTCAACCAGTTCGGTAAAATCCGGCAAATTCTCGGCCCATGCCATTCCTGCGACGACCAATAATAAAATACTCAGCCAGGCTTTTTTAATCATTGCGGCATTCCCCGTATAAAATAAAGATTAATAATATCCAATATAATCAAATCGTTACGTTGATAACCCAAATTACTCGGCGGTCAGTTTCCTAATTTGAATATTTGATGTACCCAACCATTTTACAAGTCCTGCATTAAATAACGATTATTTATTCCCTGCGCTTACTTGCGGCAGTTTCACCGATTGTGCGATTTGTTGTACTGTCGCCGACGGCACTTCACCCATCACAGTAACCAGATGCTCGGCAACCGCACTGATATACGTGTTAACCGCACCCTGATGGCTGGGACCCATGGTTGGTTTGTTTTGTGGTGTCTGCGGTTCAATAAAGATCGACACTATTGCCAAGCCATCAGTCATGACTTGATGGTAAACGGGTTGCGATTTGTTGGGCATATTTCGCTGCACTTCCATGATTTTATGAAAACCTGTGGGCGGGTTGCTTATGACCCAGCCGCTATCTGTGGGCTTGAGATCTTCCAATGGCGACGCATCGGTGCGCCACAGCTGTTTGGCATCAGGATAGCTGGGCTTTGTGTGATCTCGTTTCACTTGGGGTTTGCCGACGCTGAGCTGAGTAAATGCCATCTGCTCCAGCAAAACACCCGAGCTGTCTTTCAAATTGGTTTTAATAATCAAGCCAGTGGTCTGTTCTGCGCAAAACCAGCGCGAATAGCGCATATGATCTTTGGGCTCGAACAACATGCCCTGGCATTCATGGCCAGCCACCCGCTCCATGTTACCCAGCGTAATATGATAATTTTCCAGGTAGGTTTCAGGAGATGAAGTCAGTAAGGCGGGGAAAAACTTTCGCGCTTTTCGGTGAACCAGCTTGATAGTTTTGATGGCAGGTAAATAAACCGCCACATGCTCGTTATTGCGCACAACTTCCCGCGCAGGACCGTCAAGAAATTCCACTTTTTCAGATTCATCTTTACCTTCGGTGTAATGGGCGATGCGCATGGATTCCATTTGCCCACTCGACTCACGCACAAAGGTCCCCATATAGCATGACTGACTAGCTGCAGCAGACATACGGCTGATCAAAGCAGAAATATCTGTTGCAACGCCCGCTTCAGCCCGTGCAGAATAAATAACGCCGTTCCAACAGCTAACCGAGGCGATTAACGCCGCTACCGCGAATTTCATCGCCGTCCGCCGAAAGAAGCCTGCATCACGCCTGGGCCGGGAGAAAATTCCTGATGCGCAAATAAATAATCCTGCATATGATTGGGGGGAGTCGTTATTGGCGTTGCGGCGGGAAACGAGGCAAGAGACTTGACTTCAGGCTTCACTTCATCCGATTTCTCCAAGGCTACCAGATCATTGTTGTCCAGCTTAGGCTGCGCTTTTTCAACTAACTGGGATACAGGGGTCTGGGATGATTGAAAGCCGCGCCAGGACACCACAGCTACTGTCGCCAATGACGCCGCGAGCGCCGTCGCGATAATAGGTACAAATCCACCGTTGCGCAGCCGCGGTGCGAGCATAGTCGGCTCTGCGCTCAGCTTGGCAAATATTTTCTGTTGCAAGCTGGCGTCGGGGATATGCTCGCGTCGCAGGCAATCGCCAATCTGGTGATACACATTCCAGCAACGCTGCAAATCGGGCTCCGATTGCAAACGGGTAATTAGAGGTTTTGCAGCGTGCTGTTCAAGTTCGCCATCCATGAGTGCGGATATTTCGGGGTTCATGCTTACCATCTCCTGTCTTTACTGGTGCCCAGTTGGGGGCGTAGTTTCTCCGCGATGGCTTCGCGCGCGCGGAAAATGCGCGAGCGGACCGTGCCTATCGGGCAATTCATAATCACTGCGATGTCTTCGTAACTCATGCCGTCGATTTCGCGCAATGTGATCGCCGTGCGCAAATCTTCCGGCAATTCATCCATCGCCAGGTTCACGGTGGCGATGATTTGTTTGCTGATAAGTTCATTTTCCGGCGTGTTGTAATCGCGGAGTTGGTCGCCGTCTTCAAAGTTCTCGGCTTCTTCGCTGTTAAATTCAGTTGAAGTAGGTGCGCGGCGACCGCGGGAAACCAGATGGTTTTTAGCGGTGTTGATGCCGATGCGGTACAGCCAGGTGTAAAAAGCGCTTTCACCGCGGAATGACGGCAAGGCCCGATAGGCCTTGATGAAGGCTTCCTGGGTAACGTCTTCGACTTCTGCCGCATCACGGATAAATCGCGTCAGCAAACGCCCCAGCTTGCGCTGGTATTTGACCACCAGCAGTTCGAACGCATGTTTTTCACCGCGCTGCGCCCGCTCCACCAATTGCTGATCGATTTCCCGATCGCCCATGCGTGTCGGTTCCCTGAATTCTTTTTGCGGCGGTGGCGCGGTTGTGCCGAGATCGGCAAACTCGCAAACCAGAACCGGCTTGAATTTTATCACACCCATATTTATGCCTCGGGGCATCACCAACAATCTGCTTATGTGACAAAGACAGGCCGCGAAATAAATAGTTCAGTCAGGACTGTGGTTATTGCTGTGAACTACATCACAGTGACTCAGCAGCCTATTTTGCAGCGCCGCATTTTTCATTTCCGGCTCTACGATAGTGCGCAGTCTGATATGATTTCAGGCTGAAAACAAACAAAATGAAACGGAATACTAAAGGTTTCCATGAAAAAATTTGATGTTATCGTCATTGGTAGCGGGCTTGCCGGCTCGTCGCTTGCCCTGCGGCTGGCCGCCACGCGCAAAGTCGCCCTGGTCACCAAGCAGAAACTGATTGACGGTGCCAGCGCCTGGGCGCAAGGCGGAATTGCTGCAGTGATGGGTGAAGACGACACAGCGGCCGATCACATTCAGGACACGCTGATTGCCGGCGCGGGGCTATGCAGCGAAAGTGCCACCCGCCACGTGGTCGAGCACGGCAAACAAGTGGTCGATTGGCTGATCGAGCAAGGTGTGAGCTTTACCAAAGACGACGAAAACAAAACCGGCTATCACCTCACGCGCGAAGGCGGCCACGGCAAACGTCGCATTATTCACGCCGATGATTTAACCGGCTATGCCGTGCAGCAAGCGCTGTTGGCGAAAGTTCAGACCCATCCGAATATCGCCGTCCTCGAACGCCATATTGCAATTGACCTCATCACCGGCAAAAAGTTGCGCCGCAAGGACAATCGCTGTTACGGGGCCTATGTACTCAACCGGGATTCGGGCCAGGTGGAAACCCTTGGAGCGGAGTTCACCGCCATCGCATCCGGAGGCATAGGCAAGGTTTATCTCTATACGACTAACCCGGACACTGCCACGGGCGACGGCGTCGCCATGGGCTGGCGCGCAGGATGCCGCGTGGCGAATATGGAATTCATCCAGTTCCACCCTACTTGCTTATATCATCCGCAGGCTAAATCGTTCCTGATCACCGAGGCAGTGCGCGGCGAAGGCGGTCACTTGAAACTGCCCGACGGCACGCGCTTCATGTCCAAACACGATGAGCGCGCCGAATTGGCGCCGAGGGATATCGTCGCCCGTGCCATCGACTACGAAATGAAAAAGCGCGGCATCGAATGCGTCTATCTCGACATTACACACAAGCCCGCGGATTTTCTCAAATCTCACTTTCCCAATATTTATCAGCGTTGCCTTGAATTGGGCATCGACATCACCAGACAAGCAATTCCCGTGGTGCCGGCTGCACACTACAGCTGCGGCGGCGTCATGACTGACCTGATCGGCCGCACCGATATCGAAGGTTTATACGCGGTCGGCGAAGTGGCGCATACGGGATTGCACGGTGCGAACAGGCTCGCCAGCAATTCGTTGCTGGAGTGTCTGGTGTTCAGCCAGGGCGCGGCGGAAGACATAGCCAAAGCCACCCACTTTGAAATTCCTGAAATCCCCGAATGGGACGCCAGCCGCGTTACCGACGCCGACGAAGAAGTCGTCATCGCGCACAACTGGGACGAACTGCGTCGCTTCATGTGGGACTACGTGGGTATTGTGCGCACCAACAAACGGCTCGAGCGCGCCAGCCATCGCATCAAAATGCTGAACGATGAAATTCACGAGTTTTACAGCGCGTTCCGCATCACCAACGATTTGATCGAATTGCGCAACTTGACCTTGACGGCAGAGTTGATTGTACGCTCGGCGTTGCTGCGGCACGAAAGTCGCGGATTACATTACAGTTTGGATTATCCGAGGACGTCACCGATTGCGGTTGATACGGTATTGACACCTCGGTAACTTAAAGGGAACACTGCTTAACTCCGGGATCTTCGCAACACGTCGTTGCTCACAAAAAATAACTTCACACATATCAAACCGTATGCGTCGTCGTTATTTTTTGTTCGCGCCTAGTCTTGCTTAGATCTCAAACTGAATCAGGGCTCCTTAATCATTTTCAAAAGCTAAATCCGGAGAAAATTAGCTCACTCTTCTGCGCCGCCGATTTTTTTGCTGACTATTGGGAGCCGTCGGCGAGAACCTGTTTGAGCTACGCGGTGTTTCAGATTTTAAATGAAGGTGTGAGCGAGTTTTCTCGCCACCGATGGGCAGCGAAAATGGCGGCGACAAAAAAAGCGGCGCGGCGTGTTTGCTTTCTTAAGTTACTTTTTTTTGGCGAAGCAAAAAAGTGACTAGCCGCCGGGGCGCACCGTTCATCAGGACGCGAAGCGAGAAGGCGGGAACGGTGCAGCGGGTGGCCGCACTATATATTATGATGGGTGTGCCGATGGCCGCGCCCGCCCCGAGGCTCTGCCCACCGTGGCTCGGCCATCGCCCCCGGCAAACTTATTCAGAGCCTTACGCGTCAGTACAACCTAGCCTACCCAAACTATGCTACCTATTTATACTTCAAAAGATATTCGCCAAGTCGAAACCGCCGCCCTCGACAACGGCGCAATCGATCTCATGGAACGTGCCGGCCTTGCTGCTGCGGAACTCGCGCGGAAATTATTGCCTGACGGTGCGACAAAAATTTTAATCCTCGCCGGCCCCGGCAATAACGGCGGCGATGCGTTTGTGGTTGCGCGTCATTTGTTGCAATGGTGGTTCAAAGTCGACGCGGTTTTTTTCGGTGATGAAAAAAAATTGCCGTCTGATGCGGTGGAGGCGCGCAGAAAATTCATGGCCGCTAACGGTAAAACGCTCGCAAGCCTTCCAACTGCCACAGATTACGATCTCATAATTGATGGTGTATTTGGTATCGGCCTTTGCCGTGACATATCAGTAGATTATATTAATTTATTTAATATAATCAATAATTTAGCTAAATCGATCTTATCGCTGGATATTCCCAGCGGCATAGACGCAGACACGGGTACAATTCGCGGCGCGGCGATCCGGGCCACGCACACCATTTCTTTCATCGCGCTCAAACCCGGTCTGCTGACAAACCATGGGCCAGTTTATTCCGGTGAATGCCATGTCGCTGCCTTGCAAGTCGACGCAAAAAAATTATGCGAACCTCCTGGTTATTTGCTTGATCGGCAAACCGTCGCGTCGTTTCTCAAACCGCGTCCGCGCAATTCGCATAAGGGCCACTACGGCAGCGTCGGCATCGTTGGTGGTGCAACCGGTATGGCAGGTGCTGCCTTGCTGGCCGCCCGCGCGGCATTAAGGCTTGGCGCAGGGAAAGTGTTTGTGGGCATGTTGTCCGAAGGCATAGCGGAACTGGATGTTTCCCAGCCGGAACTCATGTGGCGCGCGCCGGAAGAATTATTGCAAGACCCGGAACTTTCTGTGCTCGCCATAGGCTGCGGCATGGGGCAAAGCGATTTTGCGTGCATACTGTTAAGGCGTGCGATTGCATTATCTATCCCGCTAGTCGCCGACGCCGATGCATTGAACCTGATTGCAACAGGCGATGAATTGCAGGCAGCGTTGAAAATACGAACAGCGCCGACTATCATCACGCCCCATCCCGCTGAAGCCGCACGGTTGTTGGGTAAATCAACGACGGAGATTCAGCAGAACCGTGTGCAATCCGCGATTGAAATGGCCAGTCGATTCAATGCATTCGTTGTCCTGAAAGGTAGCGGTAGCATTTGCGCGACGTCCGATGGCCGTTGGTTCATCAACCCCACCGGCAATCCCGGCATGGCGAGCGCGGGCATGGGCGATGTGTTATCGGGAATCGTTGCTGCATTGTTGGCGCAAGGATTGGATGCAGAGCAAGCTTTATTGCTCGGCGTTTATTTGCATGGTGCGGCGGCGGATGCTTGCGTGAAAAACGGCCTTGGCCCAGCAGGGCTGACTGCGACAGAAGTCAGTCACAGCGCTCGTGAATTATTGAATCACTGGGTTTATGTCTGACGGCTTAACTCTGCGCAAACCATTTATAAGTTTGCATGCCGAGCACGGTCAGTAATAACGATCCAGCCAGATGGGAAAAAATCTGCAAACACGCCCAGCCGTATTGCGCGCGCATGAGCAGATTGACTGCCTCGGCGGAAAAAGTGGAAAACGTAGTCAGGCCACCAAGAAAACCGGTGATGACAAACAAACGCATTTCCGGCGCGAGGCCAGCGTGGTCGGCGAAATACGCCACGGCCAAGCCGACGAAATAGCCGCCGATAAGATTGGCTGCCAGCGTGCCCAGGGGCAAGCCGCCAATCAGTGGATTTATAGATGCCAATGTCCAACGCAACCACGCGCCTATCGCCGCTCCCAGACCCACTGCCAATACGCCGTAAAAAGCCATAATAGTCTTCCGCTTATTTTTCCGTGATCAATTTGCGCAAACCGTCCGGTACTGAAATCGTTTTCCCCTCGCGGTGATTAAACCACACCACTCGCGATTTTCCATCGGCATAAATCGTATCGTCCCCCTTCACGCGAATTTCCTGGAACAGCGTCAGACTGGTATTGCCCGGCACGCCGCAGTACAGACGCACTTCCACGGTGGAAGGATACAACACCGGCTTGCGAAAATTGCATTCAGCGTGTGCCAACACCGGCCCGCTGCCCAGATTGTGCGCGTTGAAGCCGCCGAGCGCGAACCATTCGACGCGGCTCTGCTCCATGTAACGGAAATACACCGTGTTGTTCACATGAGCGAGTGAGTCCATGTCGCCCCAGCGTACAGGTATGGTCGTGGTGTAAACCAGTTTTAAATCAGTTTTCATAAATACCTTATCCGCTTTTGCCTTGCATTATAATGAAAGCCTGAACCAATTAGCGAGGAATCATCGTGTCAGAACGCGAATCGATGGAATACGATGTCGTCATCGTCGGTGCAGGGCCTGCTGGATTAGCGGCGGCGATACGGCTGAAACAACTGGCGGCGGAAAACCAGCACGAAGTAAATGTGTGCATAGTCGAAAAGGGCTCCGAGGTCGGCGCGCATATATTGTCCGGCGCGGTAATGGACCCGCGCGCCATGAACGAATTATTTCCCGATTGGAAAGCCAAGGGCGCGCCGCTTAACACCGCCGTTGGCGAAGACCGGTTTTTATTCCTCAGCGAAAAATCTTCCATCAAAACGCCCACATGGTTGCTGCCAAAATGTTTTCATAACGACGGCAATTATGTCATCAGCCTCGCCAACGTGTGCCGCTGGCTAGGCAATCAGGCAGAAGAACTCGGCGTAGAAATTTATCCCGGCTTCGCCGCGGCAGAAGTCTTGTTCAACGAAAACGGCAGCGTAAAGGGTATCGCGACCGGCGACATGGGCATCGGCAAGGACGGCCAGCACACTAGCCGTTACACGCGGGGCATGGAGCTGCACGGCAAATATACTTTTTTCGCCGAAGGTTGCCGCGGTCACTTGGGCAAACAATTGCAGCAAAAATTTTCCCTGAATGACGGCCGCGATCCGCAGGTCTATGGCATCGGCCTGAAAGAAATATGGGAAATCAAACCTGAGCTGCACAAACCCGGCCTCGTGGTCCACACTGCCGGCTGGCCCCTGAACACCACGACTTACGGCGGATCGTATTTGTATCACATGGAAAATAACCAGGTCGCCGTCGGTTTTGTCGTGGGACTTGGCTACACCAATCCTTATCTCTCGCCATATGAAGAATTCCAGCGGTACAAAATTCACCCATCGATACGCACTTTTTTTCAGGGCGGCAAACGCCTCGCCTACGGTGCGCGCGCGATCACGGCAGGTGGAATTCAGTCATTGCCCAAGTTGACGTTTCCTGGCGGCACACTGATCGGCGACGATGCAGGCTTTCTTAACGCCTCGCGTATCAAAGGCAGTCATACTGCGATGAAGTCCGGCATGTTGGCAGCAGAATCCGCATTCGGCGCGCTCAAAGCCAATCGCAGCAACGACGAACTCACCAGCTATCCGGAGGCGTTCAAGCGAAGCTGGCTGCACGAAGAATTACACAAGGCGCGCAACTTCAAACCGCTGATGAGCAAGAATATTTATATTGGCTCGTCCATGGTGTTCATCGACCAAACGATACTCGGCGGTAAAGCGCTGTGGACTTTGCACCACAAACACGCCGACCACGAAACCTTGGTGAATAAAAAAGACGCCAAGCCGATTGATTATCCCAAGCCGGACGGCGTGCTGACCTTTGATCGCCTGTCATCGGTATTTATTTCCAACACCAACCACGAAGAAAACCAGCCTGCGCATTTGACCTTGAAAGACGCAAGCGTGCCGATCAGCATCAACCTTGCGCAATACGATGCGCCGGAGCAACGCTACTGCCCGGCTGGGGTGTACGAAATTGTGCGCAACGACGATGGTAGCAATGCCCGGCTGCAAATCAACGCGCAGAATTGTGTGCACTGCAAAACCTGTGACATCAAGGATCCGACGCAGAATATCGTCTGGGTAACGCCGGAAGGCGGCGGCGGGCCGAATTACCCGAATATGTAATTGAGATTTGCCCCAGATGGGTTTACAGTAAGCATATGCTGCAATTAACCGGAGGCACGCAATGATTACCGTTAGCGAAATTTTGGTATCCAAGCCCGGAGCCGTACATTCCATCGCGCCTGATGCGTCGGTTTTTCAAGCGCTTAAGTTGATGGCGGAAAAAGACATCGGCGCCGTGCCCGTGATGGAAAACGGCGAATTGGTCGGCATCCTGTCCGAGCGCGACTACGCACGCAAAATTGCCTTGCTCGGCAAATCTTCTACCGACACGCCGGTGCGCCAGATCATGACCAGCCATGTGATTTGCATTTCGCCCAAACAAACTATCGAAGGCTGCATGGCCTTGATGACCGAAATGCGTATTCGCCACTTGCCGGTATGCGGCGAAGACGGCAAAGTCATCGGCATGATTACCATCGGTGATTTGGTAAAGGCGCAAATCGACAATCTGAAGTTCACTATTGAGCAGATGGAACATTACGTTCACGGTTAAGGAGCATTTATGCGTATCGCCGCTATTGTTTGCTTGTTTGTTGCCGCCATCATTTTTTATGCGGTTGGCTCTGCGCCCGGAGCAGGTGCAATATTCGTGCTCGGAATTGTTTTTGAAACGCTAGGATGGCTCAAAGTATTTAATCACAAAAAGGCAAGCAACGACCAACCGTAGGCCGGGCTGACAAGCCCAGCACATGATTTAATATTAAGCTGGGCTTTTCAGCCCAGCCTACCCAAAAAAATCTACGCTTTTAGCTCTATCCCCACTTCCACCAACACCGGCTGCAACAAGCGCACTAATTCTTTTGGGTCCATTCCCACCAGATAACCTTTCGCGCCGCCGTTGACATAAATGCGCGGCAAATCGAGTATCGTTTGTTCCATGTAAACTCCCATCGGCCTGCGCGTACCAAACGGCGACGTGCCGCCGACCTGATAACCGGTGTGACGATTCGCGACATCGGGTTTGCAAGGTGAAATTCTTTTCGCGCCGATAATGCGCGCCAGCTCTTTGGTGGACACTTGGCTGTCGCCGTGCATGAGAACAATCAGCGGATTTCCCGTGTCGTCTTCCATCACCAAAGTTTTTACCACCGCATGTTCCTCCACGCCCAACTCTCTCGCGCTAACCGACGTACCGCCCTTCTCTTCGTAATCATAGGGATGGTCGGTGAACGCGACGCCGCGTTCGCGCAACATATGTATCGCAGTGGTAACCGGCAACTTTTGTTTATTCATGACTACCAACCAACGTGTTGTGGATGGAAATTATCGTGCCCACGCGCATGAGTCAATAGCGTCGTATAATTGCCTCACTATTCTGAGCAGTTAATTTTCATCATTTTCGACGAAAATTCATTCTCAGGTATAAATCCATAACTTATTGATTATATTAAATATTTTAAGAGGCTCTATGAAATCATTTTTACTCAAACCGCTTATTATCGCTATGTCATTCACGCTTTCCTCCTGCGCCACCTTGTTGGCCGGCGATACCATGTCGTCGCCGGCAATTGGCAAGGCCAGCGTCGATTTCGCCAGCATGGATACTGGCGTCAAGCCTTGCGACAATTTTTTCCAATACTCAAATGGTAATTGGATAAAAAATAATCCGATTCCTGCGGATCGTAGCACCTGGGGCGCTTTCAATGAGCTATATGACCGCAATCTCACCGCGTTAAATCAGATTGCCTTGGCCGCCGCGCTGAATCCAGCCCCGGATCAAAACAGTAAACTTGTGGGTGATTTTTACATGAGTGCTTTGGACACAGCAAAAATCGACGCTGCTGGCGCAACTCCCTTGCAAGCAGAATTTGCGCACGTAGACGCAATCAAAAACTCGGCTGATCTCATAGAACTCATTGCAAAACAGCATGTCCACGGCGTCAACCCTGCATTCAATTTTGCAGTAGGCCAGGATGCAACAGACAGCACGCAGACTATCGCCGTTCTGAACCAAGGTGGTTTGGGTTTGCCGGACCGCGACTATTACACCAAGGATGACCAGAAATCAAAAGACCTTCGCGCTTCTTACGTTAGCCACATGAAAAAAATGTTCGTATTGTTAGGTGACGCGCCAGATGCAGCAGAAAAAAATGCGCAAACCGTGATGGCGCTGGAAACCCGTCTCGCGCAAGCGTCTAACACCAAAGTGGAAATGCGCGACCCAAAAGCCAATTACAACCAACGCACGCTGGCGCAATTGGCAACCGACGCCCCCGGCGCAGACTGGATACGTTATTTCAACACTATCGGCTTAGCAAAGCCGGGTAGCTTCAATTTGGGGCAACCGAAATTTTTCAAAATCTTGGCAAGTGAAATCAATTCAACCTCGCTTGCCGATTGGAAAACCTATTTACGCTGGCACGTCGTCAACGATGCGGCGCCGACGTTGAGCAAAGCATTTGCCGATGAGCGCTTTGATTTTTTCGGCAAGACCTTGAACGGCCAGAAGGAACAGTTGCCGCGCTGGAAACGCATGGTGCAACTGACGGATAATTCGCTGCCTGAAGCGATGGGTAAATTATATGTGGAAAAACATTTCGCCGGCCCGGCCAAGCAGCGAACCCTTGATCTGGTAAAAAATCTGCGCGCTGCGATGAACGAGCGTATTCAGAGCCTGGAATGGATGGATACGCCGACACGCGCGATGGCGCAGAAAAAACTCGAGGCCTTTGCCATCAAAATCGGCTACCCGGATAAATGGCGCGATTACAGCGCGCTGAAATTGTCACGCGAATCACTGGTGAATAATGTCGCCGCCGCCAATGAGTTTGAATTCAAACGCCAACTCGCCAAAGTGGGCAAACCAGTCGATCGCAACGAATGGGGCATGTCTCCGCCGACTGTGAACGCGTATTACAACCCGGAGATGAACGAAATCGTTTTCCCTGCCGGCATTTTACAACCACCATTCTTCGATGCTAACGGTAGCGATGCCGCCAACTACGGTGCCATCGGCATGGTCATCGGCCATGAATTCACCCACGGCTTCGATGATGAAGGCCGTCAATACGACGCCCAAGGCAATTTGAAATCATGGTGGACCGATGCGGCGGAAAAAAACTTTAACGAACGCGCAGCCTTAGTCGAAGCACAATACAACCAATACAAACCACTGCCCGATGTAGCAATTAATGGCAAGCTCACGCTCGGCGAAAATATTGCCGATTTGGGCGGCATCAAAATGGCCTATCTCGCTTGGAAAAAATCACAGCAAGGCAAACCGGCTGGTGCAAACGTCCATGGTCTGACGCCGGAGCAACAATTCTTCGTCGCCTACGGCCAAGTGTGGCGCAGCCATGCACGGCCCGAGGCCGCTCGGCTGCGCCTTGCCACCGACCCACACTCGCCGCCGGAATACCGCATCCGTGGCTCATTGGAAAACATGCCGGAATTTTTGCGTGCATATAACTGCCCCGCACCCGCTGGCGCAAGTGACAGAAAGCTGAAAGCCATCTGGTAATATTTTTTTACACAGCAACATGAGCAAAGCCTTCACCAAAGAAAGCGACGAAACGCAGGAAGCCGATCTCGAAGTTGAGCAAAGTCTTCCTGCTGGCGCGAAAAATTACATTACGCCGCAAGGCCACGCGCGCATGAAGGCAGAGTTCTTGCATTTGATGGATGTCGAACGTCCTGAGATGGTGTCGGTCGTTTCGTGGGCCGCAAAAAACGGCGACCGCTCGGAAAACGGCGATTACCTTTACGGCAAAAAACGCCTGCGCGAAATCGACCGCCGCATCCGTTTTCTCACCAAACGCCTCGACATCGCCGAAGTCATCGACCCAGCCACACGCGAAGACACCGACCAGGTTTTTTTCGGCGCGACCGTGACCTTGCTCGATGACAAAAAACAGGAGCATACCTACAGCATAGTCGGCATGGACGAAATCGACCTCGCGCGCGGATGCGTCAGTTGGATCTCGCCGATAGCCAAGGCGTTAATGAAAGCGCGTGAAGGCGATGTGGTGCGCCTGAGCACGCCGGGCGGCGAACGCGAGTTGGAAATTATTGAGGTTGTTTATAAGACGCTGGAGTGAAAATAGAAAAACAACCTGTCATCCTGAACGCTAGCGAAGGATCTGCTTTTAGGTTTTGATTTGACTCGCGCAAACAGCAGATTCTTCGCTATCGCTCAGAATGACACGCCCTCCATAAATTCGAAGAGAGAACTGCTCATCCATCTGCGCTGCCGCTAATTCTGCTGCCTTTCGGGGGCCGTCAGCGAGAACCTGTTTGAGCTACGCGAATTTATCAGGTTTCAATTGAAGGTGAAAGCGAGTTTTCTCGCCGCCCGATAGGCAGCGAAAATAGCAGCGACAAAAAAATAAAAACAAAGGGCGGCGCGGCAGGTTCGCCTTTTGCGGTTACTTTTTTGGCGAAGCAAAAAAGTGACTAGCTGCCGGGCTACCCCCGCCAACCAAATTCTGGACTCTGACGTGCTCGCCTTGCGTGACTGCTTTTTATCGTGGACAAACTGCGCTGAATTGGTCACGCATCCTGATCGGACTCAAGGCCAAGTGCTTGCAAAAGAATTTTTTGCATCGGATCAGGCGTAATTTCCTCAACAATTATTTTTTCCTCGTTAATTTTTGTCTCCCGAATTGGAAATTTACCTCTTACGATTTTTTCTAATAGCGCTTTACGTGTTTTTTCCACCCTAGGCCCAACATATATTGATTTGATTTTCCCATTAATTGAAAAATACTCATCTTTAGTGATTATTCGGTATTCATCTTCATAGGCCCAATGGTCAGTTTTTCGTAACAGCGCTTCTTTAGCATCCGGCGACTCTAGCAAACCGTAATTTAGTAAAGGAAGGCTGGCGGCGTATGTGACTTTGCCAACTTGCATCATCGTATTTGAAAAATCAATGGCAATAGCCACACCTGTATGTCCACCTGCATAATGAGACCACATACGTACATCAGACAAAGAAGAACTTAAGCTGCAAATTCGCGTATTTTCACTTTCGCTAATCAGCGAATCAACATCCCGAACAATTTTTGTTTTATCCCCGGCGGAGTCAAAGCCAAAAAGGGAATTTGTACGATTTGGGTTTATTATCGTATGAAATAGCCCCTCAAAGTGGCCTTCCCCCGTTTTCGCGGACACATTCTTTAAGCACATAGTTGATTTTCAAATTGTACAGGACTGATGTAACCAATCGTCGAATGCCTGCGTTTCGGATTGTAGAACCTTTCAATGTAATCGAA
>JBAVRP010000025.1:0-39226 GCA_049695115.1 Burkholderiales bacterium | reverse complement strand
GGATAACCCGTACCCAAAGCTGAATTCAATAACGAATTACGCATCTTTAGCCATCATTTCGACCATGACGATTTTGGTTTCAACAAAATATTTTTGCGCAGTCACTTAATCAGAGCTTCCTTAGGTTGGGTTCGCCCAAATGAAAATGTAGCGTGCGCTCTGCGCACGATTCAATGCCACTAAGAGCACTGCAGTCCGCGCTCGCATTAGCAGTTTCGTGCGCGGTGCGCACGCTACATTATTGACCAATCCCTCACTTGAAGGTGAGGGAAACTTCACTCCTATGCTCATCTATCTCCACGGCTTTAACAGCTCACCCGCGTCACACAAAGCTAATTTGTTGCGCGACTACATGACCGCGCGTGGTGAGGCGGATCAATTCATTTGCACGACATTACCGCACTGGCCGAAGGAGGCGATTGCGCAAGTTGAAAAGCTGATCGCGCAACATCTCGATCAAAACATTACTCTTATCGGTAGCTCGCTCGGTGGCTTCTACGCGATTTATTTGGCAGAAAAATATAATCTGAAAGCGGTGTTGGTCAATCCGGCGGTGAAACCTTTTGCTTCATTGGAGTCTTATCTCGGCCCGCAGAAGAATATTTATACTCACGAAAAATACACCTTTACGCGCGAGCATATAAGACAGATGCGTGATCTGGATATCAGGACGATCACGCATCCGGAGCGCTATCTGTTGTTGACGCAAACCGGTGATGAAGTGTTGGATTACCGCGAGGCGGTGAAGAAAATGGCGGGCGCGCAACAAATCATCATCGAAGGCGGTGACCACGGGTTTCAGAATTTCTCCTCGTATCTTGATACAATCTTGTCTTTCTCGCTTTCGAAGTAAATCCCATGTTTGTTTTTTATGAAGAAGACGGCGCGTTCAAGCTTGGCACCGTCGTGGCCGACAATACGGCGACGCTGCAAGTCGATACGCAACATGGCAAGCGCGCGAAGATTAAAGCGGCAAATGTGCTGTTGCGTTTCAATGCCCCCGCTCTCACTGAGTTCGCCGCGCAAACGCAAAAACTGGCGGAAGAAATTGACACGGATTTTTTGTGGCAATGTTGCGGCGAGAATGATTTCGGTTTCGAAGAATTAGCCAAGGATTATTACGGCCACACGCCGAGCGCAGTGGAATCGGCTGCCGTTGCGACGCGAGTGCATGCTGCGCCGATGTATTTTTATAAAAAAGGTAAGGGCCGTTACAAGGCCGCGCCGGAAGAATCGCTCAAGTCTGCGCTAGCCAGTGTGGAGAAAAAACGTTTGCAGGTGGAGCAACAATCGCGTTATGTCGAGCAGCTTTGCGTGCATCAATTGCCGCCAGAATTTATCAATATAATCAATGAATTACTGTATAAGCCGGATCGCAATACTTTGGAGGTGAAAGCACTGGAAGCGGCGTGTGCGCAGACGCATATGAGCGCCGCGCAGCTGCTCACACTATGCGGCGGCTTGCGCTCGCATGCCGATTTTCATTTGAATAAATTTTTGTTCGAGTATTTTCCGCTAGGCGTGGCGCTGCCCGCGTTGACTGCACCCGCGCATAGTTATGAGTTGCCCTTGGCCGATGTGCGCGCCTTCAGCATCGACGACGCGAGTACGACGGAAATCGACGATGCGTTTTCGCTCACCACTTTGCCCGATGGTAATCTGCGCATCGGTATCCACATCGCCGCGCCTGCCTTGGGCGTCCTGCCCGACACACCCATCGACGCTATTGCGCTGTATCGTTTATCGACTGTGTATTTTCCAGACGACAAAATCACCATGTTGCCGGAAAGCGCGATAGCTCAATATTCTCTGCACCAGGGCCGCGAGCATCCGGTCTTATCGATGTATGTCGATGTGAACGCGATCGATTATCAGGTCATGGCCAGCTTCACCCGCGCCGAACGGGTCCTCGTCGTGGCGAACGTGCGCATCGATGCGCTGGAGCGTGCATTCAGCGAAGACACGCTGGCACAAGGACTGGGCGAATTCGATTTCAAAGCGGAGATCGTGCAGTTGCATAACTTCGCACTCGCACTCGAAGCTGCGCGCGGCAAATCAAATAACGGCGGCGACCGCGTTGATTACAACTTCGATATCGTCGACGATCGAATCAATATTACGCCACGTCGCCGCGGCAGCCCAGTGGATAAACTGGTGTCCGAGTTGATGATTTTCGTCAACAGCTCGTGGGGAAAGTTACTCGCCGATAATCAGTTCGCCGCGATTTACCGCGCGCAGTCCGGCGGCAAAACGCGCATGACCGACCAACCGGCACCGCATCAAGGTCTCGGCGTAGAACAATATATCTGGGCCAGTTCGCCACTGCGCCGTTATGTCGATTTGATCAATCAGCGACAATTGCTTGCGCTGCTGTCGAATGAAGCGCCGGTGTATGCGCGGCGCGACGAACGATTGCTCAACGCCATGCGCCAGTTCGATATTACCTACGACGCTTACGCAGACTTCCAGCGCAATATGGAGCGCTATTGGTGTTTGCGCTATCTGGAACAGGAAAATATACGCGAAGCGCATGCCACGGTGTTGCGCGAAAATTTAGTCCGTTTTGATACCTTGCCGCTGGTGGCAAAAGTGGCTGACCTGCCCGCTCTGGCGCCGGGTGCGTCCGTGCGGGTGGCGATTCAGTCCATTAATTTCTGGGATGTGGATTTGCGCTGCACGACGATAGTGCAAAATATCGCGGTCGCTTGACGGTTTTTTGCATGACAGCGGTATAGATTCTGCCTACAATGCCTGACATGAAAAACCCTCTTGATTGGATGCGCAACACGATCGCCAGCCCGCAGGCCGCAGGCGCCTCCTCGTTGTGGCAAGAGCAGGCGAACGAAACGCTGCGCAACGCGATTATCGTCTCGATGCTGGTGCACGCCGTCATTATTCTCGGCATCAAGTTCAAAATGCCGGATATCAAAGAAATAAAAATGCCGCCCAAGGCGATTGAAGTCGTTTTAGTCAACAGCAAATCCAAAACCAAACCAACCAAGGCCGACACGCTGGCGCAAGCGAACCTGGATGGCGGCGGTAACACGGACGCAAAAGTACGCGCCAAATCGAATCTGCCTTCGACCAAGGACAGCATGGAAGTTATTGCGCAAGAGGAATCCCAAGCGCAACAGCGGCTGAAAGAACTCGAAGAGCAAACCAAAACGCTCATGACCCAACTCAAATCAAAAAAGGCCATTGCCCAAACTGATGAACCGAAGCCAGATAAAAAAGCGCCGACCGATATTTCCGGAGCGCTGGCGACGACGCTGAAAACCAGCCAGCTTGAAGCGCAACTGGAAGCACAAATCGCCAAAGAACTCAAAGCTTATCAGCAGCGGCCGAAGCGCACGTTCATCGGCGCGCGTACGCAGGAATATCGCTTCGCCGGTTATGTGGAAGAGTGGCGCGAGAAAATTGAAAAGGTCGGCACGGAAAATTTCCCCGAAGCGGCGAAGCAGAAAAAACTTTATGGACAATTACAGTTGACCGTGGGCATCAAGTCCGACGGCAACATCGACAGTATCGAGATGAATAAATCCAGCGGCCATCGTATCCTCGACGCCGCCGCCGAACGCATTCTGCTGCTCGCCGCGCCGTTCAAACCGTTTCCGCCCGAGATACGCAAAGACACTGATGTATTGCACATCACGCGCACCTGGACGTTCACGCGTGCGGATCAGTTGATTAGTGAATAATTACTGAAATAGGTAAAGCAGCCAAGCCGTAGGGTGCGCCGTGCGCACGCGTTACGCTCTGAATAGCAACACTGCTCGAAGCATTAAGTCTTACGCGTGCGCACGGCGCACCCTACCAAACCACCGTTCGAAGAAAGAACAAGCTTACCCAACTGCGCCGCCGCTATTTTTGCTGCCTATTGGGGGCTATCGGCGAGAACCTGTTTGAGCTACGCGGTGATGCAGATTTGATTTGAAGGTGAGACCGAGTTTTCTCGCCGCAACCGGTTCTATAAAAGCGGCGGCAGCAAAAATAGCGGCGACAAAAAACCAAAACAAAAAGCAGCGCGGCGGGTTCACCTTTTTTGGTTACTTTTTTAGCGAAGCAAAAAAGTGACTGGCCGCCGGCAACCCCGGCAATGTTATTCAGAGCATTATTCTTGCAGCCGACGATAATTGAACCTACACCCCCATCCCAACCTTCCCCCGTCAAGGGGGAAGGAGCTTGTCATCCTGAGCGATAGCGAAGGATCTGCTTTTCGATTTTGAATTGACGTGCGGAACAGCGGATTCTTTGCTATCGCTCAGAACGACAAGCGCTGAGGGAATGCTCTACACGGAGCAGAATATAATTTAATTAAATCAATTAGTTATATAACATTCGCGGTTATACTTTTTCCATATATTCCACCATGCGCGCACGCATTTTCTGATCAGGCAATCGCCCCGTCATCGCGACCATATTGTCTTCCAGATGTTTCACATTCCGCGTCGCGGGTATCACGCACGTCACCGCCGGATGGCCGAGTATGTATTTGAGAAAAAATTGCGCCCAGCTTTGGCAATCAAACTTGCTTGCCCAATCAGGCAAATTTTTTCCGCGCACCCTGCTGAACAAGCTGGCTTTGACGAACGGACGATTAATGAGAACGGCGGTGTTGTTATCCGCCGCCGCTTGCAGCAGACGATCTTCGGCTTCGCGTTCGGCGATGGAATAATTCACCTGTACAAAATCCACTACTCCAGTTTTGATGATTTTTTCCATCGCGCTGTGACCGTCTTCGTTGTAATGGGTGATGCCGAGATAACGTACGCGCCCTTCCTTTTTCCAATCGCGTAAGGTGGCAAGATGGGTGTCGGTATCGAGCAAATTATGCACTTGCATTAAATCCAGCTTTTCCACTTTGAGTTTTTTCATCGACTCTTGCATTTGCCGGATGCCCGCATCGCGGCCCGAGGTCCACACTTTGGTCGCGACGAATAATTGTTTGTGGATATTGAGTTGCGCAGCAAGATCCCCCAGCACCGATTCAGACGCACCGTACATGGGCGAGCTGTCGATGACGCGTCCGCCCAACTCGACAAAGCGTTTCAATACTTCTTTGGCTTTGGCGAGTTCGCCTGCGTCATTATTGCTGATATCAAAACTTTGCCACGAGCCGAGGCCGACGGCGGGCAAGGCTTCGCCAGTTTTGGGAATTTTGCGCATGAGTATTTTTTCCTGTGCGTGAATTTTTCTAAGGGGCAGGCTGGATGCTGCAAGGCCCGCGCCGATGACCGACAAACGTTTCAAGGTTCTACGTCGATAAAGATTCATGATCTATTCCTCCTTACTGATAATTTCTCGCGCCAATTGTTCTTGCCTGCGGCCGAGCCAATAAGCCAGCACCGTCCACAATGTCGCAATAGGCATCGCCACCAGCGAGATATGCGCCGTGGTCGCGCCGAGCGACTTGATAGCCTCATTCATCCACGACGACAGCGCATCGCCGCCTCGATTGACTACAGTATCAATGACATTTTTCGCTTTGTAACGTTCCTCGCGACTGACCACGGTGAACAGGACTTCACGCGACGGACGCGTAACGGCGTATTCCATCGCGCGGCGAATTACACCGAGACCGATAATAACCGCCAGGGTCGGCACTAAGGCTACGGCACCGAAGGCGGCGAGGCTGACCAGCGGCATCAGCATTAAACAAAACGTCACGCCAAAACGCAGTACCAATTGCGCGGTGACAAAAAATTGCACCAATAACGTGAGCAAGTTGACGCCCATATCCACACTGGCGAATAACTGCGTGCGCTCGACCGATGATGGGATGGTCGCCGAAATAATGCGCATTTGTTCCAGATACAAAAACGTACCGAGCGTGGACAGCAGCATGATATAGCCGCACACGCCGAGCAAATAGCGCGAGGTAAACGCCAGCCGGATGCCAGCGAGCAAGTCGCCGCCTAGCGCATCGCCGCGATTTTCCGCTGCGCGATGATGCGGCGCGCGCAAGGCCCACCGATTCAGATTGACTATGCACAGGAGTGCCAGCGACAAAAACAGACACGACACCAACAGCAGATTGGCGATGCCGATATGCGCCACCAGCATTGCGGTGAGCGTCGGTCCGGTAATCGCGCCGAGGCTGCCGCCGGCCGCGATCACGCCGTACAAGCGCTTGGCCTGGTCGTTGCGAAAAATATCCGACATGAAACTCCAGAACACCGACACGACGAAGACATTGAATACCGACAGCCAGACAAAAAATAACTGCGCTGTCTGCGCCGGGTTCACGCCGAGCTTGAACAGAAAATAAAACCCGAGTATGTGCGCCATGAAAAAACCATACACAATCGGTAGAAGCTTAGCGCGCGGCCAACGCGCCGACGCCCAGCCGAACAACGGTACTACGACGATCATGGAAACAAAGGTGGCCGTAAAAAGATAAGGTAAATTCTTCACGCCGCCCTGGATGCCCATTTCCTCGCGCACTGGACGCAACACGTAATACGCGCAGAGCAAACAAAAGAAATAAGTGAAAGACCAGGCAAGCGCGGGAAATTCACTGGGCATCAGCACCGGCTTGAGCCGCGACATCGAAGGCTTAGTCGTAGCGTGCACTAGACCACCGATTTTTTTCCGCCGCGCTTCAAGCGCGTTAAGACAGTAAGTGCCATCAAAACGATGGCGCCGACCAGCATGCCGACCAGCAAGTCCGCGATAGTCAGTGCAATGACGTTGACAAAGACGCTGATAGCGGGCATTTCGGAAAAATGCTGTGTCACACCGTGCAGCCAATCGTGAAACTTTGGAATACCGTGGGTGATGATGCTGCCGCCGACGAGGAACATAGCCGCGGTACCGGCGAAGGATAAAGTTTTCATCAAGTAGGGCGCGGCGTTGAGAAAGCTGTTGCCGGAACTACGCTGAAATTTTCTGAACAAACCATCGCCGGTTTTACGGCTTAGATAAAGTCCCCCATCGTCGAGTTTGACTATGCCCGCAACGATGCCGTACACGCCGACCGTCATTAGCAGTGCTATCGCCGTCAGCACCGTGACTTGCTTGCCGAATGCCGCACCGGCGACTGTGCCGAGGGTGATGACAATAATTTCCGCTGATAAAATAAAGTCGGTGCGTATAGCGCCTTGGATTTTTTCCTTTTCCACTACGCACATATCGACTTCGGGGTGTAACAACGCTTCGGTTAATTCTGCATGATGTGCTTCGTCTTCCGCCTTGCTGTGCAAAAGCCTGTGCGCAATTTTTTCCACACCTTCGTAACAAAGGTAAGCGCCGCCTATCATCAACAGAGGAATCACCGCCCATGGAATCAATGCGCTGATGGCCAAGGCAGATGGAACCAGTATGCATTTATTTTTCAACGAACCCTTGGCGACCGCCCACACCACCGGCAATTCGCGATCGGGATTGACCCCCGACACTTGCTGCGCATTCAGCGCCAGATCGTCGCCCAACACGCCCGCCGTTTTTTTCGCCGCAACTGCGCTCAATGTCGCTACGTCATCAAGAATCGTAGTGAAGTCGTCGATTAATGCGAATAGGCTGCTGGTGGCCATGTGTTCGGCTTTGCTGTTTTTGATTTAGTTAGTTTATATGAACTGACGAAACGTATGGGGTGCCGACGCGAGGAAGCGCATCGTTCTCGGGCTGGTTGCTTGGCTTGGTAGGCCGGGCTGATAAGCCGGCTATTTTTTGGTCGAATAAAATTTGCTGGGCTTATCAGCCCAGCCTACGGCCTATCATTGTAATTATTTGATTATATTGAATTATTCTACCGTCACGGATTTTGCCAAATTTCGCGGCTTGTCGACATCGGTGCCTTTTTGCAAGGCGGCGTGGTAAGACAATAATTGCAGCGGTATGGTGTGAACGATAGGACTCAACACGCCTTCATGCTCCGGCAATTTGATCACGTGTACGCCATCGCTGGCCTGGAAATTCGTGTCGGCATCGGCAAATACATACAACTCGCCGCCTCGCGCTTTGACTTCCTGCAAATTGGATTTTAATTTTTCCAGCAACAAATCGTTCGGCGCGATAGCGACGATGGGCATGTCGGCATCGACCAACGCGAGCGGGCCGTGTTTGAGTTCGCCCGCGGCGTAGGCTTCGGCGTGGATGTAGGAAATTTCTTTCAGCTTGAGCGCGCCTTCCATAGCGATGGGGTAATGCACGCCGCGGCCGAGGAATAAAGCGTGTTGTTTGTTGGCGAATTTTTCCGCCCACACAATAATCTGCGGTTCAAGATTCAATACATGCTGCACTTTGTTTGGCAGACGACGTAGCGCTTCGATGTATTTTTTTTCGTCGTCGGTGCTGAGTTTGCCTTTCACTTTGGCCAACACCACCGTCAACACAAACAATGCGGCCAGTTGAGTAGTAAAGGCCTTAGTCGAAGCGACGCCGATTTCCGCCCCGGCGCGAGTGAGGTAACGCAAAGTAGATGCGCGTATCAATGCCGACTCGGGCACGTTACAAAGCGCCAGGGAATGATGATGGCCTTGTGCCTGCGCATGTTTGAGCGCGGCGAGCGTGTCGGCGGTTTCACCCGATTGCGAGATGGTGATGATCAAGGTGTTGGGGTTCGGCACGGTTTCACGATAGCGATATTCCGAGGCAATTTCCGCCGAGCAGGGAATTTTCGCAATCGCTTCGAGCCAATATTTCGCCACCATCGCAGAGTGATAGCTGGTACCGCAGGCGATGATGGTGGCGCTGTCGATGGCAGCAAACACTTTCGCCGCTTCCTGGCCGAACAGTTCCGGCTTGAAGCCTTGAGCCAATGCTTGCTCGATGGTGTCGGTGATGGCGCGCGGCTGTTCGTAAATTTCTTTTTGCATGTAATGGCGATATGATCCCAGCTCCACTGAATCAGCCGACAATTCGCTGGTGTGGATTTTGCGCTCGGCCTTCATGCCTTTTCGGTCAAAAATCGCCACGCTGTTCAGATGTACGTCCGCGACATCGCCTTCTTCGAGGTAAATCACCTTTTGCGTGACCGGTAACAATGCCGAGACATCGGACGCGATGAAATTTTCCTCGATGCCGATGCCCACCAGCAGCGGGCTGCCTTCGCGGGCGCAAATCATGCGCATCGGATTGGCTTCGCTCACCACGCCTATCGCATAGGCGCCGTGAAGTTCGGCGACTGTTTTTTGCACAGCCTTCAACAAATCGCCGCTGATGGCGAGGTGCATGTGCACCAGATGCGCGATGACTTCGGTGTCGGTGTCGGAGGTAAATTCGTAGCCCTTGGCTTTTAATTGCGCACGCAGGGTTTCGTAGTTTTCGATAATACCGTTGTGTACCACAGCGATACCGTTTTTGCTGATATGCGGATGCGCGTTACGCTCCGACGGCGCGCCATGCGTGGCCCAGCGCGTGTGGCCGATGCCGAGAAAACCTTCGATTTTTTGCGCCTTCGCATCTTCAGCGAGTTGCGCCACGCGGCCGACGCTGCGCACGCGCTTAAGTTCGCCGTTGATGATGGCGAGGCCGGCGGAATCGTAACCGCGATATTCAAGCCTGCGCAGTCCTTCGAGCAAAATCGGAACCACATTTCTTTGCGCCACTGCGCCGACTATTCCACACATGATTTATTTCCTTAGCTAAAATTCTCTTCTAACTATATGATTTATTTCAATTTATTGGCTGGCCGTTTCCACGTTGGGATGTTGACCTGTTTAGCGCGCGAGATGGTGAGCGAGTCCGGCGGCGCTTCGTGTGTGAGCGTGGTGCCCGCGCCTAGTGTCGCGCCGCGGCGCACGGTGACCGGCGCGACCAGTTGCGTGTCGGAGCCGATGAATACGTCGTCTTCAATTATAGTACGGTGTTTATTCACGCCATCATAATTGCAGGTAATGGTGCCGGCGCCGATGTTGACGTTGTTGCCGACAGTCGTGTCGCCGACATAAGTTAGATGATTCGCTTTGGAGCCGACGCCGAAGCTGCTGTTTTTGATTTCGACAAAATTGCCGACATGCGCTTTTTCCGCCAGCACGGTGCCAGGCCGGATGCGCGCATAAGGGCCGATGCGGCACTCGGCGCCAATGACCGAGTCTTCAATATGGCTGAAGGGTTCGATCTGCGCACCCGCCGCGACGCTGACATTTTTCAGTACGCAGTTGGCGCCGATGCGTACATTATCTGCGAGCGATACTTTGCCTTCGAATACGCAGTTCACGTCGATGCTCACGTCGCGGCCGCATTTCAATTCACCGCGTATGTCGATGCGCCACGGATCGGCGAGCGTCACGCCTTGTTCGAGCAAGGCTTTGGCGTAAGTTTCCTGCACTATGCGCTCGAGCTCAACCAGTTGCATTTTGCTGTTGACGCCGCTGGTTTCCCACTCATCCTCGGGATTAAAAGTCTCGACGGCAATGCCTTCGTCGACTGCCATTTTCAAAATGTCGGTGAGGTAATATTCTTTTTGCGAATTATTGTTTTGCAGCTTGGACAGCCAGCCGGATAATTTTTGCGTCGGCACGCACATGATGCCGGTGTTGATTTCGTGAATATGCCGCTGCATTTCGTTGGCGTCTTTGTGTTCGACGATGCCCGTCACCTTGTCGTGTTCGTTGCGCATGACGCGGCCGTAACCTGTCGGGGCATCGAGCTCGACCGTGAGCAAGGCAAACTTGCCAGCCTTCGCCGCTTGTACCATCGGTTGCAAGGTCGCGGTTTTGGTCAGCGGCACATCGCCGTACAAAATCATGGTCACGCCCGCGTTATCGAGATGCGGGATAGCTTGCATCACCGCGTGGCCGGTGCCGAGTTGCGGCTCCTGTTTTGCCCACGCGATATTGTCGCGGCCGATTTTATCCGGTACCGCTTCGCCGCCGTGGCCGTACACGACGCAGATTTTTGTCGGCTGCAACGAGCGTGCCGTGTCGAGCACGTGCTGTACCAGCGGCTTGCCTGCAATCTGATGTAATACTTTCGGCAGCGCCGAACGCATGCGCGTGCCCTGTCCGGCGGCGAGAATGACAATATTCATGGATGAATGATGCGCTTTACCAAGTAGAGGGGGTATAAGGTTTAGCCCTCATTTTAGCATGGGGCTTAGTCCTAAATTATTAGCACGCAAGAGTGATGCTGATATGCCGATCAAAAAGCAACATGATATAATTATTTGATTATTATCAGATTTTATAATTTTCGCTGCATGTTGCTACCCATTATCGAATACGAATTGCGATCCTGCTGGGTTAACAACGAATGACAATCGAGCGAAAGAGTTGAGATAGCGCGGTGATGCGCTTCGTACCGCTGTCGATCCTAAACCGGCAGATTGCGCTCCAGCGGCGATATAGTTCTGCGACACCCCGGCTCTACCATCCAAACCTGATTGAATGATTATTCCAAGCGCCGTCATTCGATCAATCGCTGACGTCCGGCGCGCCGAAAGTGCCGAAGTCGCCTACCCGCATCAGTGAAGGCAACCCACAAACGCCGGCTACGTACGCTTGCAGCCTGCACGGTTAAATCAATTCACTTTGGTTTCTTTTGACGTCATGATCATAATGTCGGTAGCTTTAGCGTTGTCATTATTTTTATTAAGGCTAATGGAAACACTATTTTTGTTTTTTTCGTCGGAGAGCATGAACATGGCTGATTCTCCCGCCTGGCTCATGTCGTTCAAGGTGCGGCCCGCCGCCATGCCTTTGAGTTTGCCGCGATAATATTCGGCGACTTTTTCTAGGTCGTCTTTGGATTCAAGATTGACAGTGACGAATGTGCCGTCCGGCCCGGCCATTTTGGAACCCTTGCCGTCCTTGATGCTGGCGCCGGGATAAAACGGCACGCCTACATCCGCCTCGGTGACAATCGCTGAACCGATTTCCGTCTTCACAGTTTTGCCGCTGGCGTCGGTGACTGTGGACTTGAAGCCGTCCTTGCCGATGGAAACTTTGGCCGATTTGTTGCCGTCTTTTTCCATTTGCGATTCGATGGCTTTTTCGACAGCTTTTTCGCCCAGTGTTTCAACCGCTTTGCCGCAGGCAGAAAGCGCGGTAAACTCGACAAGCAGAAAACTGATAAATAATTTATTCATGATGCGCTCCAGCAAATTTTGAGAGCTCTCTTGTAAGGTATTGATGGCACTCAGACGTACTGTCTTCCATTTCGCCTCCGAGCATGAGTCAATACTTTTACTAAGTATAGTAAAAGTACTTGAATATTTTTTAGTTGATTTAACTAATTGATTATATGCAATATTTTTAAATTGTGTTTTCCAAATCCTTGTCTATAATAAAAACGGTTTCTACAAAACAATCTGCCGGATCAAGCATAGAAAAACAACCTCGCCGTACTCAAGGCGATTCATAATAATGAGGAGGGTATGCAAGCCATCACCGTACTCGCCAGCGCGCATTGCGCCGCCTTTGTGCATAACCTGCACGCGGACGAATTGGAATGGGTAGGAATCGCCGCAGACAATTCGCAGGCGCTCACATTCGCCTGCCAACTGCCGCCGAATATATATTTGCAAGACTATTTGTCTTTTTCACAAGACAATGGGTCGTTGCTATTAAAATTACATTCGATCAGCCCACACACCAAAGTACTGCCGCTCTATGACGGCACCAACCGCGTCGAATTACTGAGCGCCCTTGAGTCTGGTGTAAAAGGCTGCCTGCCCTTCAACAGCCCACCCGGAGACTGCCTCAAGGCGATACGCGCCGTGCATGACGGCGACATCTGGCTCGGGCGCCGCGACCTGGCGATGGCGATGGAGCGTCTGATTCATAAACTACATCCGTTTAGATACGGCGAGGACGCGACAACAAAATGCCCGTCTGTGCGCGAGCGCCAGGTCGTGGCGCACATGAGCAACGGTTTGAGCAACAAGGAAATCGCGCGGAAAATTGGAATCAGCGATTTGACCGTAAAAAACCCACCTGAAACATATATTTCACAAGCTAAAAATTTCCCGCCGCGATCAATTATGCACCACGCCCTTACTCGCCAGTCGGCGATAACGCGAATTTAAACGCCGACCTCCCTCCGCTTACATAGCGGCGCCCGACCTCTACTACCTACTCCAGCACCTACTCCATCTGGGGCATATCGGCCATTGCATGCTCTATTTACCTACTCTATTCGGGGCATATCGACAACCGCCGGCCTGTCTATAAACAAGTTAAGGCAGACGGGGGGCTGGTTTTGGCTATTCCGTTTATCCGGTCGCCAGCAGGAACATTCGTTATTGAAACCCGCTCGGCAATTTGCAAAGAGTGGCCTCGGTTGGGGGCGTGTAATCCGATTCGATCGCCATACCTTTTAATTAGAATTATTAAAGGAGGGTACAAAAATGAGATCCCTGATTAACAACAACTTGTTCAAAGTCGCCGGCAGAACCAGAGGTCTTGGAGTAGTGCTGGCTTCAGCCATCGCGGGTGTGGCGCTCGCCTTTTTCATCGATCAGCCGCAAGCGCAGCTCGCCGTCGGCTTGGATCTCGCCCCGGTGGTGAGGCCGCTGAGCCAGGTCACCGTGCTGGATGTCAATGTGCTGGGGATCCTGGACAAATCGGGGCCGAATACCGGGGCCTGGCCGAAGATCACAGAACAGGGAAAAAAGACAGACCTCCAGCGCTTGGGCAAAGCGCTGTTCTACGACATGCAGGTCGGCGGCGACGGCATCCAGGCCTGCGCTAGTTGCCACTTCCACGCCGGTGCCGACAATCGCAAGGCGAACCAGATGAGCTCCGGACTGAAGGCGGGTGACTTTGTGCAGGACCTGATTGACGGTGGGGCCAATGCGGCTCTGACGAGCGCACAGTTCGGTCCCGCAGGTTTGCTTAACCGAGGTCTGCCGGCGAACGAGGCCGCGCTGATCGCCGCCGGTGGCTGGACTCCAGACTTAGCGAACGGAACGCCATTTTCCATCGGGAACAAGGCGCCTCCCGTGCTGGACGTCAACGACATCGTGTCGTCGCAGGGACCGAGGAGCGGACAATATCTTGGACTGGATCCTGGTGCTGCGGCAGGGACCTACACGGCCATTGACCGGGCATTACTCGATACAACCGATAGCGTCGCTGAAGGCTTCGACTTCGCTTTCAACTCCCCCCAGTCCCCAACACGGTGCGCCATGTCGAGCCGCGCAATACGCCGACCACGCTCAACGCCATCTACAACTTCCGTAATTTCTGGGATGGGCGTGCCGACTCGTTTTTTAACGGCGTGACCCCGCTTGGCTTCCGCGACCCCGATGTGCGGGTGCCGACCTATGTCAGCGGAAACCTCGTCCCGGTAAAGCTGGCCATCCCGTTCTCGTCGCTCGCCTCGCAAGCCGTGGGGCCGATCGAAAGCCGGATGGAAATGGTGTTTCACGCCAACGTGGCCGAAGGCAGTGGCCGCCCGCGCCCTGATCTGGGCAAAAAGCTGCGCAACGCGCAGCCGCTCGCGGGACAGTTCATCGATCCGAACGATTCGCTACTCGGCGGTCTCCAACACGCGTCCACAAGGGGTTTGACCGGAACCTACGGCGTCATGATCCAGCAGATCTTCGACCAGAGGTTCTGGGGTAACGGTACCAATGGCCAAGTCTGCCTCGATGGTTCTGGTGCATTGGCCGGAACACAGGACGGCATCTGCGCTTCCGCCACCTACACGCTGCTGGAATGGAACTTCTCGATGTTCTTCGGCCTGGCGGTGCAGGCCTACGAGGCGACGCTGACTACGCCGCAGACCATGGTCGATCTGCTGGTTGGCGGCATTGCGACCGGGACGGTCACGAATGGAACCAAGGTCGTCAATGTCGCGGGTCTCACGCTGGACCAGTGCATCGCCGCGGTCAAGCTGAACAACAACGCCGCCGCCTTGGCCGCCGCGACCGGCCTGTGCACCAAGCACTATTCCCAGTTCATCCACAAGGGTGCGGTAACGGGTAAGGAGTCGGCGCTGGCGCCATTCGGGTTGGGTGGGGTCAACAACGTGGGAGTCCTCACCCAGATTCCGGCAGACGCATCCATAGGGGGCTGCTCATCTGCGACTCAGATCACCAACACCACCGCGACCTCGGTACCGTGCGGAGGCAAACCCCCACTTGTCACTCAACAGGCACAGGGTGCACTGCTCAATGTCAATCGCGGGCTCGGACGTTTCTTCGCCGGCGCGACCGCTTGCAGCGCCTGTCACTTCAACCCTGAGTTCACCGGCGCGACCGTCGCCGCGGCGACGGGGTTCGGCGCTGCGCCTCCAATACCGGCGCCGCCGGGAATCTTACGCCCAGAGGCTGCCGTTCTGCTGGAGCGCATGCCCACCTTCAACGGCTCAGCGGCGGTTTACGACGTCGGCTTTTACAACATCGCGGTGCGGCCGACGCCTGAAGACCTGTCGCTCGGCGATCAGATCGGGGGCGTACCGCTGTCGTTCGCGAAGATCGCTGAAATAATCCAGGGCGGCGATGCGACGGGCTTTGATAAACCCACGATCAACAAAATCAAGACGGATCTCGCAGCCGGGAATGTGCTTCAGATCCCGATATCACCCACCAATTTGGCGCCGCGCCCGTTCACTCTCAACCTGGCCTGCGGCGTCGGCCTCGTCGGGGGCGTAAACGCGAACAACAACCCGGCTCCGCGCTGCGTGCCAAACGTCATCCCGGGTGAGCGTCTGTTGCGCAACGGCGTAATCAAGGCGCAGGGTCTGCGCAATGTCAAGTTCACCGGCCCCTACTTCCACACCGGGACGAAGAAGGATCTGCGCCAGGTTCTCGAGTTCTACAAGGCCGCCGGACGCGTGGGCGTCCCGGGAGGCCCGGGGCAGAACTTTGCCACCTTGAACTTCAACAACCTCGACGCCGGTCTGCGGCTGATTGCGCTCGGCATACCGGATGAGGCGGCGGTGGTCGAGCTGTTGGAAACGGGGCTGACCGACTGGCGGGTCGCGTATGAGGAGGGTCCGTTCGACCATCCGGAGCTGTGCGTCCCTCACGGGCATGACGGAACAACTGGAAAGTCCAAAATAGTCGGGATACCCGCAGTGGGGAGCGCGGGAAATGGGCCTGAGCGGTGGTTGCCAACGTTTGAAGAAATTTTGATTGGCACTACAGCGCCACATAACTTGACAGAGACTTGTACGATGCTAGGTATTTCGACGGCGGGTCTTTCCGATATTGATATACCGCCACCATAATTTCTTAATCGCAAAGTTACACCAGTGGCACCACTCTATATCCCGCAGGCCGTAAGGTTTGCGGGATGTTGTTTTTCAGTATGGTCGCTTATCCGTTGTGTGCAATAAACAGAGGCGGTCATTCAGTCAAACGGTTAATTCACATCGGGAATTGCAACTCTTGCGGCGATGAGCGTTTGATTCATAGCTGAAAGGCCAGCCACAGCAGCAGGCCTTCAGCAATTTCCCGCCAAAACACGGCAGGCTGGGCTTTATACGAAACAGCTGCGTTTTGCTGACGTTCGATCCATTGCGCGAAACGTTTAACGTCATTCGGTTCATAAAATGCAACCATCAGTTCATAGTTCAGGAACAGGCTGCGCTCATCGAGATTGGCTGTGCCTGCCAGTGCGAGCTCGTCATCAATTACCACGGCTTTTGCGTGAATCATGTGGGGCAGGAACCAGACACGGGCGCCCGCTGATGTAAGCTCACGTAGCGCGCGGTGCCGGGCAAAATCCGCCAGGCGATGGTTAGATTTCTTCGGCATGAGAATATCGACCGCGACGCCCCGGCGGGCTGCCAGGGTCAGCGACATGAGCAGAGTGGGGTCGGGAACAAAATAGGGCGTGACTACCACAATGCTCTTGTGAGACATGAAGAAACCCGAGACTAATAACGTATAGAGCGTATCGTCCACCTGGTCTGGGCCGCTCGCAATCAGTTGCCCGATGGCAGGTTCGGGTGTATAGCTTAGTCTGATTGGCGGGGATGGGTCGAAAGGTGCGCCTCGGGTTGCAAATTCCCAGTCCTGTTCAAACTGCTGTTGCGCCTGCAGCGCCAGGGCACCATGCAGATCGAAGCTCAGGTCTACCCACGGCGGGTTTTTGGAGGATGCTGCTGCGTTGCCTTCAAAATATTCCGTCGCAAGATTTCTGCCGCCGCACGACAACCACTCGCTGTCTGTGATGACCATTTTGCGGTGGTTCCGCAGGTTGGTGCGGCCCCTTAGAGACGAGCGCAAAGGCGGCACAAACATCGCTACCTGAATTCCCTCGGCTGACAGGCTGTTAAGATTTCGACGGCCACCAAGATGGGCTCCGACACCGTCAATCAATAATCTCACCCGTATTCCATCACGCGCCCGGAGCTTGAGGCTTTGGGCGAGTTCGTCACCGAGTTCATCTCGCGCAAATACAAATGTACAAAGGTCAATTGTCCGGGTCGCTCCTTCTATCATGTTTCGCAGCGCCTGCAGCGCCTGCGCGCCATCTTCGTGAATGCTCAGTTCTTGATAGGCTGAAGCAGCCGGAAGGGCCATAATGGCTGCGAGTTGCCGTGTTCGGGCTGTGAGGGAGCCGGGATGGGAAGCTGGCACTGTAAATTCATCTCGCCTGGTTGCCTGCCGGTGGTTCACCACCTTACGACGGCCGAACATCAGGTAAAGCGGCAACGCTACGTAAGGCAACAAAATGAGGGTGACGACCCAGGCAATCGCTGCCGAGGGATGGCGACGCTGGTGCAGGGTATGCGAGACCGTGACGTAAGTAGCCAAACCCACTATCACTAGCAGGCTGTGGAGTGTCGCCCCATGGTTAACTAAGAACCCATACATGCCAATAGTTGAATACCGTCGTTTCAGGTTGTCGAACTGCTCGATTTAGTCAATATTACTTCTGCGCGAACGGCAGCTATGGAGCGAAAGTATGAGCGTCTCCCATTAGCCGAAAATTCCTAGTTTCGAATAATCTCATCAGCGGACATTCAACGGCAAGTTAAGCATCACGATGAAAATTTTCTAGAACCAATGGCAAAGGAAATGGCGTCAGCTCATTTGTTTATAACTATTTGATTATATTACTATGTGCCGCCAAGTGCCTCACTTGCCCGCTCCGCCTCTTCCACGCCGATTACACGCGTCTTGCGCGTGGCGGGATGAATGCAGGTTGCGGCGAGCGTGGGCTGGTTGATGCCGGCGAGTCCGCGATAGCGTTGACTGCGTATGTCGTGAAAGTTTTTTTCACGCAGGCGTTCACACAGCGTGCGGCAATGATCTTCAGAGTAAGCATAGACAGGCTGAAATTTTTCACCGCAGGTGATTTCGAATAAGGGCGCGCGCACCGATTCAACTGCACCGGCTTCCACTAGCGGCCGCATCCAGCGATAGAAAAAAATCTGCATCAACGCGCCGCAATGGATGCCGTCGGCATCGGGGTCGAATAATAAAATTATTCGTTGGTAACGCATTTTTTTCGGGTCAAATGAATCGCCGAAGCCCGCACCCAGCGCGTCGATGAGCGCTTGATACAACGGGAATTCCGCGACTTTAATTGCGTTCGCTTTCAGCGCATTCATCGGCTTGCCTAGCATGGGTAACACCGCCTGCAATTTTCGGTTGCGCAGCGCCGTCACCGCGCCCGATGCGGAATCGCCTTCGACGATGAATAATTCCGCACCGGAGTTTGCGCCGTGGATAACTGAGTCTTCGAGATTGATGGGGCCGCCGGGGTAAATAGACATGGGGCATTATCCATTTAGAATTGGTAAATATAAACTCCTTGTCATCCTGAGCATGCGGGAATGACGGCATTAAGCGTGCGCGGCGCACCCCACCACACCATTGGCATACTTAGACTATTGTCATCCTGAGCAGCGCGAAGGATCTGCTTTTCGCAGCACAAATCAACAGCAGATTCTTCACTTCGTTCAGAATGACAGGCTATTTTTTTGCTGGATGGCCGTTCCTCGAAACTAACTGCTATCGCGGCTTTGTTTTCCCGCCTTGGCGGGAATGAAAGTTTTCTATAACCAGGTTATTTTTCCTGCTGCAAAGTGTAAAATTATTTCTGTAGCATCAATCGTTCTGGGGGACATTATGCTGAATTTTCTGCTTATCATCGCCGTCATCGTTACCGCAATCCTGATCTACGCCTCGACGCGTCCCGACAGTTTTCGCGTTGAACGCGCCACCATCATCAACGCGCCGCCGGAAAAGGTTTTCCCCATTATCAACGATTTCCATGCATGGGAAGGCTGGTCGCCGTGGGAGAAACTGGATCCCAACGTCAAGCGCAGCTACGATGGCGCGGGCAGCGGGGTTGGCGCCAAATATGCGTGGGCGGGAAATAAACAACTCGGCGAAGGCAAAATGGAAATCATAGAATCGACTCCCTATACGCATATAGGGCTCAATATCTATTTTATCAAACCGATGCAGGCGCAAAACAAAATTGACTTCACGCTTGAGCGCCAGGGCGGCGCAACCAAAGTCGTTCACGCCATGCACGGGCCTAGCCCGTTTATTTCCAAACTGATGAGTCTGGTTTTTAATATGGAAAAAATGGTCGGCCCGAAGTTTGAAGAGGGCCTGGCGAGCATTAAGGCGATTGCGGAGAAATAATATGTTGGGGGCAGGATGGCTGCAACCCATCGTCGGTCAAATTAAATCGTATGATGGGTTGCGGCCATCCTACATTTTTTTGAAAATAAAAAGGCAGCCTCGGCTGCCTTTTTGTGTTCCATTCAAAACGAATATTATTTTTTCTTGCGCAGGTTCTTGATCGCCGCGAGTTGCGCGACGGCTTGCGCGAGTTCGGCTTGGGCCTGGGCGATTTCCATTTTGCCACTGCGATTTTTGATCGCTTCTTCGGCTTTTTGTTTGGCTTCGTTGGCTTTGGCTTCGTCGAGGTCATGGCCACGAACCGCGGTGTCGGCGAGAATGGTGAGCACCAGCGGTTGTACTTCCATCATGCCACCGGAAACATAGATCCATTCTTCTTCGGCCTGGTCCTGCACTTTGATGCGCACAGTGCCGGGCTTGATACGCGTGAGCAGCGGCGCGTGGTGCGGCAGGATGCCGAGTTCGCCCGCTTCACCGGGGACGACGACGAATTCGGCGATACCGGAAAATATCGACGATTCTGCGCTTACGATGTCAACATGCATGGTCATGGCCATTGGTGCCTCAATAATCTTTTCGTGTTGATGTGTCCGCTACGCGGCGTTTCTGTTTTGCTGGATTCCCATTTTCATGGGAATGACGGTATCCGTACTCTGTCTTCTGATCTACTGCAGTGTCTTGGCTTTTTCGATCGCTTCCTCGATGCCGCCGACCATGTAGAACGCCTGCTCGGGCAAATGATCGTAATCGCCGTTCACAATCCCTTTGAAGCCCTTGATGGTTTCCTTCAGCGTGACGTATTTGCCAGGCGCGTTGGTAAAAGTTTCGGCGACGTGGAATGGTTGCGACAGGAAGCGCTGGATTTTACGCGCACGGTACACGACAAGTTTGTCTTCGGGCGAAAGCTCGTCCATGCCAAGAATGGCGATAATGTCGCGCAGTTCTTTGTAACGCTGCAGCGTGTTTTGCACGCCGCGCGCGGTGTTGTAATGTTCTTCGCCCACGACCAGCGGATCAAGCTGGCGCGAGGTGGAGTCGAGCGGATCCACCGCCGGGTAAATTCCCAGCGAAGCGATGTCGCGCGACAACACCACGGTGGAATCGAGGTGGCCGAATGTCGTCGCAGGCGACGGGTCGGTCAAGTCGTCAGCTGGAACGTATACTGCCTGAATCGAAGTGATGGAGCCGGTCTTGGTGGAGGTAATACGCTCTTGCAGGCGGCCCATTTCCTCGGCCAGCGTCGGCTGGTAACCCACGGCGGAAGGCATACGGCCCAGCAGCGCCGACACTTCGGTACCGGCCAAGGTGAAACGGTAAATATTGTCGACGAAGAACAACACATCGCGGCCTTCGTCGCGGAAATACTCGGCCATGGTCAAACCGGTGAGTCCCACGCGAAGGCGGTTGCCCGGCGGTTCGTTCATCTGGCCGTACACCAGCGCCACTTTATCCAGCACGCCGGAATCTTTCATCTCATGATAAAAGTCGTTGCCTTCGCGCGTACGCTCGCCCACGCCGGCAAACACGGACAAACCGCTGTGCTCTTTGGCGATGTTGTTGATGAGTTCCATCATGTTCACGGTTTTGCCGACGCCGGCACCGCCGAACAAGCCGACCTTACCGCCCTTGGCGAAGGGGCAAATCAAGTCGATCACCTTGATGCCGGTTTCGAGCAATTCCGTCGAAGCGGAAAGTTCGTCGAACGCGGGCGCTTTACGGTGGATAGATGCGAATTTTTCCGCGCCGATGGGACCGGCTTCGTCTATCGGGCGACCCAACACGTCCATGATGCGGCCCAAGGTTTTCGGGCCGACGGGCACCGAGATGGGCAGCGCGGTGTTGCGCACCATCATGCCGCGACGCAAGCCGTCGGACGAGCCCAGTGCAATGGTGCGCACAATGCCGTCGCCCAATTGCTGCTGAACTTCGAGCGTCAGTTCAGTGCCGTCCATCTTCAACGCGTCGTAAACACGGGGCATCGCCTCGCGCGGAAATTCGACGTCTATCACCGCGCCGATACACTGGACTATCTTGCCTTGATTGGTCGCCGTTGCGTTCATAATTTGTTTTCCTGAATGCTAAATTAAATAATGGGTTTAAACCGCTGCCGCGCCAGCCACGATTTCTGATAGTTCTTTAGTGATAGCCGCCTGGCGCGATTTATTGTAAATCAATTGCAGCTCGTCGATGACGCTGCCGGCGTTATCGGACGCGGCCTTCATCGCCACCATGCGCGCCGACTGTTCTGATGCAATGTTTTCTGCCACGGCCTGGTAAACCAGTGCTTCCACGTAACGCAGCATGAGTTCATCGACGACCACCTTGGGATCGGGCTCGTACAAATAATCCCACGTTCCTTTGCGGCCCTTGTCTTCGAGATGCGCGTCGGTTAACGGCAGCAGTTGCTCGATGGTCGGTTCTTGCTTCATGGTATTAATGAACCGCGTCGAAGAAACGTAAACAGCATCGACTTTGCCCTCGGTGTAAGCATCGAGCATCACTTTCACCGGGCCGATCATCGCATCCAAGTGCGGCGTGTCGCCAAGGCCCGTGACATGCGAAACAATTTCCGCATTCACACGTTGCATGAAACCAAAGCCCTTGTTGCCGATGGCGGTGAGACACACGCCGATTTTGTCGGTCTCGCACTGTTTCATTTTGTTCAGGGTGGCACGCAACACGTTGGTATTCAAGCCGCCGCACAGGCCTTTGTCCGACGTAACCACTATGAGGCCGATTTTTTTGATATTGGCGTGCTTGACCAAAAAAGGGTGTCTGTATTCAGGCAGCGCACGGCTCATGTGGCCGGCGACGTTGCGAATTTTTTCACCATAGGGCCGTGCCGCGCGCATGCGCTCCTGCGCCTTGCGCATTTTGGATGCGGCGACCATTTCCATCGCCTTGGTGATCTTGCGCGTGTTTTGCACGCTCTTGATCTTCATCCGAATTTCTTTTGATCCAGCCATTTAATGCCTCAAGCGAATAGCAAATTATTCAACTAAATCAATAAATTCCTGTTTTCTTGAAATCTGTGATCGCGGCGATCAATTCTTTTTCACTTTCAGCGTCCAGCACTTTGGTGGTTTCGATTTTGTTCATCAACGCGGCTTTGCTGTTTTTCATATAGGAACGGAACGCGGACTCGAACGCGAGCGCCTTGAGAACCGGCACGTCGTCGTAATAACCTTTGTTCACCCCGAACAGTGTCAGCGCCATTTCGGCGATTTTCATGGTGGCGAATTGCGGCTGCTTCATCAGTTCTGTAACCATACGGCCACGTTCCAGTTGCTTGCGCGTCACTTCGTCGAGGTCAGACGCAAATTGCGCGAACGCAGCCAGTTCGCGATATTGCGCCAATGAAAGTTTTACGCCGCCACCGAGATTTTTAATAATCTTGGTTTGCGCTGCGCCGCCGACGCGGGACACGGAAATGCCGGGGTTGATGGCGGGGCGGATACCGGCGTTAAACAAATCTGTCTCCAAAAAGATCTGGCCGTCGGTAATCGAAATCACATTGGTGGGCACGAAAGCCGTCACGTCACCAGCCTGGGTTTCAATTACGGGCAGTGCGGTGAGTGAACCGGTTTTGCCTTTGACTGCGCCCTTGGTGAATTTTTCCACATACTCGGCGTTGACGCGCGATGCGCGTTCCAGCAAACGGCTGTGTAAATAAAACACATCGCCGGGATAGGCTTCGCGACCCGGCGGCCGGCGCAGCAGCAATGAAATCTGACGATACGCCACGGCTTGCTTGGATAAATCGTCATACACTATCAGCGCGTCCTGGCCGCGGTCGCGGAAGTATTCGCCCATGGTGCAGCCGGAGTAGGGCGCGATGTACTGCATGGCGGCGGATTCCGACGCCGTAGCGACGACGACTATTGTGTAACCCATCGCGCCGTGTTCTTCCAGCTTGCGCACCACGTTGGCAACCGACGACGCCTTCTGGCCGATGGCGACATAGACGCAGGTCATGTTCTCGCCACGTTGGTTGATGATGGTATCCACTGCGACAGCGGTCTTGCCGGTCTGACGATCGCCGATGATCAGTTCGCGTTGGCCGCGGCCGATAGGCACCATGGAGTCAATCGACTTCAAACCGGTTTGCATCGGCTGATCGACCGATTTACGTTCAATCACGCCCGGCGCGATTTTTTCTATCGGCTCGGACAGTTTCGCGTTGATCGGGCCTTTGCCGTCGATAGGCTGACCCAGCGCGTTGACTACGCGGCCTATCAGCTCAGGGCCCACCGGCACTTGCAGAATGCGGCCGGTACATTTGACGATGTCGCCTTCGGTAATATGTTCGTATTCACCCAGAATCACCGAGCCGACCGAGTCGCGCTCAAGGTTCAGCGCCAGGCCGAAAGTGTTCTTGGGGAATTCCAGCATCTCGCCTTGCATTACGTCGGACAGACCGTGCACGCGCACGATACCGTCGGTGACGGACACTACCGTGCCGGTGGTGCGGGCATCTGCGCTGGTTTGCAGGTTCTGGATTTTGCTTTTGATCAGGTCACTGATTTCTGCGGGGTTCAACTGCATAATGTCTCCTAATCGGGCGGTATGCGCCCGTCATTTACTGTTTAAGCGTTGTCGCCATTTGGTCGAGGCGACCGCGCACCGAGGCGTCGATCACCACGTCACCCACGGTGACTTTCACGCCGCCGATAAGGCCTGCGTTAACGGTCACGCTGGCGCGGACATTTTTTTTGAAACGGGTTTTCAGCATGCTCACCAGATCATTGACCTGGGTGTCGTTCAGCGGCAGCGCGGTCTCGACCAGGGCTTCTACTTCGCCCTGCTCGTTGGCTTTGAGTAACTCGAATTGATCGCGTATCGCCGGCAAAATGCCCAGACGATTATTGTCGATCAACACGCGCACCATGCGCTTGCCATCGTCGTTCAGCTGGCCTTCGCATATCGACAAAAAAGTTTTTTCCAGGTCAGCAGATTGCAAGTTGGGGTCGCCGATTAAAGTCTGCATGGTTTTGTCAGCCGAAATCGCAGAAGTGAACTCCAGCATTTTCGACCAGTCGGCGAAACTATTGCCTTGCTTGGCCAGCTTGAATACCGCCTCGGCATAGGGACGCGCGATGGTGGAAAGTTCAGCCACTCATAGCTCCGTCTTTAACGCATTGAGCAAATCCGAATGCGCAGCGGCGTTGACTTCGCGCTTGAGGATTTTTTCCGCGCCGGCAACGGCAAGATCCGCCACTTTGCCGCGCAAAGTTTCTTTGGCGCGCGCCACTTCCTGCTCGATCTCAGCTTTAGCGCCGGTGAGTATGCGCTGGCCTTCAGCACTGGCCGTGCCCTTGGATTCCTCGACGATTTCCGACGCGCGCTTTTCCGCCTGGACGATGATTTCCGACGCTTTTTGTTTGGCTTCGCGTATCACTTCGCCCGAGCGTTTTTCCGCCAATTCCAGATCGTGCTTGCCGCGCTCCGCCGCCTGCAAACCATCGGATATCTTTTTGGTGCGCTCATCCACCGCCGCCATCATCGGCGGCCAGACATACTTCACCGTAACCCAAATGAATATGGCGAACGCAATGGCCTGGGCAAACATTGTCAGGTTTATATTCATGACCGCTTCCTAAATAAGGTTTTCAAAACCAGGAATTTATTTGGGAATAACAGCAAGCAGCGGATTGGCGAATGCAAACAACATTGCCAGACCCACGCCGATAATGAACGATGCGTCGATCAAACCGAGCAACAGGAAAACTTTGCCTTGCAACTGTGGGATCAGTTCCGGCTGACGCGCTGCGCCTTCAAGAAAGCGGCTGCACATAATGCCCACGCCGATACATGCGCCTGCAGCGCCGAGGCCGATGATCAGGCCAATGCCGATGCCGGTGTAAGCCTGAATCATGGCTAAATATTGAATCTTGTCCATTCTGGTTTTCCCTTTCTGTGCTGGTAAATAATTAAACGAAACCCGGTTCCAAAAAAATCTTAGTGGTGCTCATGCGCCATGGCGATATACACCACGGTCAACATCATGAAAATATAAGCTTGCAAAGCGACGATCAAAATGTGGAATATCGACCAGCCCGCACCTAGTATCGCGCTGGCGATAAGACCCACAGCGCCGGTAGCCGCCCACATGCCTAACAAAAGAAAAATGACTTCGCCGGCATAGATATTGCCGAACAGCCGCAGCGAATGAGATAAGGGCTTGGATACATATTCAACAAAGTTGAACATGAGATTGAAAATCCACACCAAGGGATTAGAGCCGAACGGGGAGCAGAATAATTCGTGTATCCAGCCGCCCAGGCCTTTGACTTTGATGCTGAAAAAAATCATCAGCAGCCACACCGACAAGGCAAGCGCAAACGTCGTATTCACGTCGGCCGTCGGCACGCCGCGCCAATTGTGCTGGTGGAAAATATGTTCGTACACCCAGGCCATAATATCGACCGGCAGAAAGTCCATGGCATTCATCACCAGCACCCACACGAATACCGTCAGCGCAACCGGCGCGACGAATTTGTGGCGGTTACCGTGAGTGAAAATACCGCGCACCTGTTCATCGACAAAATCCATCGCCCATTCGACGAATGCCTGCCGCCTGCCGGGCACGCCCGCCGTGGCGCCGCGTACCACCCACCAGAGGAAACCGAAGGCGATAAATCCCAAAATGATCGAGGTGACCAAAGTGTCAACGTGAATAGTCCAGAAACCGCCGCCACCGACATCGCGCGCATTGAACGACAGGTGGTGGTTGATATAGGTGGTTGGATTTAATTCCTGTTCGGCTGCCATGCGGGATCTCGATTACTTTTCGCTAATTTTAAAGTCGCCATTGAAATATCCGTGTTGCCACACAACTCGCCGGTAAAACTAAGCCCTGCTATTTTTAGTTTTCGCGGATAAATATGGCCATAGAAAATATCAGGGTAGTCACTATAAACACGCCGATAAAACTGAGGCCTACTACTTCTTTATAGGTGGCGAACACCAGCCACAGTAACGCAATAATGATGATGATCTTCACCGCTTCGGCACGCATCATACGAATCAGGGCATCGTCCGCCGACCCCACGCCCGCTCCGGAAATCATGAAACCGTAAGCAAAACCGGAAATCACTCCGATCAGCCCTCCCAGCATTGCCGATAATGCGGCATGAAATCCGGCGACGCCTGCTAATGTTAAGGTCATCGCCAGAGTGAAAACCGACTGCCACTTGAGCGCTGTCGCGATGGGTTTGTTTTGCACTATCTCCATGCGCGATTTGCCTTGAACCCAAGCAAAACAATATGCGATTTTAGCTGATATGGCTTGGGTGGGTCAAGATTAAATGTGTGATGGCGCCGATATTTTGGTTGATTAAATTGCATTATTTCAGGCTGGTTTTTTCCAGAATGCCGTCAAGGTGCTCCAGATTGTGAAAGCGAATGGTTAGCGTACCGCGGCCATTTTTGTCTGCTTTTAGCTGCACTGTCGTGCCCAGCTTTTCCGATAATTCATATTCCAGACGGCGAGTGTCGTTATCTGCACTGCTTTTTGTTTTGGCAATTTTCGGCGGCGCTGAACTTGCCGCGACGTGGCGTTCGATTTCGCGTACCGACCAGTCCTTGGCAACCGCCTGGTTCGCCAGCGCTACCTGTTTGGCACCCGAGAGGCTGAGCAATGCGCGGGCGTGACCCATGTCCAGCTTGCCCAGCATCACCAGGTCTTGCACCGGCCTGGCGAGTTGCGTCAGCCTCAATAAATTAGTCACGGCACTGCGCGAACGGCTTACCGCTTTGGCGGCCGTTTCATGGGTCATATTGAATTCGTCGATCAAGCGTTGGAGGCCGAAGGCTTGTTCCATCGGGTTTAAATCTTCGCGCTGGATGTTTTCGATCAAGGCCATCGCAAGGGCCGATTCATTGGGGATATCGCAAGCGATAACCTGGACATCGACCAGACCTGCGATTTTCGCCGCGCGCCATCGGCGTTCGCCGGCGATGATTTCGAATTTATCCCCTGTTAACGCGCGCACGAGTATCGGCTGCATCACGCCATGTTCTTTTATGGAATCGGCGAGTTCGGCAAGAGATGTCTGATCCATGTGGGTTCGCGGCTGATATCTTCCCGGCTCGAGCTGGTTGAGGTCGACAGTAAGCAAGCGCTCGCCTGCATCGGTTATTTGCATTAATGGTGCCGCTTTTCCGCCACCCAGTAAGGCGTCGAGCCCTCTCCCTAAGCCTTTGTTTTTATTCAATTTACTGTCTCCGCGTTGCGAGTGTTTTTCTTGTCCAACCTGATACCTTCGCGCTCCAGCAACTCGCGGGCGAAAGCTAAGTGAGCGATCGCTCCTTTGGATTGCATGTCGTGTTGCAAAACTGATTTACCGTAACTGGGCGCTTCCGCCACGCGGATGTTGCGCGGAATCACGGTATCGAAAACCTTGGCGCCGAAATGCTGTTTGATCTGTTCCGACACCTGCACGGTGAGCGCGCTGCGCGGGTCGTACATGGTGCGCACCAGTGCTTCGATTTCGATTTTCGGATTCAGGTTTTCTTTCACTTTGCGCAAAGTGCCGACCAGATCGCTCAAACCTTCGAGAGCGTAATACTCGCATTGCATGGGAATGATCACCGCGTCCGCAGCCGTGAGGGCATTGACGGTGAGCAGATTAAGCGCGGGCGGGCAATCGATTAAGACAAAATCGTAGTCATTGGTTATGCCGTTGAATACGTCTTTAAGCCGAAACTCGCGTCGCACGAGATCAATCATCTCGATTTCGGCGCCGGCCAGATCGCGATTTGCCGGCAGCACATCGAAACCCGCATCGGATTTCACGCATGCGTCTGACAGCGTTGCTTCGCCCAGTAACAGCGCATAAATATTTTTATCCGACGCGTTTTTGTCGATGCCGCTGCCGGTGGTGGCATTGCCCTGCGGATCCAGGTCCACCAATAATACGCGCTGGCCGTAATGGGCCAGACTGGCGGCGAGATTGACCGCGACTGAGGTTTTACCCACGCCGCCTTTTTGGTTTGCGATGGCGAAAATTTTCATCGGCTATTTTCTTATGCCGTTTGATTCAGCACGACGAGATGGCGCTTGGCGTCGAGTTCGGGTACATGCAGTTCGGCAACTTTTTCGACTTTGAATGTTGCGGGCAATTTCAACATTTCTTCATGCGGGTACACGCCCTTCATGGCGAGCAATTCGCCATCGCGCGTGATCATGTGCCCAGCTTGATCGACGAATTCGCTCAAGTCGGAATAGGCACGCGAAACCACTGCGTCGAATTTTTTTACGGTCTGCCACAACTCGACACGCTCATTGATCACCTCGCAATTGTGCAAATCCAATTCGGTTTTAGCCTGGGTGAGAAACGCGGTTTTTTTGTGGTTGCTGTCGAGCATGGTCACGCGCAAATCGGGGCGTGCAATCGCCAACGGTATGCCGGGCAAGCCAGCACCGCTGCCGACGTCGAGCAGATTGTTTTTCCCCGCGACGAAGGGCAACACAGTCAAACTATCGAGCACATGCAGCGTGATCATTTTATCCAGATCGCGCACGGCGGTGAGGTTATGCACCTTGTTCCACTTTTCAATCAGCTTCACGTACGCGATGAGTTTTTGTTGCGCAGCTGCGGGCAACGCGATATTCAGCGCAGCTAAACCGTCGGCTAATTTTTTTTCCAGTGATGCAGATTCGAGCGTAACAGCCATTTCTTGCTTTACAAAAGTATGATTATAATCAAATGCTTATGCGGATTGCTGCTGGTCGCTATGTTTCAGGCGACTTTTTTTCAAATGTACCAACAACAGCGAAATCGCCGCCGGCGTCATGCCGGAGATGCGCGCCGCTTGGCCGAGTGTTTCCGGTTGATGTTGATTGAGTTTTTGTTGTACTTCTTTCGACAGCCCGCGCACTTGCGTGTAGTCCATGTCGGCGGGCAGCGCTAAACTTTCCTGGCCGATGGAGCGCGCCACTTCGTCCTGCTGGCGCGCGATGTAGCCGTGGTATTTCACTGCGATTTCCACTTGCTCCGATACGGCAGGATCCGCTGTCGCTTCTCCTGCGCCGGGCAGAGTCATCAGCGTCGCGTAGGTCACGTCGGGACGGCGCAATAAATCCAGCAGCGAATATTCGCGTTCTATCGCCTGGCCGAGCACGCGCTGCGCGTCGGCTTCGGGCAGCATTTTCGGATTCACCCAGGTCGATTTCAATCGTTCGGTTTCGCGCGCGACGGCTTCGCGTTTTTGCTCGAACGCGGTCCAGCGCGCATTATCGACCAAGCCCAGCGTGCGGCCGATTTCCGTCAGGCGCATGTCGGCGTTGTCTTCGCGCAATTGCAGGCGGTATTCGGCACGGCTGGTGAACATGCGATACGGCTCGTTCACGCCACGCGTGACCAAATCATCGACCAACACACCTATATACGCTTCGTCACGGCGCGGGCACCAGGCAGCATTGCCTTGCACCCGCAAGCCGGCGTTGACGCCCGCGAGCAAGCCTTGCGCGGCGGCTTCTTCGTAGCCGGTGGTGCCGTTGATTTGACCGGCGAAAAACAATCCGTAAATAGCTTTGGCTTCCAGCGACGACTTCAAGGCGCGCGGATCGTAGTAATCGTATTCGATTGCGTAACCCGGGCGCAGAATATGTGCTTTTTCTAAGCCTTTGATTGAATTGACTAATTTTAGCTGTATATCAAACGATAAGCTGGTCGAAATGCCGTTGGGATAAATTTCATGCGTCGCCAAACCTTCCGGTTCGAGGAAAATCTGGTGCGATACCTTGTCGGCAAAGCGATGGATTTTGTCCTCGATCGACGGGCAATAACGCGGGCCGACGCCTTCGATCACGCCGGTAAACATGGGCGAGCGGTCGAGGCCGCTGCGGATAATGTCGGCAGTTTGCTGATTGGTGTGGGTAATCCAGCACGGCACCTGGCGCGGATGCTGACTCGCGCGGCTCATGAAGGAAAACACCGGCGCGGGGTCATCGCCCGGCTGCTCGGTCATGACGGAATAATCGATGGTACGGCCATCGAGGCGCGGCGGCGTGCCGGTTTTCAGGCGGCCTTGCGGCAATTTCAATTCTTTCAACCGCGCGGCCAAACTCACCGACGGCGGATCACCGGCGCGACCGGCTTGGAAATTCGACAGGCCAACGTGGATCAACCCCGACAAAAACGTCCCTGTAGTGAGCACAACGGTTTTGCCGCTAAAACGAATTCCCAGTTGCGTGACGACGCCGGTAACGCGGTCGCCTTCCAGCGTCAAATCGTCCACCGCCTGCTGGAATAAAGTTAAATTCGCTTGATTTTCAAGGCGATGGCGTATCGCGGCCTTATATAAAATGCGGTCGGCCTGTGCGCGTGTGGCGCGAACCGCCGGGCCCTTGCTGCTATTCAGAATGCGGAACTGGATGCCCGCTTCGTCCGTCGCCGCCGCCATCGCGCCGCCGAGCGCATCGACTTCTTTGACTAAATGACCTTTGCCGATGCCGCCGATGGACGGATTGCATGACATTTGCCCCAAGGTTTCGATGTTGTGCGTGAGCAATAAAGTGCGGCAACCCATGCGCGCAGAAGCCAGCGCCGCCTCGGTACCGGCATGGCCGCCGCCAACTACGATCACATCAAAAGATTGGGGAAATTGCATGGTTTAGCAGAATCTTCTTGGGATGCGAATGATACGCCAAAATAAACCAAGCTTGAAGAATAAAAGCCCCCGTCAATGTTTCACGTGGAACAATGGGGGGCGCGGATTTTCTCTTTAATTCAAAAAGATGTTTCACGTGGAACATCAGCTTTTCTTTTCATCCCTCATTTCCTTCAAAAATCCCCTCATCCCTCATAAGTAAACCGCCCCCACCCCGCCGCCGTTGAATACCTGACCGCCGGCTTGGCGCGGCATTCAAACAAAGGAATCAACATGCTTAAACGAGGACTCTTATTGGCTTTATGTGCAACCGTGTTATCCGGCTGCGTGGTTTATCCCGCTCATTTACGCTTCACCCCACCTCGCGTAGATGTGGTTGTGGACGGTCACGGCGGCTACAGCAATGGTGGTTACAACAACGGCGGCGGTTATCGCCGTGATCACGGCCACTAAAATCAATTGTTTGTAACCATTTGTTTTTATTGAATTTTTAATTTATGTCTTTGGCTAAAACCCCCGGCGCTTAACACGCTGGGGGTTTCGTTTTCTCTGCGGATTTCCCCGCAAACCCTTTACACAAGATTCTGACGCGTTTGGAATAGCCAGGGGTTTTCAGCCGACACGGCCAGCATAAACTATTACCATGTTTAAGCTCCGCCCCGCCACGCTCGCTGATCTATCCTTATTACGCCATTGGAATAATCAGCCGCATGTCATCGCCTCCGACCCCGATAGCGATTAGGAATGGGAAACCGAGCTGGCTCGTAATCCGCCGTGGCGCGAACAACTTATTGTCGAGCTCGACGGGCGGCCCATCGGCTTTGTGCAAATCATCGACCCCGCGCAGGAAGACAGCCATTACTGGGGCGATGTGCCGCACAATTTACGCGCGCTGGATATCTGGCTTGGCGAAGCAGATGTCCTCCGCAAAGGTTACGGCACGCAAATCATGCAATTCGCCCTCGCGCGCTGCTTCGCTGATACAAACGTGAGCACAGTCTTGATTGACCCTCTCGCCAGCAACACCCGCGCGCATAGGTTTTACGAACGCATAGGATTTCGTTTTGTTGAACTTCGCCAATTCGGTGACGACGAATGTTTTGTCTATCAAATTCACCGCGAAGAATTCACGCGTCGCTGAAGAGAACTAGCGCTCTACTTCCCAATACAAAAGCGCGAAAAAATTTCGCCAAGCAAATCATCGGCGCTGAATTCACCCGTGATGTCGCTCAGTCGTGTTTGCGCCAGGCGTAATTCTTCGGCGAATAATTCAGGTTTACTTAATTGTGATTGGGCCGTCGTGAGATGTGCGGCAGCTTGTTCGAGCGCCGTGGTGTGACGGCGGCGCGCCATGTAGATGCCTTCTCCGGTGTTGTGCCAGCCGGCGAGTTGCAATAAATGTTGGTGTAGCAAGCCCACGCCCGCACCGCTTTTTGCCGACAAATAAATATGCGCGCCGTCGGCGCGTTGTTCAATTTTCGCAGCACGTTGCGCGAGATCGATTTTGTTATGCACGTACACCACCGGCAATGACGCTGGTAATTTCTTGCGGATGACTTCTTCATAGGCCTGCTCAGGCTGCGTCGCATCGCGGACCACCAACACCACGCTGGCTTTTTCCATCGCGGCATAGGTGCGCGCAATGCCGATTTTTTCTACTTCTTCATCGCTTTCGCGCAGCCCGGCGGTATCGATAACATGTATCGCTATGCCTTTGATTATAATCATATTTTTTACAGTGTCGCGGGTGGTGCCTGCGACCGGCGTAACGATGGACACTTCCTCGCCCGCAAGTTTATTCATCAAACTCGATTTGCCGACATTCGGCTGGCCGATTAACACCACCTGCAAACCTTCGCGTAACAATTGGCCTTGTTTGGCGTTGGTCAATAACACGTTGAGTTGCGAGCGCAATTGTTTTAGCCGATTTGCCGCATCGGTAGTTTGGATGAAATCAATTTCTTCTTCGGGAAAATCCAGCGTCGCTTCGACCAGCGCGCGCAAATGCGTCAGGCCAGCGACCAGCGTATAAATCTGTTGTGAGAATTCGCCGGAGAGTGATCGCATCGCCGACTGCGCCGCCTCCGCCGTCGAAGCTTCGATTAAGTCGGCGACGCTTTCCGCCTGCAGCAAATCCAGTTTGTCGCTAAGAAATGCGCGGCGGGTAAATTCGCCCGGTTGCGCGATACGCGCGCCGAGTTCAAGGCAACGCTGCAGTATCAATTGCAGCACCGCGTTACCACCGTGCCCTTGCAGCTCGAGCACATCTTCGCCAGTGAACGAATGCGGGGCAGGAAAAAATAAAGCGAGGCCTTGATCAAGGACTCGCTTATCAGCTGAATAAAACGAAGTGAAGGTGGCGACGCGTGCTTGCAGATTTTTTTCTGTCAGGGCTTGCGCCATCGCAGCTAGATTCTTTCCCGACACGCGCACCACGCCGATGCCGCCGCGGCCCGGCGCGGTGGCGATCGCGGCGATCGTATCGGCCGCGCTTTTATCAGCGCTTGGCATTCTCCGTAGCGGCCGCTTGCGCGGCATGCTTACGTGTCAGCGTCCACTGTTGCGCGATGGAAAGAATATTATTCACGGTGTAATACAACACCAGCCCGGCGGGGAAAAAGAAAAAGAACACGCTGAACACCAGCGGCATGATGGTCATCATTTTCGCCTGGATCGGGTCCGGCGGCGGCGGGTTGAGCTTGGTGGTGATGAACATAGTAATGCCGTAAAAAACCGGCAGCACATAAAAAGGATCGGCGGCGGACAGGTCCTTGATCCACAGCGCGAACGGCGCATGGCGCAATTCCACCGCACTGAGTAATACCCAATACAGCGCAAGGAAAATCGGCATCTGGAGCAGGATGGGCAAGCAGCCGCTGAGCGGATTGATTTTTTCTTTTTTATATAACTCCATCATCGCCTGGTTCATCTTCACCCGGTCGTCGCCGTATTGCTGCTTGAGTTTTTCTACCTTGGGGCCGAGCACTTTCATTTGCGCCATGGATTTATATTGTTTGGCCGACAAATGGTAAAACGCCGCTTTTATAATCACCGTGAGAAGAATAATCGCCACACCCCAGTTACCGACAAAATCATGCAGCTTGGATAACAACCAAAACAACGGCGTAGCGACGATGGTTAAAAAACTATAGTCAATCGTAAGATCCAGTCCCGGCGCGATGTTGCGCAACTTGTCCACTTCCTGCGGGCCCGCGTATAAGGGCGTCGTCACCGTTGCTGTCGCGCCGGCCGGTATTGCAGCGACCGGCACCACGACGCCGGCGGAATAATATTTGTCGCTTACTTTGCGCGTATAAAATTCCAGGTCGGTTCCGACCTTGGGTATCCACGCCGCGACAAAATAATGCTGCAACATGGCGACCCAGCCGTCGCGGCTTTTGCGCACTTTGTCTTCTTTGCCCTTGTCGATATTGGCAAAATCGATTTTATGGAATTTTTCCGCGTCGTTGTACAAGGCCGGGCCGGTGAAGGTGCTGATAAAGCGCTGCTGGCCCGGTGGCGGCGTGCTGTCGCGCAGCAGCTCGAAATAGGCATTGGTTACTACCGGCGAGATGCTGTTGTTGCTGATGTCGAACGACTCGTCGATGACATAACTATCGCGGTGAAACACATAACGCTTGCTCACTTTCACGCCATTCGCGTCTGGTGCGTCGAGTTTCACTTCCAGCGTCGGTTTGCCCACCTCGAGCGTGAATTCTTTTGCTGATGCAGTGAAGGTCGTGTTGTGGTTAGGCAAACCCTCGCCGAGCAAGCCGGTACGCGTGATATAAAACGGCGCGGCATTGTCCTGCATTAAGGTAAACGGCTTGCTCGTGTCTTCCGCGGCGAAATGTTGCAACAAGGTCAGCTTGCGTATGCCGCCGCCGACGGTATCGATTTCTGCCAGCAGCTTATCCGTTCGCACCACCACGCGCTCGCCGCGCGCGAAACCGGTGTCGCTTAATGCGGGCGCAGTGGCGGGCAAGGCTGGTGCAGCGGCGCTGGTCGCATTATTGCCCGGCGTCGCTTGCGGCAATGCACTGGTGCTGGTGGCTATCGGTGCATTAGCGGGCTTGCTTTTTGCGTGCCAGGTTTCCCATAAAGTAAAACCGGAAAACAAAAAAATCATAAATATAATCAAACGCTTATCTATCATGGCTACATTCTTCAAGTTTATCGGTGCGGCGGAACCGGATCGTAACCACCTGGGTGCCCGGGTCTGCAACGAATAATGCGTTTTAGCGCCAGCCAGCTTCCTCTTAAGGCGCCGTGGGCTTGCAGCGCATCGCGTGCATATTCGGAACAAGTCGGGCGAAAACGACACGACGGGCCGAGTATCGGGCTGACGGCCAACTGATATCCACGTATCAAAGCATCAATCAACTTAATCAGCATCACGTTTTTCTGCCACCAGTTTGCGTCCGCCGCGCTCAACTTTTTCACGCAAGACGGACAATTGTCCCAACATTTCATTTTCAATTGAGCTTAGCGCTTTTTTCGGAAACGGTTTTTGCACACGCACCACAATATCCAATCCGGCAAATTCGCCCGCATGACGACGAAACACTTCGCGCACAATACGCCGTGCATAGTTGCGTGTCACGGATAATGGGGCAATTTTTTTGCTCACGGTAATACCAATGCGGGCCTGCTCAGACAAAGTGGGTTTGGCATAAAGACTCAGATAGAAGGAGCTAGTCTTGCAGCCAAAGTAAAAAACGGATGAAAAGTCATCCGTTTTTACCAGCCGGCTGGTCCGGCGTATCCTGGCTAGTCCCTGTGCGTTTGCGGCGTTGATGGCGTTTTACTTACACACTCAGCTTGGCGCGGCCTGCTGCGCGACGACCACGAATCACGGCGCGACCGCCGCGGGTTTTCATGCGCACCAGAAAGCCGTGGGTCCGTTTGCGGCGAACAACGGACGGTTGATAGGTTCTTTTCATGGGACACCTCGGTAGACCGGAACGCTGCTAGGCTGTTTCGGCAAATTACGTATTATAAAGTCAACTTGGCATTACACTTCACCCGCCTTGTTGTGTCAATAGCAGCCTGTTACCGCATGGATGGTCGCCTCGCTAGCCTTATGGTTTTATTGCGCTTTATTATTATGCTTTTTTTCTTGTCCAGCCTGTGGATAAGTGCCGTCAAAGGGGCTAAAATGCGCCCTTGGCCTTTAAGTTTCAGCCTTGGCCCCCCATCTAAATGTTTATATTAATCAAATAGTTATATTATGGAGAGTTTTTGGCACACATGCTTGGGCCGATTCCAGCAGGAATTGCCGCATCAGCAATTTAACACCTGGATCAGGCCCTTACGGGTGGAAAATGAGGGCGATGAATTTCGCATTATCGCGCCCAATCGTTTTGTCTTGCAGTGGATCAAGGACCGTTTTCTCGGCCGCATACAAATCATGGGCGAAGAATATTTTTCCCGGCCGGTTAGCCTGGTGCTATCCATGGACGCGCCGGTGAAATCGTCAGCACCACCCGCCGCGCAAGACCTTACTCTTGCTGCGACGATGGACCAAAAAGGCGAGTTGGCGCAAAAAAATACACCCTCAGTTAACAGCGCATACAACCCAAGCAGAATCCTGCCGGCGACTTTGGAAGCGCATCGCCTGAATCCAAATTTTACTTTCGCCAATTTCGTCAACGGCAAAGCCAATCAGCTTGCGCGCGCGGCGGCGCTACAGGTTTCCGAACGGCCGGGATCGGGCTACAACCCCTTGTTTGTCTATGGAGGCGTCGGCCTGGGCAAAACCCATTTGGTGCAAGCCATCGGCAATCAGGTACTGGAACATAATCCGCAGGCGAAAATCCGCTACATCCATGCCGAACAATATGTATCCGACGTGGTGCGCGCGTATCAACATAAATCCTTCGATTCGTTCAAGCGTTCTTACCATTCGCTCGATTTACTCATCATCGACGACATTCAATTTTTCGGCGGCAAACAGGCAACCCAGGAAGAATTTTTCTTCGCCTTCAACGCCCTTGTCGATGCACACAAACAAGTCATCATCACTTGCGACAGTTATCCAAAAGAAATCGCCGACATGAATGAGCGCTTGAAGTCCCGTTTCGGCTGGGGCCTCACCGTCGCCATAGAGCCGCCGGAACTGGAAATGCGCGTTGCCATTCTGCTGAAAAAAGCAGCGGCGGAAAATATTGTGCTGGATGATCAAGTGGCGTTTTTTATCGCCAAACATATACGCTCCAACGTGCGCGAGCTGGAAGGCGCCTTAAAGCGCGTGCTCGCCTACTCTCGCTTCAGCGGCGAAACGGTCACGGTCGAGCTGGGCAAAGAAGCGCTACGCGATTTGCTCGCCGTGCAAAACCGCCAGGTGTCTATCGACAATATTCAAAAAACCGTCGCCGACTATTACAAAATAAAAGTTGCCGACATGTTTTCCAAAAAGCGCGTACGCTCCATTGCGCGGCCGCGTCAGGTAGCGATGGCGCTAGCCAAGGAACTGACACATTTAAGCCTGCCGGATATAGGCGACGCCTTCGGCAATCGAGACCACACGACAGTCCTGCATGCATGCCGTAAAATACAAGAATTACGCGCCGCCGATGCCAATATTAATCGCGATGTGGCAACCTTGTTACAGACACTGAAGGGTTGAATTAATCTTTATAATAAATCTTGTATCGCGTGTGTGTGTTTTGTGGATAAGCTGCGTCTTTTAGTCGTTGTTTGTTTTTATCCCCATCCGCCCACAATTAGAATAAGCATTCATACAGGTCTCACTATTAATATATGTTATTGATTATATAAAGTTTTTATAACTATACATAAAACAAGGTTTCTCCTATTACCTATTACTAGGGTTAAATTAAAATGCCTTTAATAAAAGCACAACGCGACCAAATCCTGAAACCGCTGCAATCAGTTACCGGAATTGTTGAACGTCGCCATACTTTGCCGATCCTGTCCAACGTGTTGATGGAAACCCGCGATGGCGATATTTCATTTATTGCCACGGATTTGGAAATCCAAATCAGCGCGCAGCAAAAAATAGAAGGAAAAACAGAAAACGGCTCGGTGACACTTGCAGCAAAAAAACTGCAGGATATACTGCGCGCACTGCCGGAAGACGCAGAAATTACTTTGGAGCACAAAGAACCGCGACTTACCGTGCGAGCAGGCAAAAGCCGCTTCAATTTGCAAACACTACCGGCAAAAGACTTCCCGCGTCTGGCTGCAGCAACGGGCACCAGCAATGACCTACAACTGGCGCAGAAAACCCTGCGCAATGTATTGGCGCAAGTGCAATTTGCCATGGCGGTACAGGACATCCGCTATTATCTCAACGGCCTGCTGTTTTCCATCGATGGCGAGCAACTACGAGCTGTCGCAACCGACGGACATCGCTTGGCCTATGCCGCGACTGCGCTGAAAACCAACATGAAACACGACGTGATTTTGCCGCGTAAAAGCGTGTCGGAACTGATTAAGCTGCTCGCAGACAGCGACGAACCGGCGACGATTTCCATCCAGACCGACAAAGACAATAAACCGAATCAGGTGCGCTTCAGTTTTTCCGGTATAGAACTCATCAGCAAAATCGTCGACGGCAAATTCCCTGATTACACCAAAGTCATCCCCACTAACTACAGCAAACATCTGGATCTGAACCGCATCGCCCTGCAGCAATCGCTCCAGCGTGCAGCAATTTTATCCAACGAGAAAATCCGCGGTGTACGCCTGGTCTTGAGCAAAGACAATCTCGCCATCATTTGCGCTAACAACGAGCAGGAAGAAGCACAGGAGGAACTCGGCGTCACCTACGACGGAGAGCCGCTTGATATCGGTTTTAATATTGCGTATCTGCAGGAAGTGCTCGCCAATGCCAATAGCGAAACGGTACAACTGTCGCTCGGCGACGCCAATAGCAGCGCGCTTATTACCTTGCCCGAAGACAAGCAATTCAAATATGTTGTCATGCCTATGCGTATCTAATATTATTGTGCATTATAAATTAAGGGTCTTAGGAAGCTAAAGTGGGTTGGTTCTCAACAATTTGAGTAACTCAAGGTAAAGATTATCATTCCGATGATTAAAGCGATATTCCGATTCTTTCAAATGCAAATAGAACGTGTGCTGCGCGAT
>JBAVRP010000024.1:0-4247 GCA_049695115.1 Burkholderiales bacterium | reverse complement strand
GCGGATAACCCGTACCCAAAGCTGAATTCAATAACGAATTACGCATCTTTAGCCATCATTTCGACCATGACGATTTTGGTTTCAACAAAATATTTTTGCGCAGTCACTTAATCAGAGCTTCCTTAAATTCAGTTGTGCTTAGATACCCCTGGGGGTATAATACTTATAATTTGTTAAACTTGCAATTTAACCGACAATTAACTTGGGCTACATCCAACCATCCGGCAAATTAATATGGAGAACTTCACACCCATCAACGCTCTCATCGGCGGTGCCCTCATCGGACTCAGCGCCACTTTGCTGCTGTTATTTAACGGCCGCATTGCCGGCATCTCCGGCATATTCAATGGACTGATCAACCCGCCGCAAACAGACAAAGCCTGGCGCGGATTATTTCTGGCAGGGCTGATTTTGGGCGCCGGCGCGTACGTCTGGTCCCAGTCCGGCGGCGCGCCGGTTCCGCTTGCGTTACCGAACAGCCTATTATTGGTTGCCGGCTTTTTAGTGGGGTTTGGCACGCGCATGGGTAGCGGCTGCACCAGCGGGCATGGCGTGTGCGGATTGGGGCGTTTTTCCATTCGCTCGCTCGCTGCCACGCTGACTTTCATGGCGACCGGTTTTATCGCCGTCTATGTGGTTCGTCATAATATGGGGATTATGTGATGCAAAAAAATCTTATGTCGCTAATTGCTGGCGTGTTGTTCGGTCTTGGCTTGGCGATATCGCAAATGATCAGCCAGAAAAAAGTTATCGGCTTTTTGGACATATTCGGCAACTGGGATCCAAGCCTGGCATTGGTGATGGGCGGCGCAGTTGGCGTCACCGCGCTGCTATTTCGCTTTGTATTACGCAGACCCAATCCGGTGTTTGAAGACAAGTTTTATGTGCCGGAAAAAGATAATATCGACACACCGTTGATCATCGGCAGCGCTTTGTTCGGGATCGGCTGGGGTATCGCGGGGTTTTGCCCAGGCCCTGCGTTTGCTTCGTTGTCAATCGGTCGTATCGAGCCGGTTCTGTTTGTGCTGGCATTAGTTGGCGGTTCGCTGGCTGGAAAATATCTTGTGCCGGCAAAATTTACTCGCTGATTATTTGTGGAGACCCTCATGATATTCCGCCAGTTATTCGATCCTGAATCGTCAACTTATACCTACTTGCTTGGTGATGAAAAAACCTATGAAGGCGTCATCATCGACCCGGTGCGCGAACACGCCGAACGCGATCTTGCCCTTATCCAACAACTCGGCATCAAACTGAAATTTATTATCGAAACCCATGTCCACGCCGACCACATCACTGCGGCCAGCGCGATCAAAGCAAAAACCTGCGCGCAAACCGCTGTTGCAATGGATTGCGCAGCCCCGGGTTACGACCGCATGCTAATAGATGGCGACTTCATTCAATTCGGCAACGAAACCATCAAAGTTGTCGCCACCCCCGGCCATACGCTGGGCAGTACATCGCTGTTATGGCGCGACCGCGTATTTACCGGCGACACGCTGTTGATTGGCGGCTGTGGCCGCGCTGACTTTCAGAACGGAGACGCAAGCGCATTGTACAAAAGCATCACGCAAAAATTATTCACCCTGCCTGATGACACGCTGGTTTACCCTGGCCATGACTACAATATGCGGCGCGTCAGCACTATTGCAGAAGAAAAGCAGACGAACCCGCGATTGGCAGGCAAAACCGAAGCCGAATTCATCAACATCATGGCAAATTTGAATTTGCCCAAACCGCGACGTATTGATGAAGCCGTGCATGCCAACAAGGCGGGTGGAACGCATTAATTGAAGCTGACGCCCTGAACTCGGGGCGCCGACCAGCGAAACTCCGAAGTTTCATGCAGTTCAGAAGTTGAATGAGCTGGCGCCCCGAACACGAATCGAACGTGTGACCTACCCCTTAGGAGGGGGTTGCTCTATCCACTGAGCTACCAGGGCGTATTTACCAGATTCATTTTACCGTTTAACGTAAAATGCGGATATGGAAAACGCAAATAAAAAGCGCCTGCCGCGCACCGTGGTCATTCTTGGCTTAGTCAGTTTTTTAAACGACCTCGCGTCCGAGATCGTTACCCCGCTAATTCCCATTGTGCTCGCTACTTTAATGAGCGCGGGGCCTGTTGCGCTGGGCCTGGTCGAAGGTGTGGCAGATTCGGTATCGGCGTTTATCAAACTCTGGTCCGGCCGTCATTCCGATTGGCTCGGCGGGCAACGCAAATGGCTGACCTTTAGCGGCTATCTGGTTTCAAATATCGTCCGCCCTTTTTTCGGCCTCGCTAGCAGCGTCGCCATGTTTGTCGGCTTGCGCAGCGTCGATCGCATCGGCAAAGGCATTCGCACAGCGCCGCGCGATGCGCTGCTGGCCGACTCTGTCGCGCCGGAAATCCGCGGCTACGCTTACGGCTTTCACCGCGCGATGGATAACGGCGGTGCGATGGGCGGCGCGCTGATTGCTGCCGCCGTGCTCACTTGGTCGAAGCTTTCTGTCACACAAATGATTATGCTGTCGGCCATACCGGGCACAATCGGAGTGCTTTTGATTGCGTTCGGTATTCATGAGCCGGTGAAAACGATTGCTCCGGCACAACGTGCCGCGCTACCGCCGCTGAAATTTTCTATTTTGTCCAAGCCGATGCAGCGCTACATGCTGGTGCTGGCGATGTTCACCTTTGCGCGTGCGTCGGAAACGTTTGTCGTGTTACGCGGGCATGAGCTCGGCATGACCACGGTACAACTATTATTATTATGGGCAGCGATGTACGTAACAAAATCATTATCGTCGGTGTACGGTGGCAAACGCGCCGACCGCCTCGGCATGGAGCGACAGGTGTTGATAGGCTGGGGATCGCTGGCAACCGGCTTATTATTGCTGGCGCTGGTGTCGCAAGGCTTGAGCCTGTGGATCGCTGCAGTGATGTACGGCCTGCTCGCCGGTTTAGGCGAAGGCGCCGAACGCGGCATTGTCAGCGGACTCGCCGATAAAAAACAGCGTGGCACTGCTTTCGGTTGGTACAACATGACCATCGGGATAGCTGCAATCCCGGCCGGATTACTCTTTGGCACAATGTGGAAATTTTTCGGCGCGGGTTGGGCGTTTGTGTTTGCCGCCATTGCCGCTAGCTTAGCGGCAATGGTTTTACATTTTTGGGTATGGCGTGAAGTACGAGTTGAAGCCAAATAAATATACTACAGCGCTCTATTCGGTCACGATAATATTTCCCACTATATCTTCCCATCCGCTGCCGCTGAATACATCACATATAAAAGGAAACGTGCCGACCTTTTCCGGCACAAAGTTTAGCTTCATCACTTTGTTAGGAATAATGAGACTGCGCAAATTGAGGTCGGGCGCGCTGAATCCCATCAATATATCAAGTGAAGCGAGTTCGAGCACCGCAGGAACACCTTTAGTCAACGAAATTTCTCTCGGAGAAAATTCAAACTGCTTGGCCACCACTTTAATGACCTGATTTTCTGGCTTGGCAAAGACTATAGAGGTTATTCACCTTAAACCAAGCGCGCAGGTTGCGGTGATGAACCATTGATTGATTTCCATGCCTACCCTTTCTTTACGGCATTTCAGTAATGTTGAACTTTGCGGTTTTCACTTCTGATCGAACTTGACGATAGCCCAATCCTTTGTTCGGTTGCGCAGGATCCCACACCACAGGTGTGCGCTTGGGTTGCGACATTGGCGCGGGCAATGGGAAAATTAGCGACTTAGCGGAATGATGGGCGATGTGGCCGGTCATGTGGTGATGTTCCTGGTGAATGTGCCCGTAGAAAACCGTTACATTGGAATATGGCATCAACAGGTCAACAGCTTTCGCCCCGTCGCGTGTAGCCCAATCCCACTTCGGCGCCAGATCAAACAAGGGGCGATGAGCAAATACAACTATCTTTGCATCCTTGGGTTGTTTTTTAAGATCCGCCGCCAGCCATTGCAACTGCTCGTCGCCGATTTGACCAACCGGGTCGAAAACATTGTCGATCACAATGAAATGCACGCCCCTATGCTCGAACGTGTAATGCGTCTCGCCGAAAAGTTCCTTGTAAGCCGCGCTATTATCAAGCGAACCAACGTGTTCGCCCGGAATGAAGCGCACGTTTTTAACTTTTAAGGAAGCTCTGATTAAGTGACTGCGCAAAAATATTTTGTTGAAACCAAAATCGTCATGGTCGAAATGATGGCTAAAGATGCGTAATTCGTTATTGAATTCAGCTTTGGGTACGGGTTATCCG
>JBAVRP010000023.1:0-85290 GCA_049695115.1 Burkholderiales bacterium | reverse complement strand
GCGGATAACCCGTACCCAAAGCTGAATTCAATAACGAATTACGCATCTTTAGCCATCATTTCGACCATGACGATTTTGGTTTCAACAAAATATTTTTGCGCAGTCACTTAATCAGAGCTTCCTTAAGGCAAAACCGCCTTAGCCTGCGCAACCTGTCTCGATTCCCCCGGCGCAAGCTCATCCACCGTCCACTCACCAATAGCATAACGAATCAAACGCAAAGTCGGCAGACCGACTTTCGCGGTCATGCGGCGCACTTGGCGATTTTTGCCTTCGCTGATTTTCAGTTCCAGCCAACTGGTGGGGATGTTTTTGCGGAAACGGATCGGCGGGTTGCGTTCCCATAGTTTGGCGGGTTCTTCGATCACTTTCACTGTCGCCGGCTGAGTGGTGAAGTCGTCGAGTTCGACACCGCGCGCCAGCATATGCAGCTGTTCATTGGTCGGGATGCCTTCGACTTGCACCCAATATGTTTTCAACATTTTGTGTTGCGGGTGGCTGATTTGTTTTTGTAGCGCGCCGTCGTCGGTGAGCACGACCAGGCCTTCGCTGTCGGTGTCGAGCCGGCCGGCGGGATAGACGTCGGGCACGCGGATAAAATCTTTCAGCGTGGGGTATTTTCCTTCGGGCGTGAACTGGCAAATCACGCCGAGCGGTTTGTTGAGTAGGATGATGGCCATGCTTGTGCTTTCAGCGGTAATTAACCAGCAGCATTATGACACTTGCTGCGAATTGTGATGGAAATCAAAGTAGTAATCTGCGATAATTCCCGGCGAATTAACAAGATATTTTTCAATGTACGCTGCCTGAGCACTTGTTCGGGAGCAAACATTTCTAGCGGAGAAAAAACAATGTACAAACACATTAAAGTTCCGGTCACTGGCGAAAAAATTGTCGTCAATAAAGATTTTTCTCTTAAAGTGCCCGATCATCCGATCATCCCGTTCATCGAAGGCGACGGTACCGGCGTGGACATCACGCCTGTGATGATCAAGGTGGTCGATGCGGCGGTGAAAAAAGCATACGGCGGAAAGAAGCAGATTTCGTGGATGGAAATTTATTCCGGTGAAAAATCGACGCGCGTGTATGGCGAAAATGTCTGGTTGCCGGAAGAAACTTTGGCGGTGGCAAAAGAATATGTGGTGTCGATCAAGGGTCCGCTCACCACGCCGGTTGGCGGCGGCATTCGTTCTATCAACGTCGCGTTGCGCCAGGAACTCGACTTGTATGTGTGCCTGCGCCCGGTGCGCTATTTCACCGGCGTTCCCAGCCCGCTGAAACAACCGGAAAAAACCGATATGGTGATTTTCCGTGAAAATTCCGAAGATATTTACGCTGGCATCGAATGGCAAGAGGGCAGCGAAGGCGCGAAAAAAGTGATCGACTTTTTGACCAAAGAAATGGGCGTCAAAAAAATCCGCTTCCCGCAAACTTCCGGCATCGGCATCAAGCCTGTATCAAAAGAAGGCACGGAGCGGCTGGCGCGTAAGGCATTTCAGTATGCCATTGATAATAAAAGAAAATCTGTAACAATCGTACATAAAGGCAACATCATGAAATACACCGAAGGTGCGTTTCGTGATTGGGCCTATGCGCTGGCGCAAAAAGAATTCGGCGCGCAACTGCTCGACGGTGGGCCGTGGATGAAAATGCCCAATGGCATAGTCATCAAAGACGCGATTGCCGATGCGTTTTTGCAACAGATCTTATTGCGTCCAGAGGAATATGATGTCATCGCCACGCTGAATCTGAACGGCGATTACATTTCCGACGCATTGGCCGCGCAGGTTGGCGGCATCGGCATTGCGCCGGGCGCGAACCTGAGCGATTCGATTGCTATGTTCGAAGCGACGCATGGCACCGCGCCGAAATATGCCGGCAAGGATTACGTCAATCCGGGTTCGTTGATTTTGTCGGCGGAGATGATGTTGCGCCATATGGGATGGATCGAAGCGGCGGATCTGATTATCAGTTCCATGAGCAAGTCTATCGATGCGAAAAAAGTCACTTATGATTTCGCGCGCCTGATGCCGGGGTCAACGCAGCTGTCCTGCTCAGCGTTTGGCGACGAGATGATCAAGCACATGTAACAATTGCAGGTGAGAAATGGAATGGACGGATATCCGCCCATTTTTTTATAAAGCGTGGGAAATGTACCCCTGAAGCTATATGCCTGAAAATCCGGCATATAGCTTCAGGGGTATTGAGTGCGGGCGTGAGCCCCGGGGAAATTATGCAGCCTGGATGTTTGAGGCTTGCTTGCCTTTCGGGCCTTGGGTGATTTCGAATTGGACTTTTTGACCTTCTTTCAACGTCTTGAAGCCCGCCATTTGAATTGCGGAAAAGTGGGCGAAAAGATCTTCGCTGCCATCATCCGGGGTAATAAAGCCGTAACCTTTGGAATCGTTGAACCACTTCACTGTACCTGTTGCCATGTTGCTTCCTTGATTAAAAACCGGGCTGGAAACCCGAACTTTGTTTGAGTTTCAAGGACCGCTAACAGGTATCCCCTTTGCAGACAGCTTGAAGCCAAACTCCAAAAAGCTTTTTACGCCTGTTAAAGCAAGTTCGTCAAGGGGTGGGTTATAGTATTCATGTTGCGTCGCGGGGGTTGAAAAAATTCCTCCTAGGCTCAAAATAGTGATTGTAAGAATTGAACTGAAGAATTACGCTTATGGCAACCAGGCAAAAAAACGGCTTAGTCCTAGAAAAACAACGCAGCAAAACCAAGCTGCCGCCCATGTTCAAGGTGGTGTTGTATAACGACGATTTTACGCCTATGGAGTTCGTGGTACTGGTATTACAAAAGTTTTTTCCTTTGACGCGAGAACAAGCGACACAAATAATGCTCAAAGTTCATAAGGAGGGGATGGGGGTGTGCGGTGTGTTCCCCAAGGACATGGCTGCCACCAAAGTTGAACAGGTTAGCGCTTTCTCCCGCCAGCACCAGCATCCGCTACGCTGCGGGATGGAAGAAAACTAAGCGGCATTGTTTGGAGTATGATTGTTTTGTACCAATAAGGAATTTTATGATTGCGCAAGAATTAGAAGTCAGTTTACACATGGCGTTTGTCGATGCCCGGCAAAAGCGCCACGAATTTATTACCGTTGAGCACCTGCTGCTGGCATTGCTCGACAATCCCTCTGCGTCAGAGGTGTTGCGGGCCTGCGCCGCCAAGATTGACGATTTGCGCAAGGCGCTGGCTGAGTTCGTCATCCAGCACACGCCTACCGTTGCCGGAACCGACGACGTGGATACTCAGCCTACGCTGGGTTTTCAGCGCGTGATACAACGCGCGATTCTGCATGTGCAGTCTTCGGGTAAAAAAGAAGTTACCGGTGCGAATGTGCTGGTCGCGATTTACGGCGAAAAAGATTCCCATGCAGTGTATTTCCTGCAGCAGCAGGGCATCGCCCGCTTGGATGTGGTGAATTTCATTTCACACGGCATCAGCAAGGTGCCACAAGGCGGCGGACGCGAAGACAGCGAACAGGAAACCGAGCAGGACGCCTCGCCCGGCGGCGCACTGGAAAACTTTACCCAGCATCTGAATGCTTTGGCGCAAGCGGGCAAAATCGATCCGCTGATCGGCCGCGACAAGGAATTACAGCGCGTAATTCAGATTCTCTGCCGTCGGCGTAAGAATAATCCGCTGTTGGTGGGCGAGGCCGGAGTCGGCAAAACCGCGATTGCCGAAGGTTTGGCAAAACGCATAGTCGAGGGTGAAATACCGGAGATTCTGGCCGACTGCCATGTCTACGCATTGGATATGGGTGCGTTGTTGGCAGGTACTAAATACCGTGGTGATTTCGAACAACGCCTGAAAGCAGTGTTGAAACAGCTCACTGAAAACTCGAATAATATCCTGTTTATTGATGAAATCCATACGCTGATCGGCGCGGGTGCCGCATCCGGCGGCACGCTTGATGCATCCAATCTGCTTAAACCTGCTTTGAGTAACGGCCAGTTGAAATGCATAGGTGCGACAACTTACACCGAATATCGCGGTATTTTCGAAAAAGACGCCGCGCTGTCGCGTCGTTTCCAGAAAATCGATGTGAATGAACCTTCCATCGGCGAAACGGTGGAAATTTTGCGCGGACTCAAAACCCGTTTTGAAGACCATCACGGCGTTAAATACAGTGCATCGGCATTGACATCCGCTGCGGAATTATCCGCCCGCTACATCAACGATCGGCATTTGCCCGACAAGGCAATCGATGTAATTGATGAAGCCGGTGCTGCGCAACGCATGCTGCCGAAATCCAAACAGCGAAAAACCATCGGCAAGCAGGAGATTGAAGAAATTATCGCCAAGATCGCGCGCATTCCAGCCAAGACCGTCAACACCGATGACCGCAACGCACTGAAAACGCTCGACCGCGATTTGAAGTCTGTGGTGTTCGGCCAGGACAAAGCTATTGAAGCGCTTACTACTGCCATCAAAATGACGCGAAGTGGTTTGGGCAATCCGCAAAAACCTATCGGCTCGTTTTTGTTTTCCGGCCCTACCGGTGTGGGCAAAACCGAAGTCGCGCGGCAACTCGCCTACGTACTCGGTGTGGAACTGCTGCGCTTCGATATGTCGGAATATATGGAGCGTCATGCTGTGTCGCGTCTGATCGGCGCGCCGCCGGGTTACGTCGGTTTTGACCAGGGCGGTTTGCTCACCGAAGCGATCAGCAAGCAACCGTACTCGGTGTTGTTGCTCGACGAAATCGAAAAGGCCCATCCGGATATTTTCAATATTCTGTTGCAGGTGATGGACCACGGTACGTTGACGGACAACAATGGCCGCAAGGCTGATTTCCGCAACGTGGTGATCATCATGACCACCAACGCCGGTGCTGAAGCGCTGACCAAAACCAGCATGGGATTTTTGCAGGACAAAAAAGCCGGCGACGAGATGGTGGAGATCAAGCGTTTGTTTACGCCGGAATTCCGCAATCGTCTGGATGCGATTATTTCCTTCGGCGCGCTGGATGAAGAAGTCATCATGAAAGTGGTGGAGAAATTCCTCATGCAGCTTGAAGGCCAGTTGCACGAGAAAAAAGTCGATGCGATTTTCACCGACGGCCTGAAGAAATATCTGGCCAAAAAAGGTTTCGATCCACTGATGGGCGCACGCCCCATGGCGCGTTTGATTCAGGATACGATTCGCCGCGCCTTGGCGGACGAATTGCTATTCGGCAAGCTGGCCAACGGCGGCAAAGTCACGGTCGATATGGACAAGGATGACAAAATCCAGTTGACGTTTGAAGAGACACAACCGGAAATTGTCAGTCAGTAATGAATGACCAGGAATTTCTAAGGCGGCTCAGGCCGCCTTTTTTATTAAGTGTAATCAATATGTTACAAAGCAATAGAATTTGCTATAGTTTCAACATGAACCAACGCTGAAGCGAAAAGTCGTCGATAATTAACATTATAAAAAATAAAATTCACCGAGGAGAAACCATGTCAGCTTTTTTTCGCATTATATTAGTCGCCGGCGCATTTGTATCGCTAGTATCCAATACGGTACTCGCCCATGAAGGGCACGAAAACCTTTCCGCCCGCGCACTCACCGCTAATTGCGCTGCCTGCCATGGCACCAACGGCAATGCCAAAGCGGGCATGCCTCGCCTCGCCGGCCTCGGTAAAGATTATTTCATTGAGCAATTTCAGAATTTCAAATTGGGCACACGCCCTGCAACGCTGATGCACCAGATTGCCAAGGGCTTTGATGATAAGCAGATTGCGCAAATGGCTGATTATTTCGCCGCGCAAAAATAGGGGAAAATAAAATGACCATCAATCGGCGTGAATTTATTAAAATAGCGGGCGCGGGCGCGACCACGCTGGCACTGGCGGGTTGCGCAACGATGAGCGGGCTGGGTAAATCGCGCGTGGTTGTAATCGGCGGCGGCTATGGCGGCGCCACTGCGGCGAAATATTTGAAATTGTGGGGTGGCGGCGACATCGACGTAGTGATGGTCGAACGCAATGCACAGTTCATTTCCTGCCCGCTTTCCAATCTGGTGCTGGGCGGCAGCAAAAGTATTGCTGACCTCACAAGAAGCTACGATGGCCTGGCTAAAGCGGGCGTTAAAATCGTACAAGACGAAGTTGCAGCGATTGATCCAGCCAAACGGGTGTTGACTTTGGCCCGCGGCAGTGCGTTGGCTTATGACCGCCTGATAGTGTCGCCCGGCGTCGAATTTATGTACGACACTATTCCCGCATTGAATAACGAAGCCGCGCAACAAATCATTTTGCATGCATGGAAAGCGGGTTGGGAAACCTCGGCCCTGCGCAGACAACTCGAATCCATGCGCGACGGCGGCGTGTACGCGATTCACATCCCTAAAGCGCCGTATCGCTGCCCGCCTGGACCCTATGAACGCGCGTGTCAGGTGGCGAGTTACTTCAAGCAAGCCAAACCGAAATCCAAAGTGCTGATTCTCGATGCCAACGAAGACATCGTGTCGAAAAAAGGCCTGTTCACCAAAGCGTGGAACGAGCTTTATCCCGGTATGATTGAATACTGCAATAACAGCGAGCTGGTGGATGTCGATCCGGCGAGCAATACCGCAAAGCTGGCATTCGGCGATGTGAAGGCCGATGTGCTGAACGTGTTGCCGCCCATGCGCGCGGGTGAGATCGCAAAAAAAACCGGCTTGATTACCGCCAACAATGGTTGGTGCGAAATCGACTGGCTGACCTACGAATCCAAGGCGCACAAAAACATTCATATGCTCGGCGACGCAGTACTAGCCGCACCCGCCATGCCGAAATCTGGACATATGGCGAACGCCCAGGGCAAGGCTTGCGCCGCGGCCGTGCTGGATTTATTGGCGAATCATGAAGTGAACCCATCGCCAATGCTGATCAACACCTGCTACAGTTTTGTTTCCGACAAGCAGGTAATCCATGTAGCGTCGGTGCATAAATATGACGCCGCGAAAAAAACCATGGCCGCAGTGGAGGGTAGCGGAGGAGTCTCAGCCGAGCGGAGCGAACTCGAAGCCGCTTACGGTCAGGCATGGGCGCAGAATATTTGGGCGGATATGCTGACTTGAAATTTGCTGCAGGTGAAATGAAAAACGGGCGCCATGAGCGCCCGTTTTTCATTTCACCATTACCTAAATAAATTCAACCTGTCATCCTAAACGACAGTGAAGAATCTGCTTTTCGCTAGTTACAGCAACTTTTTCCTTCAATTTGAATCGGCGGGCAAGCCACGGTACCGTATGAACAGAACACGCAGCAGTCGTCCGCTTTAGGCTTGAGTAAAGTTTTGCATTGCTCACATTCGTAATACCACTGACATGCATCGGTCGGCATGATTTCGGGTTTTGCGTGTCCGCAGTGCGGACAGGTCAGTATGGATTCGAGTATCGGTTTAGTCATTTGTCGAGCATTGCCATAGAAAAGGTTAAGGTCGTATATAAGCGTAACCTTGCTGCTGTTTTTGCATCAATTCAACTACACCGGCCTTCACAAATGAAACTTTATCAATAATTTCCGAGCGGGAAATTTTTTGTTTGGTCATGGTGTTTTCGCAGGCGGCAATGGCCACGCCATTATTGAGCGCTTGCGTCACCCGCCCATTTACTTCTGAATCCATTTTGAGCATGCCGATGCCGGGGCCGTAGGCAACAATTTCGATTTCCACATTTTGTTTGCCTAAATCTTCCTGCACGTTCTCGGCGTTATTCAACGCCAGCGCCCACTTTTTGGGATCCGCGTCGCTCACCTGGAAAATGACTTTTTGCTTGCTGGCTGCTACGCCATTGCCCGTACCAGAAGGGCTGGTAACGGCGCAGCCAACCAAGCTTAGAGCCATGACTAATGTGCTGATTATGGATTTCATGATCTTATTCCCCCTTGCGTTTTTGAGCCAACTGAAACTCGGCCATTGGGCAAAATAACCCTTATTTTCCCAACAATTCTTTTTCCATCAACAAATAAGTGCCATAGGCATTGATGCGATTCGCTGCATCAAACGCGGGGACTTTGGCGAATGAGCTCCAGTCGGTTTTGACATAGGCTTCTTCGAATGGTACAAAATCTTCCACTGCTTTACCCATTATCCGCCGTAGGTAAGTGAGATAGTCCTGCGTTAGTTTCAAATCGCTGACCGGGTCGGTCGAAACTTTACCATGGCCGGTCACCATCAGCTTAGGTTTAAGATCGAGCAATTTAACCATGGTTTGCAGCCAGCGTTTGCTGTCAGCTTCACCGACGAAAGGAATGCGGCCGGTGAAAATAATATCGCCGGAAAAAAATACCTGATCTTCGCGGGCCACGATGACCATGTCGTCCGGTGCGTGCGCGGGGCCCATGTAAATCAGATCGAAGTGCAAACCGCCGAATGCAAATTTTTCGTCGCCATCAAGCCAACGATCCGCTTTGACGACATAAGTCTGCTCATTCACCCACGGAAACAAGTCCCGTCGGCGCTGCTCCAGCCGCGACTGGCCTTCGCCCTCTATGTATTGCAGCCCGGCGCGGTGCGCCCATATTTCCACGCCGATTTCCTTGAACGCCTGCAGGCCGTACACATGGTCGGCGTGATAATGCGTGATGATGACGCGCTTGATCGGCTGGTCGGTGACCTTGCGTATGGCCTTGATGAATTCATAACCAAGTGGAACCGTGCCCAGCGCGTCGACGACAATGACGCCGTCATTGGTGACGATAAAACCGGCATTCGAGTTATAACCTTCGTTCTGTGCGCTGGCGATGCCGGGCAGACCTTGTACGTAATAGACATGTTCGCTGACCTTGGCCGGAACCGGTTTGTGTTTAATAGGCTCGTATTCAGCGGCCCGCGTCAACCCCGCAAACAAAAAACAGCAGAAAAAAAACGGCAGGCATTTTTCTATCGACAATGACATGTCAGCTTGTTGCCTTAGTTAATCCAAGTCTAAGGCGTCACGTATCGCCTTGATGCCCGCTTTGGCGCACTCGTCGTCCATCTCGCCGCCGGGCGCGCCTGAGACACCGATGCCGCCGACCAGACTACCAGCCGCTTGAATGGGCAACCCACCGCCTATCATGACTACGCCGGGCAGATGGCGGATGCCGCTGCTGGCTTGGTTGTAGGCCGTCGTTTTTTCCATATCGACGGTGCTGGATTTGAAACTGACAGCCGTCCAGGCTTTACGTGTCGCGGTTTCGGGTGTGTGCATGCCGGAGAGGGCGTCGCGCAGTATGACCAAGGGCACGCCGGAACGATCCACCACTGCGACCGCCACCACCGCGCCGCGTTTCTGGCAGTCTTTCAGCGCGGCATGCGCGGCAACCTGTGCTGCTTCGGCTGTCAGTGTGGATACTTTACTCAGCGCCTTGAAATCAGCAGCGTGGACACTGAGCGATGTGCCTACCAAACATAAACCTAAATAGATCGTTTTCATGAGGCTACTCCCGGGTTATTGTCCACGCCTTTCAACGTGGGCAAGTTTAACTTGCGTGGTTTGAGTGTGGAATTGGCCTTAAGGTAAGTTTCGACCACATCCCAGATCGGTTCGCCTTTTGCGCCTTCGGCTACCGGCGCCCAACCGGCGACTTTATATGTCTTGTCCGCTTCGATCGCTTTGCCGTTCAGCTTCATGTCGCTGATGCGGCTGCCGGCTTTGGCATTCGGGTCGCAGGCGTAAGCCAAGCCGCCGACGCGCACCATGTCGCCGCCCTGCTGATAATACGGGTCGGGATTGAATAAATTGTCAGCGACATCTTCCAGTATCGTCTTGATCATTTCACCACTGAGGTCATTCAGCGTCGTGCTCGGATAAGTGATCGCGGTCTGGTCCATCAGGTGTTCGCGTGTGATGTCCTGTCCGGCGAGTATCGAGGTGCCCCAACGGAAGCCGGGGGAGAAGGCTATCTCCGCACCTTTGATTTGCATCAGCGCATCGAGTATCAACTGATCGAACGTGCCGTTGAAATTGCCGCGACGATAGAGCAGACCTTCGCTGACCGCGAGTTTCTGTTCCAGCTTGGCTCTATAAGGCGCGCGTACTTTGTCGATGTGCGCCTGCATCGCTGAGTCTGCCGTGAGCAGATTGGAAAATATCGGCAATAATTTGTAACGGAAATCCGTTACCTTGCCGGTTTTGACATCGAGGTCGAGCACGCCGAGAAATTTGCTGTTTGATCCCGCGTTAGTCACCAGCGTTTGTCCGCCCGCATTTTTGATGATCACCGGCGCAGGCACACCGTCGTGCGTATGGCCACCCATGATGGCGTCTATGCCGCGCACGCGCGAGGCAAGTTTGATGTCCACGTCCATGCCGTTATGCGACAGCAGTATCACGGCGGCGACGCCTTTGCCGCGCACTTCATCCACCACCTTTTGCATGTTTTCATCCTGGATGCCGAAGCTCCAGCCTGCCACCATGTAACGCGGATTGGCGATAGGCGTGTAGGGGAACGCCTGGCCGATAATCGCGACCGGGGTGCCGTTCATTTGCTTGATGACATAAGGCGGGAAAACCTGGTCGCCGAAATCAGCGGTCTTGATGTTTTGTGCGATGAAATCGATTTTGCCCTTAAAATCTTTATCAACAATTTCATTCACGCGTTTCGCGCCCAGCGTAAATTCCCAATGGCCGGTCATCACCTCCACGCCGAGCAGTTTGCATGCATCGACCATGTCCTGACCATTGGTCCACAGCGATGTCGCCGAGCCTTGCCAGGTGTCGCCGCCGTCGAGCAACAATGAATTCGGACGCGATGCGCGCAGTTGTTTCACCAGCGTCGCCAAATGCGCGAAGCCGCCGACTTTGCCGTAAGTTTTTGCAGCCTCGGAAAAATTGAGATAAGTAAAAGCATGCGCCTCAGGCGAGCCCGGCTCGATGTTGAAATATTTCAAAAGATGTTCGCCAACCAGATGTGGCGGTCTGCCGCTGCTTCTGCCCAAACCCAGATTCACATTCGGCTCGCGAAAATAAATCGGTTGCAATTGCGCATGGCAATCGGTGAAATGCAAAAAACTCACGTTACCAAACTGCGGCAGGTCGTACAAATTCGCGCCGGTTTTATTCGTTGCTGTGGTGGCACAGCCGTCTAAAACCAGGCCGCCGGCAGCGGCCACGGCGAGCATTTGCAGGAATTCACGACGATCTAATGACATTATGTAACCTATTGATTATAATTTATAATGCGCGGTGACCTTAAAGTATTAAGTCATCGTAAGCGCATGAGAAAAAATTATTTATTAACCGGCGATTGCGGATCCAACAATAACGCCATTACATCCTTGATTTGTTGTTCAGACAAAATGGCTGACGCTCCAAAACGCGGCATGTTGGAACACGCATTGTAGGAATGCGAGTTGAAAATTTTGGCCCAAGTGTATTTCACTATCGGCTCGGAATTGCCGCGCAGTTTGCCGTATTGCGTCAGGCTGGGGCCGATGTTGCCGAAAGCAATTTCCGCTTTCTGGATTTGATGGCAGGCGTAACAGTTGCCGCCGTTCACTGTTTTGGCATCGTCGGAAAATTGTAGCCCACGGCCATTCTGCGCAATCTTTTCACCCTCTTTCCAGTCGCCGAGGTACACACCATCGGCCGGATATTTCACGCTATCGAGTGCGGCTTTTTGTAACTGCTCGCGCTTATCGACAGGCAGAAACGTTTGCGCGAATTCAGAGCAGGTTTTCTGCGCTTCGGATTGATTGAGGCGATCCAGTTTGGCGATACCTTTTTCCGCAAACGAGGTTTTAATCGTATCGGTGACTTCTTGCGAGGTAGGGCCGCTGACCATGGTGGCGCAGGCGGCGAGCAAGCCGAGGAGAGAGGTGGTTACGATAATTTTTTTCATGTTCATGTTCCTCAAATTAGCGCTTGATCGCGGGCGAATCCATCGTGCCGCCGTTGGCTTTTACGCCGAGATAAGTAATCAAATCGACCGAAGTCTGCGAGGTGTATTTGAGATCGGGAAAGCGTTGCTGGCGGAAGCAATCGTTCATGCGCCATTGCATGGTGCGCAGCGCGCCTTGGCTGACGCGGTAGGCCGGCCAGGTGGCAAAGGCTTTTTGCGCAGCGGCCGGGTTTTGTAAATTGGGCAAATCCTGCAAGCGGATGCGCTGGTTGTCGCCCGAATGGCAAGAGGCACAATTAAAATCAAATGGACCGCCGCGATAAAAGAATGTTTTTTCGCCGCGCGCGTAAGCGGCTTTTTCTTTCGGATGGTTTTGCGAAATATTAATTTTGCTGCCGCGCGACTGTCCGACCACGTAAGCCGTCAGCGCTTCCAGATCGGTCGCGCGTTCGCCCTGGCCGGAGAAGGGTTTCTTTATCACATCATCGCGCTTGAATCCTTGCAGGGTGACCATGCAATGTACTAAGCGCGATTCAAAATCCATGGTGGCATCGGTGTCAGCGAAGTAGCGGGGCAGTTCCGCGTAGGCGCCCTTGATCACGCCGGGCCCTTTGCCGATGTCGCATTGTTCCAGCGATGCGTTTTTCGGGCCGCGCTTTTGTTTCCACAATTCTTCGCCTAGTTCTTCAGTCAACTCGGCCGGGTTGCCGTCAGCGAGCATTTCGCGGTAACGCGCGATTTCATCAACAGCGTTTTGCGCCTGTGCGCTATACGCGAATAGGCTGAGTAGAAGCAATATTTTTTTCATGGATTCCTCCAGAAGCTTTCGTAAAAAAACAGGCCGGCATTCTTAGTCCGGCCTGCTTGTTTCGATTACGAGATAGTTGCCTCGTCGCTGCGTTTGTCGCCTTTGTTATCCACCCAGCCCACCTGGATTTTTTCACCCTTCGCGCCGCCTTTGAACTTGAACGCAAGATAAGGGTTTTGCGAAACCGACTGTCCCCAGTAAGCCTTCAGCACGGTATTGCCGCCCGAGGTCGCGGTCACTTCGGTGATGAAATGCGCAGGCACGGTTTTGCCTTCGCTGTCTTTGCGTTGCCCGGTTTCCATCGGGTGCGACATCAACACCTTTACTTCCGTCACGCCGTTGCTGCTGGTGGCGCGGATTTTCATTGGATCAGCCATGATATTTTTCCTTGATCAATTCTAATAAGGTGGTTGGGTTATCAGCCGCCGCAGCCGCCGAGCGTCACTTTGGTTTCTTTGCTGGCGGTATAGAACTTGCCATCGGCCTTCACCACGGCCACTATGTTCGAGCTTTGCCCCATTTTTATCCGCGTCTGGATGCTGGGCTCGGTGCCGGCGGGCAAGATGAAACTGGCTGCCAATGGGAACGGATTTTTTTCCACCAGAATATAAATTTCCTGCGCGTTGGGAATCGTCGTGCTGACGGTGATCGGCACCACCGCGCCGTTTTCCGCGATGTCGGGCGCGTTGATGCTGATGTCTTTGCTGTCCACCACGGTGCCGCCGATAGCCTTCAAGGCGTCGGTCAATGATTTGGCTTCAAATGTGGCGCGGTTATCCGCCGCAGCCCATAGCTGCTTTGAAGTCAGTATCCCTGCCGCGAATAACACACCAATGGCACCGGTGGTTTTGAGGACGGAACGTCTAGCATTGTTCATTTACTTTCTCCTGAATTGATTATTTTGCTGGTAAAACCATTCGTTTCTGAATGACACAATCTTACTTCAAATTACAACCCAATATAACGGTTCTACGACTCGGTTGGTGACAAACTTGTTCTTATTTTGCGCCTGCAGCCAGCCACTGCGCAATGGCATTGGCGTCGCCGTCTTTTAATTGCGTTTGCGCCGGCATAGATATCGCTCCCCAGGTACCGGACCCGCCGTTTTTGATTTTGTCTGCCAAATAGTTTTCGATATCGCCTTTGCCTTTGTACTTTGTGGCAATTTCATTGAAGCCGGGACCGACGATTCTATCCTGCATGCCATGGCAAGTGACGCAACTGTTCGCCTTGAGCAGGGCACTGACATCGATAGAGTTAGGCGTGGCGACGGTCTCAGGCCGGGCCGTTGCAGCAGGTTTGGTTGCGGCTGTAGCCCTGGTCGTATCAATGCCGTGCGCCTCACCGACGGGCCGGTTCTGCTCCGCCAGATTGCCGTGGGCATTAAGCGCGAAATCGGGCAGGAAAGAACTGATTTTCGGGTCGGTCTCGCAGTTGCTCATGCAGGCGACATTTTTGACATCGCCCTTGCCTCTGGTGCGCCATAAATCTTCGTGCAACACCATGCCGTTACGGTTCGGTAAACGGTCTTGCACTTGCGCGATATTTTGATCGGACAGCGTGAAGTTGCCATCGACTACACCGCCGAGATTGAGGATATATGCGGTGACGGCATACACTTCTTCCGTCGTCAGCGTTTTCGGCGCGGTCCACGGCATGGCGCGGTTGATGTAGTCCCATAATGTTGAGACTTTCGACAGCTTCATTAGAGTAGTGCGTTGCGCTACATCACCTTTCGCTAGTGACGCAACACGTCCTGTCTTAATATCTTCCGCCGTCGTGCCACCTACCAAGGGCGCAAAAACTTCGTTCGATTCGCCAAACGTTCCATGGCAGCTGGCGCATTTGGATTCCCATACTTGTTCGCCTTTGCTCACGCTGCCCGAACCTTGGGGCAAACCTTTGAGGTCGCCACGCACGTCGATGTCCCAGGCTTTGATTTCCGCAGCCGTTGCCGCGCGGCCAATATTTTTCCAATCGGGGTCTTGCGCGTGCGCGCAAACGCCTGTCAAGGAAATTAATATAAATATTTGATTATATTTAATTTTTTTCATAATCAAAATACCTGCACATTCGACAACTCGCCGCTTTCCGCCAGCTTCCACGATTGAATCGCGTTGTTGTGGTAAATCGATTTGCTGCCGCGTATCGCGCGCAGTTGATTGATTTTCGGTTGTACGTAATCAGTGTCGTCGATGGCACGGCTCTGCAAAATGGCGGGCGAGCCGTCCCACACCCAATCGATATTGAAACGCGTTAAAGCTTTCGACAGGATCGGCGTTTCCAAACGCGCGGTACGCCAGTTGCGTCCGCCGTCGGCGCTGACATCGACGCGCTTGATTTTGCCGCGACCGGACCAAGCGAGTCCGGTGATGTTGTAATAACCTTTGTCCAGCAGGACTTGTCCGCCGGATGGCGTGGTGATCACGCTTTTGCATTCCTGCACCGAGGTGTATTGGCGATGCAAACCATCCGGCATCAGGTCGATGTAATGAATGGTTTCATCCTTGGTGTCGTAGCGTTGGTCGCCGACTTCGATGCGGCGCAAATATTTCACCCAGCTCACGCCTTGCACGCCGGGCACAACGAGGCGCAATGGATAACCGTTTTCCGGGCGCAGCATTTCGCCGTTCATCGCCCACGCGACTAACACGTCGTCCATCACGCGATCCATCGCGATAGTGCGCGTCATGCCAGAACCTTCGGCACCTTCGGCCAGTACATATTTTCCGTTGGCCCTGTCATGGCCGCACATGTCGAGTAGGGTGGATAACAACACGCCGGTAAATTCGGAGCAGCTCACCATCCCGTGCGTGTATTGCACCGTCGGCAACGCCACGTTGCTCCACTCGGCACCAGTGTTGGCGCCGCACTCGATAAAGTGGATACGCGATACACTCGGCAAGCGCATCAAGTCGTCCATAGTGAATACCCGCGCTTGTTTCACCATGCCGTTGATCATCAGCCGATGCTGGCTCGGGTCAATGTCATGCCAGCCCTGATGATGGCGCTCGAAATGCAAACCGCTGGGGGTGATGATGCCGAACAAACCTTGCAAGGGCGTAAAGCTCACCGACGATTGGCGTACCCGAGTGAGGCCAGGGCTTTCCCGGCGCTGCAGGTTCCTTTCCCATTTTGAGGGCATGCCGTAGCCGGTAGCGGCGACGGGTTGGCCGAGAGAAGTGGAGTGTTCAGGTAATTTCAAAATAGCGGGGTCGCCTTCGCCCACTGCGGCGGCGGACTTAACGGCGGTAGTCACGCCAGCACCCATGAGCAAAGCCTTGCCCATAAAATTACGTCGCGCATTGCGCGCTGCGTCAAGCTGTTCCGGACTGAGAAAATTTTCCGGTGCTCGGGCGATACGGCCTATTTTTTCAATTAAATCAGACATTTAATTGTCTCGCCCTTATAACATTAAAATATATGCATATAACTATATGCTCATATTTACATGTTAACAAGGGGAAAAATAACAGGTCGAAAATCAGGCTACTTTTTTACTTCGATTGGGGATCAGCTTGAGCAATTGATTGCGCATCGGTTGGCTGTCATCGATACGGCCGGCGATCATGGTGCACACCGTACGGCAGATATCGACCATCGTCGGATCACTCAAGCGATACAGCACCTGCGTACCGTCTTTACGCTTGGCCACCACGCCGTGCTGGAACATCAATTTGAGATGGCGCGACACATTTGCCTGGCCGCCTTCGACTTCCTCCACGATCTGATTCACCGACTTTTCCTCCTGGCAAATCGAACGCATGATTTTCAGCCGCATTGGTTCCGACAGCACATGAAAATAGACCGCGACTGCATCGAATAGTTGATCTGTTTCGTCCATCATGGTCTTTAGTGGGAATGAATAATTAAAAATACTATAGGGGCGGGAAGGGCTGTTGTCAAAACTATATATGTGTTTAGGGTATTTGATCAGCTGGTCTGAAAACATGAACACCCAGTGCCGGTCGTCATGAGAGGACAATCAATATCCGCTTCTTATTTGTGTCGACCAACACTATCGACCCACAGTTGCCGGTCGCCTGCCTTAGGAGCAGACATTCGGCCTTTTGTTAATGTCATTCTGTCACTGTACTTCATTCCACTTGGATTACCTTTCTCGTGAATGTCATCATGAAAAACCAAACCCCTCAGTCTCTGGCAAAAACCAGCAGTATTGACATAGTTAAACTAATTTAATCAGAGTAATATTATACGCAATATGAAAAATTTCTTACCCCATTTTATTTTATGATTGCCTTGCTTGAAGCTCATCGTGCCGGGTTGCTAAGTCGTAAGCACTGGTTACCCAATCTTATTTCTGGAGGGATTGTTGGCGTAGTCGCGCTGCCACTCTCTATGGCATTTGCGATCGCTTCGGGCGCGAAGCCTGAGCAAGGTCTCTATACTGCCATCGTGGCGGGGTTGTTAGTGTCAGTTTTTGGAGGTAGTCGCTTACAGATCGCCGGCCCTACCGGCGCGTTTATCGTTATCCTGGCCGGAATCACTGCTAAATACGGTATTGATGGACTACAGATTGCCACTTTGATGGCGGGGTTGATGTTATTGCTATTGGGCATGGCTCGTCTGGGTGCGATTATTAAGTTCATACCCGATCCGGTCATTGTCGGTTTCACTGCAGGAATTGGCGTGATTATCTGGGTGGGGCAATGGAAGGATTTCTTTGGGCTGCCCGCCACCTCAGGTCAGCATTTTCACGACAAATTATGGCATCTATTACAGGCGTTGCCGCAGCTAAATCTCGCAACCACGGCGCTAGCGATTTTCTCCTTGTTAGTGCTTATTTTTATTCCCCGATTGCCATTGCTGAAGCGTGTACCTGCGCCACTTGCGGCATTGGTGGCGGCAACAGTTCTGCAATTTTTTTTTCATTTCGAAGGTGTGACCACTATCGGCAGCACCTTTGGCGGCATCCCGCGCGGATTGCCCGCATTGCGTTGGCCCGAAATTACTTCTACCAAAGTAATTGAATTGATTGGCCCGGCATTCACCATTGCTATGCTTGGCGCGATCGAATCATTGCTCTCGGCAGTGGTGGCGGACGGCATGGCGGGTACGCGACACGACTCCAATCAGGAGCTGGTTGGGTTGGGTATTGCCAACGTTGCCGCACCTTTATTTGGCGGATTCGCCGCCACGGGCGCTATTGCTCGCACGGCCACGAATGTCCGCAACGGCGGCAACAGTCCAATTGCCGGTATTGTGCATGTCGTCACGCTGGTGCTGATCGTGTCGTTTCTGGCGCCACTCGCCGTTCATGTGCCGCTCGCGGTGCTAGCGGCGATTTTATTCGTCGTCGCATGGAACATGAGCGAAGTCAGGCACTTCGCCAAAATTGTCAAACGCGCGCCTCGTCCTGATGTGGCCATTTTGCTTGTGACCTTTGGCTTGACCGTATTTGCTGATCTGGTAGTGGCGGTCAACATCGGTGTGATTTTGGCTACCCTGCAATTTCTACGTCGCATGGCCGCGAGCGTTGAAGTGCGCAAGGCGACAGAGCAGGAACTACAAAATGAGTTTGCGCATGACGGATTCACTACCTTGCCGTCTGGGGTACTGGTTTTCATGGTAGAAGGCCCGTTCTTTTTCGGTGCCGTTGAAAACTTTGAGCGGGCGTTGGCCAGCACACACACGGATCCGCGCATCTTAATCGTTAGACTGTTGCGCGTGCCGTTCATCGACATTACCGGTTTACTGACTCTCGAAGAAGTGATTCAAGATCTACACAAACGGCATGTTCGCGTGATCTTGACCGAGGCGAATCCCCGCGTGCATGGTAAATTGGAAAAAGCTGAAATCATCCAGCTACTGGGCACTGAGAATGTGTTCGATCATTTTACTGACTCGGTCGCTGCTTGCCATTTACTGGCTGGGCATGACCCCAAAACAAAAGAGGCCAGAGATGAATTATTTTCTGGCCCACCTCAGACCTAATGAATGAAGTGTTTTGCGCTGCATTAAACGGGCGAGCCACTGTAAATATTGAAATACATTTCATGGCTATATTATTATTGGTAATTAGGGCGTTTCGTAACCATTGCTTCCTTGCGCTATGTCCAGAGTTCTCGAGCATTGATACTCGTGAACGACTGCTATGAAAAACATTTTCAATTGTCCGCGTCTGGCCGAATGTGTTAATGATGTAACTTTTTGATAGCGGTCAATTTTATTTCCGCTGACAAAATTTCTGTCTGCTTTATGCAAACTTGGCGGTCGGATAAATGAATCCGACCTATTGCTGTCAGTCGCGAACGGCAGCTTACAATGAGATTAGGCGCTAGTACAGACGAAACCTAATTGACTGTGCGCTTCGGCATCCAGATGTAAGGGAAGGCCGGAATGCAACTCGCGGCCAATGGATTTACGAGAAGCTTTCAGGTTATTTGTATCGACGCTTGATCTCAGCAACCGATCCAGACACTAGTTTGTCCAACACGGCAGTATCGACGTCGCTGAGTCGGCGTATGTAGAGACAGGATTTTCCCATTTTGTGGTTGCCGAGCTTCTTTAAGAGTCGCTCTTGGTCGGGGTCACTTGCGACGAGATATACTACCAACTCTTTCCCGCGCGCAGCGAAACCGGTGAGGCATGAGTCGCCCTCTTGGCCGCTTGCGTATTTGTAGTGATAGCTGCCGAAGCCGACAATGCTCGGACCCCACATCTTCGGCTTTTCGTTCGTTATCTTGCTGAGCAGCTTGAGCAGTGCAAGACAGTCTGAGCGTTGCTCTTCGTTAGCAATAGCAGCGATGTGTTTATCGACGTCTTTGTCGGTCGCTTTCGTCTTGTTTTCGGCCATTTGCTCTCCTGACCTGGCTGGTAGGATCCTTCAACGTAGGTCATGAACCGGGAAATTAATCGAAGCAATGTTGCACGTCAATTTGAAGCTAGCTGTCGTTGGGCCCAAACAATGGAACGTCCTTCTTGCCGCAGCCGATCAAGTGTTTCGAATGACTAGTTCTGGCCGTTTTTGTTTGTTGTTTGTAATCTCAATTGCGGTCATTCAAGCGATCATGATGTGGGCAGGCCGCACAAATTGAACTGAAATGCGTTCATTTGCAGTCGCTCAAAATGACAGATTTATTTTTACAGCAACTCTGCCATTTGCGCCGGCCAGTATTCGGTCGGCGAGCGTTTCAACCCGCTTTTGGCAAACTGATGCCAGCGGCCGATGACGTAGCAGAGCAGCACGTTGGCTTTGATCGTGGTGTCGGTGTTGTTGGGGATTTCGTTGACGCTGGCGGCGAGGCGCAGTGATTGGCGCAGCGTCGCTTCGAGCCGGTCGTGTAATTGGTTGATACGCGCTTGCAGTTTTTCGTTCTCATGCACCAGGGCGTCGCCGATCAGCACGCGCGTCATGCCTGGGTTTTTTTTGGCAAAGCCGAGGAGCATGCTTATGACGGCTTCGATTTGTTTTACGCCCGAGGTTTCTTCCACCATGATTTTATTGATCAGCGAAAATACCGTCGATTCGATGAACTCAATCAAGCCTTCGAACATTTGCGCTTTGCTGGAAAAATGTCGATACAACGCGGCTTCCGACACATTGACTTTTGCTGCGAGCAAAGCGGTGGTGATTTTTTCGCCTTTGGGATCTTCGAGCATTTCCGCCAGAATTTGCAGGATTTGCGCTTTTCTTTCGCCGGGTTTTGTCGCCATAGAATAGTTTTGTAACTTATTGATTATATTGAAATATGTGTAATGCTAAATTATCGGCGTCCGCCCATAATCGAGCCTAATACGCCGCGAATAATCGAGCGGCCTATCTGGCTGCCGATGGCACGCGTCGCACTTTTCACCATCACTTCGCCGATACCCTGACGACCGCCGCGATGATTTCCGCCGCCTCCCGTCGCGCCGTCGAACACATCGCCGAGTGCGCCTTTGACTTTATCCATGATGCCGCCCCCCGTTGCGCCTGGCGCATCGCCAAGCTTGCCTGCTGCGCGGCCTTTGAGTTTTTCGTAAGCGGATTCGCGATCGACGACTTTTTCATATTGGCCGAACACGGTCGAGCCGCTGATCATCGCTTTGCGTTGCTCCGGGGTGATGGAGCCGATTTGTGAATGCGGCGGCAACACATTCGCGCGCTCGACAATGCAGGGCTGGCCTTTTTCGTTCAGAAACGACACTAGCGCTTCGCCGACGCCGAGCTCGGTAATCGCTTTGCTCACGTCGAGTTTCGGGTTGGTGCGGAATGTGTCGGCGGCGGATTGCACGGCTTTCTGGTCCCGCGGCGTGAATGAGCGTAACGCATGTTGCACGCGATTGCCCAATTGCCCGAGCACAATATCGGGCACGTCGAGCGGATTTTGTGTGACGAAGTAGACGCCGACGCCTTTCGAGCGTACCAGGCGGATCACCAGCTCGATTTTTTGCATCAACGCCGTCGGCGCATCTGTGAAGAGTAAGTGCGCCTCGTCGAAAAAAAATACCAGTTTGGGTTTTTCCGGATCGCCGATTTCGGGCAATTTTTCGTAAAGCTCGGATAGCATCCACAACAAGAATGTCGAATACAAACGCGGTGCTTGCATCAACTTGTCGGCGGCGAGTATGTTGATTTGCCCGCGGCCCTTGCTGTCAGTCTGCATCCAGTCGTCGAAATTCAACGCCGGTTCGCCGAAAAACTTTTCGCCGCCTTGCTGTTCCAGTTCGAGCAAGCCGCGCTGGATAGCGCCGATGCTGGCGGTGGAGACGTTGCCGTATTCGGTAGTGAAGTTGGAAGCGTTGTCGCCGACATGTTGGATCATCGCGCGCAAATCTTTCAGGTCGAGCAAAAGCAAACCATTGTCATCGGCAATTTTGAACACGAGCGCCAACACGCCTTGTTGCACCTCGTTCAAATTCAAAATGCGCGCCAACAACAGAGGGCCCATTTCGGAAACCGTCGCGCGCACGGGGTGGCCTTGTTCGCCGAACACATCCCAAAAAGTGACCGGATACGCTCGATAAGGAAAATCGCTGATTTTGAGTAAATCCAGCCGTGCTTTGATTTTCGGGTTTTCTTTGCCCGCTTGCGACATGCCCGCGAGGTCGCCTTTGACGTCGGCCATGAACACCGGCACGCCGATGCGGCTGAAATTTTCCGCCAGCACTTGCAGCGACACGGTTTTCCCCGTACCCGTCGCGCCCGCGATGAGGCCGTGGCGGTTGGCCATTTGCGGCAGCAGATTGAGTTCGAGTGCGCTTTTCGCGATCAGCATCGGTTCAGCCATTTTTATGCTCCAACTTGGTCAAGGTATGGGCAGAATGTTACCATTAGCACCTTGAATTATGTAAATCAACTGGCAGGGAACAGATTTATGGCAGGGCATTCCAAATGGGCCAATATCAAGCACAAAAAAGCGGCCACCGACGCCAAACGCGGCAAAATCTTCACCCGCTTGATTAAAGAAATTACCGTCGCCGCGAGATTGGGCGAATCCGATCCGGCGATGAACCCGCGCTTGCGTCTCGCCGTCGATAAAGCCTACGACAACAATATGCCCAAGGACACTATCGAACGCGCGATCAAGCGCGGCGCGGGCGAGCTGGAAGGCGTGAGCTACGAAGAAATTCGCTATGAAGGCTATGGCATCAACGGCGCGGCTATCATGGTCGATTGCATGACCGACAACAAAACCCGGACCGTCGCCGACGTGCGCCACGCGTTTGTCAAATACGGCGGCAATCTCGGCACCGACGGCTCGGTGGCATTCTTGTTCAAACATTGCGGCCAATTGGTTTTTGCGCCGGGTACCAACGAAGACAAATTAATGGAAGCCGCGCTCGAAGCGGGCGCCGAAGATATTTCCACCAACGAAGACGGCAGCATCGAAGTCATCACCGGCCCCTATGAATTCGCTGGCGTAAAAACCGCGCTGGAAAAAGCCGGCTTCAAATGCGAGTTCGGCGAAGTGACCATGAAGCCATCGACAGAAACCACGTTAACTGGTGACGATGCAGTGAAAATGCAAAAGCTGCTCGATGCGTTTGATGCGCTTGATGACGTGCAGGAAGTTTATACCACCGCTGTTATCGATGTTTAGATAAATATTTGATTATATTGAATTATTTAACATATTTTCCTGCCGGGTTTTTCTCGCCGTGAGGATACTCGGCATTGATCCGGGATTGCGCCTCACTGGTTTCGGCGTGATCGAAAAAAACGGACAGAGCTTGCGCTACATCACCAGCGGCGTGGTGAAAGTGCCGGTGACAGAATTGCCTGAGCGGCTCAAAACTATTTTGAACAGCATCGGCGAAATCATCTCCTTGCACCAACCGATGGAAGTCGCGATCGAAAAAGTATTCGTTAACGTCAATCCGCAATCGACATTGTTATTGGGCCAGGCGCGCGGCGCGGCCATCTGCGCGGCGGTGCTGCAAAATTTGCCCGTCTCCGAATACACCGCGTTACAAGTCAAACAAGCCGTCGTCGGCAACGGCCACGCAAAAAAAGAACAAGTGCAGGAAATGGTAAAGCGTCTGCTCAAGCTCGAAGGCGTGCCGAGTCCGGATGCCGCCGACGCATTGGCCTGCGCGATTTGTCACGCGCATGGCGGATTGGGATTGGGCAATCTTGCGACGGCGGGTTATCGGGTTAAAAAAGGTCGATTGATTTAATCAAGGAATAAAAAATGGCAATTCCAACTTTTGATAATTTATTTAATCCGCTCTTGCAAGCGATACATGAGCTCGGGGGTTCGGCTACAGTAACTGAGCAGGAAGATAAAGTTGCGTCGATTATGAAGTTCTCAGATAAGGAAATTGCAGAAATTCATAGAGGGAGCCACACAAAGCTTTATTACACATTAACTTGGGCTAGAAATTATCTAAAACATTATGGACTTATTGAAAATTCGTCTCGGGGTGTCTGGGCGCTGACTGCAAAAGGCCAAAATACGCTGACTGTGAATCCTAAGGATGTAAAAAAAGCTGTTGCTCAGATTTATCGTGAATCCCTAAAAAAAGAACCAACTAAAGGCGAAATAGAAGAGAAGATTGTTGAATCGGAAGAAAGCACTTGGGAAGATCAATTGCTTGAGATAATTAAAGGTATTCCGCCTGATTCGTTTGAGCGTCTGTGCCAAAGAATTTTAAGGGAGTCAGGTTTTATTCAAGTCGAAGTCACAGGTAAAACTGGCGATGGCGGAATTGATGGGAAAGGCGTGGTAAGAATCGGCGGTTTGCTTTCATTCCACGTTATTTTTCAATGTAAGCGCTATCAAGGAAGTGTTTCCTCCTCAACTGTGAGAGATTTCAGAGGGGCGATGGTTGGCAGGGCTGACAAAGGTTTGCTGATTACTACGGGTACGTTTACGAAGGACGCGAGATTAGAAGCACAACGTGATGGCGCACCACCAATAGATCTAATCGATGGCGAAAGCTTGGTGCAAAAATTAAAAGAGTTAGGAATGGGCGTGGAAATTAAACAAAAAATGATCGAAGAAATTATTGTAAACAAAGATTATTTCCAAGGAATTTGACTCATGATCGGACGCATTACAGGCAAGTTGGTGGAAAAACGGCCGCCGCAAGTCGTCATCGACGCGCATGGCGTCGGTTACGAAATCGACGTGCCGATGAGCACGTTTTACAATTTACCCGCGACAGGCGAGACGGTGATGTTGCACACGCAGCTCATCGTGCGCGAGGACGCGCAATTGCTGTATGGCTTCGGTACCGAGGAAGAGCGCAAAGTTTTCCGGCAGTTGCTCAAGATCAGCGGTGTCGGACCCAAGCTTGCGCTGTCGGTATTGAGCGGATTGTCGATTGGCGATCTGGCGCAGGCTGTGGCGTCGCAGGAAGCGGGGCGCTTGACCAAGATCCCTGGCGTCGGCAAAAAAACCGCCGAACGTTTGCTGCTTGAATTAAAAGACAAACTCGATGTAGTCGTCGCGGGGCGTGCGATCAAACCGGCATCTTCTGGAGACGATGCGATGAATGCGTTGCTGGCGCTGGGATATAATGAGCGCGAAGCGCAGCACGCGCTGAAAGGTGTCGCAGAAGGATTCACGTTGTCGGAAAAAATCCGCGCGGCGCTGAAAAATTTATCGAAAGTGTAATTAAGTAATGTCGGGACAAGGCTGGATTAAAAATTTGAATTTGGGCGCGAAGATGCTGCGCTTCGGCATGAATTGCTGGCCGCCGTTTCTGGGCGCGGGCATTCATGTGCTGCACTGGTCGGATGATTTTCGCAACGTGCGCGTGCGCATGAAAATGTATTGGTATAACAAAAATTATATGGGTACCCATTTCGGCGGTACCCTGTTCTCCATGACCGATCCTTTTTTCATGATCATGACGGCGGAAAATCTCGGCAAAGATTATGTGGTGTGGGACAAATCCGCCACGATTCATTATCGCAAGCCGGGTCGCGGCACGGTATATGCGGAATTCAAATTGGAACAGGCGTTTCTCGATCAGGTGATGGCGCAAACTGCCAGCGGCGAAAAGTTCGAACCAATATTGAGCGTCGACGTCACAGACGGCAGCGGTGATGTGGTGGCGACAATAGAGAAGCAACTGTATATACGTAAGGCGCGCTCGAAAAGTGAGCGTGCAGCGGGGAAGGAAGAATTGCAGCAAGCTGCCTGACCTGTCATTCAGAGCGAAGCGAAGAATCTGCGTTTAGGGCAACAGCAGATCCTTCGCTACACTCTGGATGACAACATGTTTTGTGATGAAACGTGTTTGAAAATTTGACTGATTGAATATGATTGAAACCGACCGTCTGATTTCCGCCGCACCTGCTTCGCATCAAGAAGAGGCGCTGGAGCGCGCGCTGCGCCCGAAGGCGCTGGATGAATATGTCGGGCAGGAAAAAATCCGCGAGCAGTTGCAGATATTTATCGACGCCGCCCGCCGCCGCAAGGAATCGCTGGACCATACTTTATTGTTCGGCCCACCGGGTTTGGGCAAGACCACGCTGGCGCATATCATCGCGCGCGAAATGGGGGTGAATCTGCGCCACACATCCGGGCCGGTGCTCGAACGCGCAGGCGATCTCGCCGCGTTGCTGACTAATCTTGAGCCGAACGATGTGTTGTTCATCGACGAGATACACCGTCTGTCGCCGGTGGTGGAAGAAATTTTATATCCGGCGCTGGAAGATTATCAAATCGACATCATGATCGGCGAAGGCCCTGCCGCGCGCTCGGTGAAACTCGAACTGCCGCCATTCACGCTGATCGGCGCAACGACACGAGCGGGCATGCTGACCAATCCGTTGCGCGATCGCTTCGGCATCGTGGCGCGGCTGGAGTTTTATACCGCCGAGGAATTGACCCGTATCGTCAAGCGTTCTGCGACTCTGCTCAAAGTGGAAACGGCGCCGGAAGGCGCGCATGAAATCGCCAAGCGTTCGCGCGGCACGCCGCGCATCGCCAATCGTTTGTTGCGCCGTGTACGCGATTTCGCCGAGGTAAAAGCCGATGGCATGGTGACGCAACAAGTCGCTGACGATGCGCTGAAAATGCTTGACGTCGACCTGGCTGGATTGGATGTGATGGACCGCAAGTTGCTCGCCTGCGTAATCGAAAAATTCGACGGCGGTCCGGTCGGTGTTGATAACCTGGCAGCGGCGATAGGCGAGGAGCGCGACACGATTGAAGATGTGCTCGAGCCGTTCCTGATCCAGCAGGGCTATTTGCAGCGCACGCCGCGTGGCCGCATGGCGACGGCGTTGGCGTATAAGCATTTCGGCCTGCCTGCCGCAAAAAATTCTTCCGAGTTGTTTTAACCCGTTTTGATCAAGTCCACGTTCACATGGCCGGTGAGGGTTTACTATGAAGATACCGATGCCGGCGGTGTGGTGTACCATGCGCAGTATCTGAATTTTATGGAGCGCGCCCGCACCGAGTGGCTGCGTCATCTGGGTTTTGACCAGACCCGTTTGGCCGACGAACAAGGCATTATATTCGTCGCCTATGCAGTGCAGGTAAAATTCGCCAAGCCCGCGCGGCTGAACGATATGTTGCAGGTGACGGCGTCGATTGAATCGGCGCGGCATTTCAGCCTGGTGTTTGCCCAGAAAATTTTGCGCGCCGACGAAATCCTCACCCGAGCCAGCGTCAGCATTGCCTGCTTGAATACGCTAACCCTGAAGCCAGTAGCGCTTCCGGCGAACTTACGTAAATTATTGATTTAATTAAATATTATTATAACGAAAGGATACGCGTGAACGCGAATACCGATCTCTCGATATTGCATCTCGTCACCGGCGCCAGCCTCATCGTACAACTGGTGATGTTGCTGCTGCTGGCCTGCTCATTCATGTCGTGGTTGTATATTTTTATGAAAATGTTCGCTATCAAACGCGCCGTAAAGGACACCAATGCGTTTGAAAAAGAATTCTGGAGCGGCGCTGATTTGCGCAACGTCTATCAACGCGTCGCCAATGGCCGCGGCGATACCGGCGCGATGGAACGCATATTCGAATCAGGCTTTCAGGAATTTCTCAAACTAAAAGGCCGCGGCGGCAGCGACATTGGCGCATTGATGGATGGCACGCGCCGCGCCATGAAGGCGACTTATCAGCGTGAAATGGATGGCCTCGAATCCCATCTTTCGTTTCTCGCCACCATCGGCTCAGTCAGTCCTTATGTCGGTTTGCTCGGCACGGTGTGGGGCATCATGAACGCTTTCCGCGGCTTGTCGAATGTAGGCCAGGCGACTTTGGCGCACGTCGCGCCGGGCATCGCGGAAGCGCTGGTCGCCACCGCGATGGGTTTATTCGCGGCGATTCCGGCTGTGGTCGCGTACAACCGCTATACCCATGACATCGACCGGCTTGCCTCGCGGCTGGAAAGTTTTATGGAAGAATTCTCCAACATCCTGCAACGTCAGGCGCAATAATGGCGCGCGAACGTAAACAGATCAACCAGATAAACGTTGTGCCCTACATCGACGTCATGTTGGTGCTGTTGATCATTTTCATGATCACCGCGCCGCTGATTAATCCCGGGCAGATTGATTTGCCCACAGTGGGCCAGCAACTGGGCGCATCTAACGCGCCGCTGGAGGTTCAGATCAAGGTAGGCGGCAAGATATTGCTCAATGACCGTGAAACCGGAACCTTGCGCGAATTGAACCGGGCGGAACTTGTGCGGGCAATCAAGGACAAACTCAGCATGGTGCCGGGCCAGCCGGTGGTCATTGCTGCCGACAAGACTGTGCGGTACGAAGAAGTGATGAACGTGATGGACATTCTGCAGCAGAATCAGGTCAAGCGCATTGGTTTGCTGGCCAAGTCGGGTAAGAATTAAAGATGGCGAAGGGTGTGCGGCAAAAAAGGGGCAGGATGCCGGCGATCGTGCTGGCGGTGCTGGTTCATCTGGCGATTTTCGCCATACTGATTTTTGGCGTGAGTTGGCAAACCAAAGAAGCGCCACCGGTAGAAGTAGAATTATGGAATAAATTGCCGGAAGGAAAAGTTGCCGAAGCCGCGCCAGTGCCGGAAGCAAAGGCCGAACCGAAAGTAGAGGAGCCGCCACCCCCGCCACCTAAAGAAGAACCGAAACCGCCGCCGCCAGTTAAGGAACCGGAGTCGGAACCCGAACCTGAACCACCCAAGCCAGATCTCGCGCTGAAAGAAAAACAGGAAAAAGAGCGCAAAGCAAAAGACCAGGCAGAAAAAGCCGCGAAAGAAAAACAGGAAAAAGAAGCCAAGGAAAAAGGGCGCAAGGAGCAGGAAACCCTGGCGCAAAAACAAAAGCAGGAACAATTGGCGCAGGAAAAAGCGCAAAAGGAAGAACAGGATAAACTTGCAGCAGCGCAGCAAGCTGCGGCAGATAAAGCGGCGGCGGAAAGAGCCGCGTTGCAAAGTGCAATGAATAGTTATATTGATAAAATTCGCCAAAAAGTTAAAAACAATACCGATGTGCCAGATGGTGTTTTCGTCGGCACCCGTCAAGAGGTAAAATTAGTAGTGTTGCCGACAGGTGAAGTACTGAGCGCCGAGCCTGTAGGCGGTAGCAGCAAAGTTTATAGCGATGCTATACAGCGCGGTATTAAACGCGCGGAACCCTTGCCGTTGCCGGAAGACCCTAAGTTACGGCAGCAATTCCGTTCTTTTAACATGACTTTTACTCACGAGAAATGACACGATGCTGAAAATAACCAAAGTATTTCTTTTCTTTGTCATGGCATGGGCCGCAACTGTCCATGCGCAACTCACCATAGACGTTACGACCCAGGGTGCGAAGCAAATTCCCATTGCCGTCGTTCCGTTCCATGCTGAAGAAACCCTGCCGCAAAAACTCACCGCGATTGTGAATGCCGATCTCGCACGGACGGGTCTGTTTCGCATGGTCGATAGCTCCGCAGTCAGCTCCATACCAAACGATCCGGTGATGGTAAATTACTCAGAATGGCGCGCCCGCACAGCTGATGCGGTGGTCATCGGCGCGGTGACGCCGCAGGGCAATGGCAAAAGCGACGTTCGTTTCTGGCTGCTGGATGTCTTGAAACAGGATGCCTTGCTGAGGTTAAGCTATCCCGGTGTCGATCAAGCCAATCTGCGTACCACGGCGCACACTATCGCCAACCAGATTTACGAAGCGCTTACCGGCAGCAAAGGCGTGTTCAATACGCGTATCGCCTATGTCATCAAAAGCGGCAGCCGTTACCAGTTACAAGTAGCCGATGCCGACGGTTTCAATCCGCAAACGGTGTTGAGCCAAATCGATCCGATTATTTCCCCGTCGTGGGCGCCGGATGGCAATCGTATCGCCTATGTCAGCTTCGCCAACCGCAAGCCGTCAGTCATCGTGCGTGAAATTTATTCCAGCCGTGCGACGACAGTGGCCAGTTTCAGCGGCAGCAACAGCGCGCCTGCATGGTCGCCCGATGGCCAGCGTCTCGCCGTGACATTGACCAAGGACGGCGGTTCGCAGTTGTATCTGGTGCCCGCCTCTGGTGGCAGTGCGATGCGGATCACCAACAGTAACGGTATCGACACTGAACCGAATTTTTCCCCCGATGGGAAAACGATTTATTTCACCTCGGACCGCGGCGGCAGTCCGCAGATTTATAAGGTGTCGGTCGACGGCGGCAATGCGCAGCGCGTGACCTTCGACGGCACCTATAATGTCACGCCGCGCGTCAGTCCGGACGGCAAAAGCATAGCGTTTATCCAACGCAACGGCGGGCACTATCGCGTCGCCACGCAGGATTTGGGTTCGCAGCAAGTGCAGGTGCTGACCGATTCCACACTGGACGAATCGCCGAGCTTTGCACCCAATGGCAAAACTATTCTGTACGCGAGTCAGTTAGGTGGCCGCGGTGTGCTTGCTGCGGTATCGAGCGATGGCCGGGTCAAGCAGCGCTTGTCCACGCCAGCGGGCGACGTGCGCGAGCCAGCGTGGGGCCCGCTCGGCAAGTAATTCAATAAGAGTTGAACTTTGGGTAATTTGGATTTCTGTTTAATAATAGTCAAGGAACACATTATGAAAAAACTAACGATTGCGGTCTCGATGCTTTTTTTACTGGTGGCCTGCGAAAGTACACCGCTCGACGTAAACAAGGTGCCCATTGAGGATCGATCCGGAGCAGGGGGGGCAGGCACAGCACAAGCGGGCGCAGGCGCCCAGACTGGCGTAGTCCAGCCGCAGCCGCAAGTGACTACGGTGACTAGCGATTCACGCGGCGACGCGAGTGCCAACGAGGCGCTGACCAAACGCAGTATTTATTTCGACCTTGATAGCGATGCGGTGCGCGAAGATTCGAAACCCGTGGTGCAGGCCCACGCACGTTATCTGGCGGCCAACCCGTCGATACGAGCCATCATCCAGGGCAACACGGATGAGCGCGGCAGCCGCGAATATAATCTGGCATTGGGCCAACGCCGCTCGGAAGCAGTGAAAAAACTGCTCAACGTGCTGGGCGCTAACAACGCGCAAATGGAAGCTGTGAGTTTCGGTGAAGAAAAACCGCGCGCCCAGGGCCATGACGAAACCGCATGGGCGGAAAACCGCCGCGTCGATATTCAATACGGAGGGCAATAATGGGAAAATTATTTTTCGGGCTGATGTTTGTCATGCTGACTGCAGCGTGCGCCCACGCCGGGTTATTTGATGACGACGATGCGCGTAAAGCGATCAACACGCTTAACACGCAACAAAAGGCCGACAAGGCCGCCAACGAAGCGCAGTTTGCGCGTATCGACGCGAACGTCAAGGCCATCGAAAACAGCGTCAAGAGCTTAGGCTTGGTGGAACTGGTGGCGCAAATCGATGCGCTGAAAACGGAAATTAAATCCCTGCGCGGACAGCAGGAGGTGTTGAACAATTCCATCGAAATCACGCAAAAAAAGCAACGGGATTTTTATCTCGACCTGGATTCACGCATCAAGCGTCTGGAAGAGACGCCGCAGCCCGCGCCGGTTTCTTCGTTGCCCCCGGCAACGGTGACCAGCAGCGTGCCGGTCATCACTTCATCGCCGACGACTGTCATTACGTCTTCGCCTGCGCCTGTGGTTTCTGCGCCGCCTGTTAATACCGTTCCGCAGCCGCCAGCCATGCCGGGTACGAAAAAGAAATAGGCTGTGAACTCGCAAGTTATACCGCTACGTATTGCCGAAGTAAACGACCCTCCTGCGAAGCCGGCTCTCTCGCTACGAGTCAACGAAATTTTCCATTCGCTGCAAGGCGAGACCAGCCGCACGGGTTTGCCAACAGTGTTTGTGCGACTCACTGGTTGCCCGCTACGCTGCGGCTATTGCGACACAGCGTATGCTTTTCACGAAGGCGAAGCCCAGTCGCTGCAATCGATACTCGACCAGGTGGCAGCCTATTCAGCCCGCTATGTAACCGTAACCGGCGGTGAACCGCTGGCGCAAAAAAACTGTTTGGCATTGCTTACCCAACTTTGCGATGCAGGCTATTCAGTGTCGCTGGAAACCAGCGGTGCGATAGATATTGCCGAAGTTGATTCGCGAGTATCGTGCATCGTCGATATCAAAACGCCGGGTTCCGGCGAGGTGGAAAAAAACCGCTGGCAGAATATTCCGCTTATGAACACTAGAGATGAAATCAAATTTGTGTTGTGCGACGAAGCCGATTACCTTTGGGCGCGCGACCAATTGCAGCAGCGTGCACTGGAAAAAATTTCTCCAATATTATTTTCGCCTGTTTATGAGACATTAAAACCCGCGCAGCTTGCCGATTGGATTTTGCGTGATCGCTTGCCAGTTCGTATGCAAGTGCAACTGCATAAAGTGTTGTGGGGCGTTGAACGCGGCAAATAAGATATTTTATAAGTTATTGATTATATTAAATAATTTTAATAAAATTTTCTACAGATTGAATGTGTTCATGGTTCGACAAGCTCACCATGAAAGAGAACAATATTTTACCGTTCATCCTGAGCCTGTCGAAGGACTTTATCAACGCTGCTTTAATATATTTTCCTGTCTTTCCTGCCTCATTATTGATTCAAAATAACATCATGCCCAACGCAGTCGTATTACTCTCCGGCGGGCTCGATTCCGCCACCACTTTAGCCATCGCACAGGCGCAAGGTTTCGCTTGTTATTGCTTGAGTGTGAATTACGGCCAACGCCATGTCGCCGAATTGGAAGCGGCAGAACGCGTCGCGGTTCGGCTAGGCGCGGAACAACATCGCGTCGCGCGTATTGACCTGGCAATGTTTGGCGGTTCGGCGCTCACCGACTCTTCCATCGCCGTTCCCATGCAAGCCAGCACAGGCATCCCCGTCACTTATGTGCCTGCGCGCAACACAGTCATGCTGTCGTTGGCCTTGGCCTGGGCAGAAGTGTTGAAAGCGCGCGATATCTTTATCGGCGTCAACGCCGTCGATTATTCCGGCTACCCGGATTGCCGCCCGGAATATTTGCGCGCTTTCGAAACCATGGCGAACCTTGCCACTAAAGCCGCAGTCGAAGGTAAGCGAATGACGATTCATGCGCCGCTGCTGAAATTATCCAAAGCGGACATAATTTTGCAAGGCCGACAATTAGGCGTAGATTATGGGATGACGGTGTCGTGTTATCAGGCCGATGAAATGGGTCGCGCCTGTGGCGCCTGTGATGCCTGCCGCTTGCGCCGCAAAGGCTTTGCCGACGCTGGCGTTACCGACCCCACGCAATACTTAACCATGCTCGCTTAACATGAAGATTAAATCAAACAAGTCATTTTTTTTTAAAGGAGAAATATCATGGCAACTTTACGACTCGGCGATACCGCGCCGGATTTTATTCAGGATTCCACCGCAGGAAAAATCAATTTCCACCAATGGCTCGGCGACAGTTGGGGTATTCTATTTTCACACCCGAAAGATTTCACGCCGGTTTGCACCACGGAGCTAGGCTACACCGCTAAACTCAAAGACGAATTCGCCAAGCGCAATGTTAAAGTGCTGGCAATCAGCGTCGATGACGTCAACTCGCATAACCAATGGGTCGGCGATATCGCCGAGACGCAAGGCACGGCAGTGAATTTTCCTATCCTGGGCGATCCGGATAAAAAAGTATCGACCCTCTACGACATGATTCATCCTAATGCCAACGACACGCTGACTGTGCGCTCGGTGTTCATCATCGACCCGAAGAAAAAAATTCGCACCACCTTTACTTACCCCGCCAGCACGGGACGTAATTTCGAGGAGATTTTGCGCGTGATCGACTCGCTGCAACTATTCGACAATTACACCGTCGCCACGCCGGTGAACTGGAAAGACGGCCAGGATGTGATTATTCCAACCTCGGTGCAGGACCCGGAAGTGATCAAGCAGAAATACCCCAAAGGATACAAGGCACTGAAGCCGTATTTGCGGATGACGCCGCAACCGAACAAGTAATTTTTCAGGGAAATTTGCCAGCAAAAAGGGCCAGCTCACAAGCTGGCCCTTTGGTTTTGTAGAGTTTACTGATAATTGTAGATTTTTAATTTCTACAAATTCGCCGTAACTCATTGAATGATTTGGTAGGCCGTGCGGGACTCGAACCTGCGACCAACGGATTAAAAGTCCGCTGCTCTACCAACTGAGCTAACGACCCAAAACAAGATGCGAATTCTATCTTTACACGCACTAACTGTCAATTTTCCCGAGCAATGCACCAATATTGATATTTCATTGTTGCAGCTGATCCGGCGAGAATCGCGGCGAAAGTAATGAATGAACCGATGGCAAGCGTTGATATGCCGGTGATGCCTTGCCCGACGGTGCAGCCGAGTGCGCATACGCCGCCGAAGCCCATTAGCGCGCCGCCCGCTATATGGTTGAGCAGGTCGGCAGGCGAGGCGAAATTTTCCCAGCGAAAAGTTTTGCTCAACAGCGCATAGGCAAGAGAGCCGAGAATTACACCGATGGTCGATGCGATACCAAAAGTCACTATCAGCGACTTGTCGGTCCACAGCATCAACATTTCCAACGAATAGGCGATGGGTGCGATGAAAGTGAATGATTCTGCCGCACGCGAATTAGTACCGAAAAAAACCGTTTCAAGCGTGTCGGGATTTTCGCCGTAACCCAGATGGCCGCTCACGTACCAGCCCGCCGCCACAACCGAGCCGACTACGATTCCGCCAAGAAGAAAATCCTTGTTCGCGCGGAACGCCTTGTCTTTGAAAATAAAAACGAGCATTACTATTGAAATCAGCGCGCCGCATAGTAAAGCCAATATTTGGCGTTGACCGAATCCCCATGCAGTCAACAGTGACGGCAAATCCTGATGCGACAGATTGCGTTTTGCCATGTCGATGTTAACCAGGTCGAGCCCATAGACGCGCAACGGGGCGAATAGGCCTTTGAGTGTCATATAGGAGCTGATGCCGATAAACACCAGGACGATCAGGGATTTCAGATTGCCTGTTCCCACGCGTATCAGTGTTTTGCTGCCGCAGCCGGATGCGAGGGTCATGCCGATGCCGAATAAAATTCCGCCGACAATATGCGACAGCCAGTTAAGCCGCGGCCCGGTATAAATGGATTTGGTCAGGTCTACCATGCCGGTGAATTGCAGTAGGCTGGCACCCATGATCGCCACGGCAATGGCCAGCAGCCACATGCGCATGCGTTGCCAACTGCCCATGTTGACAATGTCGGACACCGCGCCCATGGTGCAAAAATTGGTTTTATTGGCGACAAAGCCGAATACAAACGCGAGCGCGAATCCGCCCCATGCAACCAGAACGGCCAGATTAGTGATAGTTGCCATGATGCCCCAAGATAATTATGCTGTTATTTTAGCGCATGCCAGTTAAACTTGGCTAAGTGGAGAATCTGAGTGAATAATCCATCACCACCAAGCGGCCCGTCAGGCGCCAGGACCATTCCGCGTAAATACGTCGTGGCGTTGCTGATTGCCGCAGGTTTTTTGCTGAGCTGGATTTTCAGCGCCTATCTATCGCCGCAGATCATGATAGATTTTGTTATGCGTTATTGTGCCTGATGGGGAAGAAAATGCGTTACCTGCTGCTTGTCGTTTTAGTAATGCCCTTGATGTGCCATGCGCGGCAAAGCGAAAAATCCATCGAAGTCACGCTGCCGGCAAAACAAGTCCATGAGGAATGTGTGGACATGACGCCAGGACAAACACTGCGCTACCGCTTCGAATCCAGTGCCGAATTGGATTTCAACCTGCATTTTCATCAGGGCAATGATGTGACTTACCCCGATAAAGGAAAATATTCAAATTATTCAAGTTCTTACAGCGCACAACAGACGAATGCGTTTTGTTTGATGTGGGAAAACCAAAGTGGTGCGGCGATTAAATTGCAATCCACTTTTCAGATTGAATCGCCAACCTCAAAATAATACAGACCGTCGTTGCGTTGGGTGCGGCTGACGCGTTTCTTATGCAGTAAATAATTCAGATGCGCCACGGTTTCGCCGATGGCGAACATAAGTTGATGGTCATCCAATGCGCGCCTGAACAAAACGGGCAATAATTCCGCCGCGCATTTCGGTTTATCCAAAGCATGCACCATTTCATCCAGCCGCGCCGCGTGGTGGTCGCGCAGTTGCTGCAGGCGGAAATGCAGGCCGCGGAAAACACGGTCGTGAGACGGCAGCACCAGCGTGTCTGGCGGTAAGGGTTCAAAAAAATCCAGCGAGCGCAAAAATAATTCCAGCGGATTGGCTTCTGGCATATTGCCCCACACGCCGACGTTGGTGGTGATACGCGGCAACACCTGGTCGCCGGAAATAAGCAGTTTCAACTCGTCGCAATATAAAGTGGCATGCTCCGGCGCATGGCCATAGGCAGTGGTGATGCGCCAGTCGTGGTCGCCGATACGCAGCACATCGCCGTTTATCATGCGCATATAAGTAGCGGGCAGGGCGGGCACGCCGCGCGCGTAGGCGTTGCCGCGTGTGTCCTGCGCTTTGAGTTGTGCGTCGGTTAAGCCGTGGGAGCGAAATAGCGACAGGAATGCGGCCGGCTCGTACCCGCTACTATAATTCCGCAACGCATGGGCAGTGAGATATTCGGCAGCCGTCATCCACAGCGGCGCGTTCCAGCGCTGGCACAACCACGCTGCAGAGCCGATGTGATCTGGGTGGTAATGCGTGACAACGACGCGGGTGATTTTTTGCCCGGCCAGCACCGTGCTGAAAATCTGTTCCCAATAAGTTTTGGTTTCTTCATGGCCGAAGCCAGTATCGACTATCGCCCAGCCATCGCCATCTTTTAGTAGCCATAAATTAATATGGTTGAGCGCGAAAGGCAGCGGCATGCGTAGCCACAAAATCCCGGGCATGATTTCCATAACTTTGCCCGGCGCGGGTATCGTGTCAGCGTAAGTGTAAGCTATGGCGTTATAGAGGGGCGCGTTCATTGGGCGGGCGTGAAATGTGAAGGTAAAACAATAATATTACAGCAAACCGCTTGGTTTGCCCGAACCTGCTGGCAGGTAATGGAACTCCGCCAGGCAAAATCGGTCAATGGGGACTGAAACAAATTTTTTACAGGAGAAACAGCATGAATAAATTAGCAATCGCAGCAATCGGCATATTCGGGCTGGTCGGCGTTGCCGCAGCGGGCATGGGCCACCACGGAATGGGACATGAAGGCATGCACCGGAATATGATGTTCAGCGACAAGCTGCATCAACAACTCAACCTTACGGGCGCACAGGAAACTCAATGGCAAGCGTTAAAATCTCAGCACGATGCGTTGCGCAAGCAAATGCCCGATGCGCAAAAACAAACCCACGCCGCGATCAAAGCCGAAATGGATAAGTCGCAACCCGACCTCAACGTGGTGAATAATCTGATGGAAGCTGCGCAGGAGAAGAACATCGCCGCTCGCAAAGCCTTCCATAAAGACGCGCTGCAGTTTTATAACACTCTGCCGCAAGATCGTCAGGCGATTGTCATCGGCGAAATCAAGAGCATGATGGGGAAAATGCAAGGCACGCGCGAGAAAATGCACGGCATGCATGACAAAATGCCGAAACCACAGTAAGTATTTTATTATATTAAATAAAAAAGCCGATGCGAGTCGGCTTTTTTCGCCTGTTTGTTGCTTGCAGAGTTAATACGGGCTTAGCACGGCGTCAGTTTTGCCGCATTTGAATAACGGGCTGCCAGGTCATGCAGGCCGCTTTACGGCAGTTCTGACGAATTCGCCGAGATTCGGTGTCAGTTCAGAAATCTGGTTTCCTCCTGCCTTCTTGGCGACATAGGCTGCCTCATCAGCGAATTTGTAGGCATCGTCATGCGAGATACGGTCTTCGGGCTGGATGCGCGTAAAGCCCACGCTCATCGTGGGCGCAGTCTTGAGTTTGGGACCCTGTTCCAACGCACGGCGTTGCACTGCGCTGATCGCCTGAGTCAATCGGGCGTGAGGAAGTTCGCCGGTCAGGAGTATGGCGAATTCATCCCCGCCGAGCCGGACAAATATCTCGTCCTCACGCGTGATATTGTTGAATTCAATGCTTACACACTTCAGCAGGAGGTCGCCATAGCCGTGGCCATAGTTATCATTGATGTTTTTGAACTTGTCGATATCGAGTACTGCGAAGTAAGTATTTTTCCCCTGCAAACGGTTAGCGGCGATACAGGGCTGGAAATTATCCGTAAGATAGCGGCGGTTCCAGGCGCTGGTTAGCGGGTCGGTATAGGATAGATTCTCCATTTTCAGATGCTGTTTTTCCAGGTCGAAGCGCATTTCAATATCGTGCTTGCGCACACGCACGCCTCGTGCAACCAGAGACAATGAGATCACGCATGCCGATAGCATGAAAAACTGCAGGGTAATCAGGCTTTGGTCGGAAAACAAGTCTGGCTTTGAGAATGTGGAAATCGTGAACACCATGTAAATCAGAATTAAGAGTAATCCCGCTTCGCGCAATCCCCATGGCGCCATGGGCACAACCATGAATAGCAGCACCGCACTGCCGAACAGCGCCATGCTCAGTGTTCCGCTTTGGAAGGCAAGCAAAACTATTGCTGAGCTGCAGATTAACAGCAGCGCCATGCCGAGCAAATGCAACTCCTTGTTGGAATGCAAGTTACCGGACGAGAAATATGCGTACAACGCCATCACAGCCAGGCCACCATAGACGTAAGCGTGGGTCTGTACTAATCCCAGCGATGAACCGAACAGAGAGGCGGCCGATAAAAGCGCCAGCAGCGTAACTGCCAACCCGCGCAGGCCCTTACGGGACTCTTCCACCATATGCTTTTCGGCATAGATACTGAGATCAATCTGGCCTGAAAATTCAGTTGATGACCATAGCTGATTTATATTTGTGAGAAATTTCTTTTTCAAAACGTTCATAATCGGGATTGTAATACGTCATGGCTGTCAACAAGAAAGATGGTAGCCATGTCTCCGAATAATTGCTGTGAAACGTATCACAGTGCTGTACTGTCTGAGTACTGGCATCAGGACAAATGGCGGTGTGTTCCGTGTACGAAATTAATCCCCAGAAAATGTGAGGCTTGCCGTGGAAACATGGCTAAGATCTGGGTTTCAACGAACATTTTTACCTCTGGCTTGTTGGGGGCCAATTGGCTACCACGTAAAATTGATTACAATTTCCGATTTAACGAAGGGTTAATCGATGTCACAAAATGCCCGACCCATGCCAGCCATTTTCATCGGTCACGGCAGCCCGATGAATGCGCTGGAAACCAACCGCTACACGCAAGCGTGGCGAGCCATCGGCGCGGCGATGCCGAAACCGAAAGCGATACTCGCCATTTCTGCGCATTGGTATGTGCCGGGGACGTTGGTGACGGCGATGGCGCATCCGAAAACCATACATGACTTCGGCGGATTTCCGCCTGAATTATTTGCGTTTCAATATCCGGCGCCAGGCAGCTTGGCGTTGGCAGAGCGTGTGCGCGAGGTGCTTGCATCGCTGGAGGTGAAGCTGGATCAGGGTTGGGGATTGGATCATGGCACCTGGTCGGTGCTTGCGCATATGTTTCCCGACGCGGATATTCCCGTGGTGCAACTGAGCATCGACCGCAGCAAGCCGAACCAATTTCACTATGATGTTGGGAAACAACTCGCGACATTGCGCGATGAGGGTGTGTTGATTTTCGGCAGCGGGAACGTGGTGCATAATTTGCCGTTGATTAATTGGCAAAAACAAAACGCTGTCTATGATTGGGCGGCGCGCTTTGAACAAACGGCAAAAAGTTTATTGACGCGCAATGAACATCAAGCGCTGATTGATTACGACAAACTCGGACAAGAGGCAGCTTTATCGATTCCGACGCCTGAACATTTTTTACCGCTGCTCTACATCATGGGCGCGCAACGTGACGGTGACCTAGTTCAATTCCCGGTGGAGGGAATCGAACTTGGTTCGATCAGCATGCTATCTGTAAAATATTAATATAATCAATTACTTATTAAGGTTTCGGTAAACTGCCGTCTCGAAATCGACAAAGCCAGGATAAGACGCAGCGTCCTGGAACGGCAGAATCTGCGAGCCCCAATACCCGCCGACGCCGTTCTTGCGGTCGATCCAGTAAAACGAATTTGCTAGTCCCGCCCACATCAGCGAATTTGCCGGCCGGCCCGACGGCGTTTGTTCGTCATTGACCATGAAGGTGTACGCCCATGACTTGGATACGCCAGGGAAAAATTCGCCGTCATTGGATAGCGAAGGTATCGACGTATTCCAACCGCCGACCCATCCTTTGGGTAGGCCGCTCTGCGACATACGCTCGACGGTTTCGGCTTTGAGCACGCGGCCATTGGGACCATTGCCATCATTCAATATCATGCGAATGAACTTCATGTATTCGCCGATGCTGGCGTACAAACCGTGGCCGCCCATGTCCATCTCCGGCGGATCGGGCAATACCAGATCGGGCAGCGGCGTCAGTTTGCCGTCGGCGGCGCGATCGTGGATGGTGGCGCGGCGCGCTTTCATCGACGGCGTCATGGCAAAGCCGATGTCGGTCATGCCTAGCTGGTTGAAAATACGCTCTTTGAATACTTCTCCCAGGCGCTTGCCGCGCTGCTGCTCGACGATGCGGCCTAGCCAGTCAATGTTGACGCCGTAGGTCCAGGCCTCGCCCGGATCATGCAGTAACACTGTTCGTATGGATGCGAATGTACTCGACACAACGGTCGGAATATTTTTCGCAGTGCGATATTTCAAATCATCGGCGCTGAAAAATTCGTAGCACAGGCCGGAAGTATGCAGCATCAAATCATTCACCGTAATGTCGCGCTTCGGCGGGCGCGTTTTCGGTTTGCCCGACGAATCGAAACCATCGAGCACTTGCAACTCGGCGATTTCCGGCACGTATTTTTTCGCCGCATCTTCGAGTTTGATTTTGTCTTCTTCGATCAGTTGCATAATCGCCACACTGGTAATCGCTTTGGTGGTGGAGAAAATCGCGAATACTGAATCGGTTGTCATCGGCTGGTCCTTGCCCAGTTGTCGTACTCCCGCCGCACCCTCGTAAAAATTGGCCTTACGATCCGTCGCCATCGCCACCACGCCCGGCGCACCGCCGTGACGTTTAGTGGTGTAAGTCAAAATGTTGTCGGCTGCTAGTTTGATTCCGTTTTTCATTTCGCTCTCCTGATATTGTTGGTGTAAGAAAAAGGGTATTCGACTGTTGTGCGGTCCAAAAAAACTATAGGACAAAATGAACTATAGGAAACGACAATAATATTTCAAGCATAGAAAAGAAAATATAGATGGCTATATACATCAGCGAATTTTGTTTCGATTTATGAAACGTAGTGTTCCGCTTTTGGCGCGTTATAATGCACTACATTTTTTTCAGCCAGGAATAGCAATGAGCACAAAACGCATCGCCGTCATCGGTGGAGATGGCATAGGAAAAGAAGTCATGCCCGAAGGATTACGCGTTCTCAACACCGCAGCGACACGCTTCAATTTGCAATTATAGTGGGACGAATTTGATTGGAGCTGCGATTATTATTTACAGCACGGCAAGATGATGCCGGACGATTGGAAAGATCGCATCGGTCATCACGACGCGATTTATTTCGGCGCAGTGGGTTGGCCGAATAAAGTGCCGGATCATATTTCGCTCTGGGGTTCGTTGTTAAAATTTCGTCGTGAGTTTGATCAATATGTGAACTTGCGCCCCGTGCGTTTGATGCCGGGTGTGCCCAGCCCGTTGGCCAATCGTAGAGTCGGCGATATCGATTTTTATGTGGTGCGCGAAAATACCGAAGGCGAATATTCCAGCGTCGGTGGCAAAATGTTTGAAGGCACGGAGCACGAAACCGTCATGCAGGAAAGTATTTTCACCCGTCGCGTCACTGATCGCATCATGAAATTTGCCTTCGAGTTGGCCAAGACACGCGCGAAAAAGCACGTCACCTCGGCGACAAAATCCAACGGCATTTCCATCTCCATGCCGTATTCGGACGAGCGTTTTGTTGAAATGTCCGCGCGTTATCCCGATATCCGCGCTGACAAATATCACATCGATATTCTCACCGCGCATTTTGTGCGCAACCCGCATTGGTTTGATGTTGTCGTGGCGTCGAATTTATTCGGCGATATTCTTTCCGACCTCGGCCCCGCGTGCACCGGCACCATCGGCATCGCACCGTCGGCGAATTTAAATCCCGAACGATTATTTCCGTCGCTATTCGAACCAGTGCACGGTTCCGCGCCGGATATTTACGGCAAAGCTATCGCGAATCCCATCGGACAAATTTGGTGCGGCTCGATGATGTTAGAACACTTAGGCTACCCCGATGCGGCGAAAGCGGTCATGTCCGCGATTGAAATTGTATTAGCAGAAGGACCGCGCACGCCGGATATGGGCGGCAAAGCGACGACAAGTGATGTGGGCAAAGCGGTTGCTTCAGCGGTCGAGACGGCAGGGCATTAAATATTTTAACTATTTGATTTTATTGAATATTTTATCTAGTTTATTTGTCCGAATTTACCGCTGTTGAAATCGTTAATCGCCCGCTCGATTTCTTGTCGGCTATTCATCACGAACGGGCCGTAACCGACGATGGGTTCGTCTATCGGTTGCCCCGCGAGTAACAATACGCGTGCGTTTTGTTCTGCTGCAATTTTCACCGTGTTGCCTTCGCGGCTCAACATGACTAATTGCGATTTGCTTGCGCTAGCACTGTCATTGATTTTCAGTGCGCCTTCTTGCACCAACAACAAGGTCGTCCAACCATCCGGCTGCGGCAAGTCGATTGTGCGGCCCGCGCCGAGCTGGATATCCAACACATTCATCTGCGTAAAAGTATGCGCAGGGCCTTTATGTCCGCTGTATTCGCCCGCAATCACGCGCACTGAACCAGCCGCGTTATCACCAATCGGCACGCTTGGAATACTTGCATCGGTGATGGCCTGATAACCGGGCGCGGCCATTTTATCTTTTGCTGGCAAGTTGACCCACAGTTGCACCATTTGGAATGGTCCACCGGAGTGACTATATTTTTCCGAATGAAACTCATCGTGCGCAATGCCGCTACCCGCTGTCATCCATTGCACATCGCCCGTGCTAATCACACCGCCATGCCCGGTCGAATCGCGATGCTCCACTTCTCCCGCATACACTATCGTCACCGTCTCAAATCCACGATGCGGATGCGCACCAACGCCGCGCCGATCTCCCGTGTTAGGGGTAAAGCTAGTCGGCGCCGCATAATCCAACATCAAAAAAGGACTGAACGCTTCTGCGTTATGCTGGTAGCTAAACATGGATTGCACGGGGAAACCATCGCCAACCCAATGGCCGGCGGGGGCTTGCGCAATTGAGAGAATTTTTTTCATAGTGTTTCCTTTTTTCGCCGGATACAGGCTTTTCAGAATTTATTTTACGCCAGTGCGGCACACAAATAAAAACACCCTCCCAAAATTGGAGGGTGTTTTTATTTGGAGGCGGCGGGATTGCGCCCGAAGCTGGGCTTCTCATCAGAACCGGTTTCACACGGCCTTGCTCGGGGTCTTAAAGGAGCGGGTGATAATGAAATATTATGTAATAGAAATTTTTTTGTTCATGTTTTTACTCGTTCCATTTTTGGTTTTACGTGCTGCAAAAAATCCACGAGTTCGTGGACATAAGTAGATGGATTATCAGTGTTAGCTGCGATGGCCGCTATCGACGAAATCAATGATCCGTATGTCGGTTTTGGTGGCGTGCTCGCGGTGTAGCCGACCCGCATACTGCTGCAGCGTGCCCTTCCAGGAAATCGGCATTGCCAGCACCAGAGTGTCGAGCGGCGGATGGTCGAAGCCTTCACCGACCAGCTTGCCTGTGGCGAGCAACACGCGTGGCGCATCCGGTGGTAGTTCGTTCAATTATTCGATCAAAGCAGCACGCTGTTTTTTCGACATTCGACCATGTAGCTTGTACAGCATCGCGACCTTGCCTGCCAGTGCGGCAGTGATAGCTTCGAGATGCTCGGTACGTTCGGTTAGCACCAGCACTTTGCGCCCCTCGCGAAAGGCTTCTGATACAGCAGTGGCGATGTCGCGGGTCCGCTTCATGTCGTTCGCAATATGCCGGAATACATCATGAATGCCTGCTTCGCCTGCCAATTCAATTTTTGTTGAAAGGATATTCGGGACCACCACTAAATCTTGGGGCGCGCTGGTAGCTTTGGTGGCCGTGTGCCGAATCGGTCCGCATTGCATGAAGATGATGGGTTGCTGGCCATCGCGGCGAATCGGCGTGGCGGTGAGGCCAAACACATATTTTGCCTTGACCCGTTTCAGAATCGCATCGAACGATATTGCGCCAATGTGGTGGCACTCATCGACTATAACGTGACCGTAGTTTTCAACCAGTGAATTGACTTCGCCTTGACGGGACAACGACTGCATAACTGCGATATCGATCTTACCGGTCACCTTGGTTTTTCCCCCACCAATGGTGCCGATTACCTCCTTACCTACCCCTAGAAAGGACTGCAGACGTTCTTGCCATTGCTTGAGAAACTCGGTGCGATGCACTAAAACTAGGGTGTTGACGCCTCGTCGGGCGATCAGCGCAGCAGCGGCCACCGTTTTGCCGAATGCGGTTGGCGCGCACAGCACCCCCGTCTCGTGATCGAGCATTGCAACTACTGCTTCCTCTTGATCCAGTCGGAGTGTTCCTGTAAATACAACGTTGATCTTTTCTCCCTCGAACCGCTCATCGTGCAATTCGCATCGAATGCCGTTGTCCTGCAGCAGATTCTTTGCAGCATCCAGGCAGCCACGTGGCAGCGCGATGTGATCAGGGAAGTTCTCTGCGCAGCCGATCACGCGGGGTTTGTCCCACACCGTGAAGCGCATGGCCTGCGCCTTGTAGAACTCTGGATTCTGGAAGGCGGCAAGGCGGATCAGGCGATTGGCCAGCGGTTGGGGCAGTTGCGCCTTCTCGAAATAAATGAGGTTGGCCATTGTTACTTTGAGCGATTTCGGCAATAGCCCTACCAACTTCTTGTTACCCGGCTCGGTACGCCTCCATGGTTCCTTGAGATATTCGTCGTCGATGAAGGTTACATCCAGTGGATGTACGCCCCCCGTGGTACGCAGGATAGTGGGCTCGATGTCCTGCGATGACATTGGTCGGATGGATGCTAAGAAAGCCCACTGGTCAGGATATGGGCGCAAAGCTTCGTCCACGAACACGCTGCAGCCGCTCTCGCGGGGATTTTTTTGCAAGGGCAGGGCAATCAGATTGCCGAAACCGCCCTTGGGCATAGTGTCCTGGTTAGGGAACAGCCGGTCATAGGAGGTCAACTTCAGTTGCCGGGTGCGGGTGCAGGTGTGGCTTATGATGCCCGTGCCAAGACGTCGGGCATCACGAGCGGAAACGCTGCCATCGAAGAATACCCACGCATGCGCACCGTTGCCAGAGCGGGAGATTTCGAGAGCGACCGGCACACCCAGTTCATTGCAGGAAATTACGAATGCCTGCGCATCTTCCCGCCATTCGGCTTCGTCAAAATCGACGGCAAGGAAGTGGCAGGTATCATTCGGAAACAACGGATAGACGCCAACCGTGTGCTTGCCCGCGAGGTGATCGTAAATGACAGCATCCGAAAGAGGAATAAGTAGACGATTGCCGCAATCCGAACATTTGATGCGTGGTTTTTCGCAGACGCCTGCGCGCCACTCGTTGGCGCAAGCAGGTGAATAGCCTGTCTTGCCAGTTGACTTGCTTTCCCAGCGGATCGGATAAACGTCGGTGCGGCCACGGAACAAGCCGCGAAAGAGGGCAACCTTTTCGTCTGTGCTGAGTTTTGATGTCTCTACCTCTAACGATGTCGGCACTGAAGGCACTTGCTGCAGCAATAAATGCCACTCAATGCCGTGTACTTCCAGCAATGCGATAAGTCGGTCGTTTTCCGCCTTTAATGCGGCGATTGGATCAATCTCAGTCATCGAATCAGTACTCAGCCGGCAGATTATTTATGTCGTCCATGCCGCCGCAGCCAAATTTTTTTGCTATGCTGCTTTTTTGTACCGCGTACGCCGCATGGGCTTCACCGATAGCTTCAACCCGGCCGCAGCGAGTATTGCGGTAAAACTTTTTAGTTCGGGATTGCCTTTGTCAGACAGCATTCGGTAGGTTGCTTCGCGCGTCATGCCCGCTTGCGCGACGATAGCGGCCACGCCGCCTTGTGCTTGCGCGACGATAGCGGCCACGCCGCCTTGTGCTTGCGCTACTTGGCGCAGTGCGAGCATCAACACGCTTTGATCATTTTCTTCAATCGCCGCGTCGATGTAGGCCGCTGCTTCCTTCGGATTTTTCAGGCGTTCAATTAGCCATGCTTCATGCGCTACCGATGTAGCGGAACGCTTGCAGTGAGGTGCATTGTTTTGAGCTGGTTTCAAGTTATCACCCCCGCGAATTTCAAGCTGCCTTTTTCACCCGCAACTCTATACGCAATCCAGCACGCACGGCGATATTCACCAGCGCGTCAAGGCTGAATAGATTGATCTTGCCTTTAAGTAGCGCGTTGAATCGCGGTGTCGTCAGTCCTAGTGTCTTGGCCGCTGTCGCTTGCGTTACGCCGCTCTTCTTGAAGTAATCCTCGATTCGCATCATCAAGTCAGAGCGCAGCTTGAGGTTTTCCGCTTCTTCCGGTGAAAAGCCGATGTCTTTAAAAACGTTGCCGCTACCACGCGTTATTTTCAGTCGTTCACTCATGATTGCTTTCGCTCCTGTATCAATTGTCTGAATCGCCGCCGGGCGAGTTCTAAATCGGGCTTTGGCGTCTTGTTAGCTTTTTTCTGAAAGGCATGTAGTACGTACACCGCCTCAGCAAACCGGGCGACATAAATTACCCGGAATGCGCCGCCGTCATTCACGCGGATTTCTTTTACGCCTAGCCCCACAGACGGCATGGGCTTCCAGTCTGCCGGGTCTTTCCCGGCCTGCACCCGGTCAAGCTGAAACCCCGCTTCACGTCGAGGATCATCCGGGAAATCCCGAATGTTTTCCTGACTGTCGCCTAGCCATTTCAATGATTTGTAAATCATGTTATCAGAACTGGTAATGATTGCAAGAGTCTGATTTCCTCAATTTTTAATCATGCCGGGTTGCGCAGCGGTATCACGTCCGCCCCGGCTTTAATCTTGTCCAGATAATCCGCCCATGCCTGCATCATACGTTTGCGTTCGGGTAGGTGGGCGGTGCGGTTGTAGGCGCGCCCGTTCGGGTCGCGCACGGCATGGGCAAGCTGGTGTTCGATAAAGTCGGGGCGGAAGCCTAGGACTTCATCCAGAATGGTGCGCGCCATCGCGCGGAAGCCGTGGCCGCTCATGACTTCCTTACCTATGCCCAAGGTGCGCATGGCGGCGATGATGGCGGCGTCGCTCATAGGGCGGGCAAGACTACGCGCACCGGGGAACACAAAACGTCCTTCACCAGTGAGCGGGCGTATTTCGTGCAGGATGGCGAGGGCTTGCTTGGATAGCGGCACGATGTGTTCGGTGTTGGTTTTGGTGACGGTATAGCGCCATTCCGCCGCTTCCAGATCAATCTGTGCCCATTCAGCACGGCGCAACTCACCGGGACGAACAAACACCAGCGGCGCGATTTTCAATGCGCTGGAAACAATTAACGTGCCTTGATAGCTATCAAACAAACGTAACAGTTCGGCCACTTGTTTGGGTTCTGTTACCGCCGCGAAGTGTCCACTTTTGGCGGGCGGTAGTGCCCCGCGCAGGTCAGGCGTCGGGTCGCGTTCAGCGCGTCCTGTGGCGATGGCGTAACGAAACACTTGTCCGCAATTACCTAGCGCCCGATGTGCGGTTTCTATCGCGCCGCGACTTTCAACCCGACGGGCGACGGCCAATAATTCGGGCGCTTTTATGTCCGCAATCGGACGCGCACCAATCCACGGGAAAACATCGCGCTCCAATCGGCGAATAGTCCGCTGCCCGGTGTCCCCGGCTAAGGACTCAGCATGTTTTGCAAACCATTCCCGCGCCACTACTTCAAAGCTATTCCCCGCTCGTTCTGACTTGGTCGCTTTTTCTGCTTTGCGGTTTTCGCCGGGGTCAATGCCATCGGCCAACAGCTTGCGCGCCGCGTCGCGGCGCTCGCGGGCGTCTTTCAGGCCTACGGCTGGATAAATTCCCATAGAAAGGCGCTTCTCTTTTTTCTCAAACCGATACTTCAATCGCCACAGTTTCCCGCCAGTAGGCGAGACTTCAAGATATAAGCCCCCGCCATCAAAAATGCGAATAGGTTTTATGCCGGGTTTGGCGTTTCGTATTGCTGTATCGGTTAAGGGCATGGTGTCACCTTTGGCAAAACATCGCGGGTTGCTTCGAGAAAATGGCGCAATTCGCTGGTTTCAGCAGGAGTTAACGCCAAGTAGCGTTTGCCAAGAATGAATGAAAGCGCGCCGTCGTTGCCGAGGGTGAAGCGTGTCGCTGCGAGTTGTAGCACAACATCGTTAAGCTGTGCGGCGCGCTCTTTCTTGCGATTTTCTCCGGGATCAATGCCATCGGCTAACAATTTGCGCGCCACATCGCGCCGGTTGCGGGCTTTCTTCAAACTCACTTCGGGATAAACGCTCATCGATAACATCTTTTGTTTGCCGCCAAAGCGGTAACGGAAGCGCCACCATTTTCCACCCGCTGGGGCAAGTAATAGAAACAGCCCGTACCCGTCATTGAGTTTGACGGGCTTACTGCTATGCACAGAATTGCGAATGATGTTTTCAGTTAGGGACATGGGGGCATTCAAAAATGAATAAAGGAAAGCTTCCCCAATTATTTCCCCATATGCCCCCGGATGTCAATAAACGGGTTGGGACGGTTTTGGACAAGAAAAAAGCCGTTTCCCTCTGAAGGAAACGGCTTTTTGCACTTTTCTGGACTACTTTGAACTGCTATTTGGTGGAGGCGGGGGGGATCGAACCCCCGTCCGCAAGTCCTCTACAGGCCGCTCTACATACTTAGTCTGATTATTTTATTTAACGGTCGGCTAATTAACCGACAAACTTTCCAACCGCGAGTTACCTACATTTAACCTTGCATCAAGTAACCCGGTGCAAGGCGATCCTCATGTTTATGACTTTGCTGTTGTCAGCTTGCGCCTTCAACCCAACCCAGAGGCCGGCTGGTGCAAAGTTTAACCGGTATTAAGCGGCTAAAGAGTAGTTAGAGTCGTTTGCGACTATAGTTTTTCAGTTGTATTTACGAGGTAGCTGAGCCTCGGTATGCACGGTTCTGCTTTGTAACCCACGTCGAAGCCAGGTCGCCCCCATGTTCAATTACATGCTGTCAGGTTTGGGAAATACAAGACCCTGTCATGGTTTTATTTTAGCAGATTGCGTGGCAAGGTACGCAAGCAAATCCGACGGATGGTTGATACTGGCGTCGGACGGCCATTTATCCGGGTGGTTGCCGTTGCCCATATAACCCCAGTTGGCGATGACGGCTTGCGTGCCTGCGGCGCGTGCTGCTTGCATGTCGCGCTCGTCGTCGCCGACGTAAACGATGTAGTTTGTTTTTGTCGCGATTTCTTCAGCCGCGCCATTGATCGAATCGGGATACGGTTTCGGTCGCGCGTAGCTGTCGCCGCTCACGCAGCACGCTGTGCGTTTATCGAGTTTGAGTAAAGCCATTAACGGGTCGGTGAAGCGTTTGGGTTTGTTGGTGACGACGCCCCATTTTATTTTTTTATTTTCCAGTTGCTTGAGCAAATCTTCCATGCCGTCAAATAGTTTGGTTTCGCGGCAAATATTTTTCAAATACAAGTCGAGAAACTCGCTGCGTATTTCATCGAAATACGGATCGTTGGGCTTGATGCCGAAGCCGAGTTCGAGTAATCCGCGCGCGCCGTGCGACGCAACCGGGCGGATTTTTTGCAGCGAAATCGGATCGCGTCCGTAGCGGATCAGCAGGCTGTTTAGTGCAAAACTGAGATCAGGCGCAGTGTCGGCGAGGGTGCCGTCGAGGTCGAACAACACAGCGCGTATCATGCGGCGCGGGCGCTGACGATGTAATTCACGCTCGTATCTTTGCCCAAGGAATACACTTTGCTGAGTGGGTTGTAGCTCATGCCGGTGAGTTGTTCGACATTTAATTTTGCATCGCGTGCCATCGAGGCCAGCTCGGCGGGCTTGATGAATTTTGCATAATCGTGAGTGCCTTTAGGCAGCATATTCAACAGATATTCCGCGCCGACCACGGCGAACAAATAAGCCTTCGGGTTGCGATTGATGGTGGAGAAAAAAACCTGGCCGCCGGGTTTGACCAATTGCGCGCAGGCTTTCACCGTACTGGTCGGGTCTGGCACATGCTCAAGCATTTCCATGCACGTCACGACGTCGAACTGATGCGGTTTTTGTTGCGCCAAATCTTCGGCGGAAATAAGTTGGTAATCGACCTGCTGTCCGCTTTCGAGCAAATGCAATTTGGCTACCTTGAGCGGCTTTTCTGCCAGATCAATGCCGGTGACATGCGCACCACGTAGCGCCATGCTTTCGCTCAAAATGCCGCCGCCGCAACCGATATCGACGACACATTTACCTCTTAGGCCATTGCATATTTTTTCAATATAATCAAGGCGTAACGGATTGATGTCGTGCAGCGGTTTGAACTCGCTGTGTGGATCCCACCACTTGCTGGCGAGGCGGCTGAATTTGTCTAACTCTGCTTGGTCGAGGTTCATAGTTTTGCCTGAATTTTTTTCTGCCAGTAACGCGCTTTGGCTAATAATTCCGTTGCGTCGAGTTTGCTTAGTCTGCCATTTTCCACCCGAAGTTCGCCGTTCACCCACACATGCGTCGCTTGCTCGCGCGACACGGCATACACCAGATGCGAAATCACATCGTAGCAAGGCGCGGTTTGCAGCGTGGATAAATCGATCGCGATCATGTCCGCCGCTTTGCCTGCAACCAGCGAGCCGATTTCGTTTTGTTTGCCTAGCGCCATTGCCGCGTTGAGCGTCGCCATATGCAACGCTTGATGCGCAGGCAATACATCGGCGCGACCGCTGGCGCCCTTTGCCAGCAATGCGGCAAGGCGCATTTCGCCGAACATGTCGAGCTTGTTGTTGCTCACCGCACCGTCAGTGCCGATACCGATGTTTATTCCAGCATCGAGCAATCGCGCAATGGGGGCGATACCGCTGGCTAATTTAAGATTGGAAGCGGGGCAGTGCGCCACATGGCAGCCGAGTTTCGCCAGCGTGTCGATTTCATGTTGCTCCAGATGCACCGCATGCACGGCGATAAAATTAGGGCCGAGCATGCCGAGATTTTGCAATCGCGCCAACGGGCGCAGACTAAATTGCGTCAGGCTTTGTTTAATTTCATCCAAGGTTTCGTGGAGGTGAATATGTATCGGTAAGTCCAATTGTTCTGCCATAGTGACGATACGCCTGAAGGTCGTGTCGCTGACGCTGTAGGGCGCGTGAGGCGCGAGGCTGAAGCTGATGAGCGGCTCGCCATTATAGGTGTCGCGGGTGGCGAGGCCTTTATGTAGGCAATCGGCGGCGCCGGATGCATAATTGTTGGCGAATTCAATGGCGATAATGCCTGCGGTCAATCGCATTCCTGCTGAGAGCGCGGCGCGGACCGACGCATCGGGGAAAAAATACATGTCGTTAAAACTGGTGACGCCGCCCAGTAACATTTCAGCGCATGCAAGCAAGGTGCCGTCGTAAACCATTTCAGCATTCGCGTGTTTTTGTTCGGCAGGCCAAATGTGCTCATTAAGCCATGCCATTAAAGCTAAGTCGTCGGCCAGCCCACGCAGGACGGTCATGGCGGCATGGCTGTGCAGATTGATCAGGCCAGGCAACAGCACATGACTACTTAATTCAACGTGATCTGCTTGCGGAAATTTAATCCTGGCGTCGCCGCTGGGAAGGACTGCCGTAATTCGTCCTTGCACATCGATGGCCACGCAATGTTTCTCTAAACAAACGCCGGGAGGCTCAACCGGAACGACCCATTGGGAGTGAATCACCTTGTTGATTGAACTTATCATGGCGACAATTTACACCAATGCGGGCAATAAAAAACCCCCGCACATGGCGGGGGTTTGATGGTGATGCCAAGACTACTTATTGTTTGATACCCGTCAGCTCAATATCCACGCGACGGTTTTTCTGGCGTCCCTCGGCGGTCTTGTTGCTCGCCTCAGGTTGGCTTTCGCCTTTGCCTGACGTGGTGATCTTGCTGCCGTCGATACCCTTGCTCACCAAGTAAGCTTTGACCGTAGCAGCGCGCTGCTCGGAAAGTTTCTGGTTGTACGCCGGGCCGCCGATGCTGTCGGTGTGGCCGGTGAGGGCAATGCCGTCAACGGTAACACGCTGCATCTTCGATACCAGATCATCCAACTCTACTTTGCCAGCAGGCTTGAGGGTAGCTTTGTTGAAGTCGAAGAACGAATCGGCTGACAACGAAATCTTCTCAGGCAGTCTCGGCGCTGGCACAGGTACAGGTGCCGGAGCGGGCGCAGGCGGTGGAGGCGGAGGGGCCGGTGGAGGCGGAGGGGGTGGCGGCGGCGGAGGGGGTGGCGGCGGTGGTGGGGGAGGCGGTGGCGGAGGCGTTACAGCGCAATCCGTACCGTAACCGCCGTTAGCACCAACGCCGGAGTGAACGCAATCACCGGCTGCGCCAGTCTTGACCGGATGCCCGTTGGCATCCGTCAAATGACCTTCCAGTGTGGTTCCCTCGGCGCCGGCAGTGTGGGCGTAAGCAGGGCTATTGCTTAAAGCAAAAACCGCTGCGACGCTCACTGCGAGCTTGCCAATCAATGAAATTTTCATACTTTTGTACTCCCGCAAAAATGAATCGTTGTTAAAAACTATTTAATTTCGGGCGCTGCATCACACAAACCCGATGATACACAACACTTTCCCCTTGACACAACCCTTGGGGCTCGAAGCCTTGAATCAGTTGTTGCATATTTGCAACGTAATTTCAGTTCCCGGATTGACTCGCCAGAGCAGGCCGGAATGTGATAAAATTCACAACTTACGTAATTAAATATTCAATTTAATCAATAAGTTACTTAAAGACCCTCCTAATGGATCAATTCGCCAAAGAAACCCTGCCCATCAGCATCGAAGAGGAAATGCGCACCTCTTATCTCGATTACGCCATGAGCGTCATCGTAGGGCGGGCCCTGCCGGACGTGCGCGACGGCCTCAAGCCGGTGCATCGCCGGGTCTTGTTTGCCATGCACGAGCTCGGCAACGAGCACAATAAAGCGTATAAAAAATCGGCGCGTATCGTCGGCGACGTGATTGGTAAATACCATCCCCACGGCGACACGGCGGTGTACGACACCATTGTGCGTATGGCGCAGGATTTTTCCCTGCGCTATCCGCTGATCGACGGCCAGGGCAATTTCGGCTCGGTCGACGGTGACAATGCAGCGGCGATGCGCTACACCGAAATCCGCATGGCGAAAATCGCCAGCGAAATGCTGGAAGATATCGACAAAGAAACGGTCGATTTCGGGCCCAACTATGACGGCTCGGAAAAAGAGCCGCTGATCCTGCCAGCGAAATTTCCCAATCTGCTGGTGAATGGCTCTTCGGGGATTGCGGTTGGTATGGCGACCAATATCCCGCCACATAATTTAAATGAAGTAGTGGATGCTTGTCTTGCGCTGCTGAAAAAACCTGAAATCGACATTGAAGAGCTGATCGAAATCGTGCCCGCGCCCGACTTCCCCACAGCGGGAATCATTTATGGCACCGCCGACGTAAAGCAGGGTTATCGCACCGGCCGCGGCCGCGTAGTGATGCGCGCGCGCACCCATTTCGAAGACATGGACAAAGCTGGTGGTCGCCAATGTATTGTCATCGACGAGTTGCCGTATCAGGTCAACAAAGCCAATCTGTTGATCAAAATCGGCGAACTGGTGCGCGACAAAAAAATCGAAGGCATTTCCGACCTGCGCGACGAATCGGACAAATCCGGGATGCGCGCAGTGATCGAACTCAAACGCGGCGAAGTGCCTGACGTTGTGCTGAACAATCTGTATAAGCAGACGCCCATGCAGGATACCTTCGGCATGAACATGGTGGCGCTGGTGGATAACCAGCCGCGCCTGCTCAACCTGAAGCAATTCATCGAAGCATTTTTGCGCCATCGGCGCGAAGTTGTCACGCGTCGTACTGCGTTCGAACTGCGCAAAGCGCGCGATCGCGGCCACGTGCTGGAAGGCCTGGCGGTCGCGCTGTCCAACGTCGATGAAATCATCGCGTTAATCAAAGCTTCGGCCACTCCTCCTATTGCCAAAGAAGGCTTGATGTCCAAGTTGTGGCGCTCGAAATTGGTGGAAGAAATGCTGTCGCGCGCCGAAAGCGACGCTTATCGTCCCGACGGTTTGCCCAAGGAATTCGGCTTGGGCAAAAAAGGCTACCGCCTTTCCGACACGCAAGCACAGGCGATACTGGAATTGCGTTTGCAGCGCCTGACCGGTCTCGAACAGGACAAGATAGTCGGCGAATATAAAGAGGTGATGGAAAAAATCGCCGACCTGCTCGACATACTCGCCAAGCCTGCGCGCATCAGCACCATCATCAGCGACGAACTCAAAGCCATCAAACAACAATTCGGCGACAAGCGCCGCAGCGAAATCGTGGTCAACACGCAGGATATGTCGATGGAAGACCTGATCGCCGCCCAGGAAATGGTGGTGACGTTGTCTCACAGCGGCTATATCAAATCGCAACCGCTGGACGATTACCGCGCGCAAAAACGCGGCGGCCGCGGCAAGCAGGCGACGGCGACCAAGGAAGACGATTTCATCGACAACCTTTTCATCGCCAATACGCACGATTACATTTTGTGTTTTTCCAACAAAGGTCGCGTGTTCTGGGTGAAGGTGTACGAAGTGCCGGTCGGCAGCCGCATCAGCCGCGGCAAACCGATAGTCAACATGCTGCAAATTGGCGAAGGCGAAAAAATCACCTTTGTCTTGCCGGTGAAAAACTTCGACGAAAACCATTTCGTGTTTATGGCGACATCGATGGGCACGGTGAAAAAAACGCCGTTGAGCGATTTCTCCAATCCGCGCAAAGCCGGCATTATCGCCGTCGATCTCGACCCGGGCGATTTTCTCATCGGCGTTGCCATCACCGACGGCAAGCATGATGTGATGCTGTTTTCCGATGGTGGCAAAGCGGTGCGCTTCGATGAAAACGACGTCCGTCCGATGGGCCGCACCGCACGCGGCGTGCGCGGCATGCGCCTGGGGGCAGATCAATCTGTGATTGCCTTGCTGGTGGCGGAAGACGAAACCCAGTCCGTGCTCACGGCGACGGAAAATGGTTTCGGCAAGCGCACACTGATTACCGAATACACCCGCCACGGTCGCGGCACCCAAGGCATGATCGCCATCCAGACCACGGCACGCAACGGTAAAATCGTCGCGGCTACGCTGGTGCGTCCGGAAGATCAAATCATGCTGATCACCGACGGCGGCGTGTTGATCCGCACCCGTGTAAGAGAGATCCGCGAAATGGGCCGTTCAACCCAGGGCGTGACTTTGATCAATACCGGCGCGAACGAAAAATTGATCGGCATCAGCCGCATTGCGGAAGAAGAGGAAGAATAAGCGTGGCGCAGATCTTTAATTTTTCCGCCGGACCGGCGGTGTTGCCCAAGCCTGTGCTGGAAAAAGCGCGCGACGAAATGCTTGACTGGCGCGGCAGTGGCATGTCGGTGATGGAAATGAGTCACCGTGGCAAGGAGTTCTTCGGCATCGCGGAGCGCGCTGAAGCCGTGTTACGTAACTTATTGATTATAAACAATAATTATAAAGTACTGTTCATGCAGGGCGGGGCGATAAGCGAGAACGCCATCGTGCCCATGAACTTGCTGCGCGGAAAAACTTCCATAGACTTTATCAACACCGGCGAATGGTCGAAAAAGTCCATCAAGGAGGCGAAAAAATATTCCTCCGTGAATATCGCCGCGTCTTCCGAAGATAGAAATTTTACCTACATACCCAAGCAAGCTAGCTGGAAACTAAATCACGATGCGGCGTATGTGCACATCTGCAGCAATGAAACCATCGGCGGCGTGGAATATCAATGGACGCCGGATACCGGTAACGTACCGCTGGTGGCCGATATGTCATCGCATATTCTGTCGCGCCCGCTGGATGTGTCGAAGTTCGGCTTGATTTACGCCGGGGCACAAAAAAATATCGGGCCGGCAGGATTGACCATAGTTATCGTGCGCGAAGATCTGATCGGCCAGGTGTTGCCGATTACGCCGTCGGCGTTTGATTACAAAACCGTGGCGGAAAACGATTCCATGTACAACACGCCGCCGACGTTCGCTATTTACGTAGCCGGCCTAGTGTTCGAATGGCTACAGGAGCAGGGCGGTCTTGCTGCGATGGAACAGCAGAATATCGCCAAGGCTCAATTGCTTTACGATTGCATCGACAATAGCAAGCTGTATAAAAATCCCGTCGAAAAGCAAGACCGCTCGCGCATGAATGTGGTTTTCAGAACCCGCGACGAGGCGATGGATAACGCATTCGTCAAGGGTGCCGACGCACGCGGATTATTGCAGCTTAAGGGCCATCGTTCCGTCGGCGGCATGCGCGCATCGATATACAACGCCATGCCGATCCAAGGCGTCAAGGCGCTGGTCGGCTATATGCAGGAATTCGAAAAAACTTACGCCTGACATTTTGCACTGAATTTTTTAAACGGTTGCCAGTGAAAAAATATCACATCCTCGTTTTGAATCAGATCGCACCCGCCGGATTGGGCCGTTTGCCGGCTGATCATTACGAGGCGGCAAAAAATATTTCCCATCCTGACGCGATCCTACTGCGTTCCTACGACATGCATGCGATGGAGATTCCGGCCAGCGTCAAAGCCATCGGCCGCGCCGGGGCGGGTACCAATAACATTCCCGTGGATAAAATGAGCGCTCGCGGCGTGCCGGTATTCAACGCGCCCGGGGCTAACGCCAATGCGGTGAAAGAACTGGTGCTCGCCGGCTTGCTGATTGCCGCACGTAATCTGGTTCCGGCAATCAGGTATGTGGATTCCCTTGACCGCAAAGCCGTCGATTTGGAAGCCAAAATCGAAGACGGAAAAAAACAATTCGCCGGCAGCGAATTGCCGGGTAAAACCTTGGGCATTATCGGTCTCGGTGCCATCGGCAGCCTGGTAGCCGACACCGCCATCAAGCTCGGTATGAAGGTAATCGGTTTCGATCCGCACATCACTGTCGATTCGGCGTGGCGGCTGCCGTCTTCGGTCAAAAAAGCTGACAGCGTGGAAGCGGTATTGAAACAAAGCGATTTTGTCAGCCTGCACGTGCCCCTGCTCGATACAACCCGCAGGCTGATCAACAGCCAACGACTCGCTTTCATGAAGCCTGAAGCGGCGCTGCTGAATTTTTCCCGCGACGGCATTATCGACGTGGACGCCGTGCTCACCGCACTGACGGATAAAAAATTGCGCTACTATATATCCGACTTCCCCGGCGAAAAATCCATCGGGCATACGGGTGTGGTGGCGCTGCCGCATCTGGGTGCATCTACGGCGGAGGCGGAAGAAAATTGCGCCATCATGGTGGTTGATCAGGTACGCGAATTCCTTGAGCATGGGACAATAACCAATGCGGTGAATTTTCCCAATGTTGAAATGGAGCGCGAATCGCCTTACCGAGTGGTGATCGCCAATGCCAATGTCCCTAACATGGTGGGCCAGATTTCCACCGCCATGGCAAATGGTAAACTCAATATTCATAATATGATCAACAAATCCCGCGGCGACATGGCATACACATTGGTTGATGTGGACAGCCCCATCAGCGGTGAATTGGTGCAACGGATCGCATCTATCACCGGGGTGTTGTCGGTGCGCGCCATCCCGTTGAAAGACGAGGCGAAGCGATGAGCGATGAGTTGCAAAACCTGCGCGCCGCTATTGACGCCATCGATACAGAAATGCTCAAACTGCTCAATGCCCGCGCGGAAAAGGCCCAGGCCATCGGCCGCCTGAAGAAAGGTATCGCTTACCGCGCCGACCGCGAGTCGCAAGTGCTGCGCCGAATAAAGGAACTCAATCCCGGGCCCTTGTCAGGCGAGGCGGCGGCGTTATTGTTTCGCGAAATCATGTCTGCTTGCCTGGCGCTGGAAAAACCGCTCACAGTTGCTTATCTCGGACCTACCGGAACTTTCAGTCAGGCGGCGGCGGTAAAACAATTCGGCCATGCCGCGCAGGCTACGCCGCAGCCTTCCATCGACACGGTTTTTCGCGCCACTGAGGCGGGCGAAGCGGATTTTTGCGTCGTGCCGGTGGAAAATTCCACCGAAGGTGCCATTGGACGCAGCCTCGATTTGCTTACCCAGTCACCGTTGAGGATTTGCGGTGAGGTGTTGTTGCGGATTCATCATCATTTACTCAGCAAAGAAGAAATTGCGTTGGGAAAAATCACCAAGGTCTATTCGCACTCGCAATCGTTGGCGCAATGTCACGAATGGCTGAACGCCAATCTTACCCAAGCACAGCGTATTCCCGTGGCCAGCAACGCAGAAGCGGCACGCCTGGCCGCAACTGAGCCGGGTGCCGCCGCCATCGCGGGGGAAATGGCGGCGGAACAATATAATCTGATTGCATTGGCGAAAAACATCGAGGACGAACCGAACAATACCACGCGCTTCCTGGTGCTTGGCAAAGAGGATGCCGCTGCATCGGGCAAGGACAAAACTTCGCTGGTGTTATCGACGAAAAATCGCCCCGGTGCCGTGCATGATTTGCTCACGCCGTTGGCGCAAAACGGCGTGTCGATGACTAAATTCGAATCGCGTCCGTCGAGGAGCGCGGTGTGGGAGTATGTTTTTTTCATCGACATCGAAGGGCATCGCGATGACGCAATCGTGATCAAGACCATAGACGAACTGAAACAGCGTACTTCGTTTATGAAGGTCCTCGGTTCATATCCGGTTGCTGTATTGTAATTAGTTGATTATATTGAAATAATTATGAATCTTTGCGACCTCGCACCGGAATACATCCGCGACATTGCGCCGTATCAACCGGGCAAACCTATCGCCGAACTCGCGCGTGAAATTGGTTTGAATGAAGCCAGCATTATCAAACTCGCGTCGAACGAAAATCCGCTGGGTATGAGTCCTGCGGCGCTGGAAGCAATTATGGCCGCGCTGCCGGATTTGGCTTTGTACCCGGACGGAAGCGGTTACGCGCTCAAGCGCGCGATTGCGAAAAAATTCGATGTGAACATGGAACAAATCGTTTTGGGCAACGGCTCCAATGATGTGCTCGAATTCATGGCGCGTACATTTTTGCGTCCGGGCCTCGACGCAATTTATTCGCAGCACGCATTCGCGGTTTATCCGCTGGTGGTGAAAGCCATCGGTGCCCGCGGCATCGAAGTGCCGGCGAAAAATTTCGGTCACGATCTCAACGCCATACGCGCCGCCGTCACGCCGGCGACGCGCATCACTTTTATCGCCAACCCGAATAATCCGACCGGAACTTATATTGCAGCCTCTGAGCTGGATAGTTTTCTCAGAAGCCTGCCGCAGAATATTCTTGTCGTGTTGGACGAGGCCTACACCGAATATCTGCCGCCGCAAAACGCATCGCAAAGCATGTCGTGGTTAAAAGAATTTCCGAATCTGGTCATCAGCCGCACGTTTTCTAAAGCGTTCGGCCTCGCAGGATTGCGTGTTGGCTTCGGCGTCGCGCATGCCGATTTGATTGCGATGATGAATCGCGTACGCCAACCGTTCAACGTCAACAGCCTCGCGCTGGCAGCCGCTGAAGCGGCGCTGAATGACGGAGAATTCGTGCAACGCAGTTACGCGCTCAATCAAGCTGGCATGGTGCAATTGCTCGCGGGCTTCCGCGAACTGGGGCTGGAGCACATTCCATCCTTCGGTAATTTTGTCAGCATCAAAGTCGGCAACGCTGCGGGCGTTTATCAAAAACTGTTGCGCGCCGGCGTCATCGTTCGTCCGGTCGCAAGTTACGGCATGCCGGAATATTTGCGCGTCACTATCGGTTTGCACAGCCAGAACTTAACTTTTCTTGCCGCGCTGAAACAGGCTTTGTGATTTTCAGTCTTTACAAAAACATCAATTTAATCGAATTCTATGAAAATAGTCATTTTTGGCGTCGGGCTTATCGGCGGCTCGTTTGCGTTAGCGCTCAAGCAAGTGAAGCTGGCGAAAAAAATCGTCGGTGTCAGCCGCACCCAAGCGAGTATTCAAAGCGCGCTCGATCTCGGCGCGATTGATGCAATCGGCGCGGCTGACGCGGCGACGCTGAGCGATGCCGATCTGGTGCTGCTCGCCATGCCGGTCGGACAAATGGGCGAAGTGATGGCGCGCATCGCGCCGCACCTCAGTAATCAAACCATCATCACCGATGCAGGCAGCACCAAGCAGGATGTTGTCGCGCTGGCATATCAACACCTTGGCGCGTGCATCGCGCATTTTGTTCCCGCGCATCCGATTGCCGGCGGCGAAGTCAGTGGCGTCAGCGCTGCGCATACCGATTTGTATCGGCACAAAAAAGTTGTCATTACGCCGCTGAAAGAAAATGCAGCAACAACAGTTGAAAAAGTTCGCGCCATCTGGCAAGCCTGCGGTGCAGAAGTGCGCGAAATGCCAGCCGCGCAACACGACGCGGTGTTTGCCGCTGTCAGCCATTTGCCGCATTTGCTCGCTTACGCGCTGGTGCATGACATCGCTAATCGACCCGACGCGGAGCTCATGTTCGATTTCGCCGCCGGCGGTTTTCGCGATTTCACCCGCATCGCCGGCAGCCATCCGGAAATGTGGCGCGACATCAGTCTTGCCAACCGAGATGCGCTGTTAAGAGAAATCGATACTTATATGAGCGAAGTATCTGCTTTGCGCAAAATGGTCGAGCAACGTGACGCTGAAGCCCTGGAAAAGCTTTTTGAGTTTGCCCGCGATGCACGCAGTGCGTGGCTGGCAAAGTTGAAATCCTGATGGAGTTCCTCGATCTCGCGCCGGTAAAAAAAGTGCAAGGCAATGTTGTGTTGCCAGGCTCTAAAAGCATTTCCAATCGCATGTTGTTATTGGCGGCGTTGTGCGACGGCACGACGGAAATAAAAAATCTGCTCGCATCCGATGACACTAAAGTCATGCTCGACGCGCTAAAAATCCTTGGCGTGAATTGGCATCGCCATAGTGACTCTAATGATTATCGTGTCGATGGCATAGCCGGCGCATTCAAAGTCAAACAGGCCACATTATTCATGGGTAACGCTGGCACGGCGATTCGTCCGCTATGCGCGGCGCTGGCGATGTCGAACGGCGACTATCAATTGTCCGGCGTGCCACGCATGCACGAGCGGCCGATTGGTGATTTGGTCGATGGCCTGCGCCAAATTGGCGCACAGATTGATTACCTCGGCAACGCGGGATTTCCGCCGCTGCAGATCAAGCCGGCGACGATTCGCTTGCAGGAAAAAATGAAGGTACGCAGTAATGTGTCGAGTCAGTTTTTGACAGCGTTGTTGATGGCACTGCCGTTGGCGCAACAACCAGCCACCGTTGAAGTGGTTGGCGAGCTGATTTCCAAACCATATGTCGAAATCACGCTGAATCTGATGCGACGTTTTGGCGTAAAGGTTGCGCGACGCGGTTGGCAAAGTTTTTCCATTGCGGGTAATCAACATTATCAAAGCCCAAAGCAAATTTCCGTCGAGGGTGATGCGTCGTCGGCGTCGTATTTTCTTGCGGCGGGCGCGATTGCGGGCGGGCCGGTCCGCGTCACCGGTGTGGGCAAACATAGCATTCAGGGTGATGTGCGCTTTGCCGATGCCTTAGCGCAAATGGGCGCGCAAGTTTCCTGGGGTGACGATTGGATTGAAGCCAGCAGCAACGGCAAACTCAAAGCCATAGCCGCTGACTTTAACCATATTCCCGACGCGGCGATGACTATTGCAATCGCCGCGTTGTTCGCCGACGGCACGACCACCTTGCGCAATATCGGCAGTTGGCGCGTAAAGGAAACCGACCGGGTTTTTGCCGTGGCGACTGAACTGCGCAAACTCGGCGCGACGGTGGAAGAGGGCGCGGACTTTTTGTGCATTACGCCGCCTTCAAAAATCCTTTCCGCCGCGATCGATACTTATGATGATCACCGCATGGCGATGGCGTTTTCGCTTGCCAGTCTGGGTGGCGTGGAGATTCGCATCAACGACCCGCAATGCGTGAACAAAACTTTTCCGGACTATTTTTCTGTTTTTAGGCAGATTTGTAAATAAAAATATTTAATATAAATCAATTAATTATGAACAATATCTCGAAACCACCTGTCATTGCCATCGACGGACCTTCCGGCGCGGGCAAGGGCACGGTGGCGGAATTGGCGGCGCGAAAACTGGGTTTTCACTACCTCGACAGCGGGGCGATTTATCGCGCCGTGGCGCTCGCCGTGCGCAAAGCCGGGGTGGATTTTGCCGACCATGCGGCGTTGGCGACCTTGGCGCAAAACCTGCCGTTGCGCTTTGAAAATGGCGAAATCTGGCTCGGAAACGAGCAGGTTTCCGAAGACATTCGTTCCGAGCAAACCGGTGAAGACGCCTCGAAAATCGCCTCGATTCCGCTCTTGCGCCAGGCTTTATTGGCACGCCAACGGGCTTTTTTGCAGCCGCCGGGCTTGGTGGCCGATGGACGCGACATGGGGACGGTGGTTTTTCCCCAATCCGGCCTCAAGATTTTCCTTACTGCGAGTGCCGAAGCGAGGGCAGAGCGCCGCACTAAACAGTTGAAACAAAAAGGAATAGAGGTTAGAATGTGTGACGTGCTAAAGGATTTGCAGCAGCGTGATTCCCGCGATAGTTCACGCGTTACTTCGCCGCTACAGCAGTCCAAAGACGCGCGATTGCTCGATACCAGCGATCTCAGCATTGAACAAGCAGTCGAGCAAGTGCTGAAATGGTATCGCGAAAGCCAGTAAATGAAGTGCATGTCGGCCTCGCCGATTTTTATCCACCAACCCGCAGTGACATCCGCTGTTTAACCGAGTTAATTTTTCCATGATGAATCAATCAACCGCATCCTCCGCTTCCACCGAAAATTTCGCCGCCCTGTTTGAGGAAAGCCTCACACGGCAGGAAATGCGCTCCGGAGAAGTGATTACTGCAGAAGTTGTCGCCATTGACAACAACCACGTCACCGTCAACGCCGGCCTCAAGTCCGAGAGCCTGATCCCGACGGAAGAATTCAAGAATGACAAAGGCGAGCTCGAAGTCAAAATCGGCGACTTCGTGCAAGTCGCGATCGATGCCTTTGAAGACGGCTTCGGCGCGACCAAATTGTCGCGCGAAAAAGCCAAGCGCTTCGCCGCTTGGTACGAGCTGGGCGATGCGATGGAAAAAGGCACGCTGGTGTCCGGTATGGTCAGCGGCAAAGTGAAGGGCGGCCTGACTGTCATGGTCAACGGCATCCGTGCCTTCCTGCCCGGCTCGCTGGTCGATGTGCGTCCGGTGAAAGACACTACGCCGTACGAAGGCAAGGAAATGGAATTCAAGGTCATCAAGCTTGACCGTAAACGCAATAACGTCGTCGTATCGCGCCGTGCCGTCATGGAACAATCGCAAGGTGCTGATCGCCAGGTGTTGCTGGATAATTTGAAAGAAGGCGCCGTGGTTAAAGGCATCGTCAAGAACATCACCGACTACGGCGCGTTCGTTGACCTCGGCGGCATCGACGGCTTGTTGCATATCACCGACCTCGCATGGCGTCGTGTGAAGCATCCGTCCGAAGTATTGAACGTGGGCGACGAAGTCGAAGCCAAGATTCTCAAGTTCGACCAGGAAAAAAACCGCGTCTCGCTGGGCATGAAACAACTCGGCGACGATCCGTGGGTTGGCCTCGGCCGTCGTTATCCGCAAAGCACGCGCTTGTTCGGTAAGGTTACTAACCTGACCGACTACGGCGCATTTGTTGAAATCGAGCAGGGCATCGAGGGCCTGGTACACGTATCCGAAATGGACTGGACCAACAAAAACGTACATCCGTCCAAAGTCGTGCAGCTCGGCGATGAAGTCGAAGTCATGATTTTGGAAATCGACGAAGAACGCCGCCGCATTTCCCTGGGCATGAAACAATGCCAGCCGAATCCATGGGAAGAATTTTCCATGAACCACAAAAAAGGCGATAAGGTAAAAGGCCAGATCAAATCCATTACCGACTTCGGCGTGTTCATCGGTTTGCCCGGCGGCATCGACGGTCTGGTGCATTTGTCCGATCTGTCCTGGTCCTTGCCCGGGGAAGAAGCAGTGCACAATTACAAAAAGGGCGATGAAATCGAGGCGACGGTTTTGTCCATCGATATGGAGCGTGAGCGTATTTCCCTCGGCGTCAAGCAGATGGATGGCGACCCCTTCACCAATTACGTCGGCGTGAACGACAAAGGCGCGCTGGTTAAAGGCAAAGTCAAAGCCATTGACGCCAAAGGCGCGACCATCGAACTCGATACCGATGTGGAAGGCTATTTGCGCGCGTCGGAAGTATCGCGCGACCGCGTTGAAGATATTCGTACCCACCTGAAAGAAGGCGATGAAGTGGAAGCCGTTATCGTCAACGTGGATAGAAAAACCCGTAACATCAACCTCTCGATAAAAGCCAAAGATGCCGCCGACGAGAGCGCAGCAATGAAGAAAGTAACATCCGAAAGCGCCGGAAATGCAGGCACCACTAACCTTGGCGCGCTGCTTAAAGCCAAGTTCGATACCAAACCTACAGATCAATAAACCAGCCATGACAAAGTCTGAACTGATAAATTTGTTAAGCCAGCGCTACCCTGCGCTGGTCGCCAAAGATGCAGAACTCGCGGTGAAAACCATGCTGGACGCCATGGCCAAAAGCCTGTCCAGCGGCGAGCGTATCGAAATCAGGGGATTCGGCAGTTTCGGCCTGAACTTCAGACCGAAGCGCACCGGGCGTAATCCTAAAACCGGCGAAAAAGTGAGCGTGCCCGCAAAGTACGTTCCTCATTTCAAGGCCGGCAAGGAATTGCGCGAACGGGTGGATGACTAAGGTTGATAGCCTTGGTCTGGCTGTAAGCCAGCTGCATTTCGTAAACCGGGCGGCTCATCGCGAGACGGTGAGGCCGCTTTTTTTACATGGCGCATGTGAATGTCTGCGCGCCACCCAACTTGGCCAATCATCGTGCAATACCTATCCTGGTTAATTCGCCTGCTGCTGGTATTTTTGCTCGCAGGTTTCGCATTTCAAAATGCCGACGTAGTCAGCCTGAGTTATTTCGGCTATTCATGGCGCGCACCTTTAGTGTTGATTATATTGGCTTTTTTTATAGGCGGCGTCGTTGCGGGTTTGCTCGCGATTTCCACTACCTTATATAAGCAACAACGCGAAATCGGCGCGCTAAAACGCTCTGCAAAAAAAGCCACTAAAAGCGAAGAGCAGATTGGTATTTCTACTACGACCGGGCTTCCCGGACGATTCCCGCCGCCGAAGTCATGACCATTTCATCTATAACTACGCCTGATCAAGGCCACCTCTGTCCAGCGCGCGCAAATGGAATTTGAATTCTGGTGGCTGCTCGCCCTTCCCATTGCATTCGTCCTTGGCTGGCTGGCTGCGCGCATCGATATCAAACAACTGCTTTCCGAGTCGCGCACGCTGCCTGAATCCTATTTCAAAGGACTGAATTTTTTGCTCAACGAGCAGCCGGACAAAGCCATCGACGCATTCATCGAAGTCTCCAAGTTGGATCCGAATACAATAGAGCTGCAATTCGCCTTGGGCAGTTTGTTCCGCCGGCGCGGAGAAGTTGATCGGGCGATCCGCATGCACCATAACTTGACCGAGCGTAACGATCTTGATAAAGAACAAAAGCAAACGGCTCAATTTGAACTGGCGCAGGATTACTTAAAGGCCGGCCTGCTTGACCGCGCCGAGCAAATTTTCTCCGGGCTAATTGAGACTCCCCATAGGCAAGCTAGCTTGAAATCCCTGCTGGATATTTACCGCCAGGAAAAAGATTGGCTGAAGGCGATACCCGTTGCGCATGAACTGGAAGGCTCGTCAACACGGAATTTTGAAAGCGAAATCGCCAACTATTATTGCGAACTGGCGACGACGGAGTACGTACATGCGCGTCATGACAAGGCGGCTGAATATCTTCAACACGCTCTGAACACCAATCGCAAATGCGTGCGCGCGAATATTCTGCTCGGCGAATGGGCAGCGAAAGAAGGCAAGCACGTACAGGCAGTGGAAATCTGGAAACGCATTGAAGGCCAAAGCCCGGAACATCTGGGCCTGGTAGCGGAGAGTTTATTGGAAAGCTATCGCGCGCAGGGAAGGCTTGCTGAGGGATTGAGTTTGCTGCGCGGATTTCAGGAGCGTTACCCTGCGCTCGATCTCCTTAATGTTGTATTCCAAGCCATGCTGGAATCAGAAGGTTCAGCCAGCGCCTACAAGCTCGTGCGCGACGATCTGCGCCGTAACCCGACGCTGCTCGGGCTCGACAAACTGGTGGAGGCTCGGTTGATGGAAACGCCTGTCGAAGAGCGTTCCGACGTGCAAATGGTAAAAGATATTTTGCACAGCCACACCACGCGCATGGCTTTGTACCAATGCGAAGCCTGCGGTTTTCGCGGGCGCCAGTTTTATTGGCATTGCCCGGCATGCGGCGGCTGGGATACCTATCCGCCCCGGCGCAACGCAGAGTTGGAGCTGGTACAGCCTCGCCTGAAATAATTCGTTAAATTAAAATGCCAAACAAACTTGTCATCGTCGCACTCGATTTCCCGCAAGCCAAGCCTGCGTTGGAATTGGCTGCGCGGCTTGACCCGGCGCAATGCCGCGTCAAGGTCGGTAAAGAATTATTTACCGCAGCCGGGCCGCAATTGGTGGAGGCATTGGTCAAGCGCGGCTTCGACGTGTTCCTCGATCTCAAATTTCACGACATTCCCAACACCGTCGCTGGCGCGTGCAAAGCTGCTGCGTCGCTTGGCGTGTGGATGCTAAACGTACATGCCTTGGGCGGCGACGCTATGCTGCGCGCTGCGCGCGAAGCAATAGATAGCGGTGCGCATAAACCTTTGCTGCTTGGCGTGACTATTCTTACCAGCATGGGGGATAAGGACCTCATCGAGGTTGGCTTGCACGGCACGTCAGCGGAAAATGTATTGCGCCTGGCGCGGCTGGTAAAAAATTGCGCACTGGACGGCGTAGTCTGTTCTTCGCAGGAAGCGCAAATGGTACGCCGGGAAATAGATTCGCCATTTGTTCTGGTTACGCCAGGCATACGTCTGTTTGGCGCGATAAAAGACGACCAGGCCCGCGTGTTGACCCCGCAGGAAGCTTTGCATGCGGGTGCAGATTATCTGGTCATAGGCAGGCCCGTGACGCAGGCAACGGACCCCTTGGCTACGCTCAGGGCAATCAATCAGAACATCAATATTATGAAGGCCACGCAATGAAAATTACCATTATCGGTACCGGCTATGTAGGCTTGGTGAGCGGCGTATGTTTCGCCGAACTTGGCAATGAGGTGCTGTGCCTGGACTTGGACGCCAAAAAAGTTGACCTGCTGAAATCCGGCGGCGTACCCATTTATGAGCCAGGCCTCGAAGAAATGCTCAAGCGCAATATCGCTGCCGGGCGCTTGCATTTCACGACCGATGTAGCGGAAAGCGTGGCATTCGGCGATGTGCAATTCATCGCGGTCGGTACGCCGCCGGACGACGATGGCTCGGCGGATCTGAAATACGTTACCGCTGCAGCGCACAACATCGGCAAGCATATGCAAAACCGTAAAATTATTGTGGATAAATCGACTGTCCCCGTTGGCACTGCAGACAAGGTACGCGCCGCGATTAGGGAAGAGTTGGGAAAGCGTAACGCAAAAATCGATTTTTCCATAGTTTCCAATCCGGAATTTCTCAAGGAAGGCGCGGCGATTGATGATTTCATGCGGCCTGCCCGCGTTGTCGTAGGCGTGGAAGATGAGGAGGGTGCACGCGTAATGCGCGCACTCTATATCCCATTCGGACGTAACCATGATCGTCTACTGGTAATGGACATCAAATCCGCCGAGCTGACCAAGTATGCCGCCAATGCCATGCTAGCGACGCGCATTTCGTTTATGAACGAGCTGGCGCTGCTGGCGGAAAAGCTGGGTGCGGATATTGAGCATGTGCGTTTGGGTATCGGCTCCGATCCGCGTATCGGCTACGATTTTTTATACTCCGGTGTCGGTTACGGCGGTTCGTGCTTTCCCAAAGACGTGCAAGCATTGCGGCGCACGGCGCGGCAAAATAACTTCGACCTGAAAATTCTGGAAGCCGTGGAAAGCGCCAACGAGCGGCAGAAAACCGTCTTACTGCAAAAAATCCTTAAGCGCTTCAATAACGATCTTTCCGGCAAACATTTCGCTTTATGGGGGTTGTCATTCAAACCCAAAACCGACGATATGCGCGAAGCACCGAGCCGGGTATTAATTGATGGCCTGTGGAAACACGGCGCGACGGTGGCGGCTTACGATCCGGTTGCCATCCAAGAGGCTAAACGAATTTACCAGGACGACAATCGTATCCGATTTGCTTCCTCGATGCGCGATGCTCTGGCGGGGGCCGATGCCCTTGTCATTGTGACGGAATGGAAGGAATTCCGTACGCCCGATTTTGCCACGATTAAATCAGGTTTGAAAAATCCGCTCATTTTTGACGGCAGGAATTTATACGCCCCACGCGATATGCAACAACAGGGCATCGAATATTACGGCATAGGCCGTCCGCAGCCATGAACCGGCTTCAATCACTGAATCTTCCAGATGCCGCTGTGCTCGCAAAGTCGCGGGTGCTGGTCGTCGGCGACGTGATGCTAGACCGCTACTGGTTCGGTGAAGTGAGCCGCATATCCCCTGAAGCGCCTGTACCCGTGGTACATGTGTCGCGCACGGAAGAACGCCCCGGAGGTGCCGCCAACGTGGCGCGAAATGTAGCAGCGTTGGGAGGGCACGCCAGCCTTTTATCCGTCGTAGGCAAAGATGAGGCGGCGCAATCTCTAGGCAAACTTTTGCAGGACGACAAGGTTAACGCAGTTCTGCACGCGGATGCGGGCTTGTCCACCACGATCAAGCTGCGTGTCATTGGCCGCCAGCAGCAACTGTTGCGCGTGGATTTTGAGACGCCGCCGTCCAGCGAAGTGCTCGCCGGAAAATTACGCGACTTCGAGCGTATGCTGGCTGAGAGTTATGTGGTCATACTGTCGGACTACGGCAAGGGCGGTCTTGCGCATATTGCGCAAATGATCACGCTTTGCAAGCAGGCCAATAAGCCCGTGCTGGTGGACCCGAAGGGCGATGATTATGAACGCTATCGCGGTGCAACTTTGCTTACGCCGAACCGCGGCGAATTCAGGGAAGTGGCCGGGCGCTGGAGCGACGAGGCGCAGTTCACACAAAAGGCTGAAGCCTTGCGCAAAGAATTGCAATTGGATGCATTACTGGTCACGCGCAGCGAACAGGGCATGTCTTTATTCCAGCAAAACGATGTGATGCACGAACCTGCGCGCGCGCGCGAGGTGTTCGATGTGTCGGGTGCAGGCGATACGGTGATTGCGACATTGGGCCTGATGATGGCCGCAGGACTTAATTTGCGCGACGCCGTGCACATTGCCAATCGTGCGGCAAGCATCGTGGTGGGTAAACTCGGCACGGCAACCGTCAGCCGCGACGAGTTGCAATCAACTCGCCTTTAAATATATAACTATTTGATTAATATGACTATTATAATTACAGGCGCAGCGGGGTTTATAGGCGCAAATCTGGTCAAGGCCTTGAATCAGCGCGGCGAAAAAAACATTATCGCCGTGGATAATTTTGCGCGCGCAGACAAGTTCGCCAATCTTGTCGATTGCGACTTTGCAGACTATTTCGACAAACGCGATTTTCTCGATCTGGTGAAGCGCGACGGCCTGCCGAAAAACATCGGCGCCGTGTTGCACCAGGGTGCCTGCTCCGACACTATGGAAACCGACGGCGCTTACATGATGCAGAACAATTACCGCTATTCCGTCGCCTTGCTGGAATATTGTCTGCAACGCAAAATACCTTTTATATATGCATCCTCCGCCTCAGTCTACGGCAGCGGCAAAATTTTCTCCGAATCCCGCGCCAACGAAGCGCCGCTGAATATTTACGGTTACTCGAAATTTTTGTTCGACCAATATGTCCGCCGCGCGCTGCCAGGCGCCGAATCGCAGATCACGGGTTTCCGCTATTTCAATGTCTATGGCCCGCGCGAGTCGCACAAAGGGCCCATGGCATCGGTCGCCTGGCATTTTTTCAACCAATATCGCGCTGACGGTAAGGTAAAATTATTCGAAGGCAGCAGCGGCTATGCCGACGGCGAACAAATCCGCGACTTTGTTTCCGTTGAAGACGTCGTGAAAGTGAATTGTCACTTTCTCGATAAGCCCAAACTCTCAGGCATATTCAATCTCGGCACTGGCCGCGGCCAGACCTACAATGACATGGCGCTGGCGACGATTAACGCCTGCCGCGAAGGCAAGGGTGAAGCGACAATGAACCTGACTGAGGCAAAATCCAAGGGCATGATCGAATATGTACCGTTTCCCGCCGCCCTCAAAGGCAAATACCAGAGTTACACCCAAGCCGACCTGGCAGCGCTACGCAAGACTGGCTATGCCGCGCCTTTCCTCTCAGTGGAACAAGGCGTTTCCAGTTATATCTCGGCCTTACTTGACTCAGGGCGGGCCTAAGGATATAAAGCGCAGTCAACCAGTTTCCCGGGTGGTCGTTTAGTAGCCACTATCTGGGATAACAGGGATTTGGTGGGGTAAAGGCGGCCAAATTCTTCCAGAAAAATGGGCTGGTTCGCCACCCGCCTAGAATAATTAACATTTTTTTAACATTGTTTAGGAGTAACCATGAAAAAGTTTCTGATCGCACTGGTAACATTTTTTGCCTTTACCGGCATAGCTTTCGCCGCAGTTAACGTCAATACCGCCACCAAGGCAGAACTCGAAGCCCTGGACGGTATTGGTCCCGTCAAAGCACAGGCGATTCTTGACTACCGCGCTAAAAACGGCCCGTTCAAATCCATGGACGATCTTGACAAAGTTGAAGGTATAGGCAAAGGCACGCTGGACAAAATCCGTGGCGACGTCAGCCTGTCTGGCGCTTCTACCCCAGCCAAAGCTGCTGCTCCTGCCAAGGATGCCAAAAAAGAAATGAAAGCTGACGACAAGAAAGCCACCGCTCCTGCCGCTGCTGCTGCAGCCGGTGCAACTGCCGCTATTCCAGGTTCAGCCAAAGGTGCAGAGAAAAAAGCTGAGCCAGCAATGGCCGCTGCCGGTAAAGCTGCAGACAAAAAAGAAGTTAAAGCTGACGACAAAGCCGACAAAAAAGCTGATAAAGCTGAAAAGAAAGCTGACGCTGTTAAAGAAGACAAAGCAGCCAAGAAAGACGACAAAGCTGCCGACGTGAAAAAAGAAGACAAAGCTGAGAAGAAAGCTGATAAAAAAGCCGACGTGAAAAACGACAAGGCTGACAAAGCAGCTAAAGCCGACGCAGACAAGGCCGAGAAAAAAGCCAAGGCTGATGCAGCTAAAGCAGAGAAAAAAGCCAAAGCCGATGCTGACAAGCAAGCTAAAGCTGAAAAGAAAGCCGCAGCCAAGAAGGAAGACAAACCTTCCAAAGCTGACGACAAAAAAGACGACGCTAAAAAGAACTAATTTTTTTCAAAGCGTTTACTTTAAGCCCCGCCTAGAGCGGGGCTTTTTGTTTTTGGCGCGAACTATTTAGGCTGTGGGATAATAGCGGCAAACTTGCATGCAAACAGGACGCCCGTGAAAACCCATACTCTCGAAGACTTTGTCGGCAACACCCCGCTGGTACGCCTCAAGCGCATTCCCGGTAACACCAGCAATATTATTTTGGCTAAACTCGAAGGCAATAACCCGGCAGGCTCGGTGAAAGATCGGCCTGCAATCTCCATGATCGCGCGTGCGGAACAGCGCGGCGACATCAAGCCCGGCGATACGCTGATAGAAGCCACCAGCGGCAACACCGGCATTGCCTTGGCGATGGCGGCGGCGATGCGCGGTTACAAGATGGTGCTCATCATGCCTGAGCATTTATCCATCGAGCGGCGGCAAAGCATGGCGGCTTTCGGTGCGCAGATTGTGTTAACGCCGAAAGAAGGCGGTATGGAAACCGCGCGAGATATCGCAGAAAAAATGCGCGATGAGGGCAAGGGCATCATCCTCGACCAGTTTGCCAACCCGGATAATCCTCGGGCGCACTACGAAGGCACCGGACCGGAAATCTGGCGCGACACCGAAGGCAAAGTCACGCACTTTGTCGCTACCATGGGTACCACTGGCACCATTATGGGCGCGGGTAAATTTCTAAAAGAAAAAAATCTGGCAATACAGATTATCGGCGTGCAGCCTGTCGATGGCGCGCAGGTACCGGGAATACGTAAATGGCCGGAAGCGTATTTGCCGAAAATCTACGACCGCAAAGGCGTGGATCGCATACTCGAAGTTAGCCAGGCTGATGCGGAAGAACATACGCGACGGCTGGCGAAAGAAGAAGGTATTTTTGCCGGCGTGTCTTCTGGCGGCGGATTGTGGGCAGCACTGACGATTTCCAAGGAAGTACAAAACGCCGTCATTGTCCACATCGTGTGCGATCGTGGTGATCGTTATCTCTCTACTGGCGTATTCCCGGCGTAATTCGAATCTGGTTCAATCGAACCGCTTCACACAATTTAACTTTTTGTTACCGCCTGTGCATAAGTTCACAGCGTCGGCGGGTGTTTGTGCGCCATAATTTGTGCAGGAAAGCTGGAATTTTGCTTGAAGCGGTATTTACTCCGGCTGCAGCGGTGGGCTGTTTTCCGCGCCTGCGCAGGCGAAAGTTCAGCCTAAAAATATATGAAAGGCAAAGAATATGAATTCTCCCGACATGCTGTTGAGCAGATCCCTGGTTGAACAACTGCGCCTCGTGGGGAAGAGCGGTGCACGCCTACCTGCAAACCAAGTCGACTGGGAAGCACTACTCCAGCAAATCAGCCTGGCTTTGTTCGAAGCCGAAAAAACCAGCGAGCAATTATCCCTGGCGCTCGAAGCTTCCGAACTCGCGCTCTACGACGTCGATCTGGTGCGCGACAAAATTTACTTGAGCGAGCGCTGGTCCGCGATGCTGGGCGGAGACGGTTCGCCGACTCACACTAATTTTGCTGGCATGATGGAATTAGTCCATCCTGATGACCGCAATGAGGTCGAAAAGGTTTTTCGCGATGTCCTGACAGGACGCGCACCTGCCTACAAAGTTGAACACCGCGTTTGCAATATCGCAGGCGAATGGCGCTGGATACTGAGCCACGGCAAAGTAGTCAGTCGATGCGAAAAGGGGCTGGTTGAACGCATCGCCGGCACCAACATGGATATCCATGAGCGCAAGTTGACGGAAATGCGCGTCGAGTATCTGGCGCACCACGACGAACTCACGGGATTGCCTAACCGTGTCAGTTTTAATAACGCCTTGGAACACACGATTCGTCAGAGCAAACGCAAACGCAGCAAACTGGCCGTGCTGTTCATCGATCTTGACCGTTTCAAGAATATCAATGACAGCCTGGGCCATGATGCCGGCGATCATATGTTGCAGGAAGTGTCGCTGCGCCTGCGGTCGGCACTGCGCGACAGCGACATTGTTGCCCGCCTTGGCGGCGACGAATTTGTCGTATTGATTGACGGTTGGTTGGCGAACGAAGACCTGGTTTCAGTAGCGTTAAAAATTTTGCAGGCGGTAGCCAAGCCCTTCACACTTGAAGGGCAGGAGTATGACCTCACCACCAGTATTGGCATCAGCACTTATCCGCAGCATGGCAGCGATGCGCAGGAATTGCTGCGTCACGCCGATGTGGCAATGTATCGCGCCAAGGAATTAGGCAAAAACACATTCCAGTTTTACGCCGCGCAGATGGACATCAATTCAGTAGATAGGCTGCGTATGGAATCGGCCTTGCGCCGCGCCATTACGCGCGATGAATTCCGCTTGCACTATCAGCCGGTACTCAATCTTGCGACGGGTTATATGGTTGGCATGGAAGCGCTGGTGCGCTGGCAGCACCCGCAGCGGGGTTTGGTGGCGCCGGGCGAATTTATTGCCCTGGCCGAAGAAACCGGACTGATAGTACCTCTGGGCGAGTGGGTGCTGCGCGCGGCCTGTGTACAAAATCGCAAATGGCAGCAGCAGGGTTACGGCCCGTTGCGCGTGTCGGTCAATTTGTCGCCGCGACAGTTCCAGCCAAATTTGGTCGCCTTGGTGGCTAAAGTGCTGGAGGAAACCGGACTGCCGGCCCAGTTATTGGAACTCGAAATCACCGAAGGCATGGTAATGCAGAATGCGGACCAGGCAGTGCGTTTGCTCAATGAATTGCACGATATGGGGATAGCGTTGTCGATAGATGATTTCGGTACCGGCTACTCTTCGCTTGCCTACCTCAAACGTTTCCCTATTGACAGCCTCAAAATCGATCGCAGTTTCATCACGGAATTGCCGTTGGACAGCGACAACGCTGCCATCATCCGTGCGATTATCCAGATGGCCCACGGCCTGGAAATCCATGTGGTGGGCGAAGGAGTGGAGACAGCGGAACAAGCGGGATTTTTGAGTACCCAGTCATGTGACCGCGTACAAGGTTTCCATTACAGCAAACCACTGCCGCATGACGATTTCGAAAAGCTCATCTATTCATTCCCCCTCCAAGCGAAGTTATTATCCCATCCTGTTGCAAGCGTAGAATAAGCTTGGATCCTTATTCGCCGGCTGTTACCTGCAGTCCGTGCGCAGTATTATGCAAGTATATGATTTTATTAAATATTCTGTTAAAAATATTATCAGTCAGCTTGCTTATCTGGCTGGTTTTAATTCCTCACGCCAACGCAATCAGTGAAATTTCCATTAGTGCCGACAGCGCGCGCGGAGACGGTTTCCTGGTGACGCGACCCCAATTGCGCATGCGCCAACCGGTTGAAGGCGAAATCAATTTCAAAGCGCAACAGATCGATATAGCGGATCGAAAATTCATTCTGCCTGCATTCGACTGCGCACAACTTAAAATGGAACAGAGAGTGGTCGAATGCGCGGCGGCAAAAATCGCATTCGACAAGGAATCCGCAAGCGCATCATTTCGTGCGGACCTGCGCAGGCAGCAAGCAGATTTCCGATTAACATCAAAAGATAAAGAAAGCGTCACGGGCAAAATTTATTTCAGCGGCGCGGATTGGAGTTCGCGAGTTGAAATTGCCGACGGTGACCTAAGGCGCGTAGCCGGATATTTGCCCGCCACTGCGCCTAAAATCACCAAAGGCAGCGTCGGCGGCAACGTCACTGTATCGGGAAACGCCGCCGGAATACGCATCGAACCCGACTTGCAACTGATAAACGTATTTTTTTCCGACCAGGACGGCTTGCACGCAGGCGAGAAACTGAACGTTGCATTCAAGGGCACAGTCACGAAAACCGGCAACAACTGGCGCTGGAACGGGGACCTGGACTACATCAGCGGCGAAGCTTTGTGGACGCCGCTGTATTTTGAAAAGGGCGGGCATAAACTGAGCCTGACAGGTTTATTCGACGACAAAACTTTGCGTATCGAAAGCTCGACCCTGCAGCTTGCCGATATTGGCGCGGCGAATATTACTTTCGCATGGGATATGGCGGCAAAAAAAATGACTGACTTCCATCTGTCTGGCAAGGGTATCAACCTCGATCCTTTATATAAAGTGATTCTCAAACCTTATATGGAAAAAACAGCTTTCAACGCTATGACGGTGAAAGGTGCCGGCGATATTAATTGGGTGCAGACCAATGATGAGATCAAAGTTTTCGATCTGACTCTGCGCGATGCGCAATTCGAAGACGCCAATAATCGTCTCTCTGTTAGCGGCTTGCAACTGGACTTGCCATGGAAGCTCGACGAAAAACGTGACGCGCGCATTCGTTTTACCTCGGCCAAAATGCTCAACGTCCCGCTCGGCGCGGTCGATACGCCGGTCAGCATGAACGGTTACGACTTCAGCATACCGCGTCTGATTTTGCCAATATTCGACGGCAAGTTGGAGATAAAAGATTTCAAGGCGGCCGAAACCAAAGGTGAGTGGACATGGAAATTTTCCGGCGGGCTGTCGCCGCTGTCGCTTTCCGATCTGACCAAAGCGCTCAAACTACCTGAACTAAGCGGCAATATTTCCGGCGAAATCCCTATTGTAGAATACGCTAACCACGACATAAAAATGAGCGGTGCGCTGGTCATACAATTGCTTGATGGTTTTGCCATTATCAAAGAAGTGGCACTTTATCGCGCGCTTGGCGATGTGCCGCGCTTTACGGCAGATGTCGATGCGCGCAATCTGGACCTCGCGCTGATGACCACGGCTTTTTCCTTCGGCAAAATGCAAGGCCGAGTCGATCTTCGTATTAACGATATGGAACTAATCAAGTGGAAGCCGGTGAAAATGGATGCTAGCTTCATGAGCAGCCCCGGCAGCTATCCGAAAAAAATCAGCCAACAGGCAGTACAGAATATTTCTGCCCTCGGCGGCGCAGGCGCGGCTGCGGCAATACAGCGTAGTTTTTTGCGTTTCTTCGAGCAATTTGGATATGAAAAGCTTGGTCTCAGTTGCAAGCTGCGTAACAATATTTGCGAAATGGATGGCGTCGAGAGTACACCGCAAGGCTACGTGATCGTTAAAGGGGGAGGCATACCCGCTATCACCGTGATGGGCTACAATCGTAGCGTTGGCTGGCAGGAATTCCTTGATCGGGTACGGCGGATCACGCGGGACAATGCCAGCCCGGTCATTCAATAATCAGGAGCGCATGATGCTTAAAAATATGTTTGTTTCATCCTTTATAGCCACATTTTTATTGCTGACAGCATGTGTCACGATCAATATTTCTTTTCCACCGGCTGCGGCTGAAAAAGCGGCGGACAAGATTATTGATGAAGTATGGCAGTTAAAACAGGGCGAAAAGAAGCCTGATGCTTCCGCTGTGCAACCCAAATAAACCTTCCAGTATTTTTAGGAGTCACACATGAAATCATTATTTAAATTATTATTTTTGTTTTCCTTGGCATTGCCGGCTTTCGCACAGCAAGCAGATATCGAAGTCAACACGCCTGCCATAGCTGCGCTTAAAGCGGGTATGCAAGCGCGCCACGCCACGCTCGCCGGTCATTACGCCAGCGGCGCGGTCGGCCTGACCAAAGACGGTCTGGTTGCCGTGCGCGAAGCGTCAGCCGTGCCGATGGCGCAACGTCCTGCAGTGACTTCCGCAGTCGCCGACGAAAACAAAGATCGTGCCGCGCTATATAAAGAAATCGCCAACGCAAATAAACATCCGGAATGGGAAGCCGAAGTGAAAACGACTTTCGCATCACGCTGGATTTCCAAAGCGCAAAGTGGTTGGTATTACCAAAATGCAGCGGGCGAATGGACGAAAAAGTAATCGATACGTTTTAATTATAAGTATTTGATTATATTTAAGTATTTTACATGTAAAAATAAAGAAAACCCTGTGACGCCGACTCTAGTTTTCGATATCGAAACCGTACCCGATGTCGCAGGACTGCGCACATTACACCAACTCGGTTCCGGATTGAGTGATCACGACGTCGCCGAATTCGCCTTCCAACGCCGCCGCCAACAAACCGGCGGCGATTTTTTGCAATTGCATTTGCATCGGGTCATTGCGATTTCCTGCGCCTTGCGTGCAGGCAGCGAATTCAAAGTGTGGAGCCTCGGCACTGCCCAAGATAACGAAGCCACACTGATCCAACGCTTCTACGACGGCGTAGAAAAATATACGCCGCAAATCGTTTCGTGGAACGGCGGCGGATTCGATTTGCCTGTATTGCACTATCGCGGCCTTATTAACAGCGTCAACGCCTCGCGCTATTGGGATATGGGCGAAGAAGACAAAGACTTCAGATGGAATAACTACATCAGCCGCTATCACAGCCGCCATCTCGATTTGATGGACTTGCTCGCCATGTATCAACCGCGCGCCAACGCACCGTTGGATGATCTCGCGCAGCTGATGGGGCTGCCCGGTAAGCTCGGCATGGACGGCAGTAAAGTGTGGGATGCATATCAAGCAGGAGAAATCAGCGCGATCAGGAATTATTGCGAGACCGATGCGGTAAATAGCTATTTGGTTTTCCTGCGCTTCCAGAAAATGCGCGGCGTGTTTTCGGATGAGCAGCATCAGCGGGAAATGGATCTGGTGAGAACGACGCTAGACAAATCCACCGACAAGCATTGGAAAGAATTTTTGGCTAAGTGGCCTGCTGCCGCTAAATAGTTTTTTTGTATTCTTGTGCCAGCAAGCTATACACCGCCATATCGTTGTAATGATCATAACAAAACTCTGCCTGGCGCAAAATCCCTTCAAACGTAAAACCTAATCGCTCAGGAATCGCGCGGGATTTTGTATTCTCAACCGCGCAGCGTATCTCCATGCGGTTCAGTTTCTTGCCTTCCAGCGCATCTTCAACAATCATGTTGCAAGCTTTGGTCATTATGCCTTGACCTTCTGCGCGTTCAGCGAGCCAGTAACCAAGGTTGGCGCTTCGATTGGTTTTGTCGAGGAAATGATATCCGATAACGCCTACCAATTCGCCGAGAAACCAGATACCAAATTGCGCGCCAACATCATCGCGAGCTTGCTGCAAAGAGTTTTGGATAAACCAATGCGTACTTTCAACAGACTTATTGATATCCAACCAAGGCAACCACGTCCGTAAATAGGTGCGATTGCTATCGGTTAATTGGAATAGTGGCTCGGCATCTTTTTCATACAACTCGCGTAAGGTAATGTCATCATCAACCATCAATAATTTCATGATTTTATTGAATTATTTTCTAAGCAAGACGGCTGAGTTGGTCGCGAAATTTTTCAACAGTTGAGATAAAATTTTCCAAGCGTTCTTTTTCCTGCGCGACCACTGCGGGCGGCGCGCGATCGACAAAGCCTGCGTTGCCGAGTTTGCTTTGTGCTTGATTAATTTGAATATCAAGACGCGTGATTTCTTTTTGCAGGCGTTCGCGCTCGGCGGCCCTGTCGATTTCCACTTTCAGCATGAGTTTGAAATTACCGGCGATGGCTACGGGTGCGTCGTCGTTGGGCAATTCGTTGACTATTTGGCTGCCGCTTAATTTTGCTAACGATTCAATGTAAGGCAAAAAATTATTCAGCGTGACGGCATCGCCGGTGGCGAACAACGGCACTTTGGTTGAAGGTGATAAATTCATTTCGCCGCGCAGATTGCGGCAGGCGTTGACCAATTCTTTTAATTGCGTGATACGTTCTTCGGCGATGGTGTCAATTTTTTCCGGCTGCGCGACGGGGAAGTGCTGCAACATGATGCTGTCGCCAGATTTGCCTGCGAGCGGCGCGATTTTTTGCCACAACTCTTCGGTAATGTAGGGAATCACCGGATGCGCGAGGCGCAGCAAAGATTCCAGCACGCGTACCAAAGTGAAACGTGTTGCGCGTTGCTCGGCTTCGCTGCCGGTGGCGAGTTGCACTTTGGCGAGTTCGAGATACCAATCGCAATATTCGTCCCACACTAATTCGTATATCGTGCGCGCCGCCATGTCGAAGCGGTACTCATTAAAATTCTTCGCCACCTCTTGTTCTGCGCGTTGCAGTTTGCTTACCATCCAGCGGTCGGCGTAGGAGGGCGAGCGCGGTAATGTTTCGTCTTGGCCGCAATCTTTACCTTCGGTGTTCATCAACACAAAGCGCGTCGCGTTCCACAGCTTGTTACAAAAATTTCGATAGCCTTCGCAGCGCTGCATGTCAAACTTGATATCGCGGCCATGCGAGGCGAGGCTGGCGAAAGTGAAGCGTAATGCGTCGGTGCCGAACGCGGGGATGCCCGCCGGAAATTGCGTGCGGGTTTTTTTCGTGATGCTTGGCGCATCCTTAGGGTTCATCAAACCCGTCGTGCGCTTGCTCAACAAATCTTCCAGCGAAATGCCGTCGATCAAATCAATCGGGTCGAGCACATTGCCCTTCGACTTGCTCATCTTCTGGCCTTCCGCATCGCGGATCAGGCCCGTCACATACACTTCTTTGAACGGCACTTTGTCGGTGAAGTGCAAGGTCATCATCACCATGCGGGCGACCCAGAAGAAAATAATGTCGAATCCCGTCATCAATACGGATGTTGGTAAGTAATTGTTTATAAATAAATTATCTTTAGGCCAATCGAGGGTGGAGAAGGGCCATAGCGCGGATGAAAACCAGGTGTCGAGCACATCGTCGTCACGTTTCAGATTACCGCTGTATCCGTCTTTCGCAGCCATTGCGCGCGCTTGTGCTTCATCATGGGCGACATAAATTTTTCCAGCGTCGGTGTACCACGCCGGAATCTGATGCCCCCACCAGAGTTGGCGCGAGATACACCAATCCTGAATATTGTTCAGCCATCGGTTGTAAGTCGTTGTCCAGTTATCAGGTACGAATTTGATTTCACCGGAGGCGACACATTCAAGCGCGGGTTTCGTAATCGCAATAAGTCCACCCGGACCAGGCTTTCCATCACGTCGCTTGGTTTCTGTGAGATCAACAAACCATTGGTCGGTGAGCATGGGTTCGATGACCACACCGGTTCGATCGCCGCGCGGGACTTTGAGTTTGTGCTTCTCGGTTTTTTCCAATAGGCCCTGCGCGTCGAGATCGGCGACGATGAGTTTGCGTGCTTCGAAGCGGTCAAGCCCTTGGTATTTTTCTGGGATTCCAATCGTGCTGGCAAGTGGTTGCGACCCAGCAGGACCAACTTTCCCCCCATGCTCTAGGGGTGCTACATAATCAAAAACTTTTTCACCGCCAGCAGGTATGAAGTTGTCGATAATTTTTGCATCCAGCGTTAGCACATTTAACTGTGGAAGATTATGCCGTTGGCCGACCGCATAGTCGTTGAAGTCATGTGCAGGCGTTACCTTGACGCAGCCTGTACCGAATTCCTTATCAACATAAGGATCTTTAATGATGGGAATGGGGCGATTACATAGGGGCAGATTTACATATTTTCCAACCAAATGTTGGTAACGTTCGTCTTCAGGGTGCACCATTACCGCGACGTCGCCGAGCATGGTTTCCGGACGCGTGGTGGCGACGGTCAAATGCGTCAAGCCGATTTTGGTATCCTTCTCCGCTAGCGGATAGCGGATATGCCAGAGAAACCCGTCTTCTTCTTCCTGGTTCACTTCTAGGTCAGAGACTGCCGTGCCTAGTATCGGATCCCAATTGACCAAACGCTTGCCGCGATAAATCAAACCTTGTTCATGCAGTTTCACAAAAACATCGGTAACAGTTTTGGATAAACCTTCGTCCATGGTAAAGCGTTCGCGCGACCAATCGGGCGAAGTGCCGAGGCGGCGCATTTGGCGTGTAATGGTCGCGCCGGATTCGGCTTTCCATTCCCATACTTTCTTCAGAAATAGCTTACGAGCCTCTACTTTTCCAAATTGTTCTATGAGGTTATGACGGGATGAACCTTGTGAGTCGAGTTGACGCTCAACAACCATTTGCGTGGCGATGCCGGCGTGGTCGGTGCCTGGTTGCCACAAAGTATTGTCGCCGCTCATGCGGTGGTAGCGGGTAAGGGCGTCCATCAGTGTATGTTGGAAAGCGTGGCCCATATGCAGTGTGCCGGTCACATTCGGCGGCGGCAGCATGATGCAGTAAGCGGGCTTGCCCGGCGTGGTGCCGGCCTTGAAATAACCGTGGGATTCCCATAGCGGGTACCAATAGGCCTCAATCGCGTTAGGCTCGTAACTTTTTGCCAGTTCCATGACGTGTTCTTCTGATGCCGGCTATTTGCATAACCGGATGTAAAAACTAAAGCTGGATTATAGCGGATTAGCGCGCGGAAATTACTGGGGACGTTTGGGCACGGTAGTGACGGATGTGGCCGCTTCTGCGCTAAGCGCATCGGTGACGGCCGTGGTAATGCTGTCGGAAATTTCCTGCTTCAATTCGGCCAGTGCATTGCGCACAGCTTCGTTCACGTAGGTCTCGATTTTATTCAACAGTTTTTCCTGGATCGGCCCTGATAGTAGCGGATCGATATTGCGCATCACATGATACTGCACTTCGCGGGCGATGGCGCGGATGCGTTCATCGCTCAGGCTGGCGAAATGCAGTTCGGTCGGAAAGGGCTCATCAACAGCGGGCAGGGTCGGCGCGGCATACAGAGGCTTCGGCGCGCCGTCGTCGAGAATGTCGGTGAGCACGGGAATGTCGTCGAACTGATTTTCCCCTGCCTGGGGTGTACCGCGGTTTTTAATCATCAGCGCTTCCAGCTTGTCTATCAATGAATCGTCTTCGCTCATGTGCGTTAACCCGGTTTTTTAGACAGGTTGTGCGAAATAATGGAATAACCACGGTCTTTGTAAAATTTGTAGCGGGCTCGGGCGGCCGCGGCATCGGCGGCGTCGGTGCTGACGATTTCAATTACCCGTTGATAGCGGCTGAATAGGGGCTGCACTTCATCATGCAGATTAAGCAATACATCATCAAATACCAGTTTATCAGGGTCGCAGGAAATGACAATCGGCGTTTCTGCCGCAAGCGGATGCCCGGCAACGCAATGGGGCAGAAAGCCAAGAGCGGGAATCGTCCATAGCAGGCGGTCGATTTTTGCCGCCGCTGCTTCATCCTGCGCGAATACCATCATTTTACGTTTCGAACGCAATACCTTGTTGCTGATTTCGCAGGCAGTATGGAATTTGTTTTCCACATGGCTATAAAAAAGAATTTCGGTCACGTTTACTTTTCCGATTGATTGATCAGAAAACGGGTGAGCAATGGAACCGGCCGGCCGGTGCCGCCTTTTTGCGTGCCCGATTTCCATGCTGTGCCGGCAATATCCAAATGCGCCCAATGATATTTTTTGGTGTAACGCGAAAGAAAACACGCGGCGGTGATGCTGCCGCCGGCGCGGCCGCCAATGTTGGCCATATCGGCAAAGTTACTGCGCAAAGCATCCTGATATTCATCCCACAGCGGCATATGCCAGGCGCGGTCTTGCGAATATTCACCGGCAGATAATAGTTCTTTCGCCAAACTATCCTGATTGGCGTACAGCCCGCTCGCCACATGGCCCAATGCAATCACACACGCGCCGGTAAGCGTCGCGATATCAACCACGGTTGCCGGTTTATAGCGTTCTGCGTAAGTCAGCGCGTCGCACAAAATTAAACGTCCTTCGGCATCGGTGTTGAGAATTTCGACAGTTTGCCCCGACATGCTGGTGACTACATCGCCGGGCCGCGTCGCCAGGCCATCGGGCATGTTTTCGCAAGTGGGAATGATGCCGACGACGTTGATTGGTAATTTGAGTTCCGCGACTGCCTGAATAGTGCCAAGCACGCTCGCCGCGCCGCACATGTCGTATTTCATTTCATCCATTTCCGCACCGGGCTTGAGCGAAATGCCGCCGGTGTCGAAGGTGATGCCTTTGCCGACCAGCACATGCGGCTGGTCTTTTTTGCCTCCGCCGTTGTACTCCAGGCAGATTAATTTGGGCGGTTGGCGGCTGCCGTTGGTGACAGAAAGAAAAGAACCCATGCCGAGTTTTTCTATTTCGTCGCGGTCGAGGATTTTGGCTTTAAGCCCGAGCTCTTTGGCCAGGGTCTTTGCCTGTTCGGCGAGGTAGGTCGGCGTGCAAATATTCGGCGGCAGGTTGCCAAGGTCCTTGGCCAGATTCATCCCTCGCGCAATCGCGAGGCCATGGGCAATCGCCTGTTCGCCTGCGCGCAGTTCAGTGCGGCTGGCGACTTCGATGGTGAGTTTATGCAGCGGGCGTCGCACATCTTCGCTTTTGCTTTTCATTTTGTCGAAACGATATACCGCTTCCATCGCCATCACGACGGCTTGTTCCACTTTCCATGCGGCATCGCGCTTGGGCACGGGCAATTCGCTCAGGTAGAGCGACGCTTCGAGGGAACCGGTCTCGTTCAGGGTTTTGACTGCGGCGCTTATCGCCGTCCGGTACTGCTGGTCATGAAAATCGCGCTTGCGCCCCAAGCCGACCAGCATCACCCGGTCGCACTGAAGGCCAGGAATTTTGTGCAGTATCAGCGTGCTACCAAGTTTGCCTTCCAAGTCGCCGCGGCGGATGATATCTGCTATGTAGCCCTTGGATGCCTTATCCAGCGCCTCGCCCGAGTCGGACAGGATACGCGGCAGGAATACGCCGACGACCACGCAGGCACCATGTTGTTTCGCTGGGTTACCGCTTTTTATGCTAAATTCCATTTTGTATTTCCCTTAGTGACAGTAGCACTATCTGCTATGGTTGGATTATCGCCAGTTTGTAGCGCAAAAGTCAAAAAAGCCTGACTATCATTTGATTATTCCTTGATATGATTTTTTCCCGTTCTATGGTGCGCGAATTTAGCTCCCTGGCTCTTGCAGTCTCGGTAGTTTTGCTCACCATCGCCACTACCGCCGTGCTGATCAGGTTATTGGCGGAAGCGGCATCGGGAATCCTGACCCCGGACACGGTGATCGCGTTTCTTGGCTTTTCCATGCTGAATTACCTGCCGCTGGTGCTGTCAATGACAGTATATTTTGCCGTTCTGATGACCTTGATCCGCTGTTACCAAGACAGCGAAATGGCCGTGTGGGCCAGTTCGGGACTTTCATTGAATGCATGGCTGAAACCGGTGATGTATTTTGCTGTGCCAGTGGCATTGCTGGTGGCGGGATTAAGTTTTTATCTCGGGCCCTGGGCGCAGCGTATGAGCGCCGATTACCAACGCAAACTCGATACCCGCGACGACGTCTCGGCGATCACACCTGGAATATTTTACGAATCGCGCTACGCCGACCGCGTGATTTTTGTCGATAAACTTTCCGCTGACTCTTCCGCGGTGAATAATGTTTTTTCTCAAAGCCTGCAAAACCAGAAACTCGGTATCGTTGTGGCGCAGCAGGGAATACAGAGAAGCGACAAGGACGGCCAGCGCTTTCTCGTGCTCTCTAACGGCCGTCGCTATGAAGGCACGCCAGGAAAGGCCGATTACAAAGTAATTGATTTCAGCTCCTACAGCATGCGCATCGAGCCGCGCGTCCTCGCGCCTTATACGCCGCAAGCCAGGGCGCTGCCGACGGAAGCATTACTGGAAAATCCTACCGCACAAAACATCAGTGAGCTGCACTGGCGTCTCAGTTTGCCGATGAGCGTGTTGCTTCTGGCTGGCGCTGCTATACCGTTGAGCTACACCAATCCGCGCAGCGGCAAATCGTGGAATCTCATTATCGCGCTACTGGTATTTTTTATTTATTACAACTTCATCAATATTTTCCAGGCTTGGACGCTGCAGGAAAAAATTTCACCCACGGTCGGCATCTGGCCTGTGCATGGTGCCATGTTGGTAGCCATACTGAGTATGTTTATGTGGCGAAATCGCGAATCGATTTTGCAACTGTTTCGGCGCCCGCGCGTGCTAACCGCTTAGCGATATAATTGCTATGGCAAGCCTGCCGGTTTATTATGTGCTGCCTTCAGGAGAGGTGGATGAGCGGTTAGTCGCACGCCTGGACAACACGCCACGGAGTGGCTTGTTGCGGCGGAAGCTAACTTTTTGCGGAGCGAAAGTTATGCTGGAGCCACAACGTGGGTAGTTTGTTGCGGCGGAAGCTAACTTTTTGCGGAGCGAAAGTTATGCTGGAGCCACAACGTGGG
>JBAVRP010000022.1:0-47570 GCA_049695115.1 Burkholderiales bacterium | reverse complement strand
TTCGATTACATTGAAAGGTTCTACAATCCGAAACGCAGGCATTCGACGATTGGTTACATCAGTCCTGTACAATTTGAAAATCAACTATGTGCTTAAAGAATGTGTCCGCGAAAACGGGGGAAGGCCATTGATTGCAAACGCCTGAATCAAGAGTTTGCACGTCTTTTTGCAGAGGCCAGTGGAATAATGTTTGGGTGAAGCCGTAATCTAAATTGCAAAAGTGCCTTCATATTGAGTGATTGCGAAACCAAAAAGCAGACCAGTTATAAGCCGCCGAGTATTTGTACTAATTAACAGGCCCAAGTACTGAAGCAGTCCGTCCATAATTAGTGGAATTGTAAGAACAATAACTGAAGTAGTTGGCAGCGCGAGTCTCATTCCGAGCGCCGTAATTGCAATAGAAGTGAAACTCCCGACAATAAGTCCAGTACAACGTGCGCATAGGGGAAACACGAATGAACCATACCGAATTCCCCTTTCAGGACGAAGGTTACAGAGCGGAAAATTACCGAAGTGTCTTAGACGGCAGATCATCACTGGTCGGCAAGGGAGCAGCAGACACAAAGCACAATTATTACTAAAACCCACATTGGAACGAACATTCTTCCCCCAATTTTCAAGCGATAATAATTATGTTGTTGCTGAATAAAAAATTGTGCTGTTTACAAACTCAGTGCGTAAAACTATTGCGACGCATTTATTACTAAATTTTGATTTATTTCCTTGGTTAAAAAACTCTTTCGTTCTATTAAAATTGATCTCATTAATTTTGCAGCTCACCAAAATCTTCATGCTGTTTTATTTTTTTCCAGCTAAGCCTTAACATACCTATAATTCGACAGTTATTCAAACCTTTCCATTTCATGACCGACCTTCTATCCGCACAAGACAACAAAGCCGAACATGCGCCGTTGGCGGAGCGGATGCGGCCGCAGACTATTGACGAGATGATCGGGCAAACGCATTTGTTCGGCGCGGGCAAGTTGCTGCGCATTGCGTTCGGATTGGGCAGGCTGCATTGTGGCTGACTCTAGGGCTTAGCCACCGATGTATAGCCGGACAGGGCGAGCACTGCCGAAGCGCGATCAGGGCTGCGCGGGATTCAGGAATTTTACGGATGCACGTCATGCGCGTAAAATATTTCTCCTGGCATATCTCCTGAAAATTCGGCTTGTGGCGTATCGGTTCAATTGCAGGAGAAAATGATGGCGGACTTGTTTGACAACCCCATGGGCACTGACGGCTTCGAGTTCGTCGAATATACCGCGCCCGATACCGACGCCCTTGGCCGCCTGTTTGACAGCATGGGCTTTTCCGCCGTTGCCCGCCATCGCAGCAAACGCGTCACGCTGTTCAGGCAGGGCGGGATTAATTTTATCGTCAATGCCGAGCCAGACAGCTTTGCGCAATCTTTTGCAAGGGTACACGGGCCATCGGTATGCGCATTCGGCATTCGCGTCAGAGATGCGTCGGCTGCATTCAAACGCGCAGTGGCGCTGGGTGCCAGAGCATACGACGGCCCGGTCGGCCCGATGGAGTTGAACATCCCAGCCATCCAGGGCATCGGCGGATCGCTCCTATATCTTATCGACCGCTACGGTCCGCGCACCATTTACGACGTTGATTTTGTGCCTGTGGCCGGGGTTGACCCGGATCCCAAAGGTGTAGGCCTGCAGTACGTCGATCACCTGACGCACAATGTCTACGAAGGGCGCATGGACACCTGGGCGGAGTTCTATGCAAAGCTGTTCAACTTCCGCGAAATCCGCTACTTCGATATCAAAGGCAAAAAAACCGGCCTGACCTCGCGCGCCCTCACCAGTCCCTGCGGCAAAATTCGCATTCCGATCAACGAACCCTCCGACAAAAAATCGCAAATTCAGGAATACCTGGACGCCTATAACGGCGAAGGGATACAGCACATAGCGCTCGCCTGCGCCAACATTTACGAAACGGTTGAAGCGTTGCGCGCCAGGGGCGTCAGGTTTCTTGATACGCCGGACGCGTACTATGCGCTGGTCAACAAGCGGGTGCCGAATCACGGTGAAGACCTGGAGCGGCTGAAGAAAAACAAAATTCTTATTGACGGCGAAGGCCTCGACAAAGAATCGAAGGAAGACAAACTGCTGCAGATTTTCACCGACACCGTCATCGGGCCGATATTTTTTGAGGTCATTCAGCGCAAGGGCAACGAGGGTTTCGGTGAAGGCAACTTCAAGGCGTTGTTCGAAGCCATCGAAGCCGACCAAATCGCCCGTGGCGTGATCTGATTATGGCGCCGCCGAAATATCTATCCGGCTTCGGTAACGAACACGCCACCGAAGCCGTTGCAGGCGCGTTGCCGCAAGGGCAGAACTCGCCGCAAAAGCTGGCTTTCGGTTTGTATGCCGAACAGGTTTCTGGCAGCGCATTTACCGCGCCGCGTGCGGAAAACCTGCGATCCTGGCAGTATCGGCTGCAACCGTCCGCGGAGCATTCGGCGTATCACCCGTGTGCGAGTCCGCGCCTTCGCACTGCACCGGACCGCGAGATGCCGCCATCACCGGATCGCTTGCGTTGGAACCCCTTGCCGATGCCGGCGACGCCGACCGATTTTTTCGAAGGCCTTGCGACCATCGCTACCAACGGCGACGCCTCATTGCAGCGTGGCGTCGGCGTGCACGTTTACGCCGCCAACCGCTCCATGACGCAGTGCTTTTACGACGCCGACGGTGAACTGCTGATCCTGCCACAGGAAGGCGCTCTGGTCCTGAAAACTGAGTTCGGCATCATCGACGTCAAGCCCGGTGAAATCGCCGTCATCCCGCGCGGTATCAAGTTCCGGGTAGAGGTAGGGGGTGCGGTGCGCGGCTACGTGTGCGAAAACTACGGCGCGCCGTTCCGCCTGCCGGATCTGGGCCCAATTGGTGCCAATGGCCTCGCCAATCCGCGCGACTTTCTCGCTCCGGTAGCCTGGTACGAAGATGTGCGGGGCCCGTGCGAGATCATTGCCAAGTTCGGCGGACGCGCATGGATCTGCACGGCACCGGGATCACCGCTGAGCGTAGCGGCATGGCACGGCAACTACTATCCGTACAAATACGGCCTCGCCGAGTTCAACGCTATTAATTCCGTGTCGTTCGATCACTGCGACCCGTCGATCTTCACCGTACTCACTTCGCCCTCAAAAACTGCAGGCACGGCGAACGTGGACTTCGTCATATTTCCGCCGCGCTGGATGGTCGCCGAACACACCTTCCGCCCGCCGTGGTTCCATCGCAATTTGATGAGCGAGTACATGGGACTGATTCACGGCGTGTACGACGCCAAGGCCGAGGGCTTCAGGCCGGGCGGCGGCTCGCTGCATAACTGTTTCTCGGCACATGGGCCGGATCAGCCTGCCTATTCGAAGGCGGTGAACGAAGTTTTGGCCCCGGCCTATCAGGGCAACACCTTGGCGTTCATGTTTGAGAGCCGGTATGTGTTTGGCCCGACGGCGTATGCAATGTCCCATGCGTTGTTGCAGGCCGATTACGATGCGGCGTGGGAGGGGTTTGAACCGGCGAGGGTGAATAAATGACCGTTCACCGCGAGCCTGCCGAAGGATCGAAGTGCCGGAAAAACAGGGGAAAACACAAGTGAAACTTGCCTCCCTCAAAGGCCCCACTCGCGACGGCACCCTGCTACTGGTCGATGCGAGCCTGGCCCGCGCAGTGTCGGTCGAGAATATCGCGCCGACGATGCAATACGCGCTCGAACACTGGCATGCCCTGGAGCGTGAGCTGCTGAATGAATTTGAAGCAATCAATTGCGGTACCGACCGGCCCATCATCGATTTCCAGAAAGCGTTGGCCGAAGGCAAAGTCGCAGCCCCGCTGCCGCGCACGCATCAATGGCTCGATGGCTCGGCGTACCTTTCCCACGTCGAGCGTGTGCGGCGCGCCAGAAACGATACGGTTCCCGAGAGCTTCTATACCAATCCGTTGATGTACCAAGGCGGTGGCGATGCGATGCTGGGGCCGCGCGACGCTATTGAAGTGCTGTCCGAGGATTGGGGAGTGGACCTGGAGGGCGAAATCGGCGTCATTACCGGTGATGTAAAAATGGGCGCAACACCGGCCGAAGCTGCGGTGGCAGTTCGACTGGTGGTGCTGGTCAACGACATTTCCTACCGCAACCTGATCCCGGCCGAACTCGCCAAGGGCTTTGGCTTTGTGAATGGCAAGGGCCAGAATGCACTCTCGCCGGTTGCCGTCACGCCCGATGAACTGGGAGACGCATGGAGCGATGGGAAGGGTGCCGGCAAACTCGATTTCCGGCTCGTCTGCCATGTGCGCGGTCACTGGCTCGGCAATCCCAACGCAGCTGACGACATGACTTTCTCGCTCTATGACCTGATCGCGCACGCGGCCAAAACTCGTCCACTGATGGCGGGTACGCTGATAGGTTCCGGAACCGTGTCCAATCAGGACCAGGCGGCCGGTTACGCGTGCATCATGGAAAAGCGCCTTGTCGAGCAAGTTGAACTCGGTGCCGCCAAGGAGGATTTTCTGCGCTTCGGTGATGAGATCGAAATTGATATGATCGACCATCACGGCGAAACAATTTTTGGCTCGATCAGGAATCGCCTTGCAAAAGCCAGGACGAAATAATGGCCGGCCAAACCGATCACCCCTTGCGAGGTGACTATTCGCGGATGCGGCCGGACTATACCGTCGTGCAGGACTATGCACGCTACACCACTGCCGAGCAGGACCTGTGGAAGCGGCTGTATGCGCGCCAGTCAGCGTTGGTGCCAATGTATGGCTGTGATGAATTTTGCGCGGTGCTGTCGACCTTGAATTTCAGTGCGGGTATGCCGCGCTTTGATGACATCAATGTCAAACTGAAAGCCGCTACCGGCTGGACGCTGGCCGCGGTACCGGGCCTGTTGCCTGACGATGTTTTCTTCACCCACCTGGCCAACCGTCGTTTTCCGGTGACGGTGTGGCTGCGGAACCCCGAAGAATTTGACTACATCGCCGAACCGGACATCTTCCACGATTTTTTCGGCCACGTACCGTTGTTGTTCAACCCCGTGTTTGCCAATTACCTCGAGGCTTACGGCAAGGGCGGCATGAAAGCCAAGGGCCTCAACGCGCTCGATTATCTCGCCCGGCTCTACTGGTACACGGTGGAATTCGGGTTGATACGCACGCCTAAAGGCTTGCGCACCTATGGGGCTGGTATCCTCTCGTCTGCCGGCGAATTGCCATATTGCATCGGGAGCCAGAAGCCCAACCGTATCCGCTTCGATCTACTGCGCGTAATGCGAACCAACTACAAGATCGATACGTTTCAGGAAACCTACTTCGTCATCGACAGCTTTCAGGAATTGTTCGACGCGACTGCGCCCGATTTCGCTCCCTACTATGCGCGGCTGAGGCAACTGCCGGAAATTGCGGCAAATGAAACGATTGCGGCGGATAGAACGGTCAACGAATGGTGCTGATGCGGATTTCCACTGTATTCCTTCCATGGGTTCCGGCCAAGCCATAATATACCTATAATAATTCAATAGTTTTCAAAGCCTTCTCATTTCATGACCGATCTCCTCTCCGCACAAGACCACCAAGCCGAGCATGCGCCGCTGGCGGAGCGCATGCGGCCGCAAACTATTGATGAGGTGATCGGGCAAACGCATTTGCTGGGGCCGGGCAAGTCGCTGCGTTTGGCGTTTGCCTCGGGCAAGTTGCATTCGATGATTTTATGGGGGCCGCCGGGCGTGGGCAAGACGACTTTGGCGCGGCTGACGGCGCAGGCATTCAACGCGGATTTTATTGCCATCTCGGCTGTGTTGTCGGGCGTGAAGGAAATTCGCGACGCGATTGAGCAGGCACGGCTGAACCAGGCGCAATACAACCGCGACACGATTATGTTTGTCGATGAAGTGCATCGGTTCAATAAATCGCAGCAGGATGCGTTTTTGCCGCATGTGGAATCGGGGTTGATTACCTTCATCGGCGCGACGACGGAGAACCCGTCGTTCGAGGTAATCAGCGCCTTACTGTCCCGTGCCGCGGTGTATGTGTTGAAGCCGCTGTCCGAATCCGAACTGGGTGAATTGTTTGATCGCGCGTTGGCTTCGGCGTTGAAAGGTTTGAGCTTCGAGCAGGGCGCGCGTGATCGTTTGATCGGCGTGGCAGATGGTGATGCGCGGCGTTTGTTGAATTTGCTGGAGCAAATTCATACGGCCGCCAAAACGGCGAAAGTAAAAAATATCAGCGTGGAGTTTTCTGAAAACGCTTTGTCCGAAGCCTTGCGCCGTTTCGACAAGGGTGGCGATGCGTTTTATGACCAGATTTCGGCGCTGCATAAATCGGTGCGCGGTTCCGACCCCGATGCGGCTTTATATTGGATGGTGCGCATGTTGGATGGCGGGGCGGACCCGCGTTATGTCGCGCGGCGCGTGATTCGCATGGCGAGTGAAGATATTGGTTTGGCCGATCCGCGCGGATTGCGCGTGGCGCTGGATGCGGCGGAAACCTATGAACGCCTCGGTTCGCCTGAAGGCGAATTAGCCTTGGCGCATGCGGTGATTTACTTGGCCGTCGCCGCCAAGTCGAACGCCGCTTACGTCGCGTATAATGAAGCCCGCGCTTTCATCAAAAGCGATGGCTCGCGTCCGGTGCCGGAACATATCCGCAACGCGCCGACCAAGTTGATGAAGGATTTGGGTTACGGCAAAGATTATCGCTACGCGCATAATGAAGACGAAGGCTATGCGGCGGGGGAAAATTATTTTCCTGAGGGAATGGAGAAACAGAATTTTTATCGGCCGGTCGATCGTGGATTGGAAGCGAAGATAGCGGAGAAGTTGGCGCATTTGCGCGAGCTGGATAAGAAAAAGAAGTAGGGATTTTGTCCCTTCCCTTCAAGGGGCGGGGGATAAATTCAAACTCTTCGCTGGTGGTTGGATTGATCGTAGAGTGCACCGCGCGCACGCGTTACAGGATGGTTGGTGATTCTTTTTCTGTATTTGCATCAGAAATTTTTCAGATATTTGTTACGCCTGGGCATGGCGCACCCTACGAAATACGCAAAACAAGATACATAAATAATTAAATAAAATAAAGGGCTTACGATGTTAGACATATTTTTGCTTAGAACCGATATTGATGCCGTTGCGAAACGATTAGCATCGCGCGGCTATCAATTGGATGTTGCGCAATTTCAGTTGCTCGAAAGCGAGCGCAAAAATATTCAGACGCGCACGCAGGAATTTCAGGCCAAGCGTAACAGCGCATCGAAACAAATCGGCATGGCGAAAAGTAAAGGGGAAGATGTCACGGCTGTGATGAACGAAGTCGCGGGCATGGGCGATGAGCTGAAAAAAGCCGAAGAGCAACTCGAAGCGGTGCAATTAAAACTGAATGCGATGTTAATGACCGTGCCGAACACGCCGCACGAATCGGTGCCCATTGGCAAAGACGAAGCGCAGAATAAGGAAGTCAGCCGCTGGGGCACGCCGCGCACATTCGGTTTTGCGCCGAAAGATCACGTGGAAATCGGCGAGAAGCTGGGCTTGCTCGATTTTGAAAACGCGGTGAAACTTTCCGGCGCGCGCTTTTCGGTGTTGCATGGCCCGCTGGCAAGGCTGCATCGCGCACTGGCGCAGTTCATGCTCGACGTGCATACCCGCGAGCATGGCTACACGGAATTGTATGTGCCGTATCTGGTCAACGCCGAATCGGTGCAGGGCGTCACCAGCCTGCAGAAATTCGAAGAGGATTTATTCAAAATAGAAAAGCAGGGTTTGTATCTGATTCCTACAGCCGAATATCCGGTGACCAACCTGGTGCGCGATACGATAATCGAGGCAAAAAACCTGCCGCTGAAATTCGTCGCGCATACGCCGTGTTTCCGCAGCGAAGCAGGCAGTTACGGCAAGGACACGCGCGGCATGATACGCCAGCACCAGTTCGACAAAGTGGAAATTGTGCAGATTGTGCATCCGGATGAATCGCATAAGGTGCACGAAGAGCTCACTGGCAACGCGGAAGCGATTTTACAAAAACTGGAATTACCGTATCGCAAAATGTTGTTGTGCACCGGCGACATTGGTTTTTCTTCAGCCAAAACTTATGATCTCGAAGTATGGTTGCCCGGCCAGCAGGCGTATCGCGAAATTTCTTCTTGCAGTAATTACGAAGCGTTTCAGGCACGGCGAATGCAAGCACGCTTTCGCAACGCGCAGGGCAAGACTGAGTTGGTGCACACATTGAATGGTTCGGGTTTGGCGGTGGGGAGAACGCTGGTAGCAGTGCTGGAAAATTACCAGAACGCTGACGGCAGTGTCAGTCTTCCTGCGGCGTTGAAACCGTATTTGCCGGGGCTGGAGAAACTTCAGCTTCTGCCCCAGGCGCCTGTTTGACAGCTTTCACTACGGTGAATGCCGGCGTATCTGCTTCCTCAGGTTCAGCCAAATGCTTTGGTAATTTGACTACGGTAAGTATCGCCGTGCGCGGGTCAGGTTTTCGCGGCGAGATGGGCGTGTCGTCAAAAGCATGCAGCATGGGTTCGTAGGGTTTTTCCAGGCGCAGCAATATATCGTAGTAATTTCGAATATTCTCCACGAATTGCACGGCTTCGCCGCCGCGGCCATATCCGTGCTTAAGCGTCTTGTAAAAGCGCGGGCTGGAAATTGAAGGCAATGTAAGTTTCACGTCCAGCCAGGCGTCGGGGCTGAACTGTTGCCGCTGCGCCAGGATACGCGCGTCTTCCAGATGACCCAGGCCCTGGTTGTAGGCAGCCAATGCCAGCCAACTGCGGTCTGGTTCCGGAATGCGTGAGGGAAGGGCGACTTGTTTCAGCATCAATAGATATTCCGCGCCGCCTAGAATGCTCTGGCGCGCGTCGAGCCGGTCAGCGACTTTCATGCGGTCGGCCGTTTCCACTGTGAGCATCATCATGCCGCGCACACCGGTATAAGAAGTCGCGTAAGGATCCCAATGACTTTCCTGGTACGCCACCGCGGCGAGCAGGCGCCAGTCGATGCCGGTGCGTTGTTCAGCCTGCCAGAAAAACTGTTTATAGCGCGGTAGTACCGTTGCTGACCGTTCGATCAAGCCACTGATATCGTCGCTTTTGAGTTGTGCCACATGTCCGTAGTAGCGGTCGATCAGCCGTTTCAACCGGCCATCGGCGCGTATGGCTTCCATAAACTCATTTACTTTAGGTAGCAGATTATAAATATCATTCAACGGCAATGCCCAGGCAACCGGTGCGGGTTGCCCCAGCTCAAAAGCGACTTTGACGTCGGGGAAAAAATTCCGCGACAGCGCAAACAAATGTGAATCGCCGACGGCTACATCGATTTCGCCGTCTTCCAGCTTTTTCAGTAAATCATCTTCGCTCAGTTCGCCCGCCTCGCGCCAGAGCAGATGCGGGAACTGTTGTTTCAGCCCCAGCATGCTTTGGTTAGCGCCGCCGGTGGGCGTGACATGAACCACGCTATTGACAAGATGCGCGGCGTCGAGGGGAGTATCGTCATCGATGCGCGCAATTACCTGTGTTGTGGCCATTTGGTAAGGGACGGAAAACAGCGCCAGTTTTTCCCGTTGCGGGGTAACAGTCAGCGCGGCAGCCGCTATATTTGCCCGGCCTGCATTCAATGCAGGCAACACATCGTCAATTTTGTCTGCAATTCCAAAACGAATCGGTACATTCAGGTAGCGGGCGAATTCCTGCGCCAGGTCGTGATCAAGCCCACGGTAGTTTCCGCTGGCATCTTCAAAATAACTTGCGGGGCTATTTACTGTTAATACAATTAATTCAGTGAGGATTTTCGGTGCGACGGGCGGGATGACCACGGCGGGATTGCCGCTGTATCCAAGCAGGATAGTTAACAGAAATATTAAAATAATCCTGCGCATGAATAAGATAGCGAACTTAGTTGAAGTGGAATGACCGGAGTAATACGCGATGAAAAAGTGCTGCTTGAGTTTGTACAAAATACGGCTGCTTGTCTAATTTTTTTATTCGGCGTTGCCAGATAAATCGCGTCGTTGTCAAGTTACAAACTTGCTCTGCCTGCAACTTGCCGCGATAATGATGCCAATATTCATAAATAGTTGATTTGATGGCTTATCGTACTGTCGCACTGATTCCCGCCGCAGGCAAAGGCACGCGCATCGGCGAATCCACGCCGAAACAATATGTTTTGCTCAACGGCAAACCCATGCTGCATTATCCTTTGCAGACTTTGTGCGGCATCGCCGCGATAGACCACGTCTATGTCGTGATTGATCCGCGTGACCAATTTTGGGGGCAGCACGATTGGCCGCGTTTCAACGGCAAATTAAGCGTGCTGCGCTGTGGCGGTGCCAGCCGTGCGCAAAGCGTGCTCAATGGATTGAATGCGATCGCGCCGCATATGGCTGATGACAATTGGGTGCTGGTGCATGATGCCGCGCGGCCCGGATTGCAATCATCTGATGTGACTAAATTGATAAAAGAGTTGGCGCAGGACGAAGTCGGCGGCTTGCTGGCGTTGCCTTTGCCGGATACTTTAAAGCAGGGCGACGCAGAGCAACGGACTGTTGCTACTGTGCCGCGCGAAAATTTATGGCTGGCACAGACGCCGCAAATGTTTCGTTATGGATTGCTCAAGCGTGCGTTGAACGCCTTGCCCGCCGATTCAGTAACAGATGAAGCGCAGGCGATAGAAGCGCTGGGATTGAAACCGAAACTGGTGTCGGGCAGCGCCGCGAATTTCAAAGTAACTTATCCCGGCGACATCGCGTTGATGCAAAAAATACTAAAATAAATCAAATAGTTATAAAATTGTCTTCGTGTGATATATTAACAGGCAAATATGATGAGAATCGGTAACGGATTTGATGTGCATGCATTAGTCAGCGGCCGCAAGTTGATCATCGGCGGCGTCGAGATTGAGTATGACAAAGGATTGCTCGGCCATTCCGATGCCGATGTTTTGCTACACGCAATTTGCGATGCCTTGCTCGGCGCAGCGGCGTTGGGAGACATCGGCAAACATTTCCCCGACAGCGATCCGCGTTACAAGGGCATCGACAGCCGGCAGCTGTTGCGGCACGTTGGCGCGTTGATCAAGCAATCCGGTTTCAGAGTAGGGAATATCGACTCGACCATCATCGCCCAGGCGCCGAAGATGGCGCCATATATTGCCACCATGGTGAGCAATATCGCTTCCGATCTTGTGATACAGGTATCGCAAGTCAGCGTGAAAGCGACAACCACGGAGCAACTCGGCTTTTCGGGCCGAGGCGAGGGAATTGCCGCGCAAGCCGCCTGTTTGCTGGAATCGAAAGTTCGCTGAAAATTTCCACCCTATGTTGTCGCTGTTCAAGAACTGGTTTGCCTCCCGCGCAACGACTGCCGCTGCGATTTCCGACGATGTGTGGTGCGATACGCTGGCCGCGATGCCATTTCTATCCGGTTTCAGCGATGATGATTTGAACCGGCTACGCAATTTAGTCGAACAGTTCTTGCATGACAAACAATTTTCCGCTGCGGCCGGATTGGACCTGAGCGATGCGATGCGCGTGTTTATCGCCACGCAAGCCTGTCTGCCCATCCTCAACCTCGGAATAGCATCGTATAAAGGCTGGAACGAAATCATCATCTATCCACGCCAGTTTTCGCCCAGGCATGAATATACGGATGAGGCGGGCGTGGTACACGTGAGCGACCATCCACTGGCGGGAGAATCATGGCTCGGCGGCCCGGTGGTGCTGTCGTGGGAAGACGCGGCGCTAAGCGGATTTGGCGACGGCTATAATGTGGTGATTCACGAGTTCGCGCACAAGCTGGACATGCTGAATGGCGAGCCTAATGGCTTTCCGCCACTGCATAAAAATATGTCGCGGATCGGTTGGTCCCTGGCGTTCAAAACCGCATTCGAAAAATTTAAAATAGCCGTTAATAATAAAATAGATACAGAAATTGACCCTTATGCGGCTGAAGACCCGGCGGAATTTTTTGCCGTCATGACGGAAGCATTTTTTGAAATGCCTGACGTGGTGTCGCGGGAATTCCCCGACGTGTATCAACAGCTGACGCTGTTTTATCGCCAGAATCCGTTGCAGCGATTGCATGCCAAATTAGAGGCAGGATATTGAAAACAGAAACTCACGACGCTGCAACTCTGCGATTAAAGGTCCTGCTTGCTGGGGAAGATCATAAAATTCCCCTGGCTGAAACTGCGCTGCTTATAGCCCATCTGCTGGCGGCGGATACGGATGTTGCCTTGTATTTGAAAAAGCTTCAGGCCATGCAAGCTGAATTGGCGAACAGCATTTCGCCCGGCGCAGGCGCCAAAGAAAAAATTGCCGCCTTGAATACTTATTTATTTGACGAAATGGAATATCAGGGTAACGAACTCGACTACTACAATCCGTGGAACAGTTATCTTTCGGCGGTGATCGACAGCAAAGCCGGCATACCGATTACCTTGTCGATTTTGTATATGGAACTCGGCCAAGCCATCGGGCTGGATTTACGTGGCGTGAATTTCCCAGGCCATTTCCTGGTGATGCTGGCGGGCGAAAAATATCGCGTGGTACTTAACGCCTTTAACCACGGCGAGGCCGTCAGCGACGATGAATTGCGCGGTTTTCTCGCAGCGGCGCAGGGCGGTGCAACGGGAGCGAGCGCCAATCTGGATGAGCTGATTCAACCGGCGAGCCATCGCGGTATTTTGATGCGCTTGTTGCGCAATTTGAAAAAAGTCTATTTCGACGAAGATGATATTGAACTGGCGATAGAAACTATCGATTTACTCCTGCTGATCAATCCCGATAGCGCGGAGGAATACCGCGACCGTGGGCTGATTTATCAACAGCTCGAAGCCTTCCGCGCCTCGCTGGAAGACCTCACGCGCTATCTCGAATTAGCCCCGAATGCTTCCGATGCACAACTAGTTCGCAATATGGTCGCCGAGTTGAAGGAAATCAACGCCAAGTTCAATTAAGCCATAAGGTTTTTCTCCTCACGTCTACGTGGTAGCATGGGCAAAATTTCCCGTAGGATGCCACCCATGAAAGCAAAAAAACACATCCGTAAATCCGGCATGGCGCCAGGATCGCTGGTGTACACCGGCGAGAAGCGTGCCCTTGCCGAGGCCCGGATTACACTGTTCGATTTCGACGAGCAGCACTGTATAGAAAAAACGCTGGTCAAAATCGAGGAATGCCTGCCGTTTGCCAATGCATCGAGCGTGACCTGGATCAATGTCGATAGCGTGCAAATGCCCGGTGCGCTGGAGGCCTTCGGCAAAACACTCGGCTTTCATCCGCTGATGCTGGAAGATATTCTCAACACCGAGCAAAGGCCTAAGTACGAAGATTACGGTGACTATGTTTTCCTGGTGGTCAAAATGCTCGACCTCGAAGGTGCGGAAAACCAGATGACCATAGAGCAATTGAGCCTGGTGGTCGGCGCGAATTATGTGATTTCATTTCAGGAACGGCCCGGTGATGTGTTCAATCCTGTGCGCGAACGTATTCGCAAGAATGTTGGACGCATCCGCAAAATGCGGCCCGATTACACTGCCTACGCCATTATGGATGCGGTGGTCGATCGCTATTTCGATGTCATCGACCACATCGGCGAAAAAATTGAAGTGCTGGAGAACCAATTGGTTGCCAATCCCAAGCCCGACACTTTGCGTGAAATTCACGCGCTACGGCGTGAGCTGATATTTGTGCGCAAATCGGTATGGCCGATGCGTGAAGTCATCGCATCCATGCAGCGCGCCGGCTCCGATTTAATCCATGAAAACACCGGTCTTTATTTACGCGACTTGTATGATCATGTGATCCGCATCACCGACAGCATCGACACTTATCGCGATATGCTGTCGGGCATGCAGGACGTTTATCTTTCCAGTATCAGCAACCGCACCAACGAAGTGATGAAAGTGCTCACCCTGTTTTCCAGTATTTTTTTGCCGCTGACGTTTATCACCGGCTTGTTCGGTATGAATTTCCATAATTTTCCTGAACTCGATTGGCAGTATGGATTTCAGGGCACGCTGTTTTTGATGCTAATTTTGGGTGCAGCGATGCTGTTGTTTTTTAAGGTTAAAAAATGGATATAAATCAAATAGTTAGACGTGACACGAACATACCGGCAGAGTGGTAAACTACAATATAAATTTGCACTGGGGGAATGGCAGCAGATGAAAGTTTTTGGTATCGCAGGTTATTCCGGCAGTGGCAAGACGACGCTGATGGAGCGGCTCATTCCGCAATTCGTCATGGAAGGCTTGAAAGTTTCCGTCATCAAACACGCACATCATAATTTCGACGTGGACAAGCCGGGCAAGGATTCGTACCGCCATCGCGAAGCGGGGGCGTCCGAAATATTGGTTACATCGGATAAGCGCTGGGTGATGATGCACGAATCGCGCGGCGAAGCGGAACCGACGCTGGAGCGACTCCTCAGCCGTTTTTCTGATTGCGACTTGGTGTTGGTCGAAGGTTTCAAAACGGAGCCGATCCCGAAGCTGGAAGTGCACCGTGTCGCCAACGCCAAGCCGCCGCTTTATCCGCAGGACAAAACCGTCATTGCTATCGCCAGCGACGAGCCGATCGCGACGCGCTTGCCGCATTTCAATATCGACGACGCCGAAGCCATTGCGCAATTCATAATGCAATATTTAAGTTTGCTGCCAGTGCCCGCCAAACAAGCCGGAGCCAAGCGTGATTAACCTGAAATATTTCGCCTCGCTGAAGGAAGCGCTCGGCGTGACGCACGAGGCGATTGATTTGCCCGCAGCATCTGCCGATGTCATGACCGTTTTGAAAGCTTTGCAAGCGCGCGGCGGTAAATGGCAAACCAATCTGGTCAGCGGCGGTAAATTAAAATTTGCCGTGAATCATGTGATGGTAGATGTGTATTCGCCTGTGCGCGATGGTGATGAAGTAGCATTCTTCCCTCCGGTGACGGGCGGCTAAGATGAGCGTCAACGTGCAAGAGCAGGATTTTGATCTCAGTGCTGAAATCGCGGCGCTACGAAAAAATAATCCTAAAGTCGGCGCAGTGGCGAGCTTCATCGGCGTGGTGCGTGACATGAATGACGGCGACGGCGTCGCCGACATGACGCTGGAGCATTATCCCGGCATGACGGAAAAAGCGTTGGCAGACATCGAAGCGCAAGCCAAAGTGCGCTGGGATATTTTCGACACGCGCATCATTCACCGCATCGGTACGCTAAAACCAACCGATCAAATCGTCATGGTCGCCGTAAGCGGCGCGCATCGTGGTGAAGCATTTGCTGCGTGCGAATTCATTATGGATTATTTGAAAACCGCCGCGCCGTTCTGGAAAAAAGAATCGACAGCGCAAGGCGCGCGTTGGGTCGATGCCCGAGTGAGCGACGATGCAGCCATGGCGCGCTGGAAAATAGGCAGCAAATAACAATCATAATTATTTGATTATATTGAATAATTTAATAAGCCTTATTGCTGTGATTTTGCTGCTTCCAGGCTGCGCCAGCACTCCAGCAACAGAATCCACTGTGCGCTATGCCGTGCAAGGAAAATACGCCGATGTGCATGAAGACATCGTGCAAGCCGTCACCAATCGTGGCATGGTTATCAGCGCTGAATTCCACATCTCCGACATGCTCAACCGCACCGGCAAAGACGTCGGCTCGGACAAAAAAATCTATCGCCATGCACAAGTGATTTTGTTTTGCAGCGCCGTCATCTCGCGCAAAGCGATGGAAGTGGACGCGCATAACACGGTGTTTTGTCCTTATGGCATTGCGGTGTATGAATTGCAAAACGAGCCGGGAAAAATATTCGTCAGCTATCGCAAAGCGCCAGAAGTGAATAATGCACAAAGTCGTGCGGCGATGGACGATGTGGAAAAACTGCTCGACGGCATCGCGCGCGACGCGACGGGGAAATAACTACAGTTGCAGAGGCGGGCGGGAAAATTTTTCGCGCAACTTATTTACTGTAGCCAGCACCGCAGGGCGACCGATGATTTTGCGCTCCAACTCGCGCTTGCCGGGAAAATCCAGCAGCATTACGCCAATCAATATCGTAATCAAGCCCTGGCCCGGTACGCCGGGCAGCGACAGTATGATGCCAAGCAACACCAGCAGAAACCCTAGAATATTTTTAAGTGCCAGCGCCAGCCCACGCACCAATCGATGCTGCCCGTCCATAAAACTGCGCTCGCGCGAGGGATGAAAATAATCGACTGGTAAACGCGTCACAATAAATGCCACCACCGCCAAACTCAGCACAAACGTGACAACAAAAACAAAGAATCCGAGCAACAGATTGTCAGTGGTCAAGAGCGACGAGCCGGGAATATTTTTTAACCAATCAGGCATGGCAGGGTTAGCGAAAACGACAAGCGATTATAGCCAACAACAGCAAGGCGTAATTTGGGCTGAGAGTTTGTAGGCTGGGCTGAGGCACGAAGCCCAGCGATTGCCCTAAGCTTCATGGAGGCTACTGACGCTATAATTTATTTCTTCCGCCGCACTATCACCCATGCCGCGATACCGCCCATCAGCAACAAGGCCAGCAACATTCGTTGCGCGTGTTCCATGTGAGCAAAAAAAGTTTCCAGCACATGGCCGAATAAATAGCCGCCCCCGGCAATCAACGGTGCCCAGATCATCGCACCAATAAAATTGAATAATGCCAAGCGCCAGCGCGGCACATTGCTCATGCCGATGACTATCGGGCCGATGATGCGCAGGCCGTACATAAAACGGATCATGATAATCAGTGGCGCGTGATAGCGATCAAGCAGAGTGTTGACTTTATCGACGCGCGGTTGCCAATGCGGTTTGTTTTGCAAAATGCCCGCACCGAAGCGCCGACCTAACACAAAGAAAAACTGATCGCCTAAAAATCCGCCGACCGTCGCAATCGCAATGACTGCCGGCAGCGATAATTTTTGCGCATGGGCCGCCATGCCCGCCAACACAAGTATCACTTCACCTTCGAGCAGGGTGCCGAAAAATACGGCGTAATAACCGTAGTCCTGTACCAGCGCGGGGAAATCCATGTCTGACCTAGCTATTAAGATTAGCCATTATATTCAATTAGCAAGAAGGCTAAGCTGATAGAAGTTAGTTATTTGCAACAAGTGACTTTACCGACACCCATTCCACCTTAACAGTTTCTTTGTCGCTACCTAACCACACTTCGCCATCTTGAATAGTGCATTGCAATTTCATATTGCGCCCGGCGAGTTGGGCGAGGGCTTTGGTGGTTTGGGTTGAGAGGTCATACACGCTGAGGTTGTCGCATTTGGCGAGTTTAGCTGCGACGCCTTGCCACCACATATCGACCACACGTCCGCCATAAGCGTAAATGAAAACTTGCTTGGCGCGGCCGCAGGCGCGGCGCACAAACTTTTCGTCGGGCATGCCGACGTCGATCCAGGTATCAATTGCGCCGGTCAAATCTTTTAGCCACAGGTCGGGTTCGTCATCAGTAGAGAGCCCGTTGCCGAAGGCGAGATGTTCATGCGCATGCAACGCAAACGCGAGCAAACGCACCATCATGCGTTCGTCGGTTTCTGATGGATGTTGTGCCAGTGTCAGCGCGTGATTGGCGTAATAGTTTCGATCCATGTCAGAAATCTGTACATCCGCACCGAAGATGGTTGATTTTAGCGCCACTGAAGTAGTTTCATAAGTATTTTATTACATTTAATTATTTAACAATACTAAGACGCTGTTTTGCGGCGTTATATTCGGCTTTTAAGCGCGCGACGCATTCTTCTGTCGTCGGTAAATCATCCATTAATCCGACGCCTTGACCGGCGCCCCAGATGTCGCGCCAGGCTTTGGCTTTCGCGCCGCTGCCGGAGGCGAAGTTCATGCTGGATTTTTCCGCGACGGGCAAGTCTTCGGGATTGAGTCCCGCGTTGACGATACTTTTTTTCAAATAATTACCGTGTACGCCGGTGAATAAATTCGTATAGACAATATCCGCCGCTTTGCTATCGACTATCGCCCGGCGATAATCGGCGCTGGTATTGGCTTCCTGCGTGGCGAGCCAACGGCTACCGATGTAGGCGAGGTCGGCGCCCATCGCTTGGGCAGCGAGAATTGCGTTGCCTGATGCAATCGAACCGGATAGCGCAATCGTACCGGAATAAAATTTGCGCACTTCGCCCACCAGTGCGAACGGCGACAGTGTGCCCGCATGACCGCCTGCGCCTGCGGCGACCAGGATCAAGCCATCCACGCCGGCCTCCAAAGATTTCTCCGCGTGGCGTATGCTGATGACATCGTGCAACACAATGCCGCCATAGCTATGTATCGCCGCCAGCATCTCAGGCGAGGGCGCGCGCAAGCTGGAGATGATGATGGGGATTTTATGTTTTACGCAGACTTCGACGTCGAGTTCGAGGCGGTCGTTGGATGCATGAACGATTTGATTAACTGCAATCGGGCCGACGATGGCTTGCGGATTTTTTTGTTTGTGTTCGGCGAGTTCATCTTGAATACGATTGAGCCAGTTGTCGAGTTCCGACGCAGGCCGCGCGTTGAGCGCAGGAAATGAGCCGACGATGCCAGCTTTGCATTGTGCAATGACGAGATCAGGATTGCTGGCAATGAACAGAGGAGCGCCGATGACGGGCAAGCTCAGGTTTCGCAGAATAGGGGGTAGGGACACGATTGCTCCGATGGCGGGTGGTAATGATGGAGCGGATTTTACAGGGAAATGACCGTGACGGTACTGGTTACGACACGTTGTTTTTCTCTTGAATAAGGATAGGGTTAGGAAATTTGCAAGGTGTGCGCTTCTTCAAAATTAAATCCCCCTTTGTCCCCCTTTTTCTAAGGGGGAGATATTCTTTAGTTTGAATTTGCGGCTGTTCCCGGCTTTACATTTGAGTAAATTCTTATTTTTCCACAAAGGCTTTTTCAATCACGAAATCACCCGGCACGCCCTGGTGCGGCGATTCGGTGAAGCCGAGTTTCTTCAGTAACGCGCGAGTGTCTTTGAGCATGCTCGGGCTGCCGCACACCATGAATCGATCGTTTTCTTTGTCCGGGAAGGGCAAACCTACATCCTGAAATAGTTTTCCGCTTTCGATTAAATCCGTCAGTCGTCCGCGATTGATGTAAGGCTCGCGGGTAACGGTGGGGTAGTAAATCAGTTTTTCTTTTACTTCTTCGCCAAAAAATTCATTCTGCGGCAGTTCTTCCTTGATGTAATCGGCGTAGGCGAGTTCGTTAATCTGGCGCACACCGTGGACCAGCACGACTTTTTCAAATCGTTCATAAGTTTCAGGGTCTTTGATAATGCTCATAAACGGCGCCAGGCCAGTACCCGTGCCGAGCATATAAAGATTTTTACCCGGCAGCAAGTCGTGTATCACCAGTGTGCCGACGGGTTTGCGGCTGATAAAAATCGAATCACCGGGTTGCAAATGCTGTAAGCGCGAAGTGAGTGGGCCATCCTGCACTTTGATACTGAAAAACTCCAGGTGCCCCTCATAATTTGCACTGGCGATGCTGTAGGCGCGCATCAGCGGCTTGCCGTTGACTTCCAGCCCGATCATGACGAAATGACCGTTTTCGAAACGCAGGCCCATGTCGCGCGTGGTTTTGAAGCTGAACAGGGAATCGTTCCAGTGATGAACGCTCAGTACGCGTTCGGTGCCGTAGGTTGTCATAGTAAATAAAATCCGAAAACTCGCTGAATCAGAATCTGAGAATTATTAAAATTAAATTATAACTCACCATAACATGCTGACCATATATCAAAGTGCTAGATGCTTATTCCACTGAACTAACAACTCTTGGCGTTGACCAAATAGTTCGATCCGGGTCATCCAGATAATGGAAGCTTGTGTCAATGGAAAAAATAGCGTAAGCTATTGGTTCGTAACATTTATTTGACGTAGATAAAATTCGTTTAATGGCAATCAATGGAGGTGCAATATGAATAATCTCAACAAAATCGCTGCCGCCATTGCGCTGCTCAGCTTGGCTGTTTCGCCGACTGTGCTGGCGCAAACCAGCACTACGCAGAGCAAGAATTACAATCCATCATGGTATTTCGCCCCGAGCATCAGCTCATTCGATCCCGACGACAAATACGGCGTCAATGGAACCGGTGCCGGCTTAGGTCTGCGATTTGGCAAACCCATTGCCTCGAAATGGGATATCCAGGTTGGGCCCGCTTACGGTCGCCAATCGATAAACGGCCTGCGCGCGGAGCAACTCACATTGGGCGCGGACGCCTTGTATTTTTTTTCCCGTGGTGAGTACAGTCCATTCCTATTGGCCGGCCTCGGTGTTGAACGCGACAAAGTCAACGCCCCGACTGGAAGTGTCAGCCGGACCTCGCCTATGATTGAGGCAGGGCTCGGCATGCAATACGCCTTCAGCAACAAATGGATGGGCCAACTGGATTATCGCCGCGTGTATGGTTTTCTACGCGACAATACCAGCTTCCCATTCAACCGCAGCAACGATAATTATGTGAGCCTTGGTGTCGGTTACGCACTCGGCGCGCCACCTGCTACTGCAGCGTCTACACGTCAGCCGCAAGTGCAAATGCCGATTCTTCCCGCGCCTACTCCAGCGCCAATTCCCGCGCCCCCTCCCGCGCCGGTCGCCATACAAGCACCCGCTCCCGCGCCTGCGCCGGTTCCTATGCCGCGTGTCGAACGAATAACAATGTCGGATACGGAGCTGTTCGATTTTAACAGCGCGAACCTGCGTTTGCCGCAACCTAAGCTTGATGAAATGGCCAACGTATTGGCGAGCAATCCGCAAATCAACAATGTGGTAGTGAACGGTTATACCGATCGTCTCGGCACCAACACTTATAACCAGCGCCTGTCGCAAAAGCGCGCCGAAGCCGTGAGATCGTATTTGGTGGGCAAGGGCGTTGCGTCCAATCGCATACGCGCAGTCGGCCACGGCGAATCAAATCCTGTCGTAGAGTGCGCGGACCAGGACCGTACTTCGTTGATTCGATGCCTGGAACCAAACCGCCGGGTGGAGATTGAGCAGATTACCGTGGAACGAACTGTGCGGTAATCGGTTTTTCAGCAGGACAAAAAAGCCCATCTCTTGATGGGCTTTTTTGATTATGAGGCGTGGTTATGCGTTATGTCGATGATTTAGCTGCCCCATTATTTTCAACCCTATCCGGTGGCCGGACGGTAATTTCAATAGTGCCGATTTCTACTTTTTGCCCGGCGCGGATTTTTGCCGTTTTGCGTAACTCCTGTTTGCCATCCACCTTTACATCGCCAGACGCCACCAACACTTTGCCCGCGCCGCCGCTATCGCATACGCCGATCAGTTTGAGTAATTGATTGAGTTCGACGAACTCGCTGTTTAATTGGAATTCAACTTGTTGCATGATTTTATAATTTCACCGCATGTTCGCGCGTAGAATGAAAAGTCAGTTGCGGCCAGCGCTCCTGCGTCAGTTCGAGGTTGATATTTGACGGCGCCAGATAGGCCAGATTGCCGGCCGCATCGTAGGCCGCGTTGTGGGCCAAGTTCTTTTCAAAATCCGCCAGCATTTTTTTGTCGTCGCCGGTTACCCAGCGCGCCGTTTGTGTCTGCGTACCTTCAAACACGGCGTCGACGCCGTATTCGTTTTGCAGGCGGCTCGCGACGACATCGAATTGCAAAATTCCCACGGCGCCGAGTATCAGGTCGCCGCCGTTTAATGGTTTGAATACCTGCACTGCGCCTTCTTCGCCGAGTTGCTGCAAGCCCTTGTGCAATTGTTTGACCTTGATCGGATTGCGGATGCGTACTGAACGGAAAATTTCCGGCGCGAAGTAGGGGATGCCGGTGTATTGCAACACTTCGCCTTCGGAAAAACTATCGCCGATTTGCATATTGCCGTGGTTGGGCAAGCCGATAATGTCTCCGGCGTAAGCTTCTTCCACTTGCTCGCGACTCGCAGCCATGAAGGTGACCACGCTGGAGACTTTGATTTCGCGGTTGAGGCGCAGATGTTTGATTTTCATGCCGCGCTCAAACCTGCCGGAACATACGCGCAAAAACGCGATGCGATCGCGATGATTCGCGTCCATGTTGGCCTGGATTTTGAACACAAAGCCGCTGAACGCGGGTTCGGTCGGCGACACTTCACGCACAGTCGCATCGCGTTCGCGCGGACTCGGCGCCCATTCAACCAAGGCATTCAAAATTTCACGCACGCCGAAATTATTTATCGCCGAACCGAAAAAGACCGGCGTTTGCGTTCCGGATAAAAACTGATTTAAATCAAATAGATGCGATGCACCATGCACCAACTCGACTTCGGCGCGCAGCCGTTCGATTTCGAGCGGGAACATGTCGGTGAGGCGCGGGTTGTCGATGCCTTTTATGACCTCGAATGTCTGGCTGGCTTTCTCGTCGCCAGGCGTAAACAGCAGAATTTCGTCGCGCAGCAGGTGGTACACGCCGCGAAAAGTTTTGCCCATGCCGATGGGCCAGGTGACAGGCGCGCACTGAATCTTCAGCACGGATTCCACTTCGTCCAACAGTTCTAATGGGTCGCGCGTTTCGCGGTCCATTTTGTTGATAAAGGTGATAATCGGGGTATTGCGCATGCGACAGACGTTGAGCAGTTTGATCGTCTGTGTTTCCACGCCTTTGGCGGCGTCGATGACCATCAGCGCCGAATCGACCGCTGTGAGTACGCGATAAGTATCTTCGGAAAAATCCTGGTGGCCCGGCGTATCGAGCAGATTCACCACATGGTCGCGATAGTCGAATTGCATGACCGAGCTGGCAACGGAAATGCCGCGTTGTTTTTCGATGTCCATCCAGTCGCTGGTGGCGTGGCGGCCGCTTTTGCGGCCCTTAACCGTGCCGGCGAGCTGAATCGCGCCGGAAAACAACAGCAACTTTTCCGTCAGCGTGGTTTTGCCGGCGTCCGGGTGCGAGATGATGCCAAAGGTGCGACGACGCTTAACCTCGTGTGCGATAAGTTCCGCCGAGGCGTTGCGATGTGTTTCAGGGATGTCAGGGGAGATGATATTGATGCCGTTCACGCGAAAACTACTCAGAAAACAATATGACATTCTACCGGTTACGGCATATGTAGTCGAATTTCAACTGCAAACTCAAAGCCTGGCTATGAGCTCGCAGTTCTGTTTTTCATCAAGTAGGTTTAATCTATTGAGCTGGTAACATTCATCGAGGCAGTAAGATTATTCCTGCTAAATCCAGCCGCCGTGTTTTTTTTGCTTTGTGGCCCGACAAAGCATTGCAGTTTCGCCTCGCAGAAATTGCAAGCAGCCTGCAGCCGCAATGTGGCGGCAAACCGGTTCCCGCGCACAATATACACTGCACACTGGTATTCATCGGCGAAACCGATCAGGAAAATATTCCGCGCCTGATAGACGCGGCGAATTCTATCCGCCCGGAATCATTTTCACTCCAACTCAGCAAGGTCGGCGCATTCCGTAACAGTAAGGTCGTGTGGATTGCTCCCGTGCTTATTCCGCCGCAGTTAACCCTGCTGGTGAATGATTTGCAAAATGCCCTCTGGCAAGCCGGGTTCCGTTTCGACAACAAACCGTTTGTGCCTCATATCACCTTAATGCGTAAGGCGGGCTGGTTGGAACAAGCGGCACTGGGCGAATTTATCGATTGGCAAGTGAAAGGGTTTGCACTGGTGCAATCTCAAGCCGAAACACGCGGCATGCAATATGAGGTATTAAATCGGTTTGGTGCATAGGCCCGGCGCTGGTTAAGGGGAAAATCGGCTGGCGATCCGCTAATCTCCTGCGCGTTTTTTGATTCAGATCAATTCGTATTGGCTCCATACGCATGTTTTTGTCGAGCATACAACAAAGGGGGGGGTGCAATGAAATACCGTTATTCCGTCGCAATATTTGCAGTTTTCATTCTGGTGGGTGTACCGCCAAACCCGATACGATTCAGATCGATCCCTACGATCCGGCAAAAATGGATTTGAAGCCCGTCGCTGCTGTCATTTCTGGCGACCGGCACACCGGTCCGTTCGCCAGCGGAAAAGCCTTGAGCCCTGACGCGAATCTCAAGCCGCTTGACGCGGAGCCTGTCAAAACCATCCAGATTGACACCACACACAAAATCATTGAGATTGCCCACGGCGTGAAATTCAGCGGGGCCTTGGCCATCAGAACCCAATCAAAAGCAAAAGGTAAAGCGCAGCCATGGTGCCGATAATCGAAAATCCATGGAACGCGGCTTTCAATCCAGCACCCACATGAATGCCTAAGTCGTGCAGGCAGTGGTACATGCGGTGAAAGCCATGGAACAGAAACAGCGAAATGACGGCCAGCAGCAAGAGTTTGCCGATCGGATTGTGTGCGAAAGCCAGCATTCTGTCATAACGCAATGTGTCGGCAGGTAACAGGAAACCCATTGGCACCGCAATGCCGGTGATAAATATCAGCATCGGGCCAATCAGCGCCGATAACATGCCACCGGCACCAAACAGCGACCAGAAAATCGGTTTGTTGGAACGTTTGATCATCGTGTGACTCCCCACACAAAGGCAAGCAGCAGCGCTGACAGTATCATGGCAGCAGTCACACCGCCCCCGATGATCGCGGCATCAGATAAGCGCGTGCCGCCAACGCGGATGAAGGGCATAGTCTTGGGCATCACCTTGAACCAGGTCCAGGCGTGATACAGCACGAACAGTAGAGTGGCTCCGTGAAATGCAATCGACCACGGACTGGTGAGCGTCGCCCGCCAACCGTCGAACGCTCCAGCGCCCTGCGAAAGCCGATACAGCCCGCACAGCAACACCAGTGCGTAGGCGGCAACAAACACGCAACTCGCCTCGCGCAGCATGTACCAGAGGTAGAACGGGTTCTTGCGCCACCAGCCGCTCATCGGGCGGGAGTAGGTCTTGAGTGCGGGCATGATCACTTCCCTCCCCGCGGCGCCAGAAAGCGCATAAAGTAATCCCTGGTGCTGTTGATCTTGTTCTGATTGATGGCGCGCGCAGGGTCGACGCCCTTGGGACACACTTCGGAACAATAACTGACCAGGGTGCAGCCCCACACGCCGTCTTCGCCGTTGATCACTTCCATGCGCTCGGCGGTGCCGCCATCGCGCGAATCGGCGTTATAGCGGTGCAACAGTGCCAACGCCGCCGGGCCGGTGAACGCCTTGTTGAGTCCGTACTGAGGGCACGCGGCGTAACACAGCAGGCAGTTAATGCATTCCGAGTACTGGTAAAAGTCGTCGATCTGCTGCGGCGACTGCAGATAGGTGCCTTGCGCCGGGGTCTTCACCGCTGTGGGAATCAAATACGGTTTGACCGATTCCAGTTTTTTGAGAAAATCGGTCTGGTCGATTACGAGATCGCGCAGGATGGGAAAGTGGTTGAGCGGCTCCACCCGCACCTTGTCCGGATAATAGTTGCGCAGGAAGGTATGGCAAGAAAGCTGGGGCACGCCGTTGATCATGCTCCCGCAACTGCCGCAGATCGCCATGCGGCATGACCATCGAAAAGTCAGGCTGCCGTCAAGATGGTCCTTGATGTATTGCAACCCCTGCAGCACCGACATCTCATCGCTAATGGGCACCTGGTACGTCTGAAAGCCGGGCTCGGTGTCCGTCTGCGGGTTGTAGCGAAGGCATTCGATTGCTATGGTTTTTGTTTGCGTCATCACGTCATCTCTGCTTTTTTCCCGGCACCACCATAGGTGCGCGTCCGCGGCGCTGATTTGGTGATGGTGACCGGGGCGTAGTCAATCAGCGGTGCGCCGTCACCGCGGAAATGCGCCATTGAATGCACGAGGAAGTGCTCGTCGTCTCGCTCCTCGTAGCCGTCGAGCCGGAAATGCGCCCCGCGCGATTCTTTGCGTTGCAGCGCTGAATGCGCCAGCGCTTCGGCCACCTCAAGCATGTACCCGAGTTCAATCGTGGTCAGCCATTCGGTGTTGAATGCACGGTTGCGATCATCGAGCTTGACGCCGCGCCGGTAGCGATCGCGCAACTCGGCCAGCTTATGGCAGGTCGCCTGCATGGTTTCGTACTTGCGGTAAATGCCGACCCCGATCTCCATACTGTCGCGCATCGCATCGCGTAGCGTCGCCACGCGTTCGCCGGTTTCCTGCTTCAACAATGACAACAAGCGTTGGGCGGAGGCTTCCGCTTGCCGGTGCACTGAATCGCTGCTCGTCCGTGGGACGGTCTTGGCATACTGGGCAGCAGAGTCGCCCGCAACCTTACCGAAAACGATGATCTCCACCAGCGAGTTCGACCCGAGGCGGTTGGCGCCGTGAATGCCGACGCTCGAGCACTCGCCCGCCGCATACAACCCGGGTACTGGTGTCTCGCAGCGCACATTGGTCACAATACCCCCCATCGTATAGTGCACTGCCGGACAGACGGGGATAGGCGAGACGACCGGATCCACACCCATGAAGGTCTTGGCGACTTCGGTAATCAAGGGCAGGCGCTCGAGAATCTTTTTCTCGCCCAGGTGGCGCAGATCGAGATGCACCGCGGGCCCTTCGGGCGTGTCGACGGTGCGGCCCTTCTGCTGTTCCTGCCAGAACGCCTGCGACAAGCGGTCGCGTGGCCCGAGTTCCATCGCCTTCGGCCGCGGCCACGGATCGGGCGGCCCGAGACCGTAATCTTGCAAGTAACGGTAACCGTCCTTGTTGACCAGAATGCCGCCTTCGCCACGGCAGCCTTCAGTAATCAGAATGCCAGTGCCGGGCAGCGCCGTTGGATGCCACTGCATGAATTCCATGTCGCGTAGCGGAACGCCATGGCGGTAGGCCATACCCATGCCTTCGCCCGTGACGATGCCGGCGTTGGTGTTTTGCCGGTAAATGCGACCCGCGCCGCCGGTGGCCAGCACCACGGATGGGGACTCGAACAGAAAAAATTCGCCGGTCGCAATCTCGATGGCCATGACGCCGTGGACTTTGCCATCCTCGACCATCAGGTCGGCACAGAAGAACTCATCATAACGCTTGATCGACGGAAACCGCAGCGAGGTTTGGAATAGCGTGTGCAGGATATGAAAGCCGCTTTTGTCGGCCGCGAACCATGTCCGCTGTACCTTCATCCCGCCGAAATAACGGACATTGATATTGCCGTCCTCTTTCCGGCTCCACGGACAGCCCCATTGCTCTAGCTGGATCAGTTCTTCGGTGCAATGCGCGATGAAGTATTCGACCACATCCTGTTCGCACAGCCAGTCACCACCCGACACCGTGTCGTCGAAGTGACTATCAAGCGAGTCGTCCGCACGCACCACACCTGCCGCCCCGCCTTCCGCTGCGACTGTGTGACTACGCATCGGAACCACCTTGGAGATCAGCGCGACGCGTAGCGAAGGATCGCGTTGCGCGGCGGCGATCGCGGCACGCAGTCCGGCACCGCCGCCGCCGACCACCACGATATCGGCGTGGATTACCTGCATCTCGTTACCTTTCCTTGTTTTGGCGACGTCAACCGCCGAGTTTTTCCGGGATGCCGCTATACCGTAATGATCAACATCTGATAAAGCCCCCCGAACGATGTAGTCTTGCGCACCTCGGCCACCTTCACGCCTGCGGGGAACCAGTCCGTGATCTCCCGCCGCCACAGGTCGAGGGCAAATGGTTCGAGCGTGCGCAGGATACCAATCATCGGAACATGCAGGGGGTTGAGCAGGCTCGGCCTGTGATAGTCGACGATGACGATGCGTCCTCCTGGCTTGACTACACGCAGAGTCTCCATGAGGGTTGCTTTCCGAACTTCTTCCGGCTGCTCATGCAGCAGGAAAAACAGCAGCGCGCGATCGTAGCTGCCAGAATCGAACGCCATCGCGGCACTGTCGCAGTGAATGAGCCTGGCATCCGATTGCGCCGGCAGCTTGCGCGTAAGATTCGCCAGTTGCAGCGGCAGCACATCGATCACATCGAGTGACGCCCCCGGATCTGCGCGCTTGAGCAGCGTAGTCGTGAGGTCGCCATACACGCACGCCACCTGCAGCGTCTTTCCAGGACTATCGAGGCCCAGGGCATCCAGCGCCGCATCACGCAATGGGCCAAAGTTTCCCCACAGGATCAGGTTGACCAGCCATTGCCGTTCGAATAGGCGTATGGCATGTGGATGAACATATGCCCACCAATAGGTCTCCGATAGATAGAGGGGCACATCGGGTAAATTGGTCGAGATGGTCCCGGCTTGGGTTTTCATTAAGAGTTTCCTTTTTGCTTATATTCTTGGTCAGAATGGATTTCCGGAATCTACGAAATCTTAGTTAAGTTTGTGTGTTCAAATTATCCAAGGATTGATTCAGGTCAATAGTGTGCCATGTTGACGCGCACGAGTGTTGAATGTTGGATGTGCCTTCAGGGGCGCAGCACCGCAACGAAAAATTATTCAATCCTTTGAAGCAGCCCGGGGGTTGGATCGCTGCAGTGTACCAGCGACATTCAACCTTGCCGCGATTTCCTTTGCCATCGATGAGAGCCGCCGTAATGGGCAGAAAATTCTTTCGGCGGCGGAGTCTTCGCTGAATTCAGGTGTGCACTTTGCGCAAATTCGCACGGCGAGGGAGTCCTGAAATCCGCTCACGCATCGCACAACCGACGCATAAATAAATGTTTGATTATATTAAATATTTTGTGTAGCGCGGGAATTATTGTGGATTGAAGCGATGGTTTGACACAGATCAACTCAACGCCTGACGTCATTTGTAAAATAACTAATCTAATGCATCGAAGGAGAATAGTATGAACATCAACGAAGGCTCCACAGATCGTGTTGTACGCGTAATTGCTGGCCTTCTGATTCTTTCTTTGACTTTCTATCTGGAGAGCATTGTGCGCTGGATTGGTTTGTTTGGATTCATACCGCTTTTGACCGGCACCCTCGGTACGTGCCCGGTTTATTCCTTATTGGGTATCAATAACTGCGGGGTAAGAAAAAAATGGCAAAGAAATAACGACTACGCCGGCGCTGAGCCGGCTTTTATGCGGACATAAAAAATATTGAGGAGAAACTTTCATGTCAAGAATTACTAATAAACAACTGGAAAAATTCCGTAATCTGCTAGATCGTAAGGAAGCGCTTTTGCGGGAAGAAATCGCCCAGCGCCAGGCAAATGCCTCAGTTGAGCGAGGCGCACGCGCGTCAGCTGATGGCACGATGGATCCCGCGGATGAAGCCAGTGCCGATTCGCTTACCGACACCCATATTGCCATGATGAATCATTACGAACAGGAGTTGCATGATATCGAGTCGGCACGGGTGCGCATGGAAAGCGGCTTTTATGGCTCCTGCACCGATTGCGGTGCGGATATCGGTGTTGATAGGCTGACAGTTTATCCCACAGCCAAGCGTTGTATTGTTTGCCAGAATCAGCGCGAAAAAACGTATTCCAGCAAAGCAGCATAAGAGTTTGCCAGTTACTTCCAATGCCTTCCCGTGCCACACAGTTGCGCAGTGTGGCGCGCGATCACTGACTCTTCATTAGTGGGAATCATCCAAACCTCCGCCACACTATCCTGTGCGCTGATTTTCTTTGCACCACTGCCGGCTGCAGTTTGATTTGCTTTGCTATCGACGCGCACACGTAGCAATGCCGCGTCTTCGCCAACCCGCTGACGAATAAGCGCATCATGCTCACCGATGCCGCCGGTAAATACCAACCCGTCGAGGCCGCCCAGTACCGCTGCCATTGATCCTGGTTCGCGACCGATGCGGTATACGAATAAGTCGATGGCTCCCCGAGCGGGTGGATTCCCACTCCCACGTAACGTGCGCATTTCAGCACTGATGCCGGATACGCCTAACAAACCTAATTCGCGGTAGAGCAGGCTGGTGAGTTTTTGCGTGTCGTAGTTTTTTTCCCTGCAACAGATACAAGACCGCACCGGGATCAATGTTGCTGTATGGCGACATCATCACACTCGCAAGCCTCCAGTTAGCGCAAGCTGTCGCGTACCCGCTCAAGGCGCAAACGCACTTCTTTGCCCAGATCATGTACTTCGGGCTTGTTCACCAGTTTCAGGACCTCCGCAGGATCCATGAAGCCGACAGTCGTCTTGCCGTCTGTTTCTCCACGCACGACGACATTGCACGGCAGCAGCAAGCCGATATCGGGATCCGCGTTCAGCGCCTTATGCGCGAGCTGCGGGTTGCATGCACCAAGTATGCGATAGGCCGCCATGTCAACGTTGAGTTTGGTTTTCAGCGTAGCCTGAACGTCGATATCGGACAGGATGCCGAAGCCCTCTTTTTTTAGCGCCTCAGTCACCGCTTGGACGGTGGCGTCAAACGGCATATCGAGTGTAATGTTGAATCCATACATGGTGTTTCTCCTCATAAAATAGCCCAGATTAAAAATACCCAAGTGCGTTGATAGCGAGTGGGAAGCGCTACTCATGGGTCACGGTGTGTTGTCTGCGGTATCATTGTAACTATATGGTTATAAACAGTTATTTATGTTTATTCGATCGCGCTACCAGCAGTGCCACTGCACACGACGCGACGCGTGCATGGGCCGAGTTGGAGCGGCTGGTATGCACTATCGGGATGCGTGCACCGAGCACGATGCCGGCGGCGTGCGCGTCGGCGAGGTATTCGAGCGCGCGGATTTCGTTTTCCGGTCTCACCAGAACGGCACAATCAGACTGTATCTGGCGGCATCTAATGCGCTGTGCAGCGCTTCCGGCGAGCAAGGGGGCACTACCGCCATGGGAATCGGCGCCAAGTCTTTCACCAATTCAAGGAATTGGCCATATCGCACGAATTTGTCTCTTACTTCGTCAGGCGGGTTCATGGGATTTTGCTGGCTGGAGTTTATGGTCTATTTTTCCCGAGGCGCCGCGTCGTCTGTTTGATCCACATCAAGCAAGGCCAAATAATGGGAACTATACTAAAAACAGTTTCGACGACCCACATGCTAATGAGGAGACAGCCATGCCAAAGCGTAAACCTACCCGCAAAGCAAAACCCACACACGAAAAAACCTCGTCTCCCGCCAAATCCATATTTCCAGCGGCAGGAGCGGAGGAAATGCTGCAATTGAACAAAACCGGATTAGATTCGGCGGTAAAGTTATCCAACGCCATCATCGAAGGCGTTGAGCACATTCGTGAAATGCAAATGCATGCCGCTCATGAAGTCCATGAAAAAAACGACAAAGTCGTGCATGACCTGATGCAAGTTCGTAGTCCCGCAGACTTAAGCCAACTGCAACTGGAGTTGATTCGTTTCAACATGGAACGAGCAACCCGCTACTGGCAGCAAATGTTTTCCATCGGCAACCAGGTGAATGCCAAGCTGGTTGACGAAGTGAAAAACGAATGCCTCGCCGCCGGCGAAAAATGGAATCGTGTAATCGGTCGCGCAACCCAGTCTGTCGAAAAGCCAACAGTAACTTCTTCCCCCGATCCCATGAAGATGGCTATGGACATGACCAACATGACCATGACCAACTTGACCAAGGCTGCATCACAGTGGGTGGATACGGCGAAGCGTAGTCTGGAAAATATATCGGCCACGCGCCACTGAAAAGGCGCAGGCAATTGGGGGGAACTACCTGGGAGAATTTTCGAGATGGGACAAACAGGTTTTTGCCATGAAGCACCTATTGGATAAACTCAGCGGCGGCGACCGCCGTTCAATCGGCGATTCCAACGTCGTGGTCGCCGAGGTAAAGAGCGAACCGGCTCTGTTTGAGCAATTGATCGAGGGGCTCTTCAATCCGGATCCCCTGATACGCATGCGCGCGGCGGATGCGGTGGAAAAAATTAGCGTAGTCAACCCGGCTTTGTTGCGACCCTACAAAAAATTGCTCATCGATTGTGCAGCCAGCGGCGACCAGAAAGAAGTGCGGTGGCATATGGCGCAAATTTGCCCGCGTCTATTATTGAATGCGTCGGAGCGCCGTCGATTGATGGCGATCTTGCTCGGCTACTTGAATGACTCCAGCCGCATTGTAAAAACTTTCGCCATGCAGGCCATGGTGGATTTGGCGGTGAAGGACAAGTCCCTGTTGCCGAAAGTGGCGCGCCATGTGAAAGAGTTGACAGTTACCGGCAGCCCGGCCATGCGCAGCCGTGGCCACCATTTGCTGCAGAAAATAGCCAATCTCGATATTCGCCTGCGGGGCTGAAATTGGTGGATTGTAACTGGGCTGATAGACCCAACTTTCATGAATGGTGATTAATTACCATTAACGATAATCAAGCGGGTCTTGCGACGTTTTCCATGGTTCTCGCGTATTTCCCCTCTCGGGCTAAGCCATTCAGATGACAACGCGTCAACAGCGCTTCTTGTGCCGTAGAGACATTTTTTTCCTGTCCTTGCCACGTGGCCAGCACCGGTGCCTGCAATGCGCGCCCATAAGAAAAACTGACTTGCCACGGGTGCGCCCCCATCGCGTTGATGGCGTTCAAATGATCTGTGGCATCCTCCGCGCTTTGCCCGCCGGACAAGAATATGATTCCCGGTACTGCAGCCGGCACATAACGTTTCAGGCAGCGTAACGTAGCTTCAGCAACTTCCTGCACACTATTCTGACGCGTGCACTTTTTCCCCGCGATTACCATGTTCGGCTTGAGCAACATGCCTTCGAACATGACGCGATGGGCATCCAGTTCGGCAAACACTGCTTCCAGTACTAGCGCCGTCACAGCTTCGCAACGCTCAATCCCGTGCCCGCCATCCATCAGCACTTCCGGTTCCACAATCGGCACCAGACCGGCCTCTTGGCAGAGCGCGGCGTAACGCGCCAGCGCATGCGCATTGGAAAGTATGCCGTACGCTGACGGAATATCACGTTCGTCGATGTCGACGACCGCTCGCCACTTGGCGAACAGCGCGCCCAGTTGCTTGTATTCAATAAGCCGTTCGCGCAAGCCATCGAGACCTTCAGTCACTTTATCGCCGGGGCAAAGTGCCAGCGACTTCGCACCCTGGTCAACCTTGATGCCGGGGAATATCCCACGGCTGGCTAGTAGCTTAGGGAAAGGGATGCCATCACGGGTGCTCTGGTGCAGGGTCTCGTCGAAAAGAATGACCCCGCCGATATAACGCTCAATGCCATCGGCGGTAAAAAGAATTTCACGGTAGCGCCGACGGTTTTCTTCGGTGGATTCCAGCTTGATCGAATCAAAGCGTTTTTTGATCGTGGGATTGCTTTCGTCAGCCGCCAGCACACCCTTCTGGCGTGCCACGATAGTGTTGGCCACGGTTATTAGTTGTTTGATGTTCATGGCGCCACCTCTGGGTAGGGAAAATGCGTTTTGTTCAAGCCTTACAAATATTTCAACGCTGCATCACGTAGCTGCCCGGCGCATCTGCCAGCGGGGTATATTTTTTTGCCCTCTTGTGTCCGGCGTTCGCAGACGCCCGCTTGCCTGAATGCTGCGCCAACCAGGCGTGCCACGCAGGCCACCATGAGCCGGCGGTTATTTTGGCGCTGGCCAGCCAGGCATCGGGGTCGGTGTAGCGTTCTTCGGACTTATGCGTGAGCATGCGGTAATGACTGGATGGATGTCCCGCAGACCCCGGCGGATTGACGATACCCACATTGTGCCCGCCGCTGCTGAGCGCAAAAGTGATATCGGCATCAGTCAACAATTGGATCTTGTACGCCGAGCGCCAGGGGGAAACATGGTCGCGTTCCGTTCCCAAGGCGAATATCGGCAGGCGGATATCCGTCAGCGCGACTGGTTTTCCTTCGACTTTGTAACTGCCGTGGGCCAGTTCGTTATTCAAATACAGGTGGCGCAAATAATCGCTGTGCATGCGATAGGGCAGGCGCGTAGCGTCGGCGTTCCATGCCGCCAGGTCGGTGAGCGGCTCAGGAGTGCCTGTCATGTAATCGCGCACCAGTTTCGACCACACCAAGTCTTTTGAATTCAGAAACTGAAACGACGCCGCCATCTGTCCGCCGTCGAGATAACCTTGGTCCCACATGATGTCGTCCAAGTGCGCGATCTGGCTTTCGTCGATGAACAATCCCAATTCGCCCGGTTCGTCAAAGTCGGCTTGTGCGGCGAGTAGCGATACGGTTTTCAGCCGCTGGTCATTTTCCCGGGCGAGTTTCGCCGCCGCTATGGCTAATAGTGTGCCGCCAAGGCAATAACCTGCTGCGTGAATTTTTTGTGTGCCGGTGATGTTGGTTATTGCATCCAGCGCAGCGAGTAGCCCCAGTCGCAGGTAATCGTCCATGCTAAGATCGCGATCATTTTCGTCCGGGTTTTTCCATGACAGCATGAACACCCGGTGACCCTGGCCGACCAGGTATTTCACCAGGGAATTCTGCGGCGATAAATCGAGAATATAGTATTTCATGATCCACGACGGCACGATCAGCAATGGTTCTGCGTAAACCTGGCTGGCGGTCGGCGTGTATTCGATGAGTTCGCATAAGCGGTTGCGCATCACCACCTTGCCGGGCGTTATAGCAACAGTTTCGCCGGGCCGAAATTTTTCTGCGCCTGCTGGTGGTCGGCCAGCTTGCTGACGCTCCAAATTCGCCCACCAGTTCACCATACCGTTGATCAGATTCATGCCGCCCTGTTGCATCGTCACCTGCTGCAATTCCGGATTCGTCGGCAAAAAATTCGACGGCGAAAACATATCCAGCCATTGGCGCGCCAGAAAATTCACCATGTGTTCGTGATGCGCGCTCACGCCTCGCACCTCGGTAGTGGCGTTATGCCACCATTGTTGGTTCAACAGGAAGGCCTGATAAATCAGGTTGTACGGCGGTTGCTGCCACAGCGGATTGGCAAAACGCTTGTCATGCTCCAGAGGTTGGATACACGGCACGCAAACGCATCCATCCGGCCGTGCGGATTCCCGCACCGATTCCAGCGCATACAGCAGTAACCGGTGCCATTTACGCAAAGCTTTGTCCACCAGTTGTTGTTGCTTCGACGGAGACGTGGCTAGATGGATCGCCCAATCCATGTAAGCGCCGATAAGTGTAGTCGGCGACAAGCCTTGCGTGGCGCGCCCCAACGATGCATGCAACATGCGATCCAGATTGGCGCCTGGCAAATTTTTGTCTGGCTTGTCATCGGCTTCTGCAATTTCGCGCGCAACGGCGCGGATCACGTTTGCAGGCGTGAAGGGGGAAATATCCGGCGTTTTGGTTTCGTGCAGCATGACTCATACATTAGACACATTCGTACGGTGATATTTGATACAGATCAATGGAAGCCGAGCGCTTAGCTGTCGCGCTAATAATTTACATAAAGAAAAATTTATAAATATTTGATTATATTAATTATTATATTGTCATTTCATGATAAATAAATATTTCCGCCGTCTGCGAAACTGAAGCGGCAAAATGGAACGTGACTGCATCATGGAACTGGCGCTTGACACCTGTACTAGCGGGGTCTATACATAATAGGAGTTAGAGCTTTAGCCCGTTTTAAACGTGAACGGCGACAATCGTGAATCGCGGAAAGTGAGAGCTTATGGGTACATATTTCATTCCCTGGACGCAGGACATGGGGCTGCAGGTTGATGAACTCAATCAAGGCCATCATCGCTTGATGGACAAGCTCAATTCGCTCCTCACCGCTACTTCCTCGAACGACCAAATGGCGGTGCTGCTGGCATTCAACGAACTGACTGCTGAAGTTGAATCGCACTTTGACGCGGAGGAGAAGTTGATGCGCGAAATCAGCTACCCGCTCATGGAAGAACACTGCGCGCACCATGGGCGTTTGTGGCAGACGCTGGACGAAATACGGTTTAGGGTTAGCGGCGCACAGTTTTTTCCCGATGAGGGAGGGCTGTTCGAATCAATCGAGCAGTGGCTCGTGCCCCATCTGACCCACGACGACAAGAAGCTGGCTGACTTCCTCGCCGCGCGCCCGCCGCCAGCATCCGCTGCTGCTGCGAGGGACGGAAATGCGAACGGACTCAACAAATAACGTATCCCATCGCCAACCGATTCTGCCCGTGTTGGCTTTAGCGTAGGTCAACAGGTTTTTTTCAAGCTATTTCAGTAATACATCGAGCCCGGTTCTTATGATTAGCGGCGCTTCCAATTGACCGAATCACAGCTGAGGCGTAAGTGTCGCTAGCCATCCCGACGGACGAATATTTTCGACCGGTCCGAGGCCTATCGGCCTTGCCTGCCGATGAAACTGAAATCGCGACCTGGCGCCCGGGTTCGCCCCAGACCCAACGCAGTTTGGATTTGACACAGATCAATTTCACGTTTCGCAGGTTTCTGTAGCATCTGACGGAATTCCTCTACACAGGCCTGCCCAGTTCATAGTGGCCGGCATTGTCGGCCCCCGGGCGGCTCATGAGCATACGCAACCTCGACCAATTGTTTGACCCAGCCTCGGTGGCGGTATTCGGCGCCTCGCCGCGGCCTGCAAGCGTAGGCGCCACCGTGTGGGCCAACCTGCATAAAACACAATTCAAAGGCCCGGTGTACGCCGTCAACCCTAAACATCGCGAACTAGACGGCCAGCGGGTTTTCGCGCGCGCGGCGGATTTGCCGACGATTCCTGATCTGGCCGTGATTTGCACACCGCCGGCCACGGTTGCGGGCTTGATTGAGGAACTGGGCGCGCTCGGCACGCGCGCCTCAGTGGTGCTGACCGCCGGCATGGATTCTACGCAAAGAAACGCCATGCTAATGGCGGCCCGGCCTCATTTGCTGCGCGTCCTGGGGCCGAACTGCGTTGGCTTGTTGACTCCCGACACCGGCCTCAACGCCAGCTTCGCCCACACCGACGCTTTGCCGGGCGAACTGGCGTTCATTTCGCAATCGGGCGCACTGGTCACCGCAATGCTCGACTGGGCACGCTCGCGCGCCATCGGCTTCTCCCACCTCGTGTCAATCGGAGAACATGCCGACGTGGATTTCGGAGACCTGCTGGATTATCTGGCCAGCGACCCGAAGACCCGCGCCATCTTGCTGTATATCGAATCGATCGAGTCGCCGCGCAAGTTCATGTCGGCAGCGCGCGCGGCTGCGCGTAACAAGCCTGTAATCGTGGTTAAATCCGGGCGTTCGCCGCAGGGCCAACGCGCCGCAGCGTCTCACACCGGCGCATTGGCCGGCTCCGACATGGTGTACGATGCGGCGATCGCCCGCGCGGGCATGCTGCGCGTGGACACGCTGCAGCAGTTGTTCCTGGCGGCCGAGACGCTGACGCGCTTTCGCACCAACCGGTCCGAAGAACTGATCATCTTGACCAACGGTGGCGGCGCCGGTGTGATGGCCGCCGACGCTGCGGCACATGTCGGCATCGAGTTGGCCAATCTGCATGAAACCACGCTACAGCAACTGGATGCGCTGCTACCCGTCAACTGGTCCCATGGCAACCCGGTGGACATCATAGGCGACGCGCCGGTTGAACGTTACGTCAAGGCTCTGCAGATTTTGAACAACGCCCCTGCAGCCGGGGCCATGCTGTTTATCCACGCCCCCACTGCAATCGTGCCGAGCGCGGAGATTGCCCGCGCCCTGGTGCCGCTGGCAAGCCAGTCGACACCGCGCTTGATGGCGTGCTGGCTCGGCGAGGCGGGGGTGGCCGAGGCGCGCCGAATATTTCAGGACGCCGGCATCGCCACCTATCCGACTCCCGAAGAAGCGGTGCGCGCATTTTCGATGCTGGTAACCTACCGGCGGAACCAAGTGCAACTGATGGAAGCGCCGGCGATCGCTTCGATAAGCAACCCGGCCGACACCGAGACCGTGCGCAGGCTGGTACAACGGGTGTTGGCCGATGGCCGCGAATTACTCACGGAGCCGGAATCCAAAATCGTGCTGTCCACCTATCGCATTCCTGCGGTGGCGACTCGCAGCGTCGGTCCCCAGCCGGACGATGCTGCCAGCGCCGCTTCGGCCATCGGGTTTCCGGTGGCACTGAAGATCCTGTCAACCGATATCTCCCACAAATCCGATGTCGGCGGTGTCGCTCTGAGCCTCGGCGACGCCGCCGAAGTACGCGATGCCGCGCAGGCGATGCTCGCGCGGGTGGGGCATGCGCGGCCCGACGCCCATCTCGACGGCTTCACGGTGCAGGCGATGGTGCGGCGCAGCCATGCGTACGAACTGATCGTCGGCGCCAGTATCGACAACGTGTTCGGCCCGGTGATTCTGTTCGGTCAAGGCGGCACGTCAGTCGAAGTGGTCGCAGATCGCGCCGTGGCACTGCCGCCGCTCAACGATGTCCTGGCACGCGCGCTGGTGCAGCGCACCCGAGTGGCCGCGCTTTTCAAGGGCTTTCGCGATACACCGGCAGCCGACCAGGGGGCCTTGAACGCAGTGTTGGTCGCAGTGTCGCAACTGGTAGCCGACGTGCCGGAAATTGCTGAGTTGGATATCAACCCATTGCTTCTGAACCACGAGGGCGCAATAGCGTTGGATGCCCGCATCCGCGTAAGCAATAAGTTACCTGCCGGTGCGCGCAATTTTGCCATCCGACCCTATCCCGCGGAGCTGGTTGAAACAATTGATTGGCGGGATCGCAGGCTGACCCTGCGGCCGATCAGGCCTGAGGACGAAGCGCAACATCTCGAGTTTCTCACCCGCCTCGATCCCGAGGACATTCGTATGCGGGTGTTCTACAGCCGGCGCAGCATCGAACGCGGCGAGCTGGCGCGGCTGACCCAGATCGACTATGAGCGCGAGATGGCCATCCTGGCCGTGGCTCCTGGCCCGAAAGGCGCTGAAGAAACACTGGGCGTGGCGCGGGCCGTGGCCGACCCCAACAATATCGAGGCCGAGTTCGCCATCATCGTCCGTTCCGACCTCAAGGGCACGGGACTGGGGAAACTGCTGATGGTTAAGCTGATCCGCACGCTACGCGAGCGCGGCACGCGGCGGCTGGTGGCAACCGTGCTCGCGGAAAACACGCGCATGCAGGTGCTGGCGCAGGAACTGGGGTTTGTGAAAAACCGGCCCGAAAATGCGGCAGGGGCGAATGAATTACGTTTAACGCTGGATCTGGATAGCGTGGGCAGGGACGCCTAAGACCGCCGATGAGAATGGCAGGCATGATCTACCACACGTTGTAGCGCTGATATAAATTCACTCACACGCGTTCTCGCGTCGAGGCGGCACTGAAGCGCTCTGGGTTGCCATCTTCTATGAGGGATCCGACACGCCATTCCTCGACCTAGTTCAATAACAAATGTGGATAGATTTTATGGGTTATCTTCACAAGTCGGCAACCTCACATCAACTTGCTTTCCATAAAATTGAGTTTCACACACTCACGATTCGCCGTAACTCACAGAGCCGGCCATCAGCGCCGTTCACTTCTCAAACCTGATTTCGATTTCCGTCGTGTCATCCTTGCGCACCGACACCTTTTCTGTAGCCGTCTTGAAAGGCTCCAGCTTGAGTTGCAGCGTGAAAATACCTGGCTCGAGGTCGAGTTTGAGCGGAGACAAGCCATAGTAAACGTCGGCTATGTACACCTTGGCGCGAGGTGGGATAGTGGTGATTTGTAGGTGACCTGTCGCGTTGGGTCGCGTGGCTTGCGCCGCACCGACGCGCGGCGCTGGTTCGGCCAAAACGGTTACCCCGGCTGTTGCGTCACCCGCGGCTGCTGCACGGATGAACAGGTCCGGATAGGTCTTGGCGATACTGCCGCTGACTGCTTCGCGCGTCCTGGCCAATACTTTTCCCAGCGTGGCGCTGAGATAACGGGTGATGGTATTGCGGGTGTTGCCGGCGACGCCGGCAAAACGGTCTGCCTTTTCGGCCACCACGCCGGACCAGAGAACCGCACCATCGCGCGCGTCCGTCAAAGTGGTTTCCACCTCAATGGAGACTTCATCGCGTGCGCCGATATCCATTCTGAATTTCCTGATCACACCGGATAGGCTAAAATCCGCGCGCGGCGCAGCAGTTGTGTCGCCGGTAACGCTTTGAAAGCCGATCGCATTGAATTGATTCAATATTGCCGCGGTGACGGTGCCGGGCAGGTCTTGCACTTCCAGTTTTGAAGTATGCATGTCGAAGATCGTAGCATTGACGTTCCCGATGATTCCTGAAACGACACCAGGCCGCGCGTCAACATACTTCGCAATGCGCAGCACAACGGGGCGTTGTGTTTGTATTACCTGGCCAGGTTCGATTTTGGCCGCGACGTCAATTGCCAGCGGAGCCGAAGTCAAACCCAACAGCGGCAGGCCCGCGCAACCAGCGAGCATAAGCGCTGACGCGAACGCGGCGCAACGAAAATAACTACGGAGCATTGTCATGTCCACGTTGAGTTTTTCCTCTCAAAGCTTCCGCAAAAAAACGGAGGAAAAACCTGGATCAGGCTTTCCCCCGCATCAGAAGCTACATTTTGCTCGGCAATGAAGAGCCGCACGGCTCAGAACGAGCCGAACAGAACGAATGTCGTCAGCCTGTCGCCATTGCCGGTTGTCATGTTCGGTGATCCGGCATTGTAGGCGCTGCCAGAACGCGTCGCATGGGTTAATTGTAGCTGCATGTTTTGGGCAAGCTGATAGGTGGCGCCTATCGTCAGCGCATTGTCGCCACTGAAGTCGAGTTCCCCATTGTTCGCCCTGCGATACGCCAATATGACCGTCGCTTTGCGCGGCAGAATACCCAGCTCGGCCGAAATCGCTGCGGCCTTTCTCTCATTATTTCCGGGCGTGGAATTGAAGAAGTTGGGATTGCCCGTCGCGCCCGTCGCCGCAGCCTTGGCATACGATATATATATGCCCAACGGCATAGATTCAATGACGCCTTGCGCCTGGGCGTCAACGGCCCAAGCCTTGACGTCATTGGGAACGACCGCACCGCTGGGCCCGACTTCAGCAGAACCGCTCCAGTACTGAACGCCTGCTCCCAGGTCCCAACCTGCCACCTTCGGCGTGAACGCGGCGCGGAAATAGTTTGCAGTCGGCGTGCTCATGTGATCCTCGACATGACCGGGCGACCACTTGGTCACGTTGGCAAAGTACAGCGGATCATAGGCCATCAGGGTCACACCCCTGGCCTGATGCGCGTCGGTGATGTATTGCTGCGCAGAAATATCTACGCCTTTCTCAACCATCCTTTGATTCTTCACCGCGCCCGTATTGAGCAATTCGAATCCAAACGACGCCCCGAGCTCACCAGTGGAGAAGGGAATCACCCCAAGCTTGACGCCGTCCACGTCATAAACGAAAGGCATCTTGAAGCCGGCCAAGAACGGACCCTCAACCGTACCGCCCTCGAAGAAGAAGCCGATGTTTTCGCTGATCCGGCCGCCAAGCAACACGTTGAATTCGTCGGGAATGTCCCAACGACCGTCGTTCTCGGCGTGCGTACCCGTAACTTTGGGACCGTTGGACTTCTGGTACCTCAATTTAGAGACGATGCCGACATTCATCGACGCCGGGATGGAAAGGTCTTCGCCTTTGATTACTCCCTGCGGACCGACCAGAGTATAGCCGCTTGCCTTGAATGCCCTGCCGAAGTCATTGAGCAATGGGTAATGTTGAAAGTGGCAACTGGCGCACGCCATGCCCGTCTGGCGCGCATACATGGATACCGCTTGGCTCTCCATGGAAACAACCGATGCCGCGAGAACGGCAGACATTGCCAGGACTTGTTTAAATAGCTTGATCTTGTTCATAAGTGCCTCCGATAAAATCGTTATTCAAGAATTCTTTTGTGGCTTCTACAGCAGCAGGAGTATTGATTGGCCGCTTGTTGCCATTCTCCTTGTTCAAACTGCAGGCCTAATTGATATAGATCAACCGAGTGCTGATTATTCACGAGAATTCCGGGTATCAATGCGCGCGCCAAGCCTTAGATTCAACAGGGCATTTTTTCAAAACAAAAACAAAAAGCAGATTCTTCGGATAACGCCCTCAGAATGGCAATCCAAAAATGTAGCCCGGAAGCAGCGCAGCGGATTCCGGGTTTCGTTGGTGTCGCATGGTTCCCCTGATAAAGCGACGTTGTTTTTAGCTTGCTAATTCAGACAACGGAAACAACCACATCGTGGTGGTAAAATAAAACCATCAACTTTCCGGAACAAAATTTTGTCCATCTCGTCTTCAAGCGCACCGGGAAAGATGGCTCCTCTGTCTGAAGAAGAGATGGATGAGCTCGACCAGTTCCTGCTGTCCGATTTTGTGTCAGACGAGGCGATGTTGCTCGACAGCCTTGATGGCTACCTGACCGCCATCATCATCGGGCCGACCACGTTGCCGATGAGCAAATGGCTACCCGGCGTGTGGGGGCCAACTGAGGATGACGCGCCGGCTTTCGAAACCATGCAACAGGCCCAGCGCATACTTGAGTTAATCATGCGCCAAATGAACGGCATCATCGCGAGCCTGCAGCATGATCCCGATGCGTTCGAGCCGCTATTTAACAGCATGACCTATCCCGACGATCCGCGCGAATATATGGACGGGGAAATGTGGGCGCATGGGTTCATGCAGGGAATCGCCCTGAGCCAGCAAGACTGGCAACCGCTGTTTGTTGATGAACAGGGCAGGGACTGGCTCCGGCCCCTGCACTTACTCGGCGCTGAAGAAGTGACGCCGGACGAAGAACTCATAACAAGCTGGCCGGATCAGCGGGAAGAACTGGCCAGGCAAATCCCGACGAGCGTAGCGGCGATCTACCGCTACTGGATGCCTTACCGAATAGCGGTGCATGAGCGGTCGCTTGCCACCACCATCCAGCGTACCGAACACAAAGTTGGCCGCAACGACCCATGCCCTTGCGGCAGTGGCAAAAAATTCAAGAAATGCTGCGGTGCTGCGGATATGCTGCATTGAGCGGCGGAATCCAAATCGCTTAACCATGTGACCATAGCGGAGAGTAAGGATCGAGGATCCCGGTGAGAGAGAGCTGTTGTCGAAGAGTTCGAAAAATAGCTCGAACCTGACCCCTAATTTCATTCGGGGAGCCACCTATTTCTTTACGCTAACGCTAGCTGACAGAAAAAGTAATCTACTGATCACCAAAATAAATCGGCTACGTAAGGCCTGCGCCGCCGTTAACCATAGGAATAGCAATTGGCAAGAATTGCGTAGCGCTTCAATAGTCTTCCTCTTCCATGCACAGTTGAAGTAAACCTACTCTGCTGTTCGGTTTACAAATATATATGCGCCCGTGATACGCTTGGGCTTACTAAGCTTTTTTGAAGTTCGAAGACTATTTCACCAGAGCGAATCAACTATTTAAGAAATGCAACCATCGAAAATTGGTGGCAAGCGAATACGCCAATAATATTACGCGCCAAGGGGAGGCAATATGAACGATGCCAGCGGCAAGATGGAAATTTTCCGGAAACTTGATTTATCGAATTTATTGCAGATTATTGCCCTGTTGTTTTTTGCCTGGCTGCTAGCAACCATAATCCGTTGGACTTTCCAAAGTCTCGCTGAGAGATCGCAACACAACCTCCGCCTGCGTATCTTGCGCATTATTCCATTGGCTCGTCTATTGGTTGGCATAGGGGCTACGGCACTTGTCGTTCCGATACTGATTGAGCCTTCGTTTCAAAACATCATAGCCCTCGTCGCCAGCGTCAGCCTTGCGTTAGCTTTCGCCCTTAAGGACTATGCCAGCAGCCTGGTTGCCGGTTTGGTCACAGTATTGGAAAACGCTTACCAGCCTGGTGACTGGATTGAAATGGATGGGATTTATGGTGAGGTCAAGCTGATCGGCGTTCGCGCCGTTCACATTATTACGACCAACGACAATGAAGTAATGATTCCGCACGACCGCTTTTGGTCCAAGCCTATTTCTAACTCAACTAACGGTGGTAGAAGTCTGTTGTGCTCCACTGATTTTTATATTCACCCGGATCATGATGGTCGGGCCGTGGTTAAATGCCTTGAGGGTATTGGGTTAAACAGCCCTCTGCGTAAACCAGACTCCAAGGTAAGCGTGGTTGCACGAGAAGAGCCATGGGGCAGTCACTACAAACTGAAGGTCTATGTGCTGGAAAGCCGAGAACAATTCAATTTGGTTACAGATATGACCATTCGCGGTAAAGAAGCGTTGCGAACAATCAATATCAGATTTGCCAACGTAACGCCCTACCCGGATTAATCTTGCTGGAAGTAATAAGGGGCCAAGCTCGGGAAGTATTAAGGGTGCTAGGCTCGAGTTTTTTTCAATCGATCCATTCATTATCATCCGCACCATTTCAATTTATTTCTTTTCGTTCATCTTTTTGGCAGCGGGGAATGGTATTTGGGTGCTATATCATTCAGGAAAATATATCAGCCCGACCCCTCTTGATCTCTTCTTCAACCAATGCCCCAGAACGACAAACAAAAATGTAGTCTGGAAGCAGCGCAGCGGATTCCGGGTTTCGTTTGTGCCGCATTGTTCCCCGGATTACGCTAAGCTCCATCCAGGCTACACTTTCTGTCATCCTGAGCAAAGCGAAGGATCTGCTGTTCGCATTTAATTGAACCGGGCATTTTTTCAAAACAAAAACAAAAACAAAAAACAGATTCTTCGAATCATGCCCTCAGATTGACAAAAGTGCTTGTCATCCTGAGCAGCGCGAAGGATCTGCTTCTCGCCTTTAATCCAACAGCGCCTTCCTTTCCTCAGGTGGTTTGGCCGGTGGTTCAGGGAAGGACAAGACGCTGCAAAGCAGCTTCTTGCGGGTGAGACTAAGGTTTGCGAAGCCAACCTTATGTCGATACTAATAGGGGTGAGACAGGGAATTCGGACAGCATGCTGTCAGCCTGTCGAGCGGCGTTTCGATGCAGCGAAACCTGCGCCCTGCAAGGGGGGGGGTGGGTTGACAACCAACAGCGTTTCAACGCGAGCGGTAGTGCTGCGCGTGACTCGCATGGAGCTCGGCATCTTTGGTGATCGTAAACTTTGTCGCGACGGCGTGTGGGAATTGCGCATGGATATGGGTGCTCGATATCGGGTGGTTTACGCGGCGGCAGACAAAGCGCACCTGAGTGCGCCCCAGCTTTACCGCACCTTGTCACCGGATGGGAATCCTGTCCTTAGCAGCCTATCGGCCATACACAAGGCAATCGACACGCATTTTGCGATGATGATGAACTGAGGTTCGTGGGTCAATGCCTTGCGGGAGCCTAAAAGTAATTTGAACCTGGCACCTTAATTGATGCCGGGATTGGGGTTGGAAAGGTCCGGGCAGGGTGGAGTTAAACTTCGATAAATGGCTTGTATTAATATAGTGAATCGTTCGAGATTCATGCATCTACGGCCGCGGATTATTACCGAATGTAATATAACGCAAACTTTCAGGATAGCCCTGCGTCTCTTGTTGCGCACCATGCAACATGCTAACATTGCAGCATGATTACTTCGTTTCGCCACAAAGGTCTGCGGAAATACTTTGAATCTGGCAGCCTTGCGGGAATCCAACCTGCACATGCGAATCGACTCAAAATGCAATTGGCCGCGCTCGATACCGCGCTGACTATCGAGGACATGGATATTCCCGGCTTCAGGCTACACGCATTGAAGGGCAGCGAGCGCGGGCGTTGGTCAATTTGGGTAAACGGTAATTGGCGCGTCACGTTCGAGTTTAAAAACGGCAACGCATTTGTTTTAGATTACGAGGATTATCACTAATGGGTATGCACAATCCACCCCATCCAGGGGCATTTATTCAAGAGGTTTACCTCACACCCAACGAAATGAGTTGCAGGGAACTCGCACTCAAATTAGGCGTTGCCGCTTCGACGCTGCACCGCGTGTTGAATGAAACCAGCGGCGTGAGTCCGGAAATGGCGCTTCGCCTCGCAAAAGCATTAGGACGCTCACCTGAGAGCTGGTTGACCATGCAAGACAATTACGATTTGTGGCTGGCCAAACAGACGCTAGACTTGAAAAAAGTCCGCAAGATTGAATTCAGATTGGTTTAATTTTGAGCTCAAGCTAAGCCGGTTGAGTAGTATCTAGCGTCGAGAGCGTTCAGTCATGGCGTGAAATCCTGAGAATGAAAGACCTGACTCCAACGCTGCGCGTTTCGTTTGTCCCGCATATTTCCCCGGATTACGCTACGCTTCGCCAAGAGTACCCATCCTGTCATCCAGAGCAACGCGAAGGATCTGCTTCTCGCATTTAATCCAACAGCGGCTTCTTTCAAAATAAAAAAAACAAAAAGCAGATTCTTCGGATAATACCCTCAGAATGACAAACCAAAAACGTAGCCCGGAAGCAGCGTAGCGGATTCCGGGTTTCGTTTGTGTCGCCTACATTTCCCCGGATTACGCTACGCTGCATCCAGACTACGCACGCTATGCAGCCTGCTTAATCAGCGATTCGGCAGGGATGCCTAGGCCTTTGTGTAACTTCCACACCATGGCCAAGGTCAGCGGGCGCTTGTGATTCAGTATTTCGTACACGCGATTCGGCTGGCCGATGTACGGCACCAAGTCTTTGACGGTGAGGTTGCGCTGCTCCATCACGAATTTGATGGCTTCCACTGGGTTAGGTAAGTCCAGCGGAAAATGTTTAGCCTCGTACGCCTCCACCAGCGTAACCAGCACATCCAAACGATCGCCCTCGGGCGTGTTTCGCTTCGCCGCCATCAAAGCTTCAATCGCCTTCAGCGCGGCCGCGTAGTCTCGCTTAGTGTGGATCGGTTTAATGTTCATTTCGGCTCATTTCCTTTAAATGGTTTGCGCATCGATTCGGTCATATTGGCGGTGGGTGCCAATAAATCGGATGTAAACCACCCGGTAGAGGTAGTTGATCCACACGACGATTCGATACTTGTTTCCAGCGATGTTGAATACAACACGCCCATCCCTCAAAATGCTGGCGCTGGCAATCTCCCGCTTAATATCGCTGGGCGACGCCCAGTCGGCGTCCAGCACCAGCCGGTACCATGCAAGTGCCGGCTCGCGGGCGTCCAGGTACTCTGGTTTCCCGTCGATGAACTGCTTGATGGTACGCAAAGCAATAACCCGCATGCCCAATCATAGTCCCGATATGGGACTATTGCAAACATTTTATGCGGAATGGGTAGGGTGTCAATGAGCGCAGCGAATTGCACCGAGCTGATGAATGAATCGCAGATGCTGCGCAATTCGCGTTACTCATTGCGCCCTACAATTTCTAAAACCCCCGTCATTCCCGCGCAGGCGGGAATCCAGCCAAACAAAAACGTGTTTCTCTAAGCGTTTTTGAAGTAAAGCATTTCGTTTCAAAGGCGCTGGATTCCCGCCTGCGCGGGAATGACATAAGTGGTTGTCATCTAAGTCCCCTCCCTTTCAAGGGGAGGGTTAGGGTGGGGATGGGTTGACAACGAACAGCGTATCTACGCGAGCTGAAGTGCAGCGCCGTCAACCAAAACAAAAAAACAAAAAACAGATTCTTCGCGTAATGCCCTTAGAATGACAAACACAAAAATGTAGCCCGGAAGCAGCGCAGCGGATTCCGGGTTTCCTTTGTCCCGCATTGTCCCCCGGATTACGCTAGGCTCCATCCAGGCTACACTTTCTGTCATCCTGAGCAAAGCGAAGGATCTGCTTTTCGCATTTGATTTTAATCATGATTTCAATTGAGAATGAAAAAATACGTAGGGTGTCAATGAGCACAGCGAATTGCACCGAGCTGATGGTTGAATCACACCTGCGGCGCAATTCGCGTTACTCATTGCGCCCTACAATTTCTAACACCCCC
>JBAVRP010000021.1:0-1777 GCA_049695115.1 Burkholderiales bacterium | reverse complement strand
CCAGTGAACGGTTTAGTTTAATGCCAGTAATCATCGCCGTCAGGCTAAAATCAAACATACAAGGGTGGGCAAAGCGATAGCGTGCCCACGCGGAACAATTATGCGGTGGGCACACGTCGTTTTGCCCGCCCTACTTCTGTCATCCCGAGTGAAGTGAAGGATCTGCTTTTGCATTTGAATTTAATCGCGATGAAAATACAAATAAAAAATGTAGGGTGTCAATGAGCGCAGCGAATTGCACCGGGTCGGCGTGGGCACGCTGGCGCTTTGCCCACCCTACAGCTAATTCGAAGTTTGACAGCCCCAAAAGACCAAGGTAAATTACCTCATCAGCGCCGATTTGATTTCAGCTTGCGGGCGCATTACAAATACAGCTAAAGCGACGACTAACCCGTTTAGCGTTGCGCTGAACGGGTTTTTTGTTTTCAGGAGAAATAAAAATGACTGATAAATATCATATCGACACCTTGGCCGTGCGCGCCGGCACTCACCGCAGCGAATTTGGTGAACACTCCGAGGCCATGTATCTCACTTCCAGTTTCGTGTTCAACAGCGCCGCGCAAGCCGCCGCGCGTTTTTCCGGCGCCGAGCCGGGCAATGTCTATTCGCGCTTCACCAATCCGACAGTGACTGCATTTCAAGAGCGCCTTGCAGCGCTCGAAGGCGCGGAAGCCTGTATTGCGACCAGTTCCGGCATGTCGGCGATACTCGCCTGCGTCATGGGCTTGCTGTCGGCGGGCGATCATATTATTTCTTCCGCGAGTATCTTCGGCGCAACGACGCAGTTGTTCAACAACGTGTTGAAACGCTTCGGCATCGAGACGACCTACGTGTCGTTGATCGATGTGTCGGCTTGGGAAAAGGCCGTCAAGCCTAACACCAGAATGTTTTATGTCGAGACCCCGTCAAACCCGATGACGGAAATAGCCGATCTCGCGGCGCTTTCGAAATTATCAAAAAAATCAAATACTTACTTTGTAGTTGATAATTGCTTTTGCACGCCGGTTTTACAGTTGCCGTTCAAGTTCGGCGCGGACATCGTGATCCACTCCGCGACAAAATTTCTCGACGGCCAGGGCCGGGTGATGGGCGGCGCCGTGCTCGGCTCGAAAGAAATTATTATGGACAAAGGCGTATTCCAATTCCTGCGCACCGCCGGGCCGAGCATGAGTCCATTCAACGCCTGGGTATTACTCAAAGGCTTAGAAACACTGAAGATTCGCATGCAAGCGCAATCGCAAACCGCGCTGGAACTCGCGCAGTGGCTGGAAGCGCAACCGAATGTTTCGCGCGTGTTTTATCCCGGTTTGAAATCACACCCGCAACACAAACTCGCCATGCAACAGCAAACCTCTGGCGGCGCGATATTGTCGTTCGACGTTAAAGGCGGCAAAGCCGCCGCGTGGTGCGTCATCGACGCGACGAAAATGATTTCCATCACCGCCAACATCGGCGACACCAAATCCACCATCACCCATCCGGCCACGACCACACACGGACGTATCAGCGATGCAGAGCGTGCCGCGGCCGGAATAGGAGACGGATTATTGCGAGTGGCGGTAGGGTTGGAAAATCTCGAGGATATTAAGGCAGATTTGGCGCTCGGGTTGAAAGCATGAGCGAGATTTTTTAATTCGATTTTCTTTATTATTATGGGTCTTAGGAAGCTAAAGTGGGTTGGTTCTCAACAATTTGAGTAACTCAAGGTAAAGATTATCATTCCGATGATTAAAGCGATATTCCGATTCTTTCAAATGCAAATAGAACGTGTGCTGCG
>JBAVRP010000020.1:0-63573 GCA_049695115.1 Burkholderiales bacterium | reverse complement strand
GTATTTGTTTGCGTCGGATGCGATACCAAAGCAATTGCTCGGCATCGGTCATGTCGGTTCTGAGCGCGCGTGAGGGTGGTTTGAGTTTTGAGTTGTATGGTTCCATTAAATCCCCCTCAATCCCCCTTTTCTAAAGGGGGAAGACAGTCAAATTCTCTCTGCGCCGAAAGAGAGAAAATAGTTTAATAATTCCTTCAACCCTCTTAAATCCCCCTTTGTCCCCCTTTTACAAAGGGGGAGATATAGGCTCCCCCTTTTGCAAAGGCGACGAAACTGTTGAGTTTTTTTACATTTAAACTTGGATATTCCGCGCAATTTCTCTCTTTGTAAAAGGGGGGTAGGGGGATTCTATTTTTTACTTCGTGTTTTTATACAGCCCGATCACACCAGAAAAATCTTTTCCACCGTCCCCATTGCTGCTCATCATTTGGTAAACCTGTTGCGCGGCAGCACCTAACATCACGGGCTGTTTTGCAGCGCGGGCGGCATCTACCGCTAATCCTAAATCCTTCAGCATTAAGTCGCCGCCGAAGCCGCCGCTGTAGCCGCGCGAAGCGGGGACGTTTTCCATTACGCCGGGGTAAGGGTTGTAGGTGTCGGAACTCCAGCAGCGACCGCTGGAAGTGTTAATGATGCCGGCCAGAATTTTCGGATCCATGCCTAACGACACGCCAAGGTTCATGGCTTCGGAAGTGCCGATCATGGAAATACCGAGCAGCATGTTGTTGCAGATTTTTGCGACTTGGCCGTTGCCCGCCGCGCCGCAGTGGACGATGTTTTTGCCCATGTGCGCGAGTATCGGCTTGGCTTTTTCGTAATCGCCCGCTGTGCCGCCGACCATGAAAGTCAGCGTGCCGGCGACTGCGCCGCCCGTCCCTCCCGAGACGGGCGCGTCTATTATCGGATTGTTTTGTTTAGCTGCCGCTGCGGCGACTTCACGCGCGGTTTGCGGGTCGATGGTGGAGGAATCGATCAGCAGCGTGCCGGGTTTCGCGCCTGCGAGTACGCCATTGTCACCGAGGTAAACCGCTTTCACATGCGGCGAGGAGGGCAGCATGGTGATGACGAGTTCGGCTTGTGATGCCGCGTCCTTGGGTGAGATGGCTACGCTTTGCCGAAGCTCTTTGAATTTATCCACGGCGGCTTGCACCACGTCATAGACAAACAATTGGTGACCGGCCTTGATGAGGTTTTGCGCCATGGGATCGCCCATGTGGCCGAGGCCGATGAATGCTATTTTCATTTTTTAACCTTGTTAAAAATTCTGAGTGAAGTTGGTAGTAGGGTTGAACTAAGATTCCCCTGTTTGAAAATGACGTACGGAGTAATCCGAAGCAGTGTTTAAATCCCCCTAACCCCCCTTTTTCAAAGGGGGGGAATACTGCCTCAACTCATGTGCTGTCGTCTTTTCCAAGCGGAGATTGGGACTTGAGGCCAGCGCCGCGCTTCACCTTAAACTTCCCCTTTTTTTCAAAGGAGGGAATACTGCCGCACCTTAAACTTCCCCCTTTGTAAAAGGGGGATTGAGGGGGATTTAGGTTCTATGCTTTACTTCAAATTAATGGTCGTATTCACACCGGCACTCACCGCCGAATCGTCAAACCAACGCATGGTTACGGTTTTGGTTTGGGTGTAAAACTGCACGGCTTGCTTTCCATACGGACCGAGGTCGCCTAATTTGGAACCTCGCGAGCCGGTGAAGCTGAAATAGGGCACAGGCACGGGAACCGGCACGTTAATGCCGACCTGGCCGACGTCGATTTCGTTTTGGAATTTACGTGCTGCCGCACCGCTCTGGGTAAATATGCCGGTGCCGTTGCCGTAAGGGTTGGCGTTGGTCAGCGCGATAGCTTCGTCGAGGGTGTTCACGCTGACAACGACCATCACAGGGCCAAAAATTTCAGTGTCATAAATTTTCATGCCGGGTTTTACGCCGGAGAAAACTGTGGGCGCGATGAAGTTGCCTTTTTCGTAGCCGGGTATTTTCGGGTTGCGGCCGTCGAGTTCGAGTTTCGCGCCTTCCTTAGTGCCGTCTTCAATCAGGTCCATGATGCGGTTGTAGGCGGATTTGGAAACGACCGGGCCGAGGTCGGCGCCTTTTTCCATGCCGCCATTTACGTTGAGTTTTTTCGCGCGCTCGACGATGTCGGGGATCCATTTGTTTGCATCGCCGACCAACACAGTCACCGACGTTGCCATGCAACGCTGGCCAGCTGCGCCGAAAGTTGCGCCGACGAGTGAATCGAGCGCATGTTCTTTATTCGCATCAGGCATCACAATAGCGTGGTTTTTCGCGCCCATCATGGATTGCACGCGCTTGCCGTGTTGGCTGCCTAGTTTGTAAACGTGTTCGCCCACATGGCAGGAACCAACGAAGGAAATCGCGACTATGTCTTTGTGCGTGCAAATGGCATCGACAACTTCTTTGCCGCCGTGTACCACGTTCAACACACCGGGCGGTACGCCAGCTTGCAACGCCATATCCACCAGCATCATAGTGCTCATCGGATCTTGTTCGCTCGGTTTTAACAAGAATGTGTTCCCGGTAACTATGGCCATGGGGAACATCCACAGCGGAATCATTGCCGGAAAGTTGAAAGGGGTGATACCTGCGCATACGCCGATCGCATGGCGCAGGGAATAAGTATCGACGCCGTTAGCGACGTTTTCGGCGAATTCGCCTAGTTGCAAGGTGCCGATGGAGCAGGCGTGTTCGACGACTTCGAGGCCACGGAAAATATCACCTTCCGCATCGGGTAAGGTTTTGCCTTGCTCGGCGGTCAACACTGCAGCGATCTTGCTTGAGTTCTCGCGGATCAGCGCTTGCAATTTCAACATGATGCGCGCGCGAGCGCCGAGCGGCGTGTTCTTCCATGTCTTAAATGCTTCTTTGCACGACGCTACTGCCGCATCGACTTCTTCCATCGTGGCGAAAGGTACACGCGCTAAAACTTCTTGGGTCGCGGGGTTGACTATGTCGCGCCACTCGGTTGATTTTGATTCGACATTTTTGCCGTTGATCAAAAGTTTTACGGTGGGAACGTTTTGATTGATTGCCTGCGGGTTCGCTGCCATGATTTACTCCTGAATATAAACTTTAATATAATCAAATAATTATGAAATATTATTTGAAAGCTATTTGTACAAAAATACTAATGAACATTATACGCCGTTCGGCCTTATTCAGCAGCTTGTTCAAACTCGAATAGCAACGCATCAGCGGCGACAATGTCATCAACCTTATGTACCACGCGCGCGACTTTACCGCCGCGTGGGCTGTGAATGGTGTGTTCCATTTTCATCGCTTCCATCATCAACAGCGCTTGGCCTTGTTTTACTTCATCGCCAGCTTGGACCAACAGCTTCACGATACGGCCCGGCATCAATGCAGTGAGGCGTCCGCCCGGGATTTCTTCGGCGCTTTCAAATTCATACGGACGCACTTCCTCAAAATCAAAACGCGCTCCGTTTTGCAGAACGCTGAGATGATGTTCATGACGCAACACACGGGCTAGGTATGGCTTGCCGTCATATGATAATTCGACTTTAACTCCATTAGAAACAGTGCATTCGAGCAACACTTCGCGGCCAATGTGATGTAAACGATAATTATCATGTGCATCGGATTCGACCCAAAAGGTATGGGTGATTCCACACAAGGGATCGGCGAGCATGAGCTTTCTTTGCGGTTTGCCGTTCATGCGCCAGCCGACTATCTCGTTCCACGGAGAAGTGGGGTCAGCGTGATTCGCAGTTTGAGCCTTGGCGGCCGCTTCTTCGTCCATCAGTAATTTTGCGCAGGCCGCCAACAAAGCTGTTTCATTTGCGCCTTGCGGCTGCCGCAATAAATCAGAAAGATGATTTTCCACAAACGCTGTTGTCGTGTCGCCTTCGGCAAAGGCCGGATGAAAAGCGATTTTTTCCAGAAAAGGAATATTGGTCGTAATGCCTAGGACAGCGGTTTCACCCAAAGCGTGCTGCAAGTTTTTAATCGCGTTACTACGGTTGTCACCAAACGCAATTAGTTTGGCTATCATCGAATCGTAGAACACACCGACTTCATCACCTTCGGCAAAACCTGCATCAATTCGAACACTGTTTGACGCAGCAGGCAAAACAAAACGATTTAGTCTGCCAGTTTCTGGCAAAAACTGGTTCGTAGGATTTTCCGCGCACAAACGTACTTCAATAGCGTGGCCAGTTTGTTTGATCTCGTTTTGTTTGAGCGGCAAAGCTTCACCGCACGCAACGCGCAATTGCCATTCGACTAAATCCTGCCCAGTAGTCATTTCGGTAATTGGATGTTCGACTTGCAGGCGCGTATTCATTTCCATGAAAAAGAATTCGCGGTCGCTGCCGACGATGAATTCAATTGTACCCGCACCACGATATTGAATGGCTTTAGCTGCGGCAACGGCGGCCGCCCCCATTTTGTGTCGCATGTCCGGCGTGACAAAAGGTGAGGGCGTTTCTTCCAGGATTTTCTGATGGCGGCGCTGGATGGAACATTCGCGTTCGAACAAATGTACCACGTTGCCGCGCGCGTCGCCGAATACCTGAAACTCGATGTGATGCGGGCCCTGCACAAAACGTTCGAGCAAGACAACTTCATCTCCAAATGCATTTTTGGCTTCACGTTTCGCGGCGCTCAGTTGCTCGATAAACTCCCCGGAGTTTTTTACCAGCCGCATGCCTTTACCACCACCGCCTGCGACGGCTTTGACCAGCAAAGGGTAGCCAGTCTTGTTGGCTTCTTTGTGTAAAAAGTCTGGGTTTTGATTGTCGCCGTGATAACCGGGAACAACGGGTACGCCAGCCGCTTGCATGATAATTTTCGCCGCGCTTTTGGAGCCCATTTTGTCGATGGCATCCGGTGTGGGGCCGATGAAACCCACGCCCAATTTTTCACACGCACGCGCGAAATCGGCATTCTCGGACAAAAATCCGTAACCTGGATGTATCGCCTGAGCGCCGGATTGCTTGGCGGCGTCTAAAATCTTATCGCCACGCAAATACGAATCAATCGGGCGTGGTCCGCCGATTTGTATCGCTTCGTCGGCTTGTAAAACATGCTGTGAATTTTTGTCCGCGGCGGAATAAATAGCGACAGTTTTGATTCCCATGCGCTTGCAAGTGCGAATAACGCGACAAGCGATTTCGCTGCGATTGGCGATGAGAATTTTTGAAAACATGGATTATTTTTTAATCCAGTTGGGCTTGCGCTTATTCAAAAACGCATCCAAGCCTTCTTTACCTTCTTTCGATGCTCGTACTCGTGCGATGCGCTCGGCGGTATCGGCTATCAACGAGTCGTTCACAGGCCGCCATGCCACGGCAGAAATCAAATCCTTGGCCTCCATCACTGCAGCCGGACCACCTCGCAAAATGGCTTCGATAATTGTAGCAATTGTTTGATCCAGTGTTTCTTCGTCTGGTGCCAGGTCATTCAGCAAGCCGATGCGATAAGCTTCCGCAGCATTGAATTTTTCGCCGGTCAGAAAATAACGCCGTGCATGACGCTCACCAATTGCCGCAACTACATACGGGCTAATAACTGCAGGGATGATTCCCAAGCGAACTTCGGTTAATCCGAACATCGCATCTACCGTGCCGATAGCAATATCACAGGCTGCTATCAAACCCACACCACCGCCGTAGGCCGCGCCATGCACGCGCGCAATGGTGGGTTTTTTTAGCGTGTTAAGCGTGCTAAGTAATTCCCCCAATTTCATTGCATCATAAAAATTTTTCTGCTCGTCGTATTCAGCGACGCGTTTCATCCAATTGAGATCAGCGCCAGCGGAAAAAGACTTGCCTTCAGCGCAGAGAACGACAGCGCGGACTTTTTTATCCTTGTCCAGTTTTTGCAAAGTCTTGGTCAGGTTGGCGATGAGCTTATCGTCGAAGGCGTTGTGTACGTCGGGTTTGTTAACGGCCAGGGCGGCGACACCGCCCGCGCCGATTTCTATGATTAGATCAGACATGATTTTTGTTCACTCTTGGTAAGGCGGCTAAAAATGTATCTTGTCATTCCGAGGGCATTTGCGAGGAATCTGCTTTTCCTACAACAGCAGATCCTACGCTTCACTCAGGATGACAAGGTTTACATCCTGAAAATACCGTACTCGGTTTTTTCTATCGGTGCATTCATCGCCGCAGATAATCCCAAACCTAACACCATGCGAGTTTGTGCCGGATCAATTACACCATCATCCCACAAGCGCGCAGTGGCGTAATAAGGATTGCCTTGCGCTTCGTATTGGTCTCGGATGGGCGCTTTAAATTTCTCTTCCTCGTCTTTGCTCCATGCGCCGCCCTTGGCTTCGATACCGTCGCGCTTAACTGTCGCTAACACGCTGGCCGCCTGTTCGCCGCCCATGACGCTGATGCGCGCATTCGGCCAAGTCCACAAAAAGCGCGGATTGAACGCGCGGCCACACATGCCGTAATTACCCGCGCCGAACGAGCCGCCGATAATGACGGTGAATTTCGGCGCGGTGGAACAGGATACCGCCGTCACCATTTTCGCGCCGTCTTTGGCGATGCCGCCGTTCTCATATTTTTTGCCGATCATGAAGCCAGTGATGTTTTGCAAAAACACCAGCGGAATCCCGCGCTGATTACATAGCTCGATAAAGTGCGCGCCTTTGAGTGCCGATTCGGAAAACAAAATGCCGTTGTTGGCGACGATGCCGACCGGGTAACCGTAGATATGCGCAAAGCCACAGACCAAGGTCGTACCGTACAGTTGCTTGAATTCATGGAAGTCCGAGCCATCGACGATCCGCGCAATGATTTCTCGTACATCATAAGGCTGACGAAAATCTTTCGGTACAATGCCGTAAATATCTTCGATGGGATATTTCGGTTCAACTACTGGTTGTGTCGCAACAGGAATAGTCTTTTTGCGATTCAAGTGCGAAACTATTTCCCGCGCAATAGCCAGCGCATGCGCGTCGTCCTGCGCCAGATGGTCAGTGACGCCCGAGGTGCGTGTATGCACATCGCCGCCACCGAGTTCTTCCGCCGTCACCACTTCGCCCGTCGCGGCTTTGACTAGAGGCGGGCCGCCGAGAAATATCGTGCCTTGGTTTTTGACGATGATGGATTCATCACACATCGCTGGCACATACGCGCCGCCTGCGGTACAGGAACCCATCACCGCCGCGATTTGCGGAATGCCTTTGGCCGACAACTGGGCCTGATTATAAAAAATACGGCCGAAATGTTCTTTGTCCGGAAACACTTCATCCTGCAGCGGCAAAAACGCGCCGCCGGAATCGACCAGGTAAATACACGGCAAATTATTTTGCGTCGCAATTTCCTGCGCGCGCAAATGTTTTTTCACCGTCAGCGGATAATACGTGCCGCCTTTCACCGTCGCATCGTTGGCCACGACTACGACTTCTTGTCCGTTCACACGGCCGATGCCGGTAATGATGCCCGCTGCCGGCGCGTCATTGTTATACATGCCGAAGGCGGCAAGCTGCGAGAATTCCAGAAACGGCGAACCGGGGTCGAGCAGGGCAGTGACGCGATCACGCGGCAACAACTTGTCACGCGCCGTATGTTTCTTGCGCGCCTCTTCGCCACCACCGAGAGAAATTTTTTCTGTATTCGCGCGTAGCTCATCTACGAGCGTGCGCATGTGCGTGGCGTTAGTTTGAAATGCTTCAGATCTGTTATCGATTTTTGTATTTATTGATGGCATAAATATTTCAATTTAATCAAATAGTTACGATATAGACATAGGCTGGGCTGATAAGCCCAGCGTCTCACCAGAAATATACGTCAAAAAAGCTGGGCTTATCAGCCCAGCCTACGGCACTATGCAAAGAATCCGATAGCCGCCGCCGCAATTGCTAAGACAACAGCAATTAATTTAAACAGCCACTCCCATTCATTCCACCATGGCTTAAGTGTAGTTTTGAACCACAGTGTTATTTTAGATTTTTTAGCTGCCTTAGATGGATGCTCAACCCAACCTTTAGCTTTCTTCTGTTCTTCCTTGCTGTTCACAATTAAATAGTCGAGCTTTTCGCCTTCATAATCCATCATAGAACCCTTACGATAAAGCATCTTAGGGTATTCCTGAAATGACGGAGTTTCAGTAGTCATTTTAAATTCCGCGCAATCACCATACGCTGCACTTCACTCGTGCCTTCATAAATCTGCGTAATCCGAGCATCACGATAATGACGTTCGACCGGATAGTCTTCGAGATAACCATAACCGCCGTGTATCTGGATCGCTTTGCTGCATACCCATTCGGCGAGTTCGCTGGCGTAGAGTTTGGCTTGCGAGGCTTCGGATAAACAGGGCAGGCCTTCGGTGCGCATACGCGCGGCGTGCAAAATGAGGAAGCGTGCGGCATTGATACGCGTGTGCATGTCGGCCAGCATGTTGGCGATGCTTTGGTGTTCAATAATGGTTTTGCCGAATTGCGTACGCTCGTGCGCATATTTGAGCGCGGCTTCGTAGGCGGCGCGGGCGATGCCGAGGGCTTGCGCAGCGATGCCGATGCGGCCGCCTTCAAGATTCGACAGCGCGATTTTCAAACCTTCGCCGCGTTGGCCGAGTAAATTGGCTTCGGGTATGGCGCAGTCTTCAAAGTTAATCGCGCAGGTATCTGAGGCACGGATGCCGAGTTTGTGTTCGGGCTTGTTCACATTGAAGCCGGGCGTGTTGGTTGGAACAATGAAGGCACTGATGCCTTTTTTACCTGCGTCGGGGTCGGTCACGGCGAATACGATCGCCATCGCGGCGCGCTGGCCGTTGGTGACGAATTGTTTGTTGCCGTTGAGAACCCATTTGCCGACTTTGAGCACGGCGCGGGTTTTCAAATTATTCGCTTCCGAGCCGGCTTGGGGTTCGGTCAGGCAAAACGCGCCGATTTTTTTTCCGCCGGCCATATCCGGCAGCCAGTATTTTTTTTGCGCCTCGGTGCCGAATTTCAAGATAGGCGCGCAGCCGACGGAGTTGTGTACGCTCATCAGTGTGGAGCACGACGCGCAACCGGCGGCGATTTCTTCTTCGGCTAATGCGTAGCTGGTGTAATCGGAATACGAGCCGCCCCATTGTTCCGGCACCATCATGCCGAGCAAGCCGAGTTCGCCCATTTTGGCAACCACGCCGTCAGGCAGCGCCGCTTGCTTATCCCACTGACCGGCGTTCGGCGCGAGCTCGTTTTGCGCGAAGTTGCGCGCCATATCGCGGATCATTTTTTGTTCTTCGGTGTAAAATTCCATTAACTAATTTCTCAGTATAATCAAATAGTTACGTTAATACGCTTAAGTGGATAGCAAATTGCCTTTTAACAACCTCTGTATAAATACTTTGCTGAGCGATGATGCAAAGTCCTCTCCTTTCAGAAAGGGTAGGAGCGGTTGAGCTTTTCGTTCAGTCTGCACCATTCTCAAATCCCTCCTATTGGCGTCAACATAACATTCGCTGTGCGAATGTTAGTTTCCGCCGCAAGAAGCCGTTGCACGTCATCTTGTCTCTCTTTTCAAAGGGAGGGAGTTTCTTTGTTCGAACATAGACTTTCCGTATTACCGTTTGTTAATAGCCTTCCTTCATGGCCTTTTGAGTTGGGTCATCAGCGGTTTTTTCGCTCTCTTTTTTCTGTTGTTTGTCGGTTGATGAAGGGGCTTCGCCTTTACACGCGGCGAGGGAGAAGGCCAGGCAAACCATCAGCAGAAAAATTCGCATGTTTATATCATCTCCACTGCAATCGCCGTCGCTTCACCGCCGCCTATACACAGCGACGCAATGCCGCGCTTGCCGTTGCGCGCTTTCAGCGCGTGTAACAATGTAACGATCAAGCGTGCGCCGGTCGCGCCAATCGGATGGCCTAGTGCGCAGGCGCCGCCATTCACGTTGATTTTTTCGTGTGGCAAATTCAAATCTTTCATCGCGGCCATTGCGACCACGGCAAAGGCTTCATTGATCTCATACAGATCCACATCCTTCGGTGTCCAGCCTAATTTTTTCTGCAGCTTGTCAATTGCGCCGACGGGGGCGGTGGTGAACCATTCCGGTTCATGCGCATTGCTGGCGTGGCCGAGTATGCGCGCGATCGGTTTGATGCCGCGTTTGGTGGCTTCGCTTTCTCGCATCAAGATCAACGCTGCTGCACCGTCGGAAATCGACGATGATGTTGCAGCCGTCACGGTGCCGTCTTTATTGAACGCCGGTTTGAGCGTAGGAATTTTATCCGGGCGGCATTGACCAGGTGTTTCGTCAGTGTCGATCATCACATCCCCGGTTTTGCCCTTGACGGCGACAGCGGCGATTTCTGCTTTGAATGATCCATCTGCTACCGCACGTTGTCCGCGCTTAACCGATTCCGTTGCGTACGCATCCTGCTGTTCGCGGGTGAAGCCGTATTTAGCTGCTGTTGCGTCGGCGAAGATGCCCATCGACTTGCCGTCGTAGGCATTTTCCAAACCGTCGAACGCCATGTGGTCGAGCATTTTCACATGACCATAACGATAGCCGAGCCGTGCTTTAGGCAGCAAGTGTGGTGCGTTAGTCATCGACTCCATGCCGCCGGCGATCATAATGTCGGCGGAACCTGCTATGATTTGGTCGTGCGCCAGCATGACGGCCTTCATGCCGGAGCCGCAGACTTTATTCAGCGTAGAAGTCGGAATATTTTTCGGCAAGCCTGCGCCGAGTATGGCCTGACGCGCAGGCGCTTGGCCGAGGCCAGCGGGGAGCACGCAGCCGATTATGGCTTCGGAAATATCTTCGCCTTTCAATCCAGCCTGTTGCATGGCTGAAGCGATGGCAGCCGAAGCCAGTTGCGGCGAGGTAAGCGAAACAAATTGGCCGGACATGCCGCCGATGGGAGTGCGTTTTGCTGCGACGATTACGATCGGGTCTGAAGTAGTGCTCATGATTTACTTCCTTAAAATTATTAAAAATATTAAAAAATGGTTTGAGTCTTAGAAAGCCCTCTTACATTCACTAAATACGCCGTATTTTTCGACGCGCTTGTTATAGGCTTGAATAGCTTCACGGTTTTCTTCAAGTCAACGCTTCCGTTTTTAAGCGCGGACTAATTCTTCAAGGCTAAACTCTAAAGTGCGGACAAGGCTGATATTAAGCGCTTTTGCTTGCGCAAGTAAGTCAGCGTTAATTGAGACGTGAACCAACTTTTTCCGAGCGACTCTATCGTAAATATCAGGTGCGCCGGTTAATTTCATGGTATTTCCGTAGCGACAATCAAAGGCATTGTTCAAACAGTTCGCGCCCAATTAACATCCGGCGGATTTCATTCGTCCCCGCGCCGATGTCGTACAACTTGGCATCGCGCAATAGTCTGCCGGTGGCGTAGTCGTTGATATAGCCGTTGCCGCCGAGGGATTGAATCGCCTCGAGCGCCACTTGCACGGCGGATTCGGAACAGTAAAGCAAACACGCGGCGGCATCTTTACGTTGCGAACGACCTTCATCACACGCTTGTGCCACGCGGTAAGCGAACGCGCGCGAGGATTGCAGGCGCACGTACATGTCGGCCAGTTTGCCTTGCATGAGTTCGAATAAGCCGATCGCCTGGCCGAATTGTTTGCGTTCGTGCACGTAAGGCACGGTGATGTCCATTGCCGCTTGCATAATGCCAATCGGCCCCCCGGATAAAATCACGCGCTCCGTGTCGAGGCCGCGCATGAGAATTTTTGTTCCAGCGTTGGCGTTGCCGAGCACGTTTTCCTCGGGGATTTCGCAATTTTCGAATACTAGTTCGCAGGTGTTGGAGCCGCGCATGCCGAGTTTGTCGAGTTTTTGCGCGGTGTAAAAGCCTTTAAAATTTTTTTCGACTATGAATGCGGTCATCGAGCGCGACGGCGAATCTTTATCGGCGGTGCGCATGTAGACGATTAGCGTATCGGCATCCGGCCCGTTGGTAATCCACATTTTGTTGCCGTTGGCGATGTAGCGGTCGCCTTTTTTCTCCGCGCGGCAGGACATGGAACCGACCACATCTGAGCCCGCGCCTGGTTCACTCATGGCCAGTGCGCCGACATGTTCGCCGCTGCACAGCTTGGGCAAATATTTTTTACGCTGCGCTTCGTTGCCGTTGAGAAATAAATTATTCACGCATAAATTGGAATGCGCGCCGTAGCTCAAGCCGACCGACGCCGATCCGCGCGAGATTTCTTCGACGGCGACGGTGTGCGCGAGATAACCGAAATCGGTGCCGCCGAATTCTTCGCTCACTGTCATGCCGAGCAAGCCGAGGTCGCCGAGTTTGCGCCACATATCCGCAGGGAAATTATTGCTCTTGTCGATTTGATCCGCGCGCGGTGCGAGTTCTGCGTCAACAAATTTGCGTACGCTATCGCGCAGCGCGTCGAGTTCGTCGTTAATGTGAGTATCGTAAATCATTGTATAAGTATTTTATTATATTGAAGTTTTTATATAATGTTTACCATCAATTTGCCAAGTCCTTCAATCTCGCCAATTAATTTATCGCCAGGCTCAACTGCGCCAACACCCGCCGGTGTACCGGTCATGATCAAATCGCCTGGCTGCAGTGTATAAAAGCGCGAGAGATAAGAAATCAAATCCGGCACGGTCCAGATCATGTCGCTCAAGTCGCCTTGCTGGCGCATTTGGCCATTCACCTCAAGTGTGATGCGGCCTTTGGCGGGATGACCGCGATGTGAAGCTGTATAGACGGAGCTCATCGGCGCGGATTCGGCAAACGATTTACCCAAATCCCAAGGTTGCCGTTTTTCTTTTGCGTCCGCCTGCAAATCGCGCCGCGTCATGTCGAGGCCGACAGCATAGCCGTACACATGCTCCAGGGATTTTTCCGGGGCAATATTTGCGCCCGGCTTCCCGATTGCGGCCACCAGTTCAATTTCGTAATGCAGGTCTTTTGTGCAGGGCGGATAGTGGATGCCGCCGCCGTTGGGCACAATAGAATCCGCTGCCTTGGCGAAAAAAAACGGCGGCTCCTTTGTCGGGTCGCCGCCCATTTCCTTGGCATGGTCGGCGTAATTCCTGCCGACGCAAAAAATATGGCGTACCGGGAAGCGGTCAGTGATGCCGGCTATGGGCAGGGACGGAATTTCCCATGAGGGAATGGCGAAGGTCATGTCGTGCCCTTGATATGATCAGCTTCAGGAAACCAGAAGACTGATTTTATCACGGGTGACGAGCGGGCTGTCAGGCAATAAACGGCTAATACGTTTCGATATGCAAGCGTGCTTTGGCAACTAATTCTGGCTGTAATTTGTCCCAATCCATGCTGTGCTGTGCGCAAATCTCCTTGAACGCCGCTTTTACGCCGTCTTCCATGCCTTTCAAACCGCAGACATAGATAAAACAATTTTCATCCTGCAATAATTTCGCCACGTCGGCGGCACGCCTGCGGAGAATATCCTGTACGTATTGTTTCGGTTGGTTAGGTAAACGCGAGAAAGCAAAATTGATGTCGATGAAATCCTTGGGCAGTTTCATCAGCGGGCCGAAATAGGGCAATTCGTCCTGCATGCGCGCGCCGAAAAACAGCATGAGCTTGCAGCAATCTTTTTTAGCCATTTGCCGACGGCGGTATTCCGTCATGGCGCGCATTGGCGCGGAACCGGTGCCGGTGCAGATCATCAGCAGACTGGAACCAGGATGGTTGGGCATAAGAAAAGTCGAACCATACGGCCCGATAATTTGCACTTTGTCGCCGGGTTTCAAGTTGCACATGTAATTCGATCCGACGCCCGGCGTTGGTTTGCCCGCATGATCTTCGGTAACGCGCTTGATAGTGAGCGCAATATTATTGTAGCCATGACGCTCGCCGTCGCGCGGGCTGGCGATGGAATACAGGCGAACGTAATGCGGCTTGCCGTTGGCGTCGAGTCCGGATGGCAGGATGCCGATGTTCTGGCCTTCGAGCACCGGAAACGGCGTGTTGCCGAAATCAAGCACGATGTGGCGAATGTCGCTGGATGCGTTGTCGCCGGTGAGGCGGAAATTTCCTGCGACTGTCGCAACTGCTGGATTTTTATTTGTGTAAAAATTCACTTGCGGTTTTTCCGCCGACCATGGTGCTGCGCCAATCCCGCCTTGCCCTGCGCTGGCGACGCCGGTGATGCGCGTGACATCCTCAGGTAAATCATTGGTATCGGCGGCGATGACGGTTGCCTGCACGGGCAACACATCCCATGTCAGTTGTTCTTCTATCGAATATGCGCGGGTTTTTTCCACGTCGCGCCAGTTGTCGATCGAGCCGGTCGGGCAGGGGCCGATGCACGCCATGCACAAATTACATTTGTCGAAATTCACCACGTAGTTGCGCGAGTCGTGCGTAATCGCGCCGACCGGGCACGTCGCTTCGCAGGTATTGCAGCGGATGCATATCTCCGGATCGATGAGATGTTGGCGGGATAAAGTGGCGGTCGTCATTGATATGAATAGTTTAATATAATCATATATTTACATCAATTAGTTAAAGCGCACATATTCCATATTAATCGGCAGCTTGTTAATCCCCATCGGCGGCGGTGCGATCCAGTTGGCGAATTTGCCCGGCTCGATCACGCGACCCATCAGCGATGCGACGTATTTCCGATCCGCTTCGGTCGGCAACCATTGGCTGACATTCGCGTCCCATTCATTCTGGCTGATGACGTTGCCTTCGGGTGACAATTTGATTCCCGCCAGCGGGCCGATCAATCGGTTAAACGCTTTGTGCGGCACCGTGAGTTGATAGTCAACGCCGGCTTTTTGCATCACGCGGTTCCAGCGTCCCACGCCGGCAATGGTGTCGGCGATGAAATCGTCGCGCAATTTTTCATTCAGGGCGTTCAACATCGGCGCTTCACGAGTACCCAGTTTCCCATTTACTACTTCCAGCACCTCGTAGCCGCGGTCTTTCAATACATGATCGTCGCCGATTTTGTTTTCTTCATAGCGTCCCTTGAGTCCGCTGCTATAAAAAGTAGCCGCATTGGACGACACGTCAGAGCCGAATAAATCCAGCGTCACACTGTAATGGAAATTGAGATAACGCTGGATAGTCGGCAAATCGATCACACCAAGGCTGCGGATTTTTGCTGTGTCCGCGTCGGGATTTTGCGTCATCACTTCGCAGGTACGTTGCAGCACGCGCATGATGCCGGATTCGCCGACGAACATATGATGCGCTTCTTCGGTCAGCATAAAGCGCGTGGTGCGCGCCAATGGGTCGAAGGCCGATTCGGCGAGGGCGGATAACTGGAACTTGCCGTCGCGGTCGGTGAAAAACGTGAACATGAAAAATGCCAACCAGTCCGGTGTTTTTTCGTTGAACGCGCCGAGGATGCGCGGATTGTCGGCGTCGCCGGAACGGCGCGTCAACATGGCATCGGCCTCTTCGCGGCCATCGCGGCCAAAATATCTGTGCAGCAAATACACCATCGCCCACAAGTGACGGCCTTCTTCGACGTTAATCTGAAACAGATTACGCAGGTCGTACATCGATGGGGCAGTGAGGCCGAGGTGTCGTTGCTGCTCGACGGAGGCGGGTTCTGTGTCACCTTGGGTGACAATAATGCGGCGCAAATTGGCGCGGTGTTCGCCCGGCACTTCCTGCCACGCCGCTTCGCCCTTGTGGTCGCCGAAAGGAATGACGCGGTTGGCTTCGGCAGGATTCATGAAAATACCCCAGCGGTAATCGGGCATTTTCACATAATCGAAATGGGCCCAGCCGGCAGGATCGACGCTGATAGCCGTACGCAAATACACGTCGTAATTTTTCGAATGATCCGGCCCCATGTCGCCCCACCAATCGAGAAACGCGGGCTGCCAATGTTCGAGCGCGCGTTGCAAAGTCTTGTCGCTTTCTAGGTTAACGTTATTGGGAATTTTTTCGCTGTAGTTGATGCTCATTACACTCGCTCCCAATTAAATTGGCTTTTGTTGCCGGTGCCGAAAACTTTCAACGCCCCCTCTTCGCCAACCGCATTAGGCCGGATGAATATCCAGTTTTGCCATGCCGACAATCTGCCGAATACGCGCGTCTCCATGGTTTCGTGATTGCCGAAGCGTAAGTTGGCTTCCATTCCGGTCAGCGCATCAGGCGACAGGGCGGCACGTTCTTCCAGCGCCATGCGGATTTCATCGCCCCAGTCTATGTCATCCAGCGCTGCAGTGACCAAACCCAATTTCTCTGCTTCGCCTGCTTTGAGTTTTTTCCCAATGGAGGCCTTGATTTTGGAAACCGGGTTGGTTTCGTTTTGAAAGCGGGTGGCTATGCGCGTGAGTTGATTTACTTCCGGGTAACGGCCAAAGTTCGCGGAATTCAAACTGATCGTCGGCGCATCGTCATCGGCTACGTCGAGCATATACGTGCGGTCGCAAGCCAGCGCCAGTTCGAGCAGGGTGCCGGCAAAGCAGGATTGTTTGTCGATCAGCGCAAACAAGGTGCGCGATGTAACGTCAAGCCGCGCCAAGGTCCGACGCAACATGCCGATAGTTTCACGCACGAACCAGTTGGCTTGATGTTGTTCCAGCGCGGCATCGCAGGCCAACACCAAATTAGCATTGCCGCGGGTTTGTATCAGCCAGGTGCCGATGTCGAGGTTGTTAGTGCGCAACATCAGGATCGCATCGTCCAGTTCGCGCGCCATTTGCAGTGGCCACCAGTTGGCGCCGACGGCGAGTATGCCGGACAGGTCTTGCGGTTGGGCGTTGGTGGGGGCAGAAACCGTCAGCGTTGCGCGACGCGAGTGCGCGTTGATTTGCACGTCAACAAATTCATAATGATAACCATCAGCGTCGATGCTGCGCTTGAGAGGTGTGAGCACGACGCCCTTGGCGTCGGCCGGGCGGTCACTTTGCGCGGCGAGTTCATGTGCGCGCTGCTTGATGTGTTCCTTGAATTTTTGCGACTTGACCACGGCATCGACCAGTTTCCATTCTTTCGCACGCGTACCGCGCACGCCTTCGACCAGTGTGCAAAATACATCGGCCAGGTCGCGCCGTACTTTGCGTTTATCGGTCACGCGCGTCAAGCCGCCGGTGCCGGGCAACACGCCGAGCAAAGGCACTTCGGGCAAACTCACGGCAGATGAGCTGTCGTCGATCAACACGATTTCGTCACAGGCGAGGGCGATTTCATAGCCCCCACCGGCAGTCGTGCCATTGCACGCGGCAAGAAATTTGAGGCCGGAATATTTGCTTGAATCTTCCATGCCATTGCGCGTTTCGTTGGTGAATTTGCAGAAATTGACTTTCCACGCGTGCGACGACAAACCGAGCATGAAAATGTTTGCGCCGGAACAGAATATACGATCTTTGGCGCTGGTGAGAACCACGGTGCGAACTTCCGGATGTTCGAAGCGCACGCGCTGCAGGGCATCGTAGAGCTCAATGTCGACGCCGAGGTCGTAGGAATTGAGTTTGAGTTTGTAACCCGGGCGGATCCCAGCGTCTTCGTTAATGTCGATGGCCAGTGTCGCCACTGCACCGTCGTAGCTGATTTTGTAATGCTTATAACGGTCGGCCCCCGTTTGGTAATCGACCAGCGTTGGTGTTGTTGTTCCGCTTTTTAACGCGACAGTTGAATTCATGCTTGCCTCCAATTCAGGTTCACTTCACGCCAGGACAGCCAGGCGTTCTGGCAGAGCGCTTTGAAAAAGCCGTATGGTTTATGTCGTTATTTAAAAATAATTGTTTATAATTAATTAGTTACACTAATTTTCCAGATCTAAGCGTGATTTTGGGTTGTTGGGCGACAGTTGAATTATATTTGCTAAACGCATTTGCCAAATATTCTTCTGTGGGTGATATATTGGCCGGCAAAATAGCTATAAAAATACTTGGAGAGTACATGCAACTAAGTACGGCCGATCACAGCGTCAGCCCACCCCGGATTGACATACCGCGCGCATACAACGCCGCATATGATTTGCTCGAGCGTAATTTACGCGCCGGCCGGGGCGATAAAATTGCTGTCATTGACGACACAGGCAGCTACACCTACCGGGATATTGCTCACCGGGCCAATCGGTTCGCCAACGCCTTACAGAATCTGGGAATAGCGCGCGAGCAACGAATTGTGCTGGCACTGTACGATACAGTAGATTTTCCTGCGGCGTTTCTCGGCGCAATCAAAGCCGGCGTGGTGCCGATTCCAGTGAACACTTTGCAAACCTCCAGGGATTACGATTACGTTCTGCGCGATAGCCGCGCTTGCGCGCTGGTGGTATCCGAAACGCTCTACGATAAGATTGAACCAGCGCTGAAAAATCAACCGGACTTGCGCCATGTGATCGTATCCGGCCGCGATGCCAAAGGCCAATTGCTAATGGGTAATCTTTGCGCGCAAGCGTCGCCCGAGTTTGATGCTGTTGATACCAGTTGCGATGATATTTGTTTCTGGCTGTATTCCTCCGGCTCTACCGGGTCACCCAAAGGTACGGTGCATTTGCATTCGCATTTGATACAAACCGCCGAGCTTTACGCCATAGCTGTGTTGGGCATTAAGCCAGAAGACGTCGTTTTTTCCGCTGCCAAATTATTTTTCGCTTATGGTTTGGGCAATGGCTTGACCTTTCCCTTTTCCGTCGGCGCGACTGCAGTGCTGATGGCGGAGAGGCCCACGCCGCACTCTGTATCACGGGTGCTGAAGCAACATCAGCCAAGCATTTTTTACGGCGTGCCTACCCTATACGGCGCTTTGCTCGCCAGCCCGGATCTACCGCAAAGAAACGAATTATCCCTGCGTGTTTGTACTTCGGCGGGCGAGGCGTTGCCTGCCGATATCGGCAAGCGTTGGACGGAAAAATTTGGCGTGGAAATTCTCGATGGCATAGGTTCGACGGAAATGCTGCACATATTTCTTTCCAACCGACCTGGCGACGTCCGTTATGGAACTACCGGCAAGCCGGTTCCCGGGTACGACATTCGCCTGGTTGATGACCAGGGCTGCCAAGTAATGCAGGGAGAAATGGGCGAATTGCAGATTTCCGGGCCCAGCGCGGCGATTATGTATTGGAATAACCGCGAACGCAGCCGCCAGACTTTCATGGGCTCATGGACCCGTAGCGGCGACAAATACATTCAGGACGCGGAGGGGTACTATATATATAGTGGCCGCACGGACGACATGCTAAAGGTCAGCGGTCAGTACGTGTCACCTTTTGAGGTGGAAAGCGCGTTGTTATCCCATCCGTCGGTGCTGGAAGCGGCCGTGATTGGCGTAGCGGACGAGCAAGGACTGATCAAACCTAAGGCCTACCTGGTATTGAAGCCGGGAGCGGCAAATAATAATGGGCTGGTGGATGAGCTCAAATTGTACGTAAAATCACGCCTCACGCCGCACAAATATCCGCGCTGGTTTGAGTTTGTGAATGAATTGCCCAAGACTGCTACGGGGAAAATTCAGCGATTCAAGCTGCGCGCTCTGGAGCAAAACGTAAAGTAGCCCTACGTAATTTGAGATTTTTCAATAGTGTAAATTTTTCGAGGAGAGTAGTTTCATGAAAACCACACAAAAAATTATTCGTTTGAGCCTGGTCGCGGCCGGACTGCTGGCGGCCGGTGCGGTCTCAGCGCACGACGCAAAAGTCAAAGTCGGCCTCATGCTTCCTTACAGCGGTACTTATGGGCAGTTGGGTAAAGATATCACTGACGGCTTCAAGCTAGCCGTTAACGAAAAAGGCGGCAGGTTGGGCGGTAAAGAGATTGAATATTTTTCGGTCGACGACGAGTCCGAACCGGCCAAAGCGACGGACAACGCCAATAAATTGGTTTTGCGCGACAAGGTCGATGTGCTCATCGGTACCGTACATTCCGGCGTGGCCATGGGCATGATCAAGGTAGCGAAGGAAAACAACGTTCTTACCATTATTCCCAACGCGGGCGCAGCCGCAGCGACTGGCCCGCTGTGCGCACCCAATGTTTTCCGCACCTCATTCACCAACTGGCAACCGGCTTTCCCTATGGGCAAAGTGGCTTTTGACAAAGGCCATAAGCGCGCGGTGACGCTTACCTGGAAATATGCGGCGGGTGAAGAATCCGTCGGCGGATTCAAGGAAGGTTTTGAAAAAGCGGGCGGCAAAGTGGAAAAAGAATTGACCCTGCCGTTTCCCAACGTGGAATTCCAACCGCTGCTGACAGAAATCGCTTCGCTCAAACCGGATGCGGTCTATGTATTTTTCTCCGGCTCCGGCGCAGTGAAGTTTGTGAAGGATTACGCTGCTGCCGGCTTGAAAGACAAAATACCCCTTTACGGCCCAGGTTTTCTGACCGACGGTTTGCTCGAAGCCCAGGGCGAGGCTGCCAACGGTCTTGAGACCACACTGTTCTATGCCGACAATCTCGATAACGCCAGAAACAAATCCTTCCGCGAGGCGTTCAAAAAAGCCTATGGACGCGACCCGGACGTGTTTGCTGTGCAGGGTTACGATACCGGTACCTTGCTGATGTCCGGCATGGATGCGGTGAATGGCGACGTGAGTAACAAAAAAGGATTGATTGCCGCCATGGAATCGGCAACCATAGACAGCCCGCGCGGCAAATTCACTTTGTCGAAAGCGCATAATCCAGTGCAGGATATTTATTTGCGCAAAGCCGTAAACGGTCAGAACCAGGTTATCGGCATCGCCGCCAAAGCGCTGGCGGATCCGGCGAAAGGTTGTTCGATGAACTGAAGTTTTGTGGCGTCCGTCGTGACGCCACCAGTCTTAAGCTGTAAACTCCAGATTGCCTGCGAAAGTCTTCGCAGGCAATTTTTTATGTGATAATATTTTTAATAAAATCAATGGATTATGTTACATTGCTGATTCAGATTCTAAACGGCATTCAATTTGGATTGCTGCTGTTTCTAGTTGCCAGCGGACTGACCTTGATCTTCGGCATCATGGGCGTGATCAATCTTGCGCACGGCAGTTTTTATATGATCGGCGCCTATCTGGCGTTTTCGCTTGCGCAAAAAATCGGCAACCTGTGGCTCGCAATTTTTATCGGCCTGTTATTGACCATCGCACTCGGTTACCTGATCGAGAAAATTTTCATCAGCCGTTTATACAGGCGCGATCACTTGTATCAGGTGTTATTCACTTACGGATTGATTCTCATATTTGAAGAATCGCGCAGCATTCTGGTGGGCGATGACGTGCACAGCGTCGCTATTCCGAAGCTGTTGGATTTTTCCATTCCGCTGAGCGACAACCTGAGCTATCCGGTTTATCGCTTATTCATTTCAGTAGTCTGTTTAGCCTTGGCGGCAGGCATGTATAGCCTGATTCAGAAAACCCGCTTGGGCATGATGATTCGCGCCGGTGCGTCGAATCGCGAAATGGCGCAATCGCTGGGCATCGACATTAACCGCCTGTTCGCGTGGATGTTCGCTGCGGGCGTGGCGTTGGCTGCGCTGGCAGGCATGATTGCGGCGCCGGTCTCGACGGTATTCCCCGGCATGGGTAATCAGGTGCTGATTATTTGCCTGGTCGTCGTTGTCATCGGTGGCATAGGCTCCATCAAAGGCGCTTTTTTTTCTGCGCTGCTGATCGGCCAGGTCGATACTTTCGGCAAGGTGCTGATGCCGCAATTAGCGGGCATTGCCGTGTATTTGCTCATGGCGGCCGTGTTGCTGTGGCGGCCTGAAGGTCTATTCAAGCGATCATGACTACATGAGCCGCACGAGAACAATCAAATTTGGCCTGGCTGGCGTTGTTGCGCTGACGCTATTGTCGTTGCCCTTATTCGCCAGCAACTTCTATCTTCAATTCGTCACAAAAATGTGCATCATGGCAATTTTTGCCATGAGTTTGAATCTGCTGGTCGGAGTTACCGGGCTTGTGAGCCTGGGCCATGCCGCATATTTCGGCGTCGCGGGTTATGCGCTGGCGATGGTGTCGCCGGAATATTCTGCAGCCAGCATCTGGTGGACGTTACCGCTAGTATTGGCTGTGTCTGGCGTCACCGCGCTGGTGATTGGCTTTTTGGTTCTGCGCACCAGCGGGGCGTATTTCATCATGGCGACACTGGCGTTCGCGCAAATGTTGTATTTTTTCATTCACGATTCGCCCTACGCGGGGGGATCCGACGGCAAATATATCTATTTCAAACCCAGTGCCGCCATCGGCAGTCTGGTGCCGTTTAGCCTCGAAAACAAAGTCCATTTTTACTACGTGGCGCTGGTCTGCATGGTGCTTGTGTTTGTCGGGTTGATGATGGTGCTGCGCTCCACATTCGGCCACGCCCTGCGAGGAATCAAAAGCAACGAGCGGCGCATGAGCTCTCTTGGCTTTCACACTTTTCGTTACAAGCTCGCCTGTTTTGTTATCGCCGGGACCCTTGCCGGATTGGCGGGCTATTTGTCCGCCAGCCAGTTTGGTTTTGTTAACCCGGAAATGCTGGCTTGGCATCAATCGGGCAACGTGTTGATGATGGTGATTCTCGGCGGCGTAAGCAGCATGAATGGCGCGATTATCGGCGCGTTTACCCTGATGGCGCTGGAGGAAGTGCTGTCGCAACTGACCAAACACTGGCTTTTATTTCTCGGCATGATCATTGTCGCCGTGGTCATTCTGCTGCCGAATGGCCTGCTAAGTTTGCTGCAAAAGAAAAATAAAAATGGAGACAGCCATGGCTGAGGCTGTGCTACTGGCACGTGGATTATCAAAACACTTCGGCGGCCTGACGGCGGTGAATAATGTCTCGCTGTCATTGCGCATGGGCGAAATCCACGCTGTCATCGGCCCCAACGGCGCGGGTAAATCGACGTTGACCGATTTGCTCTCCGGCGACACGGCACCCAGCTCAGGTGAAATTATGTTGCGCGGGAATAATATCGCCGGACTGTCCAGCGACAAAATTTCGCTCATGGGCGTCGGACGCAGTTATCAGAAAACCAATATTTTTCCTGCGTTCACGACCTTCGAAAATTGCCGTCTGGCGGTACAGTCGCGCTCGCCACGGCCTTCCAGCTGGCTGCGCGCGGCGCGCGCCCACGCGGATCATGTCGTCCGCACGAATGAAGCGTTAGCGACGGTCGGCTTGCAACATCGCGCGCTGATAGATGCGGGAACACTCAGCCACGGTGAGCAGCGGCAACTGGAAATTGCTATGTCGCTGGCGACTGATCCACAAGTCTTATTACTCGACGAGCCGCTGGCCGGCATGGGTATTGAAGAATCGTCGCAAATGGTCGCGCTGTTAAAAACACTACGGCCCCAACATGCAATTTTGCTGATTGAACACGATATGGACGCAGTATTTGACCTCGCCGACACGTTGACCGTGATGGTCGATGGCAAGGTGCTGGAAAGTGGCGCGCCGGAACAAATCCGCAACAGCCGCGCGGTGCAGGAAGCGTATTTGGGCACCGGCGAGACGCATCATGAGTGAGATTTTGTTCGAAGCCAAAAATCTTAACGCATGGTATGGCGCCAGCCATATTTTGCATGACGTGAATTTTTATATAGGCAAAGGCGAGACCGTCGGCCTGATGGGCCGCAACGGCATGGGCAAATCGACGCTGATTAAATCTATGCTCGGTTTGGTCGAGAAACGCGAGGGCGCGGTGAGCCTGCATGGCCGCGACGTGTCGCGCGTAGAACCGTACATCATCGCAAAATCCGGTGTTGCCTACGTGCCGGAAGGGCGTGGCATTTTCCCCAATCTTTCCGTGCGTGAAAATTTGCTCATGGCTGCGCGCGCGGGAACCAATGGCAAGCGCGACTGGACGTTTGAACGCGTCATGGAAACCTTTCCGCAATTATCCGAGCGGCTGGAAAATGGCGGCGCGCAACTTTCCGGCGGCGAACAACAAATGCTCACCATCGGCCGCGCGCTGATGACCAACCCGGATTTGCTTATACTCGACGAAGCCACCGAAGGTCTCGCGCCGCTGATCGCCAAAGAAATCTGGCGCATCATCCGCATCATTCGCGCCACCGGCATTTCCACTTTGATCGTGGATAAAAATTTCGCCGCCGTGAATGCCGCGACCGATCGCAATGTCATCCTCGTCAAAGGCCACATCGTATTTGACGGCAGCAGTGGATCTCTGAGCAGTCAGCCTGAAACGCACGAAAAATATCTGGGCGTGTGATGCAAAAAGGCTCCGTCGATGTAAATGGCTATAGCATTGAATATATTGATTATTTTGCATCAATCCTCAATGTCGCAACGATAGTTTTTTTGCACGAAGGTTTAGGTTGCGCCGCACTGTGGAAAGTTTTTCCCAAGCGCGTCGCGCAAGCTACCGGGTGTCGTGTCGTGGTGTATTCGCGTTACGGTTACGGCCAATCCAGCGTACTGCAGGAATCATTCAAACCCGATTACATGCACCGCGAAGCCTTGGATGCGCTGCCGGAATTTTTGCGCAAGCTGAATATCGTCAATCCGATTTTGTTCGGTCACAGCGATGGCGCTTCCATTGCGCTGATTCACGCGGGGGCGGCAAAGTGGCCGGTGAGGGCGCTTATCCTCGAAGCGCCGCACTGTTTTGTCGAAGACCTGAGCATCGCCGGTATCGAAGCCGCCAGGCAAGCTTATCTCAGCACTGATCTGGGCCAGAAACTCGGCCGTTATCACGCTGACCCCGATAAAACCTTTTGGGGCTGGAATAACATCTGGCTACATACAAATTTCAGAGCGTGGAACATTGAGGAGTATTTACCCGCCATTACCTGCCCCATACTCGCCATTCAAGGTGTGAACGACGAATACGGCACAATGAAACAAATTGACTCGATAAAAGCACACGCCTGTGGCGAAATTGTATTACTCAAGCTCGAACATTGCGCTCACACCCCTCACCGCGACCAGCCGGAAAAAGTTCTCCATGCAGTCATTGAGTTTGTTTCCAAGCTAAGTCCCTGATTTTCCACAATCCGCCTTAAAGCCGATGTGTGGTGGGCAAAAAAATGAGCAAAAACCTAGTATGCGGCAATTTTTTAGATTAAAGCTAAGGCTAGGCCATGCTCTGGAATAGTTTTTGCGTTGGCTTGTGGTGGAGTTAAGAAGTGGGAATGGTTTGGTAACAAGAAGTCTTTTAAAAAACTTAATATATACCCAGGAGGATTCAATATGAAGGGTTTCAAAATAAAAGCTCTCATGGCTGCTTTGATTTGCGCTACAGCATTACCTGTTGCGGCGCAAAACATCGAAAAACTGAAGCAAATGAAAGTGTCGGGGACGGATCTGAACATTCCACCGGTGCCGCAAGCCGGCAAAAATGCTGATGCGATCAGGGAAAACCTAAAAAAAATTAAAATGCCGCCGGGTTTCAAAATCGATTTATTTGCGATCGTGCCGGATGCGCGGCACATGGCGGTCGCACCTTCGACCAATATGCTGTTCGTCGGCACTCGCAAAACGACTGTGTGGGCAGTGACCGATCGCAACAGCGACGGTGTGGCTGATGAAGTGAAGCAATTCGCGCCATCGCTGAAATTCCAGGTGCCTAACGGCGTGTGCTGGACGCCAGATGGGTTCCTCATCGTGGTCGAGCACAACCGCGTGCTGAATTTCCCCGCCGCGGAATTCTTCTATGAAGGCCCGGATGTTGCGGTGATCGAAGTTGCAGGGCAGGGCAAGTTGATACCTGAAGAGTTCGAGTCGTATAATCACGGCGCGCGTACCTGCCGCATTGGTAAAGATAAAATGCTCTACATCACCCTCGGCCAACCGCATAACGTGCAGCCGCGTGAACTGATTGAGCCTTACAACAAAGTCGGCATCGGCGGCATTGTGCGTATGAATCCGTTCGACGGCAGCAAGCGCGAAGTCTATGCCACCGGCGTGCGCAATTCGGTCGGCCTCGAGTTCAACCCGAAGAACAACGACCTGTGGTTTACCGACAACCAAACCGACGGCATGGGAGATGACATCCCCAATGGCGAAATCAACCGCGCCACCAAGGCCGGCCAGTTCTACGGCTATCCATGGATCCAGGGCAAAACCCGTATTACCGACCATGGCTACGACAAAGACCCTCTGCCAGCCAATATCACTGCAGCGGAAGTCCAGATGGAAGCCCACGCAGCAGATTTGGGGCTGACGTTCTACACCGGCAACAAGTTCCCTGCTAAATACCGCGGAGGCCTGTTCTCCGCGCAGCACGGCTCGTGGAACCGCACCAAGCCCATCGGCGCGCGCATCATGTTTACGTCGCTTAAAGCTGACGGCTCCGCTGACAAGACCGAAGTGTTCGCCGAAGGCTGGCTCGATAACGAGACCGGCACCTATCGCGGACGCCCGGTTGATGTGGCCAACATGAAAGACGGATCGATGCTCGTATCCGACGACTACGCTGGCGCGATTTATCGCATCACGTATAGCGAGTAATTTGTTTCGCAGCGAAATAAAATGGGGCCGCGAGGCCCCATTTTTTTCTGATTTGTGAAAGGAAAATCTATATGCTTAATCGCAAAATAAACCGCGCTTGTTTGTCGCTGCTACTGCTAACCTCAGCCATCGCCTGTGCCCAAACCGAATCGACTAGACCCGAAGCTGTAAAACCTGACAGCACAAAAAACGTATCAACGCCCATAGCCGCAGGCCGCGCAAAAGCCGACATCATTTGCGCAACCTGCCACGGCAAACTCGGTTACAGTCAATTACCCAACGCGCCGCATCTCGCCGGCCAACCGGAAATTTACTTGAAAGAACAACTCAAAGCGTATCGCAACGGTAAGCGCACGAATGAGGTCATGGCCGTGATCGCCAAACCGCTAACCGATGACGAAATTTCCAATCTTGCGGCGTGGTATGCGTCGATAGACATTAAGGTTGGCGAGCGGCAGTAACGGCCAATACCTGCCATATAGAAATTTACTCCAAAGCGGTTATCGTTCCCCCCTTTGCAAAAGGGGGGCTAGGGGGGATTTCAGTGTCGCTCACAATCAGCGTAAATCCCCCTTAATCCCCCTTTTTCAAAGGGGGAGACTTTCTCTCTCTGTATTTATGGACGTAGGTGAATAAAAAACGTCTGCAATTGGAATACGCGAGCTTCCGCTCTACGAACTTTGTTTATTTGAACGCGCTATAAGTAAGGCGGTAAGCCGCCATTCGGACACGTTTTCACTAAGTGAAGAAAGCTGTTTTGCCCGATTCAGCTTTTCGCGTTTTGCAGTGCTTCAATCACAAAATCAAGCCGATCCTGTCCCCAGAACATTTCATTGCCGACGAAGAAAGTAGGTGCGCCGAAGATGCCGCGTTCGACTGCCGTTTGCGTCGCGGCTTTGAGTGCGTCTTTGGTTGTTTGGTCATTTGCTATCGCTAATAATTCATCAACATTGAATCCTGCTTGCTGTAACGTTTTGCCGACAGTTGCTGGGTCATTCAGGTTGAGCGAATCGATCCAGATGGCTTTGAACACGGTGCTGCAATATTTCTCGAAGCGCGCGTCGCCTGTCATCTGCAATCCAATCGCGCCGCGCATCAGCAACAGCGTGTTGATAGGGAAGTGCGGATTCAGGTTCAGCGGCACGCTGTAGCGTTTGGCGTAGCGGGCGAAATCGACGAAGGTGTATTTGCCTTTTGCGGCAATCGTTACTGGCGAGTGGTTGCCGGTGGCTTGAAATACTCCGCCCAGCAGCATCGGCTTATAAATGGCAATGGCGCCGGTGGCGGCTTCCAGCGCGGGGACCTGCGTCCACGCAAGGTAGGCGGAGGGGCTGCCGAAATCGAACCAGAACTCAAAATTTTTCATCAGAATTTCTCCATATAAGGCCGCAGGTCCAGCTCGTGCGTCCACGCGTCGCGCGGCTGGGTATGCAGCATCCAATACGCGTCGGCAATGTGGTCGGGGTTGAGGATGCCGTCTTGTGCTTTGAGTGCATAACGCTCGGGAAAATTGTCGCGGATGAAAGCGGTGTCGATGGCGCCGTCGATAATGCTGTGTGCGACATGGATGCCGCGCGGACCGAGTTCGCGCGCCATGCTTTGCGCCAATGCGCGCAGCGCGTGTTTGGCGCCGGCAAACGCGGCGAAATTCGCCGAGCCTCGCACCGATGCTGTGGCGCCGGTAAACAGGATAGTGCCGTGTCCGCGCGCGAGCATGCGTTTCGCCACTTCGCGCCCGTTAAGGAAGCCAGCGAAGCAGCCCATCTCCCAGATTTTGAAATACTTGCGTGCGGTTTCCTCGACTATGCTCGCCGCTGCGTTGGCACCGATGTTGAATACCAACACTTCGATTTCGCCTATGGTCGATTCAATTTTTTCCACCAATGCGATGACTTCTTCTTCTTTACGCGCGTCGCTGCCGAAAGCATGGGCAATGCCGCCTGCTGCCTCAATTTGAGCAACAAGCGGGGCCAGCTTGTCCACCGTGCGCCGCGTTACACAAGCGATGTAAGCTTCACGCGCAAAGCGCCGCGCGATGGCACCGCCGGTGGCGTCACCAGCGCCGATTACCAGGCAAACGGGTTTATTGGATCTGGCTTCCATTTGTATTGTTCCTTGTGTAAGTTCACAGGTAGGCGGTCAATTAAATCGCTTCCGCTGCCCTTTCTTTTTTGTAACGCGCTTCCATATCGCGCCGCAGTTTTACATGCGGCGCCATGTCGTTGATGTCCACATCGCTCCAGCGCACAGGATTGCCCATCCATACATCGCGCACGACTTTGACGTTGTGCGCGAGTCCGATTGGCAGCGCGCCGAGGCGCATCGAGTCAACGGCTGGCATGAGTGTGCCATAAACGGTGTAGCCCCCTTCGCCGTCTAGCATGTCGCCGGGTTTTAAATCGCGTTTGGCCGTGGCGATGGCGTCACCGAGGAATTCTTGTGCGCATCCGGTTGGCTCGCGCCGTAATGCGACGGAGGCGACACTGATGCCTAGCTCCAATCCGATTAAGTGATACGGCTTGTAAAGCGAAGTATAGCGGCCGGATTCGTCGGTCTTGAGTCCGTATTCGCTGAAACATTTTTCCACATAGCCGTCGCCAGCGGAGAATACAACATACACGCCCCAGCGCAAATCGCGGAACACGGGTCGGCCGTCGCGCTCCAGGCTGGAAACGACTTCCACTTGCCCGGCGTGATGCAGGGTGCCGCCGGCGATGCGAGGTTTGAGAATTCTTGGTAAGTCATCGACACCACAAGGGGGGAAATTTAATCCTTCTGGCGCAGGCGAGAGGCCGGTGGCGTTGGCGACCGCCGCCATTTCGATGGCAGATTTGGTACCGTCGAGAAACGAGTTGAACATTTGCGCGTTGAAATCGCCGCGCTTCACTTGTTCTTCGCTGAAGCCATAAGCCTCCCACACGCTGGCGGGCGTCGAGAGGTGATAGGCGGGTAAATATTTGGTGCCTTTGCCGGCGGCGACAACGGTGAAGCCCGCAGTGCGCGCCCAATCGACCATTTCGCAAATCAACGCGGGCTGGTCGCCGTAGGCGAGGGAATAGACGATGCCTGCTTTCGTGGCGCGGTGCGCCAGTTCCGGCCCGGCCATCGCGTCGGCTTCGACGTTTACCATCACGATGTGTTTTTTATAATCACAACAGAGCAGCACATGTTTGACGCCCGCTGCTGGACTGCCGGTGGCGTCGATGATGACTTCAATCGAATCGGATTTGATTAACGACTCTGCATCTTCGGTGATGCAAGTGGTGCCGGACTTTATCGCCTCGTGAATGTTTTTTGCCGAGATGACATCGTCGTTCCAACCGGTGCGCACCAGCGCGTCACGCGCACGAGTGGCAGAAAGATCGGCGACCGCGACGAGGTGCACGCCAGTGGTGCGGCGTACTTGCGCGATATACATTGAGCCGAATTTGCCTGCGCCGATCAGGCCGACGCGAACGGGATTGTGGTCGGCTGCGCGTTGTTGCAACAAGCGATGAAGATTCATGAAGTCTCTTTCTTATAAATCGTTAAAATGGTTGTTATGTAAGCATTTTATGACAATTAACTTTTTCCACTCATGGCGCGCGATACTTTTGATGCAGGTTCGCGTCCTAACGCAGCGCAAATAAATTCACCTATGTGTATCAGTTGCTCCAGATCGACACCGGTTTTGATATTCAAACCATTCAACATATACACCACATCTTCAGTCGCCACGTTGCCGCTTGCGCCTTTGGCGTAAGGACAGCCGCCCAATCCGGCGATGGAGCTATCGAACACCGACACGCCCATTTGCAGCGAGACGAAAATATTCGCCAGCGCCTGGCCATAGGTGTCGTGGTAATGGCCGGCCAGTTGTTTGATGGGGATATTTTTCGCGACCGCTTCTATCATGGCCTGCGCTTTACCTGGCGTGCCGGCACCGATGGTGTCGCCGAGGGAAATTTCGTAACAGCCCATGTCGAATAATTTTTGCGCGACTTTGGCGACGGCGGTGGGTTTGATTTTTCCTTCGTACGGACAACCGAGTACACACGAGATGTAGCCGCGCAGTTTGATTTTATTTTTTCGTGCAGCCTGGGCGACCGGCTCAAAGCGCTTGAAGCTTTCCCCTATCGAACAGTTAATATTTTTTTGCGAAAAGGTTTCCGACGCCGCGCCGAACACGGCGATTTCCTTCGCGCCCGCCGCGAGCGCGGCTTCAAGGCCCTGCATGTTCGGCACCAGGGCGGGATAGCTCACGCCAGTTTTGCGTTGGATGCCCCTCATGACTTGTGCGTTGTCCGCCATTTGCGGCACCCATTTCGGCGACACAAAAGCCGTCGCTTCAACCGTGCGCAAACCCGCGTCGGCAAGGCGCTGAATGAGTTCGATCTTGGTCGCCGCCGGCACGATTTGCTTTTCGTTCTGCAAACCGTCGCGAGGGCCGACTTCGACGATTTTTACCTGGTGTGGAAGCATTTTTATCAGGCTTACTTTGCAGTCATGCGAATTGCGCCATCAAGGCGTATCACTTCGCCGTTGAGCAATTCATTTTCGACAATGTGCTTCGCCAAGGCTGCGTATTCTTCCGGACGGCCGAGGCGTGAAGGGAAGGGTACCTGCATGCCGAGCGAAGTGCGCACCTCTTCCGGCATGCCTTGCAGCATCGGCGTGTCGAAAATTCCCGGCGCTATGGTCATCACGCGTATTCCCATTTTGGCGAACTCGCGCGCGATGGGCAGGGTCATGCCGTTGACTGCAGCTTTCGACGCAGCGTAGGCGGCCTGGCCGATTTGTCCGTCCATCGACGCGACGCTGGAAGTATTGATAATTACCCCACGCTCGCCGGATGCTTCAGGATTATTTTTTGCCATGACTTCGGCGGCGAGGCGGATCATATTGAATGTGCCGATAAGATTGATATTAACCACGCGGCGGAAGTGCGCCATGTCGTGCGGGCCGCTTCTGCCGAGAACGCGCTCGGCAGTGCCGACGCCTGCGCAATTGACTGCGCCATGGATCGCGCCAAAGGCTTTGACGCTTTCGTCCACCGCGTTCTGCACACTCGCATCATCCGTCACATCGCATTTTACAAACCGCGCTTGCGCGCCGATGGCGCCGGCGGTCGCATTGCCTTGTGTTTCGTTGATGTCGGCGAGCACGACGTTCGCGCCATTCGTGGCAAATAATTTTGCCGTCGCTGCGCCAAGACCCGAGCCGCCGCCGGAGATTATGAAGGTACGTTTTTCCAATTGCATGTTCGCCCTTTTTGCTTAATATAATATTTAATTAAATCAAATAGTTACGTACGTAATCGTTTGAGCGGCACGTCATGCATCAGAGCCCAATCTTCCCATTGATTCGCCGTACGCGTTAGAAAAATTTCTGCCAACATCGGCACTGTCGCATATTGTACGTTGAGCAATTCCTGCAGGTGTGCAAAAAAATGAGGCTCCAAAGCAGCCACGGCGACATGGCCTTCGCTGCACTTATAAATGTTGTAACCGGCAAAACCGCCGCCGAGCAATGCTCCGGGTAGGGTCAGGCCATATTTAAGTGGGCCGGTGAAAGCTGCTGCCGCATCTGATAATGCTAATTCATTGTAACTACCCCTTCCGGATTTTTCGCGGGCAATCAACGCGGCGAGTGCCGCGCTCACTGCGCGTTCGGCACCGGCGATGTCGGCCAACAAGGTCAGCGGCATAGGCGCTGGCAATAATAAACCTTCGCTCGCCAGATAGGTGAGGTCATGGCCCGAAGCATTTTCGCCGGGATGCGGATAACCGACGATGGCGATGTGCGACAGGCGCGGAAACATTTTTTCCAGCCGCTGCCAACCAAGATTCAAACGCTGCAATGCGGCCGGGCGCTGGGCGGTGAGTAAAATATCGGCGCTGGCGAGCAGGGCACCTAATTCTTGTTGACCGGATTCGTCCTTGAGGTTGATTTTTTTGATGGCAATGCCTTGATGCAATTCGTGGTAATAATCCGCGCTGTATATCGTCAGCGGATCGCCGCTGGGGGGCTCGACCTTGATCACGTCCGCGCCCAGTTGTTTCAGACGACTCGCCGCGACCGGCCCCGGCACGTTGAGCGCCAGCGATACGACTTTGCAGCCGGATAATACGGGGGACGGGGGCATGTTATGATTTATTTAATAAAGCCTGATTCTATTATATACATGCAAAACCGCTGATGTTGTCCGCGCTGAATGTCCCGCTGCCGGCCGCCGCGCCCAACGTTAAAGTATTGGTGCGCGGCTGGCTGAACTGCAACCAGATTGTCATCAACCAGCCGGAGGACAACATCCTCATCGATGCCGGCTATCATGCCCATAGCGATGCGACCCTGGCCCTGTTACGCACGCCCGAGGTGGGCGAAAACAAAAATTATTCGCGCCTTATCAACACCCATTGCCACAGCGATCACATGGGCGGCAACGCTGCAATCCAGCGCGAATTCGGTTGCACTATCGAAGTGCCGCTAGGCGAGGCGTCCGGTGTCCGGCCGTGGAGCCGGCAAGCATTCTGGCTCGACTACGCCAACCAGCATGCAGAGCCGTTCGATTACGACCGCACCATCGCGCCCGATGATAGGTTGCGACTAGGCGGATTTGAATGGCGGGCCGTCGCAGCGCCAGGGCACGATATGGGCGCGCTGATGTTTTATTGCGCTGAATTGCAATTACTCATCAGCGGGGATGCGTTATGGCAAAACGGCCTCGGTGCGATCATGCCCAAGGAGGGCGCGAATCCCGGCATTGAATACGCATTGCAAACCGTTCAAGCCATCCGTGAATTAAGTGTGACTGCTATCCTTCCCGGCCATGGGGAACCTTTTACCGACGTGGATGCGGCTATTGGCCGCGCGATATCGCGCTTGAACGCATTCCGGGCGGACCCACGTAAATGCGCACGCCATTTTCTTAAAAGCATTTTTACTTTTCATTTGCTCGAAGCCGGCTATATGTCGCTGGAGGAAATTCCAATTTACCTTGCACGCGTGCCGTGTTTCGTTGATATCAACGCGGATTTTTTTCACATGCCGCCAAAGCAATTGTCTGCACTGTTAATCACGGAACTGCAAAGCGCAAAAGCGATTCGTGTAGAGCAAGGTAAGGTTTACCCTACTATGGCCGTCTAAGCAATTGGTTGAAAGGATGTTTGCGCCGCAGCAATGAAAGGTTGACGTAAGTTCAATTCACGATGCTGGTATGCTAACAAAATGGCCGTCCCAAGAGGGTCGAAATACCAATAATATTCTGTAATGGTTTGGAGGAGTATGGCTCGCACCGATGTCGGGGCATCACCTGCCGACACATTTCCCAAGTTGATGCTGGCCCACGCTTTGCAGCGCGGCGATAAGCCTTCTATACGCGAAAAAAACCTCGGCATTTGGCAAACCTCAACCTGGCGACAAGTGGCAGAAGAAGTCCGCGCACTGGCTTGCGGATTGGCCGCGATGGGATTCAAACGCGGCGACCACCTGGCGATCATCGGCGATAACCGCCCGCGTCTATACTGGGCCATGACGGCGGCGCAATCTCTTGGCGGCGTGCCGGTGCCGCTGTATCAGGATTCCGTCGCGCAGGAAATGATCTATGTCATGCACGACGGCGACATTGCATTTGCCATCGTCGAAGATCAGGAGCAAGTGGACAAGATGTTGGAAATCCAAACGGATTGTCCGACGCTGAAAAATATCGTCTATGACGATCCGCGTGGGCTGCGGAATTACCATCAGCCGCAATTATTGTCCTATGAAAGCTTGCAGCAAGTCGGACGCGAATACGACAAATTACATCCGGAATTTTTCGAGCAGCAAGTGAAGCTAGGGCAGGGCGATGACATCGCGATTATGCTCTACACCTCCGGCACCACCGGTAAACCCAAGGGCGTGCGGCTGACGCATAACGCAGTCATCAACAGCGCGCATGCTTATGCACAACTGGAAAACCTGACCGAGAACGATACCATTTTGTCATATTTGCCGATGGCTTGGGTCGGCGATAATTTATTTTCCTATGCGCAAGCCTACGTCACCGGCTTCTCCGTTAACTGTCCCGAGTCGAGCGACACGGTGATGACCGACATGCGCGAAATCGGCCCGACTTATTATTTCGCCCCGCCGCGTGTATTTGAAAACCTGCTCACGCAAGTAATGATACGCATGGAAGACGCGGGGGCTATCAAACGCAAGCTATTTCATTACTTTATGGGCGTGGCAAAACGCGTCGGTACCAAAATTCTGAATGGCGACAAGAGTGTTAGCATAGTTGATCGCCTGCTTTATGCCTTGGGCAATCTTTTCATTTACGCGCCGTTACGTAACGTGCTCGGCATGAGCCGTGTGCGCGTCGCATATACGGCGGGCGAAGCTATCGGCCCCGATCTGTTTTCGTTTTACCGCTCGCTAGGAATTAACTTGAAGCAACTCTATGGCTCAACGGAAACTTGCGTATTGATTTGCATCCAGCCTGACGGACAGGTCAAAGCCGATACGGTCGGCCCGCCGGTTTCTGGCGTAGAGATAAAGCTCACCGACTCCGGCGAAGTGCTGGTGAAAACCCCGGGGATATTCAAAGAGTATTACAAACGCCCTGATGCGACCGCCGAGGTATTCGACGCGGAAGGTTGGTATCACACCGGCGACGCCGGTTACTTTGATAAAGATGGCCACTTGAAAATTATCGACCGCGTCAAAGACGTGGGCAAAATGGCCGGCGGTGCCTTGTTCGCGCCGAAATATGTCGAGAACAAACTCAAGTTTTTCCAACACATCAAAGAAGCCGTGGTGTTCGGCAACGCGCGGGATGAAGTCACGGCGTTTATCAATATCGACCTCGAAGCCGTCGGCAACTGGGCGGAGCGGCGCAATCTGGCGTATTCCGGCTACACCGATTTAGCGCAACAACCCAGCGTATACGAATTGATTACGGGTTGCGTAGAGCAAGTGAACCGGGATTTGTCGCAGGACACCGCCTTGTATGATTCGCAAATTCGCCGCTTCCTGATTTTGCACAAAGAGCTGGATCCGGATGACGACGAGCTCACGCGCACGCGTAAAGTGCGGCGCGGATTTATTGCGGAGAAATATAAAGTTCTAATCGACGCACTATATTCAGGCAAGCCATTGCAATACATCGAGACGCAGGTCAAGTTTGAAGACGGCCGCAGCGGCATTGTAAGCGCGGAGATTAAAATCCAACCGGTTCAATCTTTTGTGGCAACCAAGGCGGCAGCATGAGCCAAGCGCAAAGAAATATCGGCGAAGTGGTACTGGCGCTGAATAACATTTCGCTCTCATTCGGCGGCGTCAATGCATTAACCGACATTAGCTTCGATGTGCGCCAACACGAAATCCGCGCCATCATCGGCCCGAACGGTGCGGGCAAAAGCTCAATGCTAAATGTGATCAACGGCGTTTATACGCCGCAAAAAGGCAACATCGTGTTTAATGGCAACACGCGGGCACAAATGAAACCGCACGAAGCGGCGACGCAAGGCATCGCGCGCACCTTCCAAAGCCTGGCATTGTTCAAAGGCATGAGCGTGCTGGATAACATCATGACCGGCCGTAACCTGAAAATGAAATCGAATATTTTCCAGCAAGCAATTCGCTGGGGTCCGGCTGAGCGCGAAGAAATCGCCCATCGTGAAAAGGTCGAACAGATCATCGAGTTTTTGGAAATTCAGCAGCATCGCAAAACCCAAGTCGGACGCTTGCCTTATGGCTTGCAAAAGCGCGTCGATCTCGGCCGTGCGCTGGCGATGGAGCCGACTTTGCTATTGCTAGACGAACCGATGGCCGGCATGAACGTGGAAGAAAAACAGGATATGTCGCGCTTTGTGCTCGACGTGAATGACGAATACGGTACGACGATCGTGTTGATCGAGCACGACATGGGTGTGGTGATGGATATTTCTGATCGCGTCGTTGTACTTGATTACGGCAAAAAAATTGGCGACGGCTCACCCGACGATGTACGTAACGATCCTGCTGTCATCGCCGCTTATTTAGGCGTGCAACACTGATGAACGCACGCCAACGCAATTTGATTTTGTTTTTTGCTGTGCTCACAGCAGGCTTGTTCGCGCCGTTGCTGATTAAGAGTACCGAGACAGGTTTCTTCCTCGAAGTAGTGATCGGCGGCTTGATGGCAGGCGTGTTGTATTCGCTGGTCGCGCTCGGATTTGTCCTCATATATAAGGCATCCGGCGTGTATAACTTCGCCCAGGGTGCGATGGTGTTGTTCGCCGCGCTCGCCGTTGCAAGGTTCGCGGAAAAAATGCCACTGTGGGCAGCGGTAATCCTCGGCTGCATCATCATGATTATTCTTGCTATGATTATTGAGCGATTGGTATTGCGTCCGCTAGTGAATCAGGAAGGAATCGTGTTGCTCATGGCAACATTGGGGATTACGTATTTTCTCGAAGGTTTCGGTCAGACGGTTTTTGGCAGTGACATTTACAAAATTGATTTGGGTATCGCCAAAGAACCGATTTTTATTTTGGAAAGGATTTTTCCTGGCGGCATCTTGCTGAATAAAGAAGATTTAGTTGCGACTGTGATTGCGGCTTTTTTGGTCTTGGTTTTAGCTTTATTTTTCCAGAAGACAGCAACCGGGCGCGCACTGCGCGCAGTGTCGGACGATCATCAGGCGGCGCAATCCATCGGCATTCCACTTAACCGCATTTGGGTCATTGTCTGGTCAGTAGCCGGTTTTGTTGCGCTGGTCGCGGGCATGGTGTGGGGCTCGAAACTCGGCGTGCAATTTTCCTTGTCCGATGTCGCACTCAAAGCCTTGCCGGTGGTGATATTGGGCGGCTTTACCTCGATACCCGGTGCGATTATCGGTGGTCTGATTATCGGCGTCGGTGAGAAAATCGCCGAAGTGTTTCTCAGTCCGATACTGATCAAGACGTTTGATCTTGCTGGTGGCGGAATTGAAAACTGGTTTGCTTATGTGCTCGCGTTAATCTTTTTGTTGATCCGTCCCGAAGGTTTATTCGGGGAGAAGTATATCGACCGCGTGTAATGTAACTATTTGATTAATATAAAGAATTTAATAGATGTTTTATAGAGAAAACGGGCAGTTCAAATCAACTTATCAAGCGGATCAACAGATCATGCCGATACGGCAAGATCGTTGGTTCATGCTCGGCATGTTGCTGTTCGTGTTCATTGCCATGCCGCTGTTGCTCACCGGCGCGGGCGGTGAATATTTAATTCGCGCGATCTTGATCCCGTTCTTGATTTTGTCGCTTGCCGCTATCGGCCTGAATTTGCTCACCGGTTATTGCGGACAGGTTTCTCTCGGCGCCGCGGCGTTTATGGCGGTCGGCGCGTATGCGGCGTACAACTTGATGGTGCGCGTGCCGAGCATAAACATTTTAATCGCCATGATTTTCGCTGGCGGCTGCGCAACAATCGTCGGCGTGTTGTTCGGTATCCCCAGTTTGCGTATTAAAGGTTTATATCTTGCCGTCGCCACTTTAGCCGCACAATTCTTTTTCGATTGGGTATTTTCGCGGGTGAAATGGTTTACCAATTACAACGCGTCCGGTTCGGTGTCGGTGCAGTCGGTCGATTTATTCGGCATAAAAATTGAATCGCCGGTGTCGAAATATTTATTCCTGCTTGGCATCGTGGTGGTAATGGCGTGGCTTGCAAAAAATCTGGTGCGTTCGCATATCGGCCGCGCTTGGATGGCCACGCGCGATATGGACGTAGCGGCGGAAGTCATCGGCATCCGCCCAGTGTATGCCAAACTTACCGCGTTTGCCGTCAGCTCGTTTTATCTCGGTGTCGCAGGCGCGCTGTGGGGGTTTATTTATTTGGGTTCGTGGGAACCGTCGGCGTTTAACCTCAACCGTTCGCTCGCATTGCTTTTTATGATTATTATCGGCGGCCTCGGCTCGATCATGGGTAGTTTTTTCGGCGCGGCATTTATTGTTATCTTGCCCATCGTCCTCAGCCAGGTGCCGGCGAAGTTAGGCATCCCGCTGTCAACGACCATGACCAGCCATCTGGAGCTGATGATCTTTGGCGCATTGATTATATTTTTCCTGATCGCCGAGCCGCATGGCTTGGCGCGTTTGTGGGCGGTGGGCAAAGAGAAGCTACGCTTGTGGCCGTTCCCGCATTAAACTATTAACCACACATGCTGCGGCATGATGACAAAAACAAGACCGGAGTGGCCGGCGAGTAGAAAAAACTTTATTGTAGTTTGTTCAATCTGAGGAGAAAGAAATGTTCAGACGTATTGCAAGCAAAACCAAAGCAGCAGTGTTGGGGATATTGCTCGCCGCCAGCGCAGGCACATTGTTCGCGCAGCAGGCGAACGAGCAATTCGTGCCGGTGCTGGTGTATCGCACCGGCGCTTACGCCCCTAACGGCGCGCCATGGGCCAACGGCTTCGTTGATTATCTCAAGCTGGTCAATGAACGCGACGGCGGGGTCAACGGCGTGAAGATTACATATGAAGAATGTGAATTCGGCTACGCAACCGACCGCGGCGTGGAATGTTACGAGCGCCTGAAAGGCAAAGGCCCAACTGGCGCGTCGGTATTCAATCCGCTTTCTACCGGCGTAACTTTTGCGCTGACCGACAAAGCGCCCGTGGACAAAATACCGATCATGACCATGGGCTATGGTCGCGCGGATTCCGCTGACGGCAGCGTATTCCAATGGAACTTCCCTCTGCTCGGAACCTACTGGTCTGCCGCCGACATGCTGGTGCAACACGTCAACAGCAAAGATGGCGGGCTCAAGGGCAAAAAAATTGCGCTGATTTATCACGATTCGCCTTATGGTAAAGAGCCGATTCCGGTTCTCGCTGAGTTGGCGAAAAAGCATGGCTTTGAACTGATAACTTTGCCGGTGACGCATCCTGGCGTCGAACAAAAATCCACATGGCTGCAAGTGCGTCAATCCAAGCCGGACTATATTTTCCTCTGGGGCTGGGGCGTGATGAATGCTGCCGCGATCAAGGAAGCCATCGCGGTCAATTACCCGCGCGAAAAAATGTACGGCGTGTGGTGGGCAGGTGCCGAGCCTGACGTGCAGCCGGCAGAAGGCGGCGCCAAGGGTTACAACGCACTCGCGTTACAGCATTCATCCGGCATGGGCAAAGTGCATCAGGATGTCATGAAATATTTGTACGACAAGGGCAAAGGCACCGGCAAAAAAGAAGAAGTCGGCCAAGTGCTGTACAACCGAGGTCTGATTAATTCCATGTTGGTGATCGAGTCGATACGCGCCGGCCAAGCCAAGTTCGGCAAAAAACCGCTGACAGGCGAGCAAGTTCGTGCAGGGATTGAAAGCTTGAATCTCGACCAGGCCGCTATCGAAAAACTCGGCCTCGGCGGATTTATGCAACCTGTGAAAGTTACTTGCGCTAACCACGAAGGCGCGCACAAAGCGCGCATCCATCAGTGGAACGGCTCAAGTTGGAATTACGTCACCGACTGGATGACGGCTGACGACAAATTCTTGCGTGGCATGGTGGAAGAATCCGCCAAGAAATATGCGAAGGAAAAAAATATCACTGCGACAGAATGTAAAGCTGCTTAATGAAGCATCCGTCGGGCCGAGCAATCGGCCTGACGGTTTTTCCGAACGCCTTGTGATGTGCAGGCTGTTCGGAAAAACCAAAGGAGCCGTCTTTCCCGCGCAGGCGGGAATCTAGTACGTAGGTAATATGACAACCGTATCCAACATGACTGCCAACGCCACACCTTACCTCAACGTCAATAACGTCGAGGTGATTTACAACCACGTCATCCTGGTGTTGAAAGGCGTATCGCTTAAAGTTGAGCAAGGCCAAATCGTCGCGCTGCTCGGCGCCAACGGCGCAGGCAAATCGACCACGCTCAAAGCCATTTCCAATCTGCTCCTCGCCGAACGCGGCGACGTGACCAAAGGCGCGATAGAATTCGAAGGCCAGCGCATCGACAAACTCAATCCATCCGACTTAGTGAAGCGCGGCGTGATTCAGGTGATGGAAGGGCGGCATTGCTTTCAGCATCTCACCGTCGAAGAAAATTTGCTCACTGGTGCCTACACCAGAAACAATAAAGCAGAAGCCAAACAAAGCCTGGAAAAAGTATATGCCTATTTCCCGCGCCTGAAGCAAAAACGCAGCAGCCTCGCCGGTTACACCTCCGGCGGCGAACAACAAATGACTGCCGTCGGCCGCGCACTGATGGCTAAACCGAACATGATTTTGCTCGACGAACCGTCGATGGGATTAGCACCGCAAATCGTTGAAGAAATTTTCGAAATCGTGAAAGACCTCAACCAAAAAGAAAAAGTCAGCTTCCTGTTGGCCGAACAAAACACTATGGTGGCATTACGTTTTTCCGACTACGGCTATATTTTGGAAAATGGCCGCGTCGTGATGGAAGGGCAGGCGTCTGAGCTGAGCAACAACGAAGACGTGAAAGAATTTTATTTAGGCTTGAGTTCGGGCGAGCGTAAAAGCTTTCGCGAGGTGAAGCATTACCGAAGACGCAAGCGCTGGTTGGCGTAAGCAGATAACCCCCCCAAAAAAAGGAAACGATATGAAATTGTCTAACGCCATTGCGCACATTGTTATTTTGTCTTTGGCTTTAATATCAGCCAACGTACGAGCGGAAAATTACCCATCCAAGCCAATAAAAATTGTGGTGCCGTTCGCAGCTGGGGGTACTACAGACATACTGGCGCGGGTCATAGGGCAAGAGCTGACCAAAGCGTGGGGCCAACAGGTCATTGTAGATAACCGCGCAGGAGCGGGCGGTAATATCGGTTCCGATTCGGTGGCAAAGTCAGCGCCGGATGGATACACACTTGTCATGGGCACAGTGGGCACACATGCCATCAACGCAAGTTTGTACAAAAAAATGCCCTACGATACGGTCAAGGATTTTGCGCCGATAACGTTAGTTGCGGCGGTCCCGAACCTGCTGGTGGTGCATCCGGATCTACCAGCGAAGTCAGTCAAAGAACTAATTGATTACGCTAAAGCCAATCCCAGCAAACTTAATTTCGCTTCGCCTGGTAACGGCACGTCCGTTCATCTGTCGGGCGAACTGTTTAAGTCATTGTCTGCCGTCAGCATGACGCATATTCCCTATAAAGGTAGTGCACCTGCGGTAGCTGATCTGCTTGGTGGGCAAGTGCAACTTATGTTTGACAATATGCCCTCTGCTTTACCGCATGTAAAATCCGGCAAGTTGCGCGCGCTGGCGGTGACGAGCGCAAAGCGTTCGCCTGCATTGCCTGATGTTCCAACAATGACTGAGGCGGGCGTGTCGGGTTACGAGGTAAATTCATGGTTTGGCGTGCTCGCGCCAACCGGAACGCCGAAAGAAATCGTGACTAAGCTGAATAACGAAATCGTCCGCATCCTAAGCTTGCCCGAAATAAAGGAACGTCTATCAAGCCAAGGCGCAGAACCGGTTGGCAACACGCCGGAGCAGTTCGCCGTATTCATAACCGCCGAAATGACGAAATGGGGCAATGTGGTAAAGGTATCGGGAGCGCAAGTCGATTGAATACTGCGCACGCGCCGTCATTTTGAACGAAGGGAAGAATATGCTGTGGGTCTTCGAAGAGTGAAAAGCAGATCCTTCGCTGCTCTCAGGATGCCAAAAGCAGGGTGCGCCGTGCGCACGCGTAAGGCCGTCTTTCCCGCGAAGGCGGGAATTTAGCAAAAATAAACAGGTTTTCATTTGGCAAGCTTAGAGTGTTGATGGGTGTAAACTTCACCATCATCAAAGAAATAAAACCCAACGCGTGCGCACAGCGCACCCTACATAAATCAATAAATTATTAATATAATAAGTGACTTACTACGACTCCCTCGAAACAAGAAACCCACAACAACGCGAGCAGGAATTATTCGCCGCGCTGCGTAAACAAATTGAACACGCACAAAAAAACGCGCCAGCATTCGCAAAAATATTAGCAGGTGTTGACGCCAACAAAATCACCGACCGCAAAACATTAAGCGCATTACCCGTCACACGCAAATCCGATTTACAAAATTTGCAGCGCGCGAATTTGCCTTTCGGCGGACTGGCTGCAAACGTACAAGGAACAATCGGCCGCGTATTCTCCTCACCCGGCCCAATCTACGAACCCGAAGGCAAGCGCGCCGATTACTGGCGCCTCGCGCGCGCCATGCACGCAGCGGGTTTTCGCGCGGGTGATTTGGTGCATAACACTTTCGCTTATACCTTCACGCCCGCCGGATTTTTTGCTGACCTCGCGGCACAAGCTTTAGGCTGCATCGTTTTCCCCGCCGGTGTCGGCCAAACCGAAATGCAAGTCACCGCCATCAACGAACTCAAACCAAGCTGCTACGTCGGCACGCCATCTTTCCTGCGCATCATTCTGGAAAAAGCCGACGAAATGAAAGTCGATGTGGCTAGCATCAAAAACGCGCTGGTGTCCGGCGAAGCATTTCTCCCCGCCGTGCGTGAAATGCTCAAACAACGCGGCATCAACGCGCTGCAATGCTATGCCACCGCAGACTTAGGCTTGATCGCCTACGAAACGCCAGCCGGACAGGGCATGACCATTGATGAAAATGTATTGGTAGAAATCGTGCGCCCCGGAACCGGCGAACCGGTAACCGAAGGCGAAGTTGGCGAAGTCGTCGTCAGCACCCTCACGCCGGAATACCCGCTGATCCGTTTCGCCACCGGCGATTTATCCGCCGTGTTGAGCGGCGTCAGCCCCTGCGGCAGAACCAATATGCGCATCAAGGGCTGGATGGGCCGCGCTGACCAAACCACCAAAGTAAAAGGCCTGTTCGTCCATCCCTCGCAAATTGCCGAAGTAGCCAAGCGCCATCCTGAAATCAGCAAATACCGATTGGTGGTCGATCACGACGAAAGCAAAAATGATCACATGACTTTGCATTGCGAAACCGCGCAGCAAAGTGATGCACATGTGCAAGCTGTTGCTGCTTCGTTGCGCGAGATTACTAAAATGCGTGGTGAGGTGAAGCTTGTTGCAGTTGGTAGCTTGGCGAATGATGGGAAAGTGATTGATGATGTGCGGAAGTATGATTAACCATGAAAACTTGGTAAGGGCGATAGAGTCGGTAAATGAAACACCAAGTAAATTTTTGTATAGGGATCAAAAATGGCTGAATTAGTGGCAGATTGCCCAAGGTGTGGCGCGCGTAAAATAACATTTGATCTAAAAGATGCCATCAAAGTAGGATTTTCTTACGGTTGGCAAAACTGGTATGAAACTTTTTGCGTATGCCGACACTGCAGCAAGGCAACGAATTTTATATTGGCTGAGAATGTCAACGGGGATTATAAGTACGTTCATCAAACCGGCCTCACAAAAATAACCGGAGCAGTAAACAAATATGTAAAAATAGAAAGTGTAGTGACTCTAAAGGATTCCGCAAAAATTGAACCTCCGGAGCATTTGCCAGAAGATATATTAGCAATTTTTCGTGAAGGGGCGACATGTCTAGCGGTTGATTGCAATAATGCTGCTGGAACGATGTTTCGTCTATGTATTGATATGGCCAGTAGGAACCTATTACCAACTGAGGATGTTGCTGGGCTAAATCAAAAAACACGGCGCGACTTGGGTCTTAGGCTTCCTTGGCTATTTGAGAATAAATTCTTGCCTGTGGCTTTGAAAGAACTCTCTACTTGCGTTAAAGAGGACGGTAATGACGGCGCCCATCGCGGATCTTTGTCTCCTATCGACGCACAGGACTTACAAGATTTTACATTTGCTCTATTAGAACGTCTCTATACGGAACCGGAAAAATTAAAAATTGCAGAGAAACGTAGAGAGGATCGTCGTGCGGGAAAATAGGCTATTTCAAAGCTAGCAAGCGTAGGATGGGTGCAACCCATCGGCTTTTGCGTTGAAATATCACCATCGCAATCTGGAACCCGCGCATGATGGGTTGCACCCATCATATATGTTAATTCGCCGCAACCAATCGCCACAACGTCGTCACCTCATGAGAACGCGCAATATGTAACGGGTCGGTTTCATCTTGTGTTTTGGGGTGTGTCGGGCGCGCGTCGAGTTTGCCTTTTACGCTTAGTCCTGCGGCTTCTATCAACTTCTGTAATTCACCTTCTGCGCGCAAGCCTAGATGTTCAGCTAGATCAGACATGATCAGCCAGCCTTCGCCTTTCGACGCGAGGTGCGCGCGCAGGCCATTTAGAAATCCGCGCAGCATTTTGTTATCGGCGTCGAAAATGGCTTGTTCCATTTTTGAGCTTGGGCGTCCGGGCAGCCACGGTGGATTGCAGACGATGACGTCGGCTTGTCCCTGTGGAAATAAATCGGTGGCTTGGATTTTTATTTTCCCTTCCAAACTTAGCCGATGGATGTTGTCTTCTGCGCATTCAATTGCGCGCGCGTCCATATCGGTGGCGATGATTTTTTCTGCGCCATGGGTTGCCAGCACTGCGGACAATACGCCGGTGCCGACGCCGATATCGAACGCTGTTGTAATTGGTTCAGTTCGTTGCGCGATGGCTTGCACGACGAGCCCAACGTATTCGCCACGGATCGGCGCGAATACGCCGTAGTTCGGATAAATTTTTCCGTCGCCCGTTTGTTTCAGCGCCGGAATGTCCAAACCTTTTTTGCGCCACTCGAATGCCGCGACGATGCCCATGAGTTCGCGCAGCGAGACGATGCAGCCTTTGCCGGTCGGCTCGCCCCAGGCTTGCGCACACGCTTCGCGCATGTCCGGCGCGCGGCGTAGGTCGATTCCATAATCTGCTGCCAGTTCGGCTACGACCAGGCCGAGTACGCGTGCGCGTTGCGCTTGATGTTGGCGGTAGGCGTAATAGTTTTCGCGCGGCGTGGCGTCGGCTTTGCCCTCGTTACGCGCGCGGGCATTGTCGATGCGACGGCCCAAGGCTTGCACCATTTGCCGACCTTGATGAAAATCACCGCGCCATAACAACGCCGCGCCTTCGCACGCTAATTTGTAAGCAGTGTTGGCGGGCATAGTGTCGTCGGCGATGACGACTTTTTTCGGCAGCGCGGAGCCGGAGGCGGATTGCCAACGCGCACGATGGATTTCCCCGGACTCCAACCAAGTGAGCTGTTCGGGCAATGCAGTTTCAGGCATGGTTTGGCTTCGGCATCTAATGTAGAGTCTATGTAAACATTATAATATAACCATATGATTATATTAAATAATTTATTTTCTTGAAAATTCCTGATTTCCACCTAGACTAAAAGCAATTGCGTATTTCAGTTTTTCATTGAAGCGCCAAAATTCCAGAGCCGTGTTCTGCGGCCATATTTATTTCTCTGGGGGGAATGGTTGAAGTTATCGGCCATTTTGCATTTCGCCCGCTTGATTGCGGGAGCCATGGCTAACCTCAGGAGACTATTATGAATCATTCCGTATTGGAAATTTTCAAGCGTTGCTGCCTGGTTTTTGTCTTGGCCTTGCGCCATCAGCCCATGCGAGGGCGGATAACGACAAGCGACATGATGGTTGTAAAAAAATCGTTATTCCCAAAATCGGCGAGCGCTGTGTCAACGACCCCAAATGCCATAACCGCTGGCACTTTGCCATTCCACCCTTCGCCAATGCTAACCCTGGTGACATTGAGGTGTTCGGCACGCGTGATGCATTTGATCATTCATTGACCCGCAATTCGACCGCATCTGATGTGCTTGCGCTGAACCTTAACCTGGTACATCCCGTGACTGGCCCGTTATACGTCAACGGCGCAAAGGCGGGGGACGTTCTGGCAGTGACTTTGCTGGACATCGACCCGGACCCTTTCGGCTATACCATCGTCGTGAAGGGCTTCGGTTTTTTACGCGACGTTTTTCCCGATCCATACATTGCCCGCCGGGACTTGAGCCGGAATGGGGCCACTTCACCCGATATACCCGGCGTGCATGTGCGGTTCGACGGGTTCATGGGAACCATAGGCGTGGCACCGGGCCCGAACGAGACGGAGAAATATTTCAAACGGGAGGACGAGCTCTCACGTGCAGGCAATGGCGGCGGTTTGTGTTGACGCCGCAGCCTCCGGGCGCGTTGCCAGCAGCTGTCTGCGGTCCAAGCGGCACCCATAAAGATCGTTGCCTGCGCACCATTCCGCCGCGTGAAAACTGCGGCAACATGGACGTGAAGCAAATACAAAAAGGGGCGGTCCTGCTACTGCCGTGTTTTGTCGATGGTTGTTTGCTCTCAATCGGCGATGTGCATTTCGCCCAGGGCGATGGCGAAGTCTCCGGCACTGCAATCGAAATGGACGCGACCGTGACGGCAAAGCTGGAGGTGCGCAAAGGCATGGGTGCACAGGTCAAACAACCTCATTTCGAAGGCGGCAACCAGCTCAAGCGACTGGCTCCGAAAAAGTTTAACGCTACTGTGGGCTATCCGCTCAAGCCGGCAGGCGTGGTTCCGCCGACGCATAAATATCTCGACGGCGTGATCATAGGCCAGCTGACCAATCTGTCGGAAGATCTCACCCTGGCTGCCCGTGATGCATTGCTGCAAATGATAGACTGGCTGGTAGCCAACAAAGGATTGACGCCTTATCAGGCATACGCGCTTGCCAGCGTGGCGGTGGATTTGCGCATCAGCAACCTGGTCGACACGCCAAACTTTGCCGTATCCGCTATACTCGACTTGGGTATATTCGATAAACCCGGCCATGGCCGCGGGCAAGACGAAGACGATTGATGAAGCGCAGAAATTTTCTTGAGCTTGTTTTGGCAAGTGGCCTGTGGCTCGCACTCACGGGCCATTCGCCTTACAAGCAATGGGATGTTTACCGCAAGACCCGCCTGGTCGTGCTCGGTAATGCGGGAGAAGAAAATTCCGTCAAACTGGGCAATGCGCTGGCGGAAATTTATGCCAAACAGTTACCTGATAGTCGAGCTACGTTCGCAAGAGCGCGAAACAAGCATGACCTGGTGCGCCTGATCGCAGGCAAGCAACTCGATGTAGCCTTGTTGGGCGAGAGTGACGCGTATGACGTATTGACCGGCGCAGAGCCTTACGCTGACAACGGCAAGGTGCCGCTTCGCGCGCTGGCTTCACTGGACAATTATTTGTTCGTCTGCCGCGAAGATTTGCCCCAGCAAAGCGCCCACATGCTTACCGAAGCGCTTGAGGAGCGGTGGAAGGACATGGCTTCAGCATTGCCGGAACAGGCTAAAAGCCCCAAACCTTCCGAGTCATCCCGCATCCCCTTGCATCCGGGGGCGGTAGAATATTACAGGGAACACGACTGAGGCTGGCTTAAGTATTGGTTGATTATCGGTCACTGCGTGGAAATGCGATGACGTGATTGATTTCCAATCGCATGCCGAAGCTGAGCCGGGGCTGGCAGCACAGGGATGTTTTTTTGCGTCATGCCTTTTTGCGGTTTTTTTCCAGCCAACCGTCAACCATGGCGACTGTCTCGTCCACCGCATCCAATTGCATGCCTTTGGACCTGGCAATGGTCTGCACCAAACGGTCCACACGCTCAATATTAGTGGCACCCGCGGCCAGGGCTCGCGCGGCGGACGACGGGCTGCCAAGTGATAGCGTCGCGTTGGCGTATTTCTCGAACGGGACCAAGTCGGCCTCATTCGCGCCCAGCAATACACATAGTTTGACTACCCAGTTGTAAAGCGCGCGCGTGGTTTCGATGTCGGCGTGCACAGCATCCTTGATCGGGCGCATGGTGTCTTTCTGCACGCTACGGTAATTGCCGGCCATCAGCATGCTCCACTTCGCCAGCGGTACGAACAACGAGTCGTGCATTTTGAGTTTCACTGGCAGTTCAATTTTGCCGCCATCCACTTCGAAGCGCGAGGCTTCGATGTCGCGCTCGAGGTTGCGCAGGATCGCGGTGTGCGCGTCAGACTCGAAGCGCGCCGATTTAAAATTTGTCGCCAGGCGCACTTGCAGCACGTTGGCCTTTTCGTCCGGCGGGCGGAATGACTGTGGGTCGGGGCTGCACAGCGTCATGCATGCGGGGTCGAAACTGTCCCATAATATCGGATCAGCATAACTGCTACGGATTGCGTCGGCGTCCAGGGTTTTGATGCGCTTCAGATACGGCAGTGGCGGCATGTTCATGATCGACAGGCAGGGCACTCGGTATTCGGCCACTGCTTCCGTCAACTCGCGCACACCGGGTGAACGATACTGCGGTTCCTGCATCGCCAGTACGATCAGGTCGTAGTCCCCAGGGTTGAATGCAGTTGTGCTGCCGGCGGTCATTTTGCCCGGCAGTTTTTTCGAATTAATTTCAACCAGCCCCTCGCGGCCATGGACCGGCATGCGCACAATAATGCCTTCGCTATTCATTACTTCCGCAGTGGCGGGCTGGCACACCAAATTTACCTGGTGTCCTGCGAGTGCGAATTTGGTGCCGAGGAGCGAGCCGTAGGAAGCACCCATAATGAGTATTTTGTAAGCCAAGGGACCTCGTTGTAGCTTAAGTAAATGTCGGGAGGCGCGCGGAGGAGCAAGCTGATCGAGCTTGCCTGAACTGCTTCACAACAGAAGGCGCATTATATTATTGATAACATTGTGAAGCAACACTGGGTAGCGGGGCAGAAAATCACAACGGCATTCGCATGTTTTCAGGCATCCAGAAATCGCTCGACCACTTCGCGTCGCTGCAGGGTGTCCTTGTATCCCAGGTCAATCAAGGCGCGGGTGTAATCGGCCTCGAATAATAAATAGCTCGCCAGTGCCGAGCCTTTGCTGTTCATCGCGCCTATCCCGCGCAGCAGCGCCCGCACCGCCCAAGGCAAGCTGTTCACATGTTTGGCCGCCAGCGTGTCGAGTCGTTCTGACGGGGCGATTACCAGGACTTCAACCGGATGCAGCGCTGCATGCGCACGTTTTTCCGCGGGCAATAGCGAAAGCGTGTGATTTACCCGTTGCACCCGTTCTATGTCGACGTTCAGGCTATCGAGGAAAATAGAGGACAATACATGGCCGCTTATTTGCGCCAGCGACGGATATTCGTGGCTGCTAATCCGTTCATCTGGTTCGCGCATGCGGCCTGCGCCGATCACCAATATTTTTGTCGCGCCCAAATGAATCGCCGGGCTGATCGGTGCCAGTTGGCGCATTGAACCATCGCCGAAGAATTCGCGGTTTATTTGCACCGCCGGGAAAATGAAGGGAATCGCACTCGACGCCAGCAAATGTTCGACGCCGATTTTGCAACGGCATGACAAACGCGCATGCCGTGTCCAGGGTTTTATCGATTCGACGCCGGCGTAAAAATTAACGCTCTGCCCCGAAGTGTAACCCGAGGCAGTGATGCAGATCGCGTGTAATGAGCCTTGCGCAATTACTTCCTCTAACTGGTCCGGCTTGAAATTTTGATGCAACAATTTCCCCAGCGGGGAGTTGTCCAGCAGGGATTTCGGCGTCCTGCGCACCACCCAGCTAAGCATTAGCGCACCCAACCAATGCGCCCCGGTCAGGGCGATGCCCAATGGATCAGACCGGTAAACATGATGGGCATGAAAATTCTCCCACACTTTGCGCAGGTATTGCACGCCCTGGCTGAAATCGTGGGCATAGCAAGCCAGGGACGCCGCGTTGATGGCGCCGGCCGATGTGCCGCAAATAATAGGAAAAGGGTTGATCTTGGGATCGGGCAATAACTCCTGCACGGCCTTCAGAACGCCGACCTGATACGCGGCCCGCGCGCCGCCGCCAGTGAGGACCAACCCGGTAAGTGCTTTGGGTCTTGTCTCGGATTGTTCCACTGTGTCTCCATGAGATTGCTTTTATTGTATTTCAGGTTAGCACGCTCTTTTTGGAGCGCCAAGCAAGCTTTTATCTCAAGCCCCTGCAAGGAAAAAATAATGTAGCGGACATACTCGAAAAATTATTGCTTGGTATTGCGGTGAAGGGGTACCTGCGTGATGTATGTCACCTCTCGATATAATATAACTTATTGATTATATTAAAGTTATTTCATAATAATCGGTCGCACATCACTTGGAAAAGCGATCACGTGATCAATCTCCAACCGAATCCCAATATGTGAACCAAGTGCATGGTTGTGATGCGATGGCACAAGAGACAAGGCGGTGCCGCCGCCGGGGAAACGCAAGGTATATAAAATTTCCGCGCCGCGAAAATTCTTGTTCAGCACTTCGGCTTGAAGCGGACTCGCATCGTCGTGCAGAACGTCGTCGGGGCGCAGCAACACTTCGACATCGGTGCCGGTCTCGATGGTGTGCCCGCTTTCCAGATTAAACGTGCCTAATTCCATTTCCACTTCACTGTTGTTTTTCATGCGTCCCTTCAACAACACGCCTTCGCCGATAAAGTCGGCGACAAAGCGCGAAGCAGGGCGGTGGTATAAATTGTAGGCGCTGTCCCATTGTTCGATTCGGCCATTGTTCATCACGCCGATTTCGTCCGCCAGCGCGAAGGCTTCGTTCTGGTCATGGGTGACGAGAATGGCCGTTGTTTGCAGTTGCTTGAGTATCTCGCGCACTTCGAGGCTCAGACGTTGGCGCAGTTCTACATCGAGATTGGAAAACGGTTCGTCCATTAACAACACATCCGGGTGCGGCGCCAACGCGCGGGCGAGGGCGACGCGCTGCTGCTGGCCGCCGGATAATTCGTGAGGATACTTCGAAGCAAAACTTTTCAGTCCGACGACATCAAGCAATTCATTCACGCGGTTGTCACGCGCGCCTGTTGGAAGCTTGCGCAAACCAAAGGCGATATTTTTTTCCACCGTTAGATGCGGGAACAAGGCGTAATCCTGAAACACCATGCCGATGTTTCGTTGTTCTGGCGGCAGGGTGGTTTTTTCGTTACTCACCGTCTGGTTTTTCAGCAGAATTTCACCTGCATTAATTTTTTCGAATCCGGAAATGCAACGTAGCACCGTCGTCTTGCCGCAACCGGATGGGCCGAGCAGACAGGCGATTTCTCCTTTTTTTAGATGGAAAGAAATATTCTCGAACAGCGGACGCTGGTTGGGGTAGTGAAAGCTGATTGCGCGTAATTCAAGCAAGGGTGAGGGCATATAACTATTATTCTGTATTTCTCACGAGCAAAATAATCGGCAGCATTCCCGCCAGCACAATCGCCAATGCAGGCAAGGCTGCTTGTTCCCATTGTCCTTCGGATGTTAATTCAAAAATTCTCACAGCCAGTGTATCCCAGCCGAATGGCCGCGTCATAAGCGTGATAGGAATTTCTTTCATGACGTCGACGAACACTAAGGCCATGGCGGTTGCGAGCCCGCCGCGTAGCATGGGCAGATGTACTCGCGCCAACATATTGCGCGGCGAGACGCCAAGGCTGCGTGCCGCGTCGTCGATACTGGGCGTAATGCGTTGCATTGCGGCATCGACGCTGTTGAAACCGACGGCGAGAAAGCGCACCAGATACGCGGTCAGCATGATCAACAAAGTGCCTTGCAGAAATACTTTGGTTTCGACGCCGGTGATATTTTTTATGCTCGCAATTAGTGCGTTATCCATCCACGCAACGGGGACAAAAAATCCGACGGCTAACACTGCGCCCGGGAGGGCGTAGCCTAGAGTGGCGACGCGGCTGGTAATTCGCATGGCGGTATCGGGGTGACGACGGTTGGCGTAACTCAGCAGCAGTGCGCAGAACGTGACGAGTAGGGCGGCCATTGCAGCAAGCAATAACGAGTGCCATAAAAAACTGAAATAGTGGACATCAAGATCAGTCAGATGTTGTGCTGCCCACCACGCAAGTTGTGCCACAGGAATCAGAAACGCAATGAGCCAGATAAAGGCGCAAAAAAAGAATGCCAGCCAGCGGGCTTTGCTATGCAAGACATAAGGCTGAAACGTTGCGCTTTGTTTAGCGCTGCTGGAAAAGCGCGTGCGGCCTCGGCTGAATTGTTCGATTAACAGCAATGCGAAAATAATCATGACTAAGATAGATGCGAGGTGCGACGCGGCAGGGAGCGAAAACAGTCCGTACCAGGTTTTATAAATTGCGGTGGTGAAGGTGTCGTAATTGAAAGCGGCGACGGTGCCGAAGTCGGCGCAGGTTTCCATGATGACCAGCAACACGCCGCCGGCGATCCACGGCCGCGCCATCGGCAGCACGATTTGGTAGAACGCTTGCCAGCGCGTGAGGCCGAAGGATTGCGCGGCTTCGAGCGCGCTTTTGCTTTGGGTGAGAAATGCGTTGCGCACGAGCAAATACACGTAAGGATAAAACGCCAAGGTCATAATGACAATGACGCCGCCGCGGGAACGGATGCGCGGAACCCATGCGCTGCTGCCGAACCATTCACGTAATAATGTTTGCGCGGGACCGGTGAAATCAAGCAAGCCGATGGCGATAAACGCCAGCACATAAGCTGGTAAGGCCATCGGCAATAACAGCGCCCGGGAAAAAAATTGGCGGCCGGGGAAATCGACCATGACAGTTAGCCACGCGAGCAACACGCCGAGCACGCAAGAGCCGAAGGCCACGCCGAGCACCAACCAAAATGTGTTGAGTAATAATTCCGGCAACACGTATTGTCGTAAGTGTTGCCAGATGTCCGCTTGCGGTACGAACATCGAGCTGAACAACACCAGAAGCGGCAACAGTGTAAGTAAAGCGATGAATGCCGCCAGCAATCGCCAGCGGCTCGGTGAAAAAATACTCGTTACAATATTACGCTGTAAGGTCAGCGCGGGCATTATTTATTATTGACATAAGTATTTGATTATATTAAGCTATTTGTATAGCGCGCGATCCATTAACTTCACCGCTGTGGCCTGTAATTCGCCTGCTTTGGCGATATTGATGGGGTTGGATTTGAAAGGCCCCCATGCGGTTACTTGCGCGCTGGGTTTTATAGCTGGGTTGGCCGGATATTCCATGTCCAGGTCGGCGTAAAGATTTTGGCCTTTGGCCGATGATAGCCACTCCAAAAATTTTTGTGCCTCGGCTGCGTGCTTCGCGTGTTTGGTCACGCCTGCGCCGGATACGTTTACGTGCACGCCCGAGCCGTTCTGATTCGCCCAGAAAATGCCGACGGGCAGGGTCGGCGATTTCGCCATCAGGCGCCCGTAATAATAGGTGTTGGCGATGCCGACTTCGCATTGCCCGGCGGCGATGGCTTCGAGCATTTTGGTGTCGTCGGGGAAAACATCAGTGGCGAGATCGCCTACCCAGGATTTGACTATCTCTTCCGTTTTCGCTTCGCCATGTTCAGCGATCATCATCGCCACCAGCGATTGGTTATAGACTTTTTTCGCGGTTCGCAAACACAGGCGGCCTTTCCATTTCGGCGAACCCAAGTCCTCGTATGTTGAGAGATCTGTGGGATTCACTTTTTGTGTGTTGTAGAAAATCGTGCGTGCGCGCACTGACAGCCCGAACCATTGATTGCCCGGATCGCGCAGCGATGCCGGAATATTGGCAAGCAGAGTAGGGGATGCAATAGGGCGCAGCAAATCTTCCTTCGCTGCTTCCCATAAATTACCGGCATCGACGGTCATTAATATATCCGCCGGCGTATTGATACCTTCGGCTTTGATCCGCTGCATCAACACCCCTTCTTTGTCGGTGATGAACTTGACTGGCGTGCCGGTTTCTTTGCCGTAAGCGTCGAACAGCGGTTTGATGTATTGCTCGTTGCGCGCGGAATAGACGACGACTTCGTTGGCGGCATGGCTACAGCCCGCGGTAAAAATGATGCTAGTTAACAGCAGTTTTTTCAGCATGGCTCAATCTCACTAGATATTTCTTAATGAGAATTATAATCAATTACTGAAAAAAAGCAAATAATAATATATTTAATATAATCAATAAATTATTGAGTTTAATTGATGTAACCTTTTATGAGTATTGTCAGAATTCTCTGATGCCCAAAGAGAATGACTTAGATTTGTTTCGGCAGGAACTTACAGCCGAAAAAATTGAAATTACTCAACAGCGGAAACCATACGGCGCGCGCCTTCAAAGCGATGTTTCCAATAGTTGTCGCCCATTTGCGAAATCTGTACCGATTTGCCCGCGCTGGGAGAATGGATGAAGCGATTGTCGCCGACGTAAATGCCGACATGGGAGAACGCGCGTCGCAGCGTATTGAAAAACACCAGGTCGCCGGGTTGTAATTGCGACGCATCGACAGTGCTGCCGGACTGACTCATTTCGTAAGAGCTACGCGGCAGCAACATGCCGGCGGCTTCCTTATATACGTGGCGCACAAAGCCGCTGCAATCGAATCCGCCTTGCGGCGAATTGCCGCCCCATTGAAAGTGGGTGCCGTGCAGGCCGAGGGCATACATGACCACGTCGGGTTTTCCGGTGGCAGGGGCAGTTTGATTTGCTGCAGCGCCGTACGCGGTCTGCGCTGCAGTCGCACTACTGCTGACAGTCTTCGGCGACGAAACACACGCGCTCAATATAGCAACACAACTCATGCCAATAAAGATTGAATATTTCATATTGATAATTGTAAACAAATTCAATAACTTGTAAAGCTATTTCGTAGAGCCTGGATATGCCCATTTGTGCACACGCAATATAGATTGTTGTGTCCTGCATCGGCCAAATGACGTTAGGCAAGCGCAGGCTTATCACGCAAACAGCCCGTGGATACCCGCAAAGATAAACACCCTGCAATGATTATTTACAAAACTATTACTGCGGGCTACTATCCTTTCACGCGGCGAAGTGGATAAAACTTCAAAGTAAATAATTCGAACCGGGAATCGGACATCCAGCGCTTATCTCAAAATTCAGTCGAGGAGGAGTTATGAAGTTGCACCGCATGTTTTACGCAATGGTAGCTACGGCAGTCATGGGGGCAATATCTTTCGCTGCTTCAGCGCAAGAAACCATTAAGATTGCCTATATCGATCCGCTGTCCGGCCCCATGGCTGCGACCGGCGAGCATGGCCTGCATGAATTCCAGTTTATTGCCGAGCAGATCAACGCGCGCGGCGGTGTACTGGGCAAAAAACTGGAAATCGTGCCAATGGACAACAAGCTGAGTCCGCAGGAAAGCCAGAACGTACTCAAGTCCGCCATCGATCAAGGCGTACGCTATATTACGCAAGGTAACGGTTCCAGCGTCGCCGGCGTGTTGATCGACCAGATCAACAAGCATAACGCGCGTAATCCGGCTGATGCCGTGGTATTTCTTAACTATGCAGCAGTCGATCCTGACTTCACCAATAGCAAATGCAGCTTCTGGCATTTTCGTTTCGACGCCAACAGCGATATGAAAATGGAAGCCATGACCAACTACATGGCTAAGCAAAGCAATGTCAAAAAAGTGTATGTCCTGGGGCAGGATTATTCCTTCGGTCATCAGGTTGCCCGCGCAGCCAAAGAGATGGTCAAGGCTAAAATATCCGGCGTTGAAATTGTCGGCGATGAATTACATCCTCTGGCAAGGGTAAAAGACTTCGCGCCTTATGTGCAAAAAATCAAATCTTCCGGAGCCGATACCGTCATTACCGGCAACTGGGGCAGTGATCTGGTGCTGTTGATCAAGGCGAGCAAAGAAGCCGGTTTGGATGTCAACTTTTACACCTATTACGCTGGCGTAGTAGGCACACCGACGGCCATTGGCGAATCAGGCGTGGGTCGGGTCAAAATGGTCAGCTACGGCAGTTCCAATATGCCGGCCAAAACTGAACAGATGTACACCGACTACAAGAAAAAATATGGCGCGAAAGAAGACTACTACACCTATGCTGCAAAAAATGCATTGGAAATGCTGACCAAAGCCATGTCTCAGGCCGGCAGCACTGAACCTTTAAAAGTGGCGCGTGCCATGGAAGGCATGAAAATGGAAGGTCCATTTGGCGAAATCGAAATGCGCAAAGTGGATCACCAGTTGATCCAGCCTTTGTTCATCGGCACCTTTGCCAAGGCCGGTCAGCCTGGCATCAAGTACGACCTGGAAGCTACAGGTTACGGCTTTAAGGATGACGCCAAGATTGAAAACTACGTCAGCGCACAGCCGACATCGTGCAAAATGGAACGTCCGTAATAAACAGCAATTGATGTAAATTCGCCCGACCCAAAGTCGGGCGAATGTTTTGGTAGCAATTTTTCCGCCGGTTTCATATAACCCATGAACGTATAAACAAAATACGAGGAGTAACCAGGTGGAATTTTTCCTCATATCATTGATGCACGGCATTTCTTTTGGCCTGCTGCTGTTCATGCTCTCCAGTGGATTAACCTTGATCCTCAGCATGATGGGTGTATTGAATTTCGCCCACGCCAGCTTTTATATGCTCGGCGCTTATTTCGCTTATCAAGTCAGTCAATATGTCGGCTTTTGGCCCGCGCTGATTATAGCGCCCTTAATCGTCGCCGCACTTGGTGCGAGCGTGGAGCGTTGCGGCTTGCGTCGCGTGCATAAATACGGCCATGTACCAGAATTACTTTTTACATTTGGTCTTGCATTTCTGATCGAAGAAATCGTGCATATTATCTGGGGGCGTGCGCCGGTAGATTATCAAATCCCGGCGAGGCTCGATTTTACTTTATTCAAAATTTACTCCACCTCGTTCCCTGCTTACAAAGGCTTCATGATGCTGATATCCCTGCTCATGATGGTAGGCTTGTGGTTGATGATTACGCGCACGCGTATTGGCCTCATTATTCAAGCGTCAATCACGCATCCGCAAATGGTCGAAGCGCTCGGGCATAACGTGACGCGCGTTTTCATGTTGGTGTTCGGCGTCGGTTGCGGACTAGCGGGCTTGGCGGGTGTGATTGGCGGCAATGCGTTTGTGACCGAGCCGAGTATGGCGGCCACATTGGGCGGCATCGTATTCGTGGTGATTGTGTTGGGCGGATTGGGTTCGCTTACCGGCGCATTCATCGCTTCACTGCTGGTCGGTATTATTCAAACTTTCTCTATTGCAGTGGATGCGTCGTTCCTCGATCTGCTGGCGAAAATTGGCATCGCCTTGCAGCCCGGTTCAGCCTTACATAATTTCTTTTCAATTAAAATTTCCCAGACAGCCAATGCGTTGCCGTTCTTGTTGATGGTGTTGATGCTCATCGTGCGCCCGCGCGGAATCATGGGGACACGCGAATCATGAGCGCCGTGCCACAAATTTCCAATCAGAGCATGGCCTTACGCTGGGGCATTTGGATTGTCCCTGCGATTCTGGTTGCGCTGTTGCCGTTATTTTTCAAATCCGGTTTTGCGATTAACGCGCTGAATGAAATCGGCATCATGATTATTTTTGCGCTGTCGTACAACATGCTGCTAGGGCAGAGCGGCATGTTGTCGTTTGGCCACGCGGTGTATTCCGGCATGGGCGCCTACCTCACCATTCACGCTTTGAATCTCATCGGCAAGGGTAGTTTTAGCTTTCCCGTCACGTTATTGCCCTTGATTGGCGGGCTCGCCGGCATGCTGTGCGGCGTGATCCTCGGTTATGTTTCGACCAAACGCGCAGGCACGACGTTCGCCATGATATCAATGGGTATAGGCGAAATGGTCGCCGCGTGCTCGCTAATGTTCCCCGCGTTTTTCGGCGGCGAAGCGGGCATCTCCGGTAATCGCATGTTGGGCAATGGTTGGTTCGGCATCAGCTACGGGCCGTCGATTGAAGTGTTTTATCTCATCGCGGCGTGGATGTTGCTTGCGGTAATCGCCATGTATGCCATTACGCATACGCCACTCGGACGCATGATGAACGCGGTGCGTGACAACCCTGAGCGCGCCGAGTTCGTCGGCTACAACCCGCAGCGCGTGCGTTATCTCGCCATGATTCTCGCCGGATTTTTCGCTGGCATCGCTGGCGGTTTGTCCGCAATCAATTACGAAATCGTCACATCTGAAGCAGTCGGCGCAGTCCGTTCTGGTAACGTATTGGTGATGGCTTTCATCGGCGGCATGGGCCAATTTTTCGGCCCTATCATCGGCGCGGTGCTGATGGTGTTTCTGGGCTTTACGCTGAGTACTATTACCAAAGCCTGGCTGTTTTATTTCGGCTTGCTGTTTTTATCCATGGTGTTGTTCGCCCCCGGTGGTTTATCCGGGCTGATATTTATCCATTTGCCGGCTTTGAAATCCGGCCAATTGCATAAATTAATTCCTTCTTATGCTGCCGCATTTTTATCCGGCTTACTTGCATTCAGCGGCGTAGTAGGCTTGGTCGAGCTCACCTATCGTCGCCTGGCTGAGGCAGATCACAAGCTGAAATTGTTCGGCACGGTCATCGATTCCGACCAAATAATGCCTTGGGCAGTATCATTGATTTTAATTGGTGTCGGTGCGGGGCTCTATCGCAACGCATGGAAAAATGTCCATGCCGCCTGGCGTGTGGTCAATTTATTGACGTATGGCGGTAAGTGATGACATCCGCCTTGCAATTATTGGACGTTCGCAAAAGTTTCGGCAAAACTGCCATTATTAATGGTGTGAATCTCGACATCATCAAAGGCGAGCGTCATGCCGTCATCGGCCCTAACGGGGCGGGCAAATCGACGCTGTTCAATCTGGTCAGCGGGCGTTTCCCGATTAGTAGCGGCGATATTCAACTGCATGGCAAAAGTATTGTCAAATTACCCGCCTATGAAATTAACCGCAAAGGATTGGCGCGTAGTTTTCAAGTGACGAATATATTTCATCGCATGTCGGTGTTTGAAAATATCCGCTGTTCGGTAATGTGGGCGTTGGGCTACAAATATTCTTTCTGGCAGCGCGTGAGCAAACTCAAAGACGCGAATGAACACGCGGAAAAAGTGCTGGAAGAAATCGGCCTGACATCGCGTCGCAATACGCCTGCTGGTATCTTGTCTTATGCTGAGCAGCGCGCGCTGGAAATCGGCGTGACGGTTGCAGGCGGAGCCGATGTGATTCTGCTCGACGAGCCGACTGCGGGCATGAGCCGTTCGGAATCAGACGCGGCGGTCAACTTGATTCGAAATGTGAGCAAAGATAAAACGCTGATCGTGGTCGAGCACGACATGGGCGTGGTGTTCGGCCTCGCCGATCGGATTTCGGTGTTGGTTTACGGCGAAATTATCGCCACCGGCACACCGCCGGAAATTCGCGCCAATAAAAAAGTGCAGGAAGCGTATCTGGGGACCGAGCATGCCTAAACCGATGCTCGAAGTCAGCAACCTCAATGCCTATTATGGCAAAAGCCACATTCTGCGCGGCGTGAACATGCGGGTAGGCGAGGGCGAAATCGTCAGCTTGCTCGGTCGCAACGGCGTCGGCCGCTCGACCACCATCAAGGCCATCATGGGTGAAGTCACGCCACACGGCGAAGTGATTTTCAAAGGCGAAAAAATTTCCGGCATGCCCGCGCATGCCGTCGCGCACAAAGGTATCGGCTACGTACCGGAAAACCGCGATGTGTTCCCGACACTCACTGTCAGACAAAATTTAATTCTCGGCATGAAAGGCGGCAAGCAACGCGGCCGCTGGAGCATGGATGATATGTTCCAATTATTTCCACGTTTGCGCGATCGTGCCGATACTTCCGCCGGTGTGTTGTCCGGCGGCGAACAACAAATGTTGACCTTGTGCCGCACGCTGATGGGCGATCCGGATCTGATCATGATCGACGAACCGACCGAAGGACTCGCACCGAAGATAGTCGAATTAGTGGCAGACTTGTTAAAAGAAATAAAAAATCGCGGCGTGTCGATTTTGCTGGTCGAACAAAAATTGTCCATTGCGCTGACGATTTCACAGAGACTATATGTGATGGGTCACGGTCACATAGTATTTGAGGGCACGCCGACGGAATTGCGTAATAATGAAGCTATTCGCAAAGAATGGCTGGAAGTCTGAACCTCGCTTGTCATTCTGAGCGATATCGCCTTTAGCCCTGAGCTTGCCGAAGGGGAAGAATCAGCTTTTTGTTTTAACTATAACTATTTGATTAAATTGAACTATTTGGAGATTCTATGAGTGCATCCTATAGCGTTGACGGAAATATCGCCGTCATCACATTCAATAATCCGCCAGTGAACGGCCTCGGCAAAGATTTGCGTGCAGGAATCATGGACGGCCTACAAAAAGCGCAAGCCGACGCGAACGTGAAAGCCATCGTGCTGGTTGGCGGCGGAAAAAATTTCAGCGGCGGTGCGGACATCAAAGAGTTCGGCAAGCCCGAAGCGATGGCGTCACCGAATCTGGGCGAAGTGATTTTGGCAATTGAGTCGTCACCTAAACCCGTCATCGCAGCGATGCATGGACCGACGATGGGAGGCGGCTGCGAAGTCGTGTTGGCGTGCCATTTCCGTATCGCCGCGTCAGATACTTTGGTCGCTTTGCCCGAAGTCAAACTCGGTTTGCTTCCTGGCGCAGGCGGCACGCAACGCATGCCGCGCCTTATCGGCGTCGAACCTGCGCTGCGCATGATCACCACGGGTGAGCCGGTCAAAGCCGACAAAGCCGTCGCGATGGGATTCGCCGACGAAATGGCACAAGGCAATATAGCAGCTGCCGGCGTCGCGTTTGCCAATAAAGTCATCGCCGAAAAGCGCCCGCTGCGCAAAGTGCGCGACATGAAGGCGAAGTTGCCCGAAGGCATTCCCGTCGCCGCGTTTTTCGCTGCCGCTCGCGAGCAGGTGAAAAAAGCCTCCAAAGGTTTTCCTGCGCCGTTGAAATGTCTTGATTGCGTCGAGGCCGCCGCGACCAAGCCATTTGACGTAGGCATGAAAGTGGAACGCGAATTATTTATGCAGCTGATGTCGAGCAGTGAATCGGCCTCCCTGCGACACGCGTTTTTCGCTGAACGCGAAGCAAGCAAAATCCCCGATGTGGCGGAAGACACGCCGCTGCGTTCAATCAAATCTGCCGCAATCATCGGCGCGGGCACCATGGGCGGCGGTATCGCGATGAATTTCGCCAATGCAGGCATACCGGTAAAAATACTGGAAATGAAACAGGAAGCACTCGACAAAGGCATGGCGACGATAAAAAAGAATTACGCCAGCACAGTCGCCAAAGGCAAACTCAAACAAGAGGACATGGACAAGCGAGTGAGCCTCATCGTTGGTACGCTGAATTACGCCGACCTGAAAGAAGCCGACATCGTGATCGAGGCGGTGTTCGAAGACATGACAGTAAAAGAACAAGTATTCAAGGCGCTGGATAAAGTCATGAAGCCCGGCGCGATACTCGCGAGCAATACTTCCACACTTGACGTGGATAAAATCGCCAGCTTCACTTCACGGCCGCAAGACGTGATCGGCACGCATTTTTTCTCGCCTGCGAACGTCATGCGATTACTCGAAGTGGTGCGCGGCGTCAAGACCGGCAAGGATGTGTTGGCGACAACGATGAAACTCGGCAAGACGATCAAAAAAGTCAGTGTCGTGTCTGGCGTGTGCGACGGTTTTATCGGCAACCGCATGATCGAAGACTACAGCCGCCAGGCCGGGTTTTTATTGGAAGAAGGTGCGCTGCCGCAACAAGTCGATAAAGCGATGAGAGATTTCGGCATGGCAATCGGACCGTTCCAGATGGGCGACCTCGCGGGTAACGACGTCGGCTGGTATATACGCAAACGCCGCGTTGCCGAGCGTCCGGGCGAACAACACTATTCCAAAATCGCCGACAAGATCTGCGAGCTCGGTCGTTTCGGACAAAAAACCGGTGCGGGTTGGTACAAATACGAAGCGGGTAACCGCACACCGGTTCCTGACCCTATAGTTGAAGATATTATTGTCAAACACAGACGGGAACTCGGTATCACCCCGCGACAAATTACCGACGCGGAGATTGTCGAACGCCTGGTTTATGCGCTTACCAACACCGGCGCGAAAATTCTCGAAGAAGGGATCGCCTTACGCGCCAGCGATATTGATCTGGTGTATCTCACCGGCTATGGTTTCCCCGCATATCGCGGGGGCCCGATGTTCTATGCGCAAACAGTCGGCCTGAAAAAAGTCTATGATCGAATTTGCGAATTTGAACAAAAACACGGCAAATATTGGAAGCCCGCGCCCATGTTGAAACAGTTGGCGGAGCAGGGGAAGGGCAGTTGGAAAGCTGCTTAGTAAGCACATAATTATCTTGAATATTTTTTAAGGACAACATCATGACCGACGCCGTAATCGTATCTACTGCAAGAACCGGCCTCGCTAAATCCTGGCGTGGTTCGCTTAACATTACCCATGGTGCCACGCTCGGCGGCCACGCCGTCGAACACGCCATCAAGCGCGCGAAAATCGATCCGGCTGAAGTCGAAGACGTGATCATGGGCTGCGCCAATCCTGAAGGCGCGACCGGCTGGAACATCGCGCGCCAAATCGCCTTGCGCGCCGGCTGTCCGGTGACTGTGCCGGGCATGACCATCAACCGTTTTTGCTCCAGCGGTTTACAAACTATCGCACTGGCAGCGCAACGCGTACAGAGCGGCGAAGGAGACATATTCGTCGCAGGCGGTGTCGATTCGATTTCACTGGTGCAACAGGAAATGAATAAAAGCAATTTTGAAGATAGCTGGTTGAAGCAGCACAAGCCGGAAATTTATTGGTCCATGTTGCAAACCGCCGAGACGGTCGCCAAGCGTTACAACATTCCGCGCGAAGCGCAGGATCGCTATGGCGTCGAGAGCCAGTTGCGCGCTGCCAAAGCAGGAGCCGAAGGCAAGTTCAACGACGAAATCGTGCCGATCACGGTCAACATGAAAGTCGTGGATAAAAACACCGGCCAGGAAACCATCAAGGAAGTCACCTTGTCGCAGGACGAAGGCATTCGCGCCGACACCACATATGAAGGCGTGTCGCAAATCAAACCTGCCATCGAAGGTGGCTGCATCGCGGCGGGTAACGCCAGTCAGTTTTCCGACGGTGCCTCCGCAGTTGTTGTCATGAACGCTAAAGCCGCGCAACGAAAAGGCCTCAGCCCACTGGGCATCTTCCGCGGCTTCGCCGTCGCCGGTTGCGAGCCGGATGAAATGGGCATCGGACCGGTGTTCGCCGTAAAAAAGCTTATGCAGAAAACCGGCCTGAAAATCGAGGACATCGGCCTGTGGGAACTCAATGAAGCTTTCGCCGTGCAAGTGATTTACAGTCGTGACAAACTGGGTATTCCCAATGATCGTCTAAACGTAAACGGCGGCGCCATCGCCGTCGGCCATCCTTACGGCGTGTCAGGCGCGCGCCTCACCGGCCATGCGCTGATCGAAGGCAAACGTCGCGGCGTGAAATATGTTGTTGTGACTATGTGTATCGGTGGAGGGCAAGGAGCGGCGGGATTGTTTGAAGTGGCGTAGCAAGAGTGGTTTTGTCGTATTTTGTTTATCCATAATTAACATCAATCTGAAAGGTTAAAAATGAAAAGCAAATTATTTTCCGTAGCAATGGCAGTTTTAGTCACCAGT
>JBAVRP010000019.1:0-34737 GCA_049695115.1 Burkholderiales bacterium | reverse complement strand
TGGCCTTCCCCCGTTTTCGCGGACACATTCTTTAAGCACATAGTTGATTTTCAAATTGTACAGGACTGATGTAACCAATCGTCGAATGCCTGCGTTTCGGATTGTAGAACCTTTCAATGTAATCGAACACATCCGCGCGTAGCTCATCGCGGCAACGGTAGTGTTTTCTACTTAAGCGTTCGGTCTTCAGGGTGGAGAAGAAACTCTCCATCGCCGCATTGTCCCAACAGTTGCCGCGACGGCTCATACTGCACACGATGCCATGCGCATCCAGTAGCCGCTGGAAGTCTTCGCTGGTGTACTGCGAACCTTGGTCGGAATGATGCAATACCGCTTGTGGCCGACCGCGCTGGAAGATCGCCATCAGCAACGCATCCATCACCAGTTGCGCGGTCATGGTCGGCTGCATCGACCAACCCACGACGCGGCGGGAATACAAGTCGAGCACCACGGCCACAAACAACCAGCCTTCTGCTGTCCACACGTAGGTGAAATCGGCCGCCCACTTCTGGTTCGGTCCGGTTGCCTCGAACTGCCGATCCAGCAGGTTGGGGGCGATGCTGTGTACGACGGTTAAGTGCGGATCCGGTGGACGTGGGCGTTTGGCTCGTGCTTTGAGCCTGGCCCCTTGCATGAGCCGGGCGACACGGTTGACTGAACAGACGAGGCCGTCGTCGCGTAAGTCATGCACGAGTCGCGGTGAACCATAGGTCCGGTCGCTGGCGGCAAAGTGCTCGCGGATCCGTGCTAACAACTGTGTATTCGCTTGTTGCCGCAGGCTGTCGGGACGTTCAAACCAATCGTAAAAGCCGCTGGTCGAGACACCCAACACGCGGCACATGGTGCGGGTAGGCCAGATGCGCCGGTGCCGTGCAATAAAGCCGTACTTCACTTGGGCTCGGCTGCGAAGTAGCCGAGCGCCTTTTTTAGTATATCGCGCTCCATTTTGACTTTGGCGAGTTCACGACGCATGCGCTCAAACTCTTGGCTGGATACGGCTTTGCCGCTTGCTCCACCTTTAACTTGATCTTCCTGCTCTTTCGACCAGCGGCTGAGCAGGTTGGCTCCAATACCCAGGTCTCGGGCGATCGCCGCATGGCTCGTACCCGCTTGGCGGGCGAGCTTCACTGCCTCGCGCTTGAATTCTTCTGTAAATTGACGTCGTTGCATTTAACACCTCCGATAGTAGAATCATACCTATCAAATGTGTCCGTGGTTTCGGGGGAAGTTATTGGATGGGCAATAGGTAGAGGCAAAACAAAACGCTTTTGCATACAGACTCTGGGCGGTCTCTATACTGCGAAATACCCGAAGGAGTTAGCTCATGGACAAAGCGCAAGTTTTAAGGTACCAATAGATAAGGCTGAATATTGGTTCTATGATTTCATAAAGAAATTTGTCGAACCGAACCACGATTTGCAAAATTCAGAAATTCCAAATTGGTTCGATAATTATGTAAAAAAATCTGTTGAATCAGATCCTAATTTGCTCAATACATTGGTTGCAACTGTATACACTTCTGTTGGGCAAGCCATTTCAATTAAGCCTGAAAGAAATCTTACTGACAAGCTGAGGCAAATTCAAAATAACATGCGGAGCAAGCGTAACCTAGATGTAGCAAAGCAAGCGTAACCTAGATGAAACGCAGCGCAATCAGGGGAAATCTCCGTCACACTATTGAAACCCCGATTACGCCACGCTCCATCGAGGCTACATTTTTTGTGATAGCAAAAGGAATTCCATTATGCACACAAACCGCCAAGTCACACTATTCCACTCCCCCAACACCCGCTCGACCGGCGCGCTCACATTGCTCGAAGAACTCGGTGCGGATTACAAGCTGCATGTGCTGAACATGAAAACGGGCGAGCAGCGCAAGCCGGAATATCTGGCCATCAACCCGATGGGTAAAGTGCCGGCGGTGATGCACAACGGCGCGCTGATTACTGAGCAAGTGGCGGTGTATTTATATTTGGCCGATCTTTACGCCGACAAAGGCTTGGCGCCGCCAATCGGCGATCCGCTACGCGGGCCGTATTTGCGCTGGATGGTGTATTACGGTTCGTGCTTTGAGCCTGCCGTCGTGGACAAAGCACAAAAGCGCGAACCCGCGCCGCCGTCGATGAATCCGTATGGCGACTTCGACACCATGCTGAAAACCTTAACCGATCAACTCGCTAAAGGTCCGTATATTCTCGGCGAAAAGTTTTCTGCTGCGGATGTGCTGTGGGGATCGGCGCTGACCTGGATCACGATGTTCGGTTTGATCGAGGCGACGCCGGTGATCAAGGCTTATATTGAACGGACGGGTTCACGGCCCGCTGTTGCGCGAGCGAGAGTAAAAGATGCGGAGCTTGAAGCAGCACAGGACTAGTTTCCCATAGGGCGGGTCGCACCCGCCACAAAAAATAAAGCACGAATGTAAACGACATGTTTTACGGCGGGTATGACTGCCCTACTGCTTGAAATATTTGACGCCTGAGTCTGGCGTTCATATAAAACCAAGAGCAAGTTTTCTCGCTACCCGATAGATAGCAAAAAAACAGAGCATGACTTTGCCTCCAGCTGGTTGGCCTTTGGCTCGCGGGCGAAATCACGGCTATTGCTTAACTAATTGATTATATTAATAAAATTATTGGTCGCCAGCCACATCTTCGCCTTCGGTGCCTCACGGATTTGAACATATGACCAGCGGCGAACGCTTCGCGTCTGTTTATTCTTTTCGCCTGTCCTGATCATTCTGGATTTCTGCGTAATCAACACAAAGTGCACATTTTTGCTGCAGCACAGCGTTAGCAAATCATTTTTTTTCAAATTGTTAGCGCAACCCTGTCCACAAAATCCAAGTTGAGAACGAGATGAGCGAACGCGCGATTTAATTTTTCAACGACAGACCCGGCTCAGATTGCTTTGCGCCGGGTTTTTTGCTTAAGGAAAATCATGTGCGAATTTTTTGTCAAAGCGGATCCGATTTTGTACGAATCGCGCTCGCGTAGCGTACGCATACACGGCGTGTTGACCAGCCTGCGCCTGGAAACATGATGTGGGATACGCTGGCGAAAATGGCCGCGGAAGAAAACGGTACGACCAATAGCCTGCTGGCGCAATTCCACGATGAAGTCATGGCCCATCGCGGTGAAGTGAATAATTTCGCGTCGTTTCTGCGCGTAACTTGCCTGCGCTATATGCGCCGAAAATATGAAGCAAGTCAGGTAAATCTCCCGAAGCCAGAAGCCAAGCCAAATGTCGTAAAAATGGCCGGGCGGGCCTGAGATTTTTCTACCTAAACGAAAGTTAAGCAATGGCAAAAATGATACACACCATGATCCGCGTATTGGATCTGGATAAGTCGCTCAAGTTTTACCGAGAAGCATTTGATTTTACCCCTTCGCATACGCTGGATTTTCCCGACTTCGCGCTGGTGTATTTGCGTAATCCAGAAAACGATGTCGAAATCGAACTGAAGCTCAACAAAGGCCGAACCGAGCCTTACACCCACGGCACTGGTTATGGCCATTACGCCTATGTCGTCGATGATCTGGAAGGCAAGCGCGATGCGTTAGACAAGCTCGTCTACGCGCCGCTGCCGATAAAAGAATTCAAGCGCGGCGAAGAATTGCTCGCGCGCTTTTTTTTCGTGCAGGATCGGGATGGATACAAAATTGAAGTACTGCAAAAACACGGGCACTACGTTTAGCTTGTCAACATTTCGGTGTTGTCTTTAAAGCTGTTTTATTCGCCCACCACATCCGTGCCTTTCGGGGGTACGAATTGAAAAATCTCGCCTGCAAGTTTCGGGTTTTTTTCCAGCGCCGAGAATCTAATTGTCGTCGTCTGCCCGAAATTATCTTTTAATTCCATTGCCGTCAACGCATCGCCACTGAACGCCATGCGCACGCGCTCGAAAGTGGTATCTTTATTTTTCGGCACGGCGTCGAGCCATTCCAGGTTGTCTGCCACGCCCGAGTCACTTAGCGTGTAATACTTGTCGAGGTCGTTATTGCCTGCGAGCAAAGCCGCTGGGCTGTCGCCCAATGAGTCGCTAAGTTTTTTTACCGTTACTTGATTCAGGTCCGCATCGAATATCCACAGTTTCGCGCCATCGCCGACGATTTGTTGCTTGTACGGCTTCACATATTCCCAACGGAATTTACCCGGGCGGGAAAACTGCATGCTACCGCTGGCCGCTTGCAGTTTTTTGCCGTTTTTGCCGGTCACGCTTTGCTCGAAACTGGCGCGCATGGTTTGGGTGCCACCTATGAATGCCTTAAGTTTATCCAGGCTGTCAGCATGTCCGGTTCCGGAAATCAAAACGGCGAATGCGGTAAGGCTGGTGCGGAAAGGTTTCATGGTGTTTTCGCATAAAGGGAATAGTCCCCGTGCTGGTTAACGCTTGATTCAGGAAAAGGTTGAGTGGAGTTTACTGAAAAAAACCGTGGCCTGCAGGAACTAATCGAAAAACAGATCCTTCGTAACACTCAGGATAACGGCCCGAGGGGAAAATCAGTCTGGCTTGCACGGTGACAGGATTTCGCGGTTGCCGTTGGATTGCATGGGGGATACCAGGCCGGCGCGTTCCATGTCTTCCACCAGCCGCGCGGCGCGGTTGTAGCCGATGCGTAGGTGGCGTTGCACCAGCGAGATGGATGCGCGCTTGTTTTTCAGTACGATGGCGACGGCTTCGTCGTAAAGCGGATCGGCTTCGCCGCCTCCGCTGCCCAACTCGCCATTTTCACTGTCAGCCATGTCAGGTCCGTCGAGAATGCCATCGACGTATTGCGGTTCGCCTTGCGCCTTCAGATGATTCACCACTCTATGCACTTCTGCGTCAGACACAAACGCGCCGTGCACACGCTGTGGGAAGCCGGTGCCCGGCGGCAGATACAGCATGTCGCCCTGCCCCAGCAGCGCCTCGGCACCCATCTGGTCGAGTATGGTGCGCGAGTCTATCTTGGATGACACCTGGAACGCGACGCGGGTGGGGATATTGGCTTTGATCAGACCCGTAATCACATCTACCGAAGGACGTTGTGTGGCGAGTATCAAATGTATTCCTGATGCGCGGGCCTTTTGCGCCAGGCGTGCGATGAGTTCTTCGACCTTCTTGCCCACGACCATCATCATGTCGGCGAGTTCGTCGATGACGACGGTAATCATCGGCAATTCTTCCAGCCGTTCCGGATTGTCCGGCGTGATACTGAATGGATGGGTAATCGGTTTGCCGGCTTTTTTCGCCTCGGCGAGTTTGTGGTTAAAGCCGGCAAGGTTACGAACGCCCAATGCCGACATCAGTTTGTAGCGGCGTTCCATTTCCGCCACGCACCAGTTGAGCGCGGCGCCAGCTTGCCTCATGTCGGTAACCACGGGCGCCAGCAAATGCGGTACGCCTTCATATATGGACAGCTCGAGCATTTTCGGGTCGATTAGAATCAGGCGCGTTTGCGCAGGGGTGGCCTTGTACAGCAGCGATAAAATCATCGCGTTAATGGCAACGGATTTGCCCGAGCCCGTTGTCCCTGCGACAAGTACATGCGGCATTTTCGCCAGGTCCGCGACGATGGGTTTACCAGCGATGTCTTTGCCGAAAGCGATGGTCAACGGCGAGGGAAGGTCGGCATAGACCTGCGAACTTAGAATTTCCGACAGGCGAACGATCTGACGGGTCGGGTTGGGTAACTCAAGACCCATGCAGGATTTGCCGGGTATGGTCTCGACCACGCGTATGCTGATGACCGACAGTGCCCTTGCTAAATCTCTGATTAAATTGACAATTTGGCTGCCTTTTACACCGATGGCAGGTTCGATTTCGTAGCGTGTGATGACGGGGCCGGGATACGCGGCGAGCACTTTCACGTGGACGTTGAAATCGAGCAGTTTGCGTTCGATCAAACGCGAGGTGAATTCGAGCGTCTCGGCGCTGATGGGATCCACCGGGCCTTCCGCTTCGTCAAGCAAACTTAGTGGCGGTAACTGGGAATCCAGATGTTCAAACAGTTTGCGTTGCTTTTCTTCCGCGACGCGCTTGGATTTCGCAATCACGGTGACCGCAGGCTCGATACGCACTGGCGGGCGCTCTTCGAATTGGTGCTTGGCTTCGGCAACTTTTTCTTCGCGCTCGATCATGCGTACTTCGCCTGCTTTGCGGTCCTGCGATCTGCGATATTTGTCTATAAGTTTGAGATACCCGGTTTCAATCAACGAGCCGCATCTTTCCACCAGCTTGAGCCATGACAACCCTGTGAATAAACTCAAGCCGACGGCGGTCAGGCCGAGCAGCGCCATAGTGCCGCCGGTGAAACCCATGAGCTTGGAAAACCCTATGGATGCGAGCGCGCCGACTACGCCGCCGGGCTCGTAAGGCAATGGCGCGGAAATGGTATGCAGCCGCAGTGATTCGATGCCGCTGCTGGCTATAAGCAAAAGTAAAAATCCGATGGCGGAAACATAGACTGTGCGACGATCAATCAGCTCGGACGTCTGGATTTTAACGAACGCGCGATAGATGCCGAAAGCCGCCAGCACCAGCCACCACCAGGCTGACATGCCGAATAAATATAAGAGTATGTCGGACACATACGCGCCGAGCACGCCGCCGGCGTTTTGCACGGTGAGGCGTGAGCCGGTGTGGGACCAGGCCGGATCCTGCGGATGATAAGTCACCAGTACCAGGGTGAGATAAATGCCGGCGAGCGCCAGCAGCAGCCACCACGCTTCACGCAAAAGCGTACTGATCCTCGGCGGCAATGGAGCGCGCTTGTCGCCTAGTGTTGGGTTAATTGATGCCATGTTAAGTCGCCGCTAAGGCGCAAAATCTAATAGTTATAAGTATAGCCCCATGCTGAACCCCTTCCAGCACAGGGTGAAAACATCTGTTGCAGATTTGTTACAGCGATAGCGGCAACTGATCGTTGATGATGATGTTTTTAGACTCAACCTTAATGTAGCCGCTGCCTTCCAGCTCTTTCAAAATCCGATTCACCATTTCGCGCGACGCCCCAACCATGTTGGCAATGTCCTGTTGCGATAACTTATCGCTGACCACCAACACGCCCTCGCGTTTCACTGCTAATTGCAACAGCGTGCGCGCCACGCGGCCATACACATCCATCAAGGCGAGGCTGCTGATTTTCTTATCCGCTTCGCGTAAGCGTTGCGCGAGGCCTTGCATGACGTGGTCGGACATCTGCGGGCTTTTCGCCATCACGCGCTTGAAATCTCCCTTGGAAATCACTGAGAATTGCGACGGCTCCATGGTCGCCACCGTGGCCGAACGTGGTTGGCTATCGACCAAAGATAACTCGCCGAAAAATTCGCCGGCGCCCAGCATGGTCAAAATAATTTCGCGCCCGTCGGGGCCGCTCATCATCACTTTCACGCGGCCGGAAAGTATCACGTACAGTGAATCGCTTTTTTCCCCTTCATTGATAATGACCGTGTTTTTGGGGAAGGACTTATTGACGGCCTCGCTGGTGAGTGCAGCCAGGTCCGGTTCGGTCAAATACGCAAACAGGGGGATGTTTTTTAGCATGGCGTCCCAATCTTTTAATTGTGTGATTTATATGTTGCAACTGCGAAGATCAAAGTTCAATTCTATCAATAAGTTAGCAATTAGTACGGTATTCCATCCCAAATTTGGTTAAAATTGGCTATCTAATTCATTTTATTGAGTAATTCTATGCCTACCGCGAAACATTCCCGACTTCTGATTTTAGGCTCCGGCCCTGCCGGTTATACGGCTGCGGTTTACGCCGCCCGAGCCAACCTCAAACCCACACTAATTACCGGTCTCGCCCAGGGCGGTCAATTAATGACCACCGCTGACGTGGACAACTGGCCTGCCGATGATGCCGGCGTGCAAGGCCCGGATTTAATGCAGCGGTTTCAAAAACATGCGGAACGTTTTGAAACTGAAATACTATTTGACCACATCCATACTGTAAAACTCAAGCAAAAACCGTTCGAATTAATTGGCGATTCCGGCACTTATACCTGCGACGCCCTGATTATCGCTACCGGTGCCTCGGCCATGTACCTGGGATTGCCCTCTGAGCAGGCGTTTATGGGCAAGGGAGTGTCCGGTTGCGCGACCTGCGACGGTTTTTTTTACAAAGGGCAAGACGTAGTAGTAGTCGGCGGCGGCAACACGGCGGTGGAAGAAGCCTTGTATCTTTCCAACATCGCCAAAACCGTCACCGTGATACACCGCCGCGATAAATTCCGCGCCGAAGCGATACTGATCGACAAAATGATGGATCGGGTGAAAGACGGCAATATGCGTTTGGAGCTTAACCAAACACTGGACGAAGTGCTGGGCGACAAGACCGGCGTCACCGGCGTGCGCATCAAGTGCACCACAGACGGAAAAACCAAAGAATTGAAAGTGGCAGGCACGTTCATCGCCATCGGCCATAAGCCGAACACGGATATTTTCGAAGGCCAGCTTGAAATGCAAAACGGCTATATCATCACCCAAAGCGGACTCAAGGGTAACGCCACGGCGACCAGCATACCCGGCGTCTTCGCAGCAGGCGACGTGCAGGATCATGTCTATCGACAGGCCGTAACCAGTGCGGGAACGGGTTGTATGGCGGCGCTCGACGCCAAAACTTATCTCGACGCTTGACAACATATTTAATATAATCATATAGTTATGTATATGGCGCAGGTGGATGACAAATCTGACATTGACACCCCTCATCCTGACGAAGCCGGATTGTTTCGCGCAGCAGTGGAAGATGTCGTACCTGTTCGCTACCCCAAGCGCGCGTCACTTTCACCCGCGCCACCCCGGCCTATTGCGTTACAAAGACAATTGGACGATCAGCAAGTACTGGTCGATTCGTTAAGCGACCCGACTGACGTATTGCTGGAGACGGGAGAGGAATTGCAATTCCTGCGCAACGGATTGTCGCGCGACGTGTTGCGTAAATTGCGGCGCGGCAAATGGGTGATCCAGGCTCAGTTGGATATGCACGGCATGGTGAGCGCGGAAGCGCGTGTTTCACTGGTGGATTTCTTGCACGAAGCAGCGAAAGCGGGCGCGCGTTGTGTACGTATCATCCATGGCAAGGGCTTGAGTTCCTTCAACCGCGAGCCAGTGCTCAAACACAAAGTAAAACATTGGCTATCACAGCGCGATGAAGTTCTGGCCTTTGCCGAAGCCCGTCCTGCCGATGGCGGTAGCGGCGCGGTAGTGGTCCTCCTTAAATCGCCGCGCCGTTGAATTCCATATCACCAACAAGTACAACAAATAATTAATAAATTAACAGAGAACAATATTTGGTTTCCACTAAAACACTCTGGGCGCTAGCGATCATCCTGGCGATTATCTGGTTCGGCCCAATTGATTATCGCAGGCTGGCCAAACCAGATGAAGCCCGCTACGCGGAAATTTCCCGCGAAATGGCCGCCAGCGGCGACTGGATCACCCCGCACCTCAACGACCTGAAATATTTTGAAAAACCGCCGCTGCAATATTGGGCGACGGCTGCTGCGTTCGAAGTATTCGGTTTGTCTGAAGGACCGGCGAGGCTGTGGACGGCGCTGACCGGGTTCGCCGGCGTTCTGCTGACATATTTCACCGGGCGGCAATTGTTCGGCAGACAGCAAGGGTTTTATGCTGCGTCTGTATTGGCTAGCAGTCTATGGTACGCCCTGCTCGGGCATATCAATACCCTCGACATGGGCCTTACTTTTTTTTTGACACTAAGTGTTTTCGGGTTGTCGCTGGCCCAGCGCGAACACGCTAAGCCACACCAACAACGCAACTGGATGCTGATCGCATGGCTGGGCATGGCAATGGCCGTTTTGAGCAAAGGATTGATCGGCATTGTGTTGCCCGGCGCGGCCCTGGCGCTGTATTCCATCCTGAACCGCGATGTGCGCATCTGGACTCGTTTGCATTTGGGCAAGGGGGCTTTGCTGTTCTTGCTCATTGCCGCGCCGTGGTTTATCGCCGTGTCACGCGCAAATCCGGAATTCGCGCAATTCTTTTTTATCCATGAGCACTTCGATCGCTTTGCCAAAAACGAGCATGACCGCGAAGGACCTATTTATTACTTTGTGCCGATTCTGGTTATCGGCATTTTGCCCTGGTTGGTAGCGCTATTCCCCGCCCTGCTGCGCAGCTGGAAAATCGAGCGCGGATACGGCGAATACCGTTTTCATCCGAACCGTTTTTTGCTCGTCTGGTGCGCATTCATTTTCGTTTTTTTCAGCCTGTCCAAATCTAAACTACCGGCTTATCTATTGCCCATTTTCCCCGCGCTGGCGTTGTTCATCGGTCAGTATCTCGATGCCATACCGGCGAAGAAATTATTCTGGCAAATATTTCCGGTCAGCCTTGCCGCGCTGGCGCTGACGGCCGCGATTCCGTTTATTTTACAGCTCCTGCCGGCAGACGATCCCGCGCCGAATGTCGCCAGCATGAATTTGCAGTACGCCTATTGGTTAATGGTAGCGTTTGGCGCGATGTTTATCGGCGTCACTCACGGCCTGCGCCTGCTCACCTGCGACAACAAGGTAGCTGGGCTTACCGCGGTGAGCTTCGCCGCGCTTATCACCTGGCAATTGGCTTGGATGGGCTACGAGACCCAGTCGCCGCTACAATCGTCCTACGACATTGCGCAGAAAATCCGCCCATATCTCAAAGCCGATACGCCGATTTACAGCATCGGCACCTACGATCAGCCTTTGCCGTATTATTTACAACGCACGGTTACGCTGGTGAATTACCAGGATGAACTCGCCCTCGGCATTAAGCAGGAACCGCACAAATGGATTCCCACTGTTGAAGAATTTCTCGGTAAATGGTATCAAGATGATGCAGCCATTGCCTTGATGCCCACCCAGGTTTATCAAAAGTTGCGCAATGAGAACCTGCTGATGCAGGTCATCGCAGACGATGGCCGCCGTGTTATTATTAAAAAGCCATGAATATCATTAGCTTTTCACTCATTCTGCTCGGCGTGTTGCTGAATGCCGGCGCGCAATTGCTGCTCAAGGCCGGCACCAATAGCGTCGGCCATTTTGCCTTTAACCGAGAAAACGTTTTCCCGGTCGGCTGGCAGCTCGCCACCGAGCCGCACATTGTTGGCGGGATACTATGCTATGCCGTCAGCGTCGTGGTATGGATAATGGCGCTGTCGCGGGTCGAGGTCAGCACCGCTTATCCGATGTTGTCCATCGGCTACGTGGTCAACGCCATCGCCGCCTGGCATCTGTTCGGCGAAGCCTTATCCATTTCGCGCCTGATCGGCATCGGCATTATCATCGTCGGCGTATACGTTGTCGCCCGCTCATAAAAAAATATCATGATTGCTCCCAAAGCCTCTGTTATCATTCCGGTTTATAACGAAGAAGCAGGTTTGCAGTCACTGTTCGAGCGTCTCTACCCTGCCCTCGACAAACTCAACGCCCCTTACGAAATTATTTTCATCAACGACGGCAGCCGCGATAAATCGGCCGCCATGTTGCGTGAGCAATTCCAGCAGCGCCCGGACGTGACCCGGGTAATTTTATTCAACGGAAATTTCGGCCAACACATGGCGATCATGGCCGGTTTTGAAAACGCGCGCGGACAATACGTTGTTACGCTGGATGCCGACTTGCAAAACCCGCCTGAAGAAATCGGCAAGCTGTTGGCGAAAATGGACGAAGGCTACGATTACGTCGGCAGCATCCGAATACTGCGCCAAGACTCCGCCTGGCGGCGTTTTGCGTCGCTTGCCATGAACCGCCTGCGCGAACGCATTACCAAAATTAAAATGACCGACCAGGGCTGCATGTTGCGCGCCTATGATCGCTCCATTATCGATGCGATTAACAGCACGCGCGAAATGAATACCTATATTCCCGCGCTCGCGTACTCGTTCGCATCACGCCCGACAGAAATCATGGTGCAACATGAAGAGCGCGCGGCGGGCGAATCCAAATATTCGCTTTACAGTTTGATCCGCCTGAATTTTGACCTGGTCACCGGATTTTCCATTATGCCGCTGCAAATGTTCTCTCTCATCGGCATAGCGCTGTCCATATTTTCTGCGCTGTTTGTCGTCTATCTCGCCATACGTCGATTTATCGTCGGGCCGGAAGCGGAGGGCTTGTTCACCTTATTCGGCATCACGTTTTTCCTTATTGGCGTCATGCTGTTCGGCATCGGTTTACTCGGAGAATATGTTGGGCGGATATATCAGCAAGTACGCCACCGGCCGCGCTTTATTGTGCAGGCCATTCTTGAGCAGGACGACACGGATAGATTAAAACCTAACGTCAGCAGTTTTGTTCATAGCAAACAATGACCGCCAGCGCTGTTGTCTTCGCGTATCACAACGTCGGCGTGCGTTGCCTGTCGGTATTGCTTGCGCATGGCGTGCAGGTCCCGCTGATAATCACGCACCGGGACAATCCCGACGAAACTATCTGGTTCGACAGTGTCGCTAAACTCGCGGAATTACACGATATTAGGGTGCTCACGCCCGACGACCCCAATACGCCAAATATATTAAATATAATCAATGAGTCACAACCTGATTATTTTTTCTCGTTTTATTATCGCCTGATATTAAAATCCGAGCTGTTGTCCTTGCCGAAGCACGGAGCGTTCAACATGCATGGATCCCTGTTGCCGCAATATCGCGGCCGCGCGCCGGTAAATTGGGCGATTATCAACGGCGAAAGACAAACCGGTGCGACGCTGCATAGGATGAACGAAAAACCCGACAACGGCGAGATAGTCGATCAACAGGCCGTGCCGATCCTGCCCGATGACATCGCGGTCGATGTGTTTAATAAAGTAACTGCCGCCGCAGAAATCACGCTCGATCGCTGCCTGCCCGCTTTGCTCGATGGCTCGGCAATATTGCGCAAACAGGAATTAAGCCTGGGCAAATATTACGGTGGACGCAAGGCTGAAGACGGCCGTATCGATTGGCGAAACAGCGCGCAACAAATCCACGATCTCATCCGCGCCGTCGCGCCGCCTTTTCCCGGCGCATTCTCTTCCATACAGGGCAAGCCGATCAGAATCCTGCGCAGTATTTTGGCGACGGATAAAACCCCGCGTTCAACCTCGCCGCAGTTTTATGTTGAGAATAGGCGGCTCTATGTTGATTGCGGCACGGGTATATTGCGCATACTCGCGCTCGAGCTGGAAAGCAAAAATATTCCGCCGGAAACTTTGCCGCAGTATTTTGCCGCTGCCGCGTTGCGGCCCGACCGCTGAAGTCCGCATTTATCCCGGCTGCGCAAACCGGTATAATGCGCCCTTACACAGGCGCACCCAATATGAAAAAAATCCTCATCCTCGGCGTCAACGGTTTCATCGGCCACCATCTCAGCCAGCGCATTCTCAGCACCACCGACTGGGATGTGTACGGGATGGACATGCAGTCCGACCGCGTCAGCGACCTGATGGGACACAAGCGCTTTCATTTTTTCGAAGGCGACATCACAATCAACAAAGAATGGATCGAGTACCACATCCGTAAATGCGACGTGGTGTTGCCGCTGGTCGCTATCGCCACGCCTTCGACTTATGTGAAAGAGCCGCTGAGAGTTTTCGAGCTTGATTTCGAAGCCAACCTGCCTATCGTGCGTTCATGCGTGAAATACGGCAAGCGGATTGTGTTCCCGTCGACGTCGGAAGTGTATGGCATGTGCCATGACGATGAATTCGATTCCGATGCTTCGGAATTGGTTTGCGGGCCGATTCACAAGCAGCGCTGGATTTATTCCTGCTCCAAACAACTGATGGACCGCGTCATCTGGGCTTACGGCTCGGAAGGCAAACTCGACTTTACCCTGTTCCGCCCTTTCAACTGGATTGGATCCGGCCTCGACAATATCCACACGCCGAAAGAAGGCTCGTCGCGCGTGATCACACAATTCTTCGGCCACATTGTGCGCGGCGAACCGATCAAGCTGGTCGATGGCGGCACGCAAAAACGCGCGTTCACTTACATCGACGACGGCGTCGATGCGCTGATCAAAATTCTCGACAACAAGGATAATATTGCCAGCGGAAATATTTATAACCTCGGCAATCCGAAAAATAATTTCTCGGTGCGCGAACTGGCGACCATGATGTTGGAACTGGCAAAAAATTATCCCGAATATCGCGGTAGCGCAGCCAGGGTCAAGTTGGTGGATACCACTTCAGACGAGTATTACGGCAAGGGTTATCAGGACGTGCAAAATCGCGTGCCGAAAATTACCAACTCGATGAAAGATTTAAACTGGTCGCCCAAGGTTGATATGAAAGACGCGCTGAAAAATATTTTTGATGCGTACCGTGAGCAAATTGAACAAGCGCGCCATTTAGTTGATTAAATAACTTAATATAATCAAATAGTTATAACAATTTCGCCTTATGTCAAAAAAACCTCTTATCAGCATAGTCATGGGCAGCAATAGCGACTGGGACGTGATGCAACACGCAGCGAAAATGCTGGAAGATTTCGGCATCGCATGCGAAGCGCAAGTGCTGTCAGCACATCGTATGCCCGATGATATGTTTGCCTTCGCTGAATCAGCGCGCATGCGCGGTCTGGTTTGCATTATCGCCGGCGCCGGCGGCGCAGCGCATTTGCCCGGTATGCTCGCTTCCAAAACTACCATACCAGTGCTTGGCGTGCCCGTGACATCGAAATATTTAAGCGGCCAGGACTCGCTCTACTCCATTGTGCAAATGCCCAAGGGCATTCCAGTCGCCACATTTGCCATCGGTGAAGCGGGGGCCGCCAACGCAGCATTGTTTGCCATTGGCATACTCGCACTCAACGACAAAAAGCTGGCGACCAAGCTGGCAAAATTTCGCGCAGTGCTAACTGACACCGCCAAAGCAATGAAGCTGCCCAAGCCGCAAAAAAAATGATCCTGCCCGGCGCCACACTCGGACTGCTCGGTGGCGGGCAACTCGGCCGCATGTTTGTCGCCGCTGCGCGCAGTATGGGTTATCACGTACTGGTGCTCGACCCGGATCCGGAGGCGCCTGCCGAACATTTCGCCGACGAACACATCTGCGCCGACTTCCGCGACGCCACTGCGCTCAAACAATTAACGCAACGCTGCGCCGCAATCACCACCGAATTTGAAAACGCTCCTGCCGACAGCTTGATAGAGTTGGCGGAACATTGCGTCGTACGCCCGCGCGGCGAATGTGTCGCTATCGCTCAAGATCGCATTACTGAAAAAACTTTTCTGCGCGATCACGGTTTTGCGGTTGGCCCGTTCAACCTGATTCGCACTGAAGCAGACACACATAACCAATTGAATAATATAAGTTTTCCAGCGTTATTAAAAACCAGCCGCATGGGTTACGATGGTAAAGGGCAAGAACGCGTAGATTCGATAGACCAACTGCGCGAAGTTTATCGACAATTACAATATGTGCCGTGTGTGCTGGAAAAATTTCTGCCGCTGAAATGTGAAATTTCCGTCGTGCTGGCAAGAGGCGCGGACGGCACAGTCGCCGCTTTTCCGGTTGCGGAGAACCGGCATGCCGGCGGCATATTGGATATCAGCATCGTGCCTGCCCGCGTCAGCGACTCCATCAAGCAGCAAGCTACTGATGCGGCTATCAGGCTCGCTGAAGAGCTCAATTATGTCGGCGTGCTGGCAGTGGAATTTTTTGTGCTGCACGACGACACTTTACTCATTAACGAAATCGCGCCTCGCCCGCACAACAGCGGCCACTACACGCTGGATGCCTGCATGACTTCGCAATTCGAACAACAGGTTCGCGCGCTATGCGGCTTGCCGCTGGGTGATACGCGTCAGCACTCACCGGCAGTAATGGTAAACCTGCTGGGCGACGTGTGGCGAAACGGAAAACTACCGAGCGAAAAAATCCTTCGCCACCATAACGTCAAACTGCATCTCTACGGTAAACGCTACGCGCGTCCGGGGCGCAAGATGGGACATTTCACCGTGCTGGCCGGCGACCTGGACACCGCCCTCATGCTGGCTAGTGAAATTAAATCAAATCTAAGCGCGAACCAGTTCAACTTTCAACCAAGCAGGTAGCGCAAGGTTCCTGCCACGCTGGACGGTAAATCCTCCAGCACATTCCAATCTGATATCCCTTGTAGCAGCAAAATAGCCAGCACCACGACTAACAGGAATTCCATTCCGGTAAACGCCGTGACCAATATCATGACAAAAAACCGCTTTATATACTCGGCAATGTTTTGCAATCCATGTTGCAGCGGATGGGGGCGGTAGTCGTGGGCTCCGCCTATCGGATCCTGATAGGCGGGATAATCGGTTAAAAATAACATTCCACTCTCCTGTCTTGTCACCCTCCCGGTTGTACAAATTACTTGTTATATTTATTTTGGTTAATTTAATCCTCTAAAGTTCATGCTGCAATGGGCCCATTAACCTATTTTCCTCTTAGACAAATTCTATTTTTGAACTTGTTCTATTTTCTGACCTATACCAACGTATGTGATTGATAAGTCCTATACTGTACGCAGAAACGCAGCTTTATAAACGCAGGATGGGGGCGCGGATGGAACATGACCTCAGCCGCCTGTTACTTGAGATTCATAGAGGCGGCCGCACGATTGCGCCGGGGCAGTTTCAAGACTGGGCGCTGGAACAAATCAAGGCACATATCCCGTTCGACGCCGCCATGTGGGGTTACGGAGCAGTGCAGGACCATACTGTGCATCCGCATGCGGCGCATGTTCAGAGAATGCCTGACAGTGCGCAGGCAGAAATTTTCCGCCTGTGGCAATATGACGCCCTGCACCGAAAAGCTTTGCAGCAGATAGATAGTCAGGTTACTTGCACAGCATCGGCATTTCGGTTGGCGCCCGACTCTCCGCTTAGGCAATACCACATCGAACATATTCTGTGTTCGTTGATAGTTGATCCGCTTAGCAGGCTCCTGACCACCATTGCATTTTGCCGCTCCGCTGACAAACCCGCATTCGCTCCGGGTGAACTGGATCTTAACCAGGCGCTCTTGCCGCACGTTGTGGATGTTTACGGGAACAACCGGCTCGACCATTTGATGCAACTGCGCGATGCGGAAAGCAGTAACTACGCCCCTGCCTTGGCGGATACCGAAGGCATGCTGCACGTTACCGACAAGCGCTTTCCACCCATCATGCTGGTAGAATGGCCGACATGGAATGGCCCTTACCTGCCTCGCCCACTAATGCTGTACCTAAAAGACGATCACGCGCTGGCGTACACGGGGCGCACATTGGTGGCTTACGCGACGATTGCCGACGACGAGATGTTGTTGCGAGTCAGAAAAAAGCATACCTACGATGATTTAGGCAAACGCGAACATGAAGTGGCGGAACTGTTCGCGCGGGGATTGTCCTACAAGGAAATCGCAAAGGCCTTGGCTATTTCACCTTCAACGGTCGGCAATCATCTTTACACCGTCTATGCCAAGCTGGGGATCAGTAACAAGTTGGAGTTGGCCAAGATGGTAAGTGAAATGCATTGAATTTTTTTACGCAAATATTAAGGGCGCTTGGGCGGCCTTATATTTTTGCAAAAACGCTAATGGATTTATTTCAGTAAATGCGCAACCGCCGCCGCTTCTTCCTGCAACTCTTTTAGCGTCGCGGAGATGCGCGCGCGACTGAATTCGCTGATACTGAGACCTTGCAAGATTTTATATTGCCCATTGGTGCAAGTGACGGGGAAACCGAACATCACGCCTTTCGGAATATCGTAGCTGCCGTCGGATGGAACACCCATGGTGACCCAATCGCCTGTCGGCGTGCCGAGCGACCAGTCGCGGACGTGTTCTATCGCCGCGTTGGCGGCTGATGCCGCTGAAGATAATCCGCGCGCTTTGATGATCGCCGCACCGCGTTGCTGCACGGTAGGGATGAACGTGCCTTCGAGCCAGGCTTGGTCGTTGATCAACTTGGCCGCGTTTTGTCCTGATACCTCGGCGTTGAAAATATCCGGATATTGCGTCGCTGAGTGATTGCCCCAGATGGTCATTTTTTTAACGTCGTTAACGGTCTTGCCGGTTTTCTGCGCGACTTGGGTCAATGAACGGTTGTGGTCGAGACGCATCATGGCGGTGAAATTACCCGGCTTAAGGTCAGGCGCGCTTTTCATCGCGATGTAAGCATTGGTGTTGGCCGGGTTGCCGACGACCAGCACTTTCACGTCGCGGCTCGCCACATCATTCAGCGCGCGGCCTTGCACGGTAAAAATCGCACCGTTGGCTTCGAGCAAATCTTTGCGTTCCATACCGGGGCCGCGCGGACGCGCACCGACCAGCAAGGCGACGTCGACGTCTTTGAATGCAGCTTTAGGATCGCTGGTGCCAACCATGCCGGCGAGTAACGGAAACGCGCAGTCGTCGAGTTCCATCATCACGCCTTGCAATGCGGCTTGCGCTTTTTCGTCAGGAATTTCGAGCAATTGCAAAATCACCGGTTGGTCTTTGCCCAGCATTTCGCCGCTGGCGATGCGAAACAACAGGCTGTAACCGATTTGACCGGCGGCGCCGGTGACGGCAACGCGTACAGGTTTTTTCATTTTAAGTTTCCATAATAAGTATTTGATTATAATGAATTATTTATAATGCGCCACCGATAGAGTTTGCTTCATTCAGGCCGCAAAATCATACCTTTGCGAGGAGTTTTGTGCAAGGCACAATAGTGTAAATACGACCCTGCTCACTCCTTAAGCAGCGGCGCCTTTGGTTTCATACTAATAATCAGCACACCGGCTAACACCAGCAACATACCGAAAATTTGCGTCACGCCGACTTGTTCGCCAAGAAAAATACTGCCAAGAAAAATGGTCATCACCGGGCCGATGAATCCGATCATCGACGCATGGCTGGAGCCAATGCGGCGTATCCCTTCGGACAAAAAGTAAACTGGTAGCACTGTCGAAAACAGCGCCATCAGTAAAGACAATAGGTAAACTGGCGCCGGTTGTCGTAGCGAGGCGAGATCACGCGTGAAGCCAAAATGTATCAGCACCGCAATGCACGACACGATAGTGGCGTAGGCACTGTAACGGAGTGAGCCGATTTTGCCGACAATGCGGCCGCTGCCGATAAAATAAACGGCGTAAGTCAGCGCACTCGCCAACACCAACAATGAACCGAGCGGCGCATTCTTTTGCCCGGTTTGTACGTCGTGAAAGTACGCGAACACTACGCCAGCATAACTGATGAGTAATGCCATAAGGTCGCGCTGCGTCATGCCCTGCTTGAAAAAAATCGCCGCAATCAGCAAAACAAAGGTCGGATATAAAAACAGAATCAGCCGCTCCAGCCCGGCAGAAATGAATTGCAGTCCAAGAAAATCCAACAGACTGGAGAGATAGTAGCCGGCGATACCCATGGCGATAACAAACTTCCAATCGCTACGCGTCAAACGCGCAGTAGCCTGGCCGCGCCCGGCCCACAACGCCATAAGCAAAAAAAACGGCAAGGAAAAAAGCATACGTAAAGACAGCAGCGAAATCGAATCGACGCCGTAATGATATGCAAGTTTGACAAAAATAGCTTTGGCGGAAAACCCCGCTGACGCCAGAAAAACCAGCATTACACCGGATGAACGATGATTACTCGGTGGTTCCATCAAAAAAAATTTCGTCCTAACAGTTTGTGAAAAGACCGTTGCGCGAGCCGATTATGAGCCTCAGGCGCTTAGTGTAATGGACATGCACTTCCACTCCTAATACCCAGATTCAATCAGCTCGCAGCGTTTTTCAACAAACTACTAAGCCGTGTTCCAGACGGGACAGGGATGACTGGTCTACGTCCCTCACTGGCAAGTGTTGCACACCGGGTATGGGTATGATTTAATGCTGATGGGTTATGGTACAAGAAAAAAATTGTCGCAAAGCGGGTAAGAACACATAGTGAAAAGTCTTCTCGGATCCCTCTGGCGCGAGTAGTTCTAGCCCCAACCAATCGCTTTCATCCAACTAGTCGCAGTGAAAATATATATTAAATCAAAAGGTTAAAGTGAGAATTGCCATATTGGAAGACGATCAAAGCCAGACTGATCTATTCAAACTCTGGCTTGAAGAAGCTGGGCACAATTGTGTCTGCTTTGCCTCGGGAAAGTCTTTCATCAAGGATGTAAGCCGCGAGAGCTACGACCTATTCATTTTTGACCGCGGCCTGCCAGATATGAGCGGGGATGAAGTGCTCGAATGGGTGCGCAGCCACGTCGAAGCACCGGTACCGGTCATTTACGTTTCCGCGCATGACACAGAGGCGGATATCGTCAGTGGACTGGAAAAAGGGGCGGACGATTATGTTGTCAAACCTGTGCGCAAACTAGAATTGCTGGCCAGGCTTAATGCGTTGGAGCGTCGCTCCAGGCAGGACGTAAACAGCAAACCTGTTCTCGAGATGGAGCCTTACCGGATCGACACCAAGGAACGCAAAATCTACCGCGACGGCAAGGAAGTAGACCTGACGCAAAAAGAATATGAGCTGGCGTTGTTCTTCTTCAAATACAACGGGCGTTTGCTATCGCGGGGACATATTCTCGAGAGCATCTGGGGCCGCAGCCCCGACCTCAACACCCGCACGGTGGATACCCACATAAGCCGCATACGTCATAAACTCGGCTTCAATACTGAGGGCCAGTGGAAATTGACCTCAGTCTATTTTTACGGCTATCGGTTGGAAAAGTCCGCAACAGCCTCCTAGCCCTCACAATTTTTTACACTTTACCCCCCCTGAAAAATGTGACCCATCCCATAGTTCTTGTCAGCCAACGAGGCTATGCTGCCGTTATAAAGCCGCAATCCAAACAAAAACCACCAGACTAATAATCGACTAAGGATTTCGCCATGGGGATTTTGCTAAATCGTTTCGCCGCTCTCACTATAGCGTCGCTATGCTATTTTGCCAGCACGGCGCAGGCTGCTGAACCCGAATGGATATACAAAACCTGGCCGGGTGATACGCTGATCAGCATCGCCGGACGCTATTTGTCCAGCCCGGATGACTGGCCGAAGCTGCAATCTTACAACAAGATTAAAAATCCCAATTATTTGCCGGCCGGCTTATCCATAGCCCTGCCCGCGAAGTTGATGCGCCAAGGCCCGGTCAGCGCAAAAATTGTCAGCCTCAAAGGTAAAGTCGAAGCCACCAATGCCGCTGGCGCCAGCCGCGATCTGGACACCAACGCCACCATGAGCGAAGGCGAAACATTGCGCACCGGCGACAACAGCACGGCAATTTTGCAATTCGTCGATGGTTCACAAGCTTTCGTGTTGGCCAATAGCAAAATGACGCTCACCCAATTACGCGCCTACACGACTACGGGTATGGTCGACACCCGCATGAAGCTTGACGCAGGCCGGATTGAAACTGCAGTCAAGCCACTGATAGGCAGCGGCGCACGTTACGAAGTGCAAACGCCGGCAACGCAAATCGGGGTACGCGGCACTAACTTCCGCATCGCGGCAGATCCCAGCTTCGGCCGAACCGAAGTATTGGAAGGCAAAGTCGCCACTGAAGCAGCATCACAACATGTCGATCTGCCTGCGGGCTTCGGTTCCAGAACCGAAACCGGCAAACCACCTGCTCAGCCAGTCGAATTATTGGCTCAACCGAACCTGGACAAAACCCCGGCTGAAATTCAACGCTTGCCAGTACAAATTGCCTGGGCCGATGTGCCCAAAGCGGTTTCCTATCGTACACAGGTTTCTGCCGACAAGACATTCTCTACCTTGGTAAGCGACACGGTTTTCAATACAACCGAAGCCAAGTTCGCCGATTTGCCCGACGGTAAATATGCCGTCAAAGTCCGCGCGATCGATCCTGTAGGACTGGAAGGCAAAGACAGCGTGCGTGAATTTACTGTGGACGCAAGGCCGGAACCGCCAGCTGCAATATCAGAAGCACGCAGCATTATGGAAAACGAACGCGCGGAGTTCAAATGGAATACGGCGCCTGCGCTACGCAGCGAAAAAATCCCTGCTTATCATTTTCAATTGGCCGCCGACAAGGACTTTTCCAAATTGGTGGCTGACGCAACGGCAACTGAAAATGTTGCGGCAAAATCTGATTTGAAACCAGGTGAGTATTACTGGCGCGTAGCGAGCAAACTTGCCAACGGCAAAGAAGGTCGTTTCGGCGAGCCGCAAATGTTGTTGGTGAAAGCCATGCCGCCCCCTCCACCGCCGTCGCCCCCTCCTCCGCCCGCACCTACATTAAGTGCCCCGGCGGTTGGTGAGAATATGTTGTTTTTTAACTGGACGGCGCCGATCGCTGCGACTAAATTTGAATTCCAGTTGGCCCGCGATGCCGAGTTCAAAAATATTGTAGCGACCAACCAAACCAGCGACACTCGTTTGTATGTGCCGCGGCCAGCAACTGGCAGTGAATATTTTGCGCGCGTGCGATTGACCACGGCTGAAAACAAAACCAGTGATTTCAGCAATGCACAAAAAATGCAATTGCCGCAAAGGTGATCCGCCAGAAGCCGCATAAAAAAACGCCCGCATAGCGGGCGTTTCTGTTTCTATTAATCCAATACCTATCTATCAGCCTCTACCAACCCGGTACGGATGGCTATGAGCACTATTTCCGTTGTATTCGAGACATTGAGTTTTTGTTTCAAATTATACAAATGTGTTCCCACTGTGCGCGGGCTGAGAAACAATTGTTCGGCAATCTCGTTCACCGATTTTCCGCGGGCCAACTGCAAAAAAACTTCAAACTCGCGCGGGCTCAATAACTCCACCGGGCTGGATTCGCCCTGCACGTTTTGCATGGCAAGCTGTTGCGCCAGCCCGGCTTCGATGAAGATTTTGCCCGCTGCGACCTGGCGCACGGCACGGATCAATTCTTCCGGCGCGCTACGCTTGGACAAATAGCCCAGGGCACCGGCCTGCAACACGCGACGCGGATGCAGTAAATCGTCATGGGCCGTCAACACCAGGATTTTCGCGTCCGGATACTTTGCCAATAACCGCCGTAGCGCTTCCAGCCCGCCAATGCCAGGCATGGACAAATCCAGTACCAACACATCGGGTTTATGCACAGCGTATTGCTGCACAACCGCTTCACCGCTCTCGACTTCCGCGATGACTTTAATGTCATCGGTAGCTTGCAACAGCAGACGAAAACCCATGCGTACCACAGCGTGATCATCCGCCAACATGACAGATGTGCTTGAAACGCTCACAAGACCTTCCTTGCCGGCGTTGCGGCCGATTCTATGCTCTGCACAGGCAAAACGATGTTGACGGCAAATCCCTGCCCTGCGTGGCTTTCGATTTCAATTTCTCCGTCCAGTGCTTGTACGCGTTCACGCATGCCACGTAACCCAAGCCTGGTGCCGCTGTAGTGTGTCATCTCTTCTGTGCCGACACCATTATCTGTTATCTGCAACAGCAAATCGTCCTTTTCATTTCGCACCACAACTACTTGAACGGAACTAGCCTGCGCGTGGCGCGCCACATTGGTGAGACACTCCTGCACGATGCGAAACACCGCTATGTTCACCGCCGCTGGCAAATGGTCGATGCCGGCCCCGCATTGCAACTTCAATTCCACACCGGGGTGGCGTTTTTGCCAGGCAAACACCAGGTCATGCAAGGCGTCGGCAAGCCCGAGCTGATCCAGAACCGGCGGATGCAATTGGCCGATCATGCCGTGCACCATGTCATACAACTGCGATGCGACGCTGACGATGGTTTGCGCCTCGTGGCGGATTTCAGGCATGCGTTCCGCGCTGCGGTTGGCGATGCTCATGCCCAAAGACTTGATGGCGGTAGCGCATTGCCCGAGTTCGTCGTGCAGTTCACGTGCCATGCTGGCACGCTCGTCTTCTGTATGTTGTTGCATGAGTTGGGCAAAGCGGCGGCTTTCGTCCAACTCGCGCGCCGTGCGCTCGATAGCCTTGCTGGCGGTTATGTCGCGCAAACTGAGTATGGCGCCGACCACCTGTTTCGAATGCGGATCGATGAGTGGCGCAGTGGCCAGCGCGACGTCGATGGTTTTTCTGCTACCCGTGATGCGCTGGGTTTCTGCATGTTCCTGTGTTTTGCAGGCAAAAACGGAATCAAGCATGGCAGTAAATTCGGTTTTTTTTTCGGCTGGAACGGATACTGCCGCGGATTTTCCCAACAGCGTTTCTCCGTTGCCAAATAGCGACGTGGCTGCAGGATTGGAAAACGTCACTACGCCGTTACGGTCCAAAATCAGAATGGCATCGCTGGTTTGCTGCACGAGCAGCGCCAGCCGATTATTTTCCTCACTGCTGGCCGCGATATTTTCCGCCATCCGATTAAACGTCGATGAAATGGCCGACATTTCCGGCAGCGAAAACTCCGGTAAACGCGTGTCGAAATGACCGGCCTGCATTTGCGACAGCCCATGCAAAATAGGCTTCACCGGCGCCAACTCGCGGCCGATAAACCAGAACACCACGCAATTCACCAATACAAAAAATCCGAGGAAAATCCATGCAATGCGCTTCATGTCGTCCCACGCGTCAAGCGTGGCACGTGATGCGTCTGGGACAATATGCAATTCGCCGACCGGTAAAGACAGGCGTACCGGCTCCTCTTTCGGCGCCACCAGATTGGCGAACCAGCCAGGTGCATCACGTCCGGCTTTGTAGGCTGAAGGCGGCGAAGCATAGAGCTGGTTACCCATGGCAGCAATGAAGCGGATTTCATTGGCGCGCACCCGGCCGAGTCTGTCGAGAAAATCCACCAGAATACGTTGTTGCGTATTTTCATCCGCCATCATTTTGGTATTGCGTACTACCGCGGACAAGAGTTGCACTGATACTGTAGTGCCCGCATGCATTTCTTCGCGTATTTGCGTGCGCGTCGCGTCCAGCAACAAGTAGGCGCCGACACCGGCAAACAGCAACATAATTAATGTAATCAATAAGTTAAGTCTAAATCGTAAGCTCATGATTTTTTGCGGGAATGACCACTTTGTTGATCCAGCATCATTATCCTCTGCCTGGTTTTTCACAAGCCCGTGCACGGCTGGTTCGCCTAATCTAATGAAAATCATTAGACGCCAATCATGCAATCGCACTCACTCATATGGGCAGGGAAAATGCAAAATATGTCCTGGAACATTGGCAATCGGCAATTTTCCCGATGTTTCGTTTTCTCACTTGACCAGACAGGAGCCTACCATGCAATGGAGCAAACCAACATTCAAGGAAATGCGTTTCGGTTTTGAAGTCACGATGTATATCAACAACCGCTAAATCGCAACAGCAGGCCCCGCGATGCGGGGCCTGCTTTTTATTCCATTTTTAAACCAAAAAAAAATCGCGAAAGCGCGCCGCAGGCAGAGCAAGTAGCACGACAAGGCGATGCCGACTAGGGTATTTGGTATTTTTGACTTAAAAATGGAATGGGCAGGAGCCGTTGATGTTTGTGCATGTTCTGGGGAGCGCGGCAGGAGGCGGTTTTCCGCAATGGAATTGTAACTGTAATAATTGTCGCGGCGTCCGCGACGGCAGCATCAAGGCGCATCCGCGGACGCAATCCTCCATAGCTGTCAGCAGCGACGGCATCAATTGGGCTTTGCTCAACGCTTCGCCGGATATACTCACACAAATCAAAGTCTTTCCCAAAATTCAACCGGCGCGCAGTTTGCGCGACTCAGGCATTCGTGCCGTCGTATTGATGGATGCGCAAATCGACCACACCACCGGCTTGCTCATGTTGCGCGAAGGATCGAAACTGAATTTATATAGCACCTCTTGCGTCTATCATGATTTACGCAGTGTAAATCCTTTACTCAAAGTGTTGGATCATTATTGTGGGTCAGAGTGGCACGAAATTCATGCCGAACCCGCACAAGCGTTTAGTGTTGATGGTGTTGAGCATTTAAGTTTCGCGCCACTGCCATTAAAAAGTAACGCACCGCCCTACTCTACGCGCCGCGACCAGCCCTTGCCCGGCGATAACATCGGCTTACAAATCACCGATACGCGCAGCAGCAAAAAACTTTTTTACGCGCCCGGTTTAGGCGTAGCGGAAGCGCATGTCCTGATCGCGATGCAAGAGGCCGATTGTGTGCTGGTCGATGGTACCTTCTGGACCGAAGATGAAATGATCACGCAAGGTTTAGGAAAAAAACCTGCCGCTTCTATGGGACATCTACCGCAATCTGGCAAGGGCGGCATGATAGAGATACTCGCCGGCATGAATAAGCCGCGAAAAATTTTGATCCACATTAACAACACCAACCCGATTTTAAACGAAGACTCAGAGCAAAGAAAAATCCTCGCCCAACAAAAAATTGAAGTAGCCCACGACGGAATGGAGATCACATTATGAGCGCAGACCAACAAGCTTGGAACCGCGAAGAATTTGAACAACAATTGCGTGCCAAAGGTGCGGGTTACCACATTCATCATCCGTTCAACATCGCCATGAATAGCGGCAAATTATCGCCTGAACAAATACGCGGCTGGGTGCAAAATCGTTTTTATTACCAGATCAGTATTCCACTTAAAGATGCCGCGATATTGTCCAACTGCCCCGACCGCGAAGTGCGCCGCCATTGGGTGCAACGCATCATCGATCACGACGGCGGCACAGGCGACGAAGGCGGCAACGGCGCATGGATCAAACTCGGCGAAGCCTGCGGTATACAGCGCGACGACATGACCTCGCTCAAGCACGTATTGCCCGGCGTGAAATTCGCCGTCGATGCTTATGTCAATTTTGCCCGCCAACAACCGTGGCAGGAAGCCGTGTGCGCGTCGCTGACAGAATTATTCGCACCGCAAATCCACAAGGCACGTTTAGCCAATTGGCCCGAACACTATCCGTGGATCGCCTCAGAAGGCTTAAATTATTTCCGTGGACGCGTTAGCCTGGCGCAACGCGATGTGGAACATGGTTTGAAAATCACGCTGGATCATTTCCAAACGCGCGAACAGCAAGAACGTGCGCTGGAAATTTTGCAATTCAAACTTGATGTGCTGTGGAGCATGCTGGATGCGATGCAAATCAATTTGATGAAAGGAGATCGTCGTGACCTCGCCGCTTGATAGTAATAACACACCACAACTGGCACGCCATTTCCGTATGCAGTGGGAAGAGGCGCAACAATGCCATGTTTTGTTGTACCCGGAAGGCATGGTAAAACTGTCTGGCTCGGCCGCCGAAATTATGAATAAAATCAATGGATTAGATAATATCGATCAAATCATCGCCAAACTCGAAGCCGCGTTTCCTGGCAATGATTTACGCAATGATGTGATCGAATTTATTCAAACTGCCGAGCAGCGTGGATGGATAAAATTACTCCAACAAACTGAAAGCGCGAAGTCATGAATCCGTCAATCAATCCTCCACTTTGGTTACTCGCAGAAGTCACCTACAAGTGCCCGTTGCATTGCGTATTTTGCTCCAACCCAGTGGACTACGCGCATTATGACGGCGAGCTGACGACGGATGAATGGGTACGCGTGTTAAGCGAAGGCCGTGCGATGGGCGCTGCGCAACTCGGATTATCCGGCGGTGAACCGCTGATGCGCGACGATCTGGAAATTATCGTGGGTGAAGCGCGTAAGCTCGGCTATTACTCAAACTTGATTACGTCGGGCATCGGCTTGAATGAAAAACGTATCGCCAAGTTTAAGGAAAATGGTCTCGACCATATTCAATTGTCCTTTCAGGACAGCACGCGCGCGCTGAATGATTTTCTTAGCAGCACCAAAACCTTTGAACTGAAATCCAAAATCGCCAAACTGATCAAGCAATATGACTACCCGATGGTATTGAACGTCGTGCTGCATCGGATGAATATCGATCACGTCAAAGAAATTCTCGAAATGGCCGAGAGTATGGAAGCCGAATATGTTGAATTGGCGAATACGCAATATTACGGTTGGGCCATGCTCAACCGCGACCATTTGCTGCCGTCGCTCGAACAAATCCGCCGTGCAGAACAAACCGTGAATGAATTCCGCCAACGCATAGGCGACAAGATGAAAATTTATTTTGTCGTGCCGGATTATTATGAAACGCGGCCGAAGGCGTGCATGAACGGCTGGGGATCGGTGTTCATTACTGTCACTGCAGACGGCGTGGTGTTGCCCTGCCACGAGGCGCGCATGCTGCCGGGACTGAGCTTCCCCAATGTACGTGACACGGATATGATATCCATCTGGTACGACTCGCAGGCTTTCAATGAATATCGCGGCGATAGCTGGATGAAACAACCTTGCCGCACTTGCCCGGAGAAAACCAAAGATTTTGGCGGCTGCCGCTGCCAGGCGTTCATGCTGACGGGCGATGCAACTAACGCCGACCCGGTATGCAGTTTATCGCCGCATCATGAAGTGATTACGGACGCCATCCGCAAATCCCAACAAGGCGTTTCGCATCAAAGCACTAAGACCATACCTATCATATTTCGCGACGACGCAAACTCACGCATACACGGCAAACCGTCGGCTAAACAGCCTGCATAGTTTGTAGGAATATTCCTACAAAATGGGTCATGAATTCCTACATGCTATTCAGTCGTAACCCTCTATCGCCACAAAATGCCAGCAGGCATGATTCGTAACAGAGGTTCGGCTTCATTTACGAGTTCCTACCACCCCCAGGTAGCTCCACATCCCCTAGTGGAATCCTAAGTGAAGTTCCTCGGCTTGGGCACAAACAATCGCAGATTTTCTGAAATTGTTTGTGTCCATTTTTTTGCCAGAGCTATTTGCGCTCCACATAAAAAAACAGGCCGCAGCCTGTGTTTGAATATTATCGCGTACTTCAGCTCTCCTGCAGCTCTTCCACCAAGTCTATGTATTGTTGCATGGCGGCTTCCCTGGGTGTGCCTTGCAGTTTGGCCCATGCATCGAACTTCGCTCGCGCGACGAAGTCAGCGATGCCAGGACGCTCACCTTCCGCGTCCCCGATGCTGCCCTGTTTGTAGAGGGCGTACAATTTAAGCAATGTGGCGTTATCAGGGCGCTCCGGCAAACTCTTGCTGGCAGTCGCGGCGGATTCAAATTTGGTTTTTAGATCGGACATGTTTGCTCCGTGATAAGGTGTAATTGATGCACTTTACCCAAATCAGGCTGAGTGTTCAATCGTGCGGTTAAAGTAAATAAAACCCACCGCGAAACTGACTATTGTAATCTGGCGCCCTCAATGAGATTTGTACCCGCGTTACCGCCGTGAAAGGGCGGGGATGGTCTCTCTGTCGTAATGTGACGCACCGATCACACCAGCGGTCCGACTTCGCACAGCAAAAATTTGATCTGGATCATATTCGCGCCGGTAGCCGGCGTAGACTTATAAATGGACTTTCACGTGCAGCTGCCATAGGGGCAAAAAAGGTGAATGATGAAACTAGACGATCCTGAATTTCTCTTTTCAGAACAACGAATTAGCACGGATGTGCTGCTTGAGAAATATGCCAAAGGCGATGAAAGTTCTGTAGATGACGTGCGCCGCCGAGTGGCGCGTGCGCTCGCCGCAGTCGAAATCGATCCCGTACGCTGGGAAGGCGAATTTTTCGACGCGCTCACGAACGGTTTCATTCCGGCCGGGCGCGTGAATTCCGCCGCGGGTACTGACCTGCAGGCGACGCTCATCAATTGTTTCGTGCAACCGGTGGGCGACTCGGTGTCGCACGTCACCGGGGGCAAGCCCGGTATTTATGTGGCCTTAATGGAGGCGGCGGAGACCATGCGCCGCGGCGGCGGCGTGGGTTATGACTTCTCGTCGATCCGCCCCAAAGGCGCCTACGTGCGCGGCACGCATTCGAGCGCCAGCGGCCCGGTATCCTACATGCGCGTGTTCGACCGCAGTTGCGAGACCGTCGAATCCGCGGGTTCGCGGCGCGGTGCGCAGATGGGCATTCTGCGCTGCGATCATCCCGATATCGGGGAGTTCATCCACGCCAAGGACGAAGGGGAACTGCGCAACTTCAATGTAAGCGTATCGGTGACGGATGCCTTCATGCGCGCCGTCGAAGCGGACGGCCAATGGGAGCTGGTGCACAGGGAAGCGCCCGGCGCACAGTCCGTGGCGAACGCGCGCCAGCGTGCCGATGGCGCGTGGGTTTACCGCACGGTAGCGGCGCGGGATATGTGGCAGCAGATCATGCGATCCACCTACGACCACGCGGAACCGGGCGTGGTATTCATCGATCGCATCTCGGTCGATAACAATCTGTCGTATTGCGAGCAAATCGAGGCAACCAATCCTTGCGGCGAGCAACCGTTGCCGGCGTACGGTTGCTGTTGTCTGGGCAGCATCAACCTCACGCTGCTGGTGGTCGATGCGTTCACGGCGCAGGCGCGTTTTGATTTCGAGGCCTTCGGGCGTGTAGTGCGGCCTGCAGTACGCATGCTCGACAATGTGCTCGACGTCACGGTGTGGCCGCTACCGCAGCAGAAGGCGGAAGCGCGCGCCAAGCGTCGCATCGGCCTGGGCTTCACCGGGCTGGGTGACACACTGATCATGCTCGGTCTGAAATACGACACGCCTGAAGCGCGCCGCCTGGGCACGAAAATCGCCGAGGTCATGCGCGATGAATCCTACGCCGCTTCAATCGCGATTGCGAAAGAGAAAGGAGTGTTCCCGCTGTTCGACGCGAAACAGTATCTGGCGCAGCCGCATTTTTCCTCGCGCCTGCCCGAAAATCTGAAACAGGACATCGCGCGCCATGGCCTGCGCAACAGTCATTTACTTTCGATCGCGCCTGCCGGCACAATTTCTCTCGCGTTTGCCGACAACGCGTCGAACGGCATCGAGCCGGCATATTCGTGGACTTACCAGCGCAAGAAACGCATGCCCGACGAAAGCCACAAGACCTACGATGTCGAAGATCACGCGTGGCGGTTGTATCGCCACCTGGGTGGAGATGTAGAAAGTCTGCCGGAAGCATTCGTCACCGCACTGGAAATTTCCGCATGCGATCACATGCGCATGGTGGCGGCAGTTTCTCCATTTATCGATTCGGCGATCAGCAAGACCGTCAACGTTCCAGAGAATTACCCCTATGAGGAATTCAAGGATCTGTACTTCGACGCATGGAAATCGGGACTGAAAGGTATCACGACTTACCGCCCGAACGCGGTGCTCGGGAGTGTGCTATCCGTCGCCGGCGCGAAGGCACAACCCAACGATCTCGATACATCGGATATCGACCGCCGCATCCGGCTCGACGCCGCGCCGCAACCCGCCCTGGCCAGTCTGCGCTGGCCAGGCCGACCCACCCTGCCCAGCGGCAACCCGTCGTGGACGTATATGGTCGAGTCGCCGTTCGGACGCTTCGCGATTTTTGTCGGCCACATTGAGAACGAGCGGGAAAACGGCGTGCCGTATCCATTCGAGGTATGGGTCAACGGCAACGAACAACCACGCGGCATCGGCGCGGTGGCAAAGACGCTGTCGATGGATATGCGCGCGCAGGACGCGAAGTGGCTGCGGATGAAACTTGACATGCTGGCGCGTGCCGGTGGCGATGCTTTCGACTGCGCTATGCCGCCCGAGAGCAAGCGTGAACGCGTGCCGAGCATTGTTGCGGCATTCGCGCGCATTGTGCGGTTCCGCATCGACCAATTAGGTGCGTTCGCCGAACCGGGCGGCCAGTCGCCAGTGCTTGATGCACTCTTCGCAAAAAAAGAACCCAAGACCGGCCCCGATGGCACCATGTCGTGGACCGCCGATGTCTACAACCCGAGTTCGGGCGACGACTTCGTGCTGATGCTCAAGGAACTGGTGCTGCCAAGCGGTCAACGCCGCCCATATTCAATGTGGATGGCGGGCGTCTACCCGCGCGCACTCGATGGTCTGTGCAAGTTGCTGTCACTCGATATGCGCGTGATTGACCCGGCGTGGATTGGCTTGAAGCTGCGTAAACTGCTCACCTATGACGAGCCGCTCGGCGACTTCATGACACAGGTGCCCGGCGCGGCGCGCCAGCAGAATTTCCCAAGTACCGTCGCCTACGTAGCGCGGCTTATCATCCACCGTTATGCGATGCTAGGCGTACTTGACGAACGGGGATTCCCGCTTAACGAAATGGGCGTGCTTGAAATCCTCGAGGACGACCGCAAACCCGATCCGTACGGTTACAAACCACTGCTCGGCAAAATGTGCAAGGAATGTGGCAACTGGGCGATGATCAAGAAGGACGGCTGCGAGTTTTGCACTGCATGCGGGGCAATCGGGGCTTGCGGCTGAACGCCGTGCGCCCGGGAGCCTGCTGGATGCTGGTCGTTAGACCATTTTTTTGGCTGTCCAAATCCTGCCCCTGCTTTATGCGCCTCGGTTCGCTTACTCGCAGAATGAAAAGGTGGCGTCCCCAACGAGATTCGAACTCGTGTTACCGCCGTGAAAGGGCGATGTCCTAGGCCTCTAGACGATGGGGACTGGTTTGTTGCCGATGAGAAAGCTTAAAAACCTTCAATCAGGTTGGTGGAGGTAAGCGGGATCGAACCGCTGACCTCTTGCATGCCATGCAAGCGCTCTCCCAGCTGAGCTATACCCCCGAAAGAACGCGATTATAGCTTTCCAGGGTAGCCGCTGTAAAGGCAATCGCCGGGGGCAAATCACAAACCTGCTCGGAAAAAAGACAAAAAAAATCGGGGTCATCTTGCGACGACCCCAAAAGGAGGAAGACTCATACCTAACCAGGAGACTGCAAGCACCCAGGCGCGTTAGGTTGCGCCTACGTGTGAAACTCGTTTCAGTGTTTAACGCGGCGGTGAATCTTGTTGCGGCAAGGCTCAGTCATGCAACCGAAAACACGGCGCGGAGCAGAACCCGACGGCAATACCACTGGCGCGGGCCAGCACTTGTCGAGCATATCGGCTGTGTAGCTTGGCTCGAAGCTTTCGGCTTGCTGCGAAACAACTTCTTCAACCGCTTCCATTTCCATCATTTTGTTGCTCATGGCTTTCTCCATCCGCTATTTATTGATGTATGGGAAAAATTCCCTTGTTTACGCCTAAATATGAGCAACATAAATGCCAAGAAATAATATTAATATAATCATATAGTTATTAAATATAGTTAAAGTAATACTGACGCTGGACGTCAATAAAAAAGACGTAGCCCGTCAGTTTGTGATCGGGTTCACAACGAAAAATGTGACTTTTGTCACAACTTAATGCGGGGGGAGATTTGAAGTGCCGTTATTCCCGCAAAAACGGGAATCCAGCAGATTCGGGGCAGGTTTTGCTACACAAGATTACAGTTGCGCGACTCCGTTGTACCCAACAAGCTTGTGATGGACAACCATACGTCTCAACGCCTCAGGTCCGAGCAAAGCCAATACAGCATCGATTGCCGGGGTCTGCGTCTGCCCTGCAACCATTACCCGTAGCGGCATCGCGAGTTGAGGCATTTTGATTTTGTGTTCGCTCACCGTAGCTTTTATAAGTGCTTGCAAGGACTCCCGCTGCCAAGGTTGCGGCTGGGCTTGGAGCTTATCAAAAATTCCCCGCAAGGCTGGCAAAACTTCTGGCGTGAGATGTTCTTTAATCATGTCGTCAGACGGCTGAGGCATCCGGTAAAAATAATGAGTGGAATCCGCCAATTCATTCAGCGTCGTTGCACGCTGTTTTAACAACGCAATGACGTCGGTCAAACTTGGCGCAGCCATAACCCTAACTCCCGCTTTTTCAAGCAGCGGTTTCAACTGATCAGCCAAAAGCTGATTGTCCGCTTCCTTTATATAGTGCTGATTCAGCCACAATAATTTTTCCGGGTTGAATTTTGCCGGCGACTTGCTGATGTGTTTCAGGTCGAACCATTCGACAAACTGCTGCAAGGAAAACACTTCCTCATCGCCGTGCGACCAGCCGAGCCTAGCCAGGTAATTCAGCAATGCTTCAGGCAGAAAACCATCTTCCGGATATTGCATCACCGACACCGCTCCATGACGCTTGGACAGTCGCTCGCCGTCGGCGCCGAGTATCATCGGCACATGGGCGAACTGCGGCATGGGTGCGCCCAGCGCGTTGATGATATTGATTTGCCGCGGCGTGTTATTCACATGATCGTCGCCGCGGATGACATGAGTAATGTCCATGTCGAGATCATCGACCACCACGCCAAAATTGTAAGTCGGCACGCCGTCGGCGCGCATAATGACCAAATCGTCCAGCTCGCGGTTGTTGATGACTATCGGGCCTTTGACCAAATCGTCCCAGCTCACGTCGCCGTCATCGGGGTTACGAAAGCGCAATACAGGCTTGACGCCATCAGGCTTAGGCAGCTTGCCGTCGCGCCAGCGCCCGTCGTAACGCGGCTTCTCTCCCCTCGCCCGTTGGCCTTCGCGCATTTGCTCCAACTCTTCCTTACTGGCATAACACCAATAGGCTTTACCATCGCGCAGCAATTGCTCTGCCACTTCTTTATATCGATCGAGGCGTTGCATCTGGAAAAACGGGCCTTCGTCCGAATCCAGTCCCAGCCATTTCATCGCCCGCAATATTGCATCGATAGATTGCTGCGTTGAACGTTCCACATCGGTATCTTCGATACGAAGAATAAACTTGCCACCATGACGACGCGCATACGCCCAGGAAAACAACGCGGTGCGCGCGCCGCCAAGATGTAAATAACCGGTAGGACTGGGAGCAAAACGAGTGCGGATCATGGGGATATATTTACTTTCAAAGTGCCATTCTATATTCTAAGGAAGCTCTGATTAAGTGACTGCGCAAAAATATTTTGTTGAAACCAAAATCGTCATGGTCGAAATGATGGCTAAAGATGCGTAATTCGTTATTGAATTCAGCTTTGGGTACGGGTTATCCG
>JBAVRP010000018.1:0-52548 GCA_049695115.1 Burkholderiales bacterium | reverse complement strand
GCGTATTTGTCGAATCCGGCAGTGGCAAAGGTGGTCTGTTTCATCGTCGTTCCTCCCTCGTATCCCATCATTCAAATATTACATTTGTTCGATTGGATGCGGGGACTTAATCAGAGTTTCCTTAAATTAAACTATTTTATAAAGTTGCTTACCATTGCTCGCCAAAAGAATTATTCCCTGTCTTGATGTGAATGCTGGCCGTGTGGTCAAAGGCGTGAATTTTGTTGGCCTGCGCGATGCGGGGGATCCGGTGGAGATCGCGCGTCGATATGACAAAGAAGGCGCGGATGAAATTACTTTTCTCGACATCACCGCGAGCAGCGATCAACGCGGTTTGATACTCGACATTATCGAGCGCGTGGCGGAAGAAGTATTTATTCCGCTCACCGTCGGCGGCGGCGTGCGCGTGGTTGAAGACGTGCGTCGCCTGCTCAACGCCGGCGCGGACAAAGTCAGCATTAACACCTCCGCCGTGCAAAATGCGCAACTGGTTTCCGACGCAGCGAATCTTTACGGCAGCCAATGCATCGTGGTTGCGATAGACGCCAAGCGCGTCGGCGAACGCTGGCAGGTGTTTACCCACGGCGGCAGAAATGCCACGGGGCTGGATGCGATAGAATGGGCAGTGAAAATGGCTGAGAAGGGCGCAGGAGAAATCCTGCTCACCAGCATGGACCGTGACGGCACGAAAAGTGGATTCGATTTGGAACTCACGCTCGCAGTGAGCCAAGCGGTCAGCGTGCCGGTAATTGCCAGCGGCGGCGTGGGTAATTTGCAGCATCTGGCCGAAGGCATTACAGAAGGTGGCGCAGATGCGGTATTAGCTGCTAGTATTTTTCACTACGGTGAATACACGATTAAAATGGCGAAACAATTTTTACAACGCAAAGGCATCGAAATACGACTCGATGCTTCCCGGTAAATTAACATGAGCGATTCTTGGTTGAGCAAAGTGAATTGGACCCAGGACGGACTGGTGCCGGTGATCGCGCAGGAGGCGGGCAGCGGCAAAGTGTTGATGTTTGCTTGGATGAACCGCGAAGCGTTGAAACAAACCGCGCAAACCGGTGAAGCGGTGTATTGGTCGCGCCGGCGCAAAAAACTCTGGCGCAAAGGCGAAGAATCCGGCCATGTGCAAAAAGTAAAATCCATCCGCCTTGATTGCGACGAAGATGTATTGCTGATCATTGTTGAACAACTAGGCGGCATCGCTTGTCATACCGGCAGACACCACTGTTTTTTCAATAAACTGGAAAAAGAGGAATGGATTATCACCGACCCAGTGTTGAAGGAACCGACGGAAATGTACAAAAATGAAACCCACTGAAGATGTTTCTTCTGCCGATGTGCTCGCACGTCTGGCGTCTGCCATTGAATCGCGAAAAGACGCCGATGGCGGTTCGTCCTATGTGGCGTCGCTGAACGCCAAGGGCCTCGATCACATATTGAAAAAAATCGGCGAGGAAGCGACGGAAACAGTGCTCGCCGCCAAAGGCAATGACAAAGACCATATTGTGAAAGAAACCGCCGATTTGTGGTTTCACACGCTGGTAATGCTGTCGTGGCATGGTCTCACGCCCGACGATGTGCTGGCAGAACTGGCGCGGCGCGAAGGTACTTCGGGCATCACCGAAAAAGCCGCACGAAAATAAGCGAAAGAAAAACATGAGCGACGACTGCTTATTTTGCAAAATTGTTGCCGGGAAAATCCCGTGCAAAAAAGTTTATGAAGACGACGATGTACTAGCGTTTCACGATATACATCCGGTCGCACCGGTGCATTTTATGTTGATTCCGAAACAGCATGTGGAATCGATGGCGGAACTCACCGACGCGCATCAAAGCGTGATGGGAAAAATCATGACCCTCGCGCCGAAGCTGGCAAAAGAACTGGGCTGCGACAACGGCTTTCGCACCATCGTGAATACCGGCGCGGCAGCGCGGCAGGATGTGTATCATCTGCATGTGCATATCGTCGGCGGCGAAATCCTGCCTCGCATGATTGTTAAGTAACAAATTGATTATAAAGGAGTTTTATCATGGGCTCATTTAGTATCTGGCATTGGCTAATAGTATTGGTCATAGTGATGTTGATATTCGGTACCAAGAAATTGCGCAACATGGGCAGCGATCTTGGCGGCGCAGTGAAAGGTTTCAAGGAAGGCATGAAAGACGGCGACAAGCCTGCCGATCAAATCGATGCCGCGGGCAAATCGCAGACTTACGATAACGAAGCCGCCAAGGACAAGAACAAAAGCTGAACCGTTTTTCGCTAAGGTATTCGCATGTTTGACATCGGTTTTTCCGAGTTGGTGGTCATAGGCATTGTCGCGCTGGTCGTCATCGGCCCTGAGCGCCTGCCCAAAGTGGCACGCACGGCTGGGCTATTGTTCGGTCGTCTGCAACGCTATGTGGCTACAGTGAAGTCCGACATCTCGCGCGAAATGGAATTGTCAGAACTGAACAAAGTGAAAACCGAGTTTCAGGAAGCGGCGCGCAATGTAGAACAAAACATCAGCCAACAAACCCGTGCCATCGAAGCCGAAGTGCAATCGGCGACACAAAAAATTCAGCATGACAGCGTGCCGACAAAACCTGCCGCAGCAGAAACGCCTGCTACGCCGCAACTGGATATGGGTCTTGAAACTCCGCCCGTCAAGCCGCATTAAACAACATGAGCGCTGAAGAAACTTTTATCTCCCATCTGGTGGAGTTGCGTCAGCGCTTGATGCGCAGCCTGATTGCGCTTGGAATTGTGTTTTTGTGTTTGTTTTACTGGGCCAATGATTTATACGATTTGCTTGCCACACCGCTGTTGAGCAAATTGCCTGCCGGCGGCCAGATGATCGCGACCGACGTGGCAACGCCGTTTTTTGTTCCGCTTAAAGTGGCGATGATGGCGTCGTTCCTGATTTGTCTGCCGTACATCCTGTGGCAGTTCTGGGGCTTTGTCGCGCCTGGTTTATATACGCACGAGAAAAAGCTCGCCGGCCCGCTGGTAGTGATCAGCACGCTGCTATTCATGTGCGGCATGGCGTTCGCTTACTTTCTGGTGTTTCCCATGGTATTCAAGTTCATCGTCGCCGCCGCGCCCAAAGGCGTGGCGGTGATGACGGATATCAACAAATATCTCGACTTCGTGCTAGGCATGTTCGTCGCGTTTGGCGTGACCTTCGAAGTGCCGGTGCTGGTAGTGATACTAGTGAAAATGGGCATGGTCAGCGTACAAAAATTGCGTGAGATACGCAGCTACGTCATCGTCGGCGCGTTCATCATCGGCGCAATTTTCACCCCGCCCGATGTCGTGTCGCAAATCATGCTCGCTGTACCCCTGTGCTTGTTGTATGAATTGGGAATCTTCGCGGCAGCGATGATTACCAAGCCACTAAAATCAGATGCACTCTAGATGACCGAAACCGATAAATAAAAATGTGATACCAATCAATTATTTACGTGTTTCTACGGTTACCTTGGGCGGCGGCCGCTTGCCGACAGTAACTTGCAGGTTTATTTGTTTTTGATCACGCACGACGCTGATGTTTGCCACTTTACCGGGCGGAAGTTCGGAAATCTGGTTGAGCAATTCCGTGCTGTCATTCACCGGCTTGCCATTCACCGCAGTGAGCAAATCGCCGGCTTTAACTTGTGCCTTATCCGCTGGCCCATCGCGCAATATGCCGCGGATCAGCGCGCCTTTGTTGTTGCCAAGTTTAAGCGTGTCGATAACTTCCTGGGTTAATTCCTGGCCATCCACTTCCACGCCGATCCAGCCGCGCGTGACGCTGCCATTCTGGATGATTTGATCCATCACATATTTGGCCAGGCTGACGGGAATGGAAAAACCGATGCCCTGCGAGCCGCCACTGCGCGAATAAATCGCACTATTAATGCCGAGCAAATTACCATTGGTATCGACCAGCGCGCCGCCAGAGTTGCCGGGATTAATCGCCGCGTCAGTCTGGATAAAATTTTCAAACTGATTAATGCCCAGGCGGCTGCGACCCAGCGCGCTGATTATGCCCATGGTCACCGTTTGTCCCACACCGAATGGATCGCCGATGGCGAGCACCACGTCGCCGATCCTGGCTTGTTCCGATTGGCCGAAAGTAATCGCGGGCAAATTCGCCGCATCGACTTTCAGCACCGCGAGGTCGGTGTCCGGATCGCGCCCCACCACTTTGGCTTTTAATATGCGTCTGTCGGAAAAAGCGACTTTGATTTCGTCCGCGCCCTCCACCACGTGATCGTTGGTGAGTATGTAGCCGTCACTGCGCACTACCACGCCGGAACCTAAACTTGAAAAGGATTCTTCATCTTCATCTAGGCGGTCGCCGAAAAAACGCCGCAATACCGGATCGTCGAGCAGCGGATTGTTTTGCGCCACCTTGGCTTCTTTACTGGTGGATATGTTGACCACAGAGGGAATCGCCTTGCGCGCTGCGTCGCGATAGGTCAGTTGCGCTGATCCGACCGGCGCGCTGGAACCTTGTCCGGGAACCGAGGTAACCGGCTTGTCCTCAGAAACCACCAGCTGGTTGCCCCAGTTCAGCAATTCAGGACGAATCAGGCCGACAACGAACAAGGCCGCCATGGTGATGGTGGCGATTTGGGCAAACAGTAGCCAGAGGTTACGCATGAGATGTTCTAGGGCGGCCTGAAAAAGCCGAAAAATTATTTACGTCAAATTATTGCTTAAAAACCCCTGTGAGGCAAAAACGTTTGCCTGAAAAAAATAGCCCGGCGTACCGAGCTGTTTTTATAAAGCGAAAAAATAAACCTTATTTTCTCAGTGCGTCACGAATTTCACGCAACAATACAACGTCTTCAGGTGGAGCAGCAGGTGCTGCTGCTGGAGGCTTTTTCATTTTATTCACGGCACGAACCAGCATGAAAATAATGAAAGCCAGAATAATGAAATTCACCAGTATGGTAATGAAGTTACCGTATGCAAACGCAGAACCCCCGGCTTTTTTCAGCGCATCAAGGGTGGGGCTTTCAAGTGCTTTTGAAGGAGCATTTAGTACCGCGAACATATTGGAAAAGTCCATACCACCGAAAATCTTGCCCACAACTGGCATGATTAAGTCGTTGACCAATGAATCGACGATCTTGCCGAACGCGCCGCCGATGATCACACCGACGGCCAGATCCATCACATTGCCTTTAGCAATAAAATCTTTAAATTCGGACATCATTCCCATACTTACCTCCATGCTTGATTGAGTTAATCGTTAACAGCTTGTTTTGAAGCGGGTTTACTGTAGTTCCTTCGCGTACCCCCTGTCAACTCGAAATCCGGGGATATTTGCTGACAGGGCTTAAGTTTACAATTCAAATCGTATAAAATAGGGCGGTTTTGAACCGGACAAGCTTAAGCATAAGGAAATCGCATGAGTGTAAGAGATGTTGACAAGGCAAAACGCAATTTCTTGATTGCTTCCAGTGCCTTGGGGGCGGTGGCGACAGGGGCGGCGATTGTTCCGTTTGTGGGCAGCATGGTTCCCAGCGAGCGGGCCAGAGCAGCCGGTGCGCCGGTTGAAGTGGATATATCCAAAATCGAGCCAGGGCAGATTGCAACGTTTGAGTGGCGCGGCAAGCCGGTTTGGGTAGTCAACCGAACCCCTGAAATGCTCGCCCAACTGGAAAAAATTACAGACAAACTGGAGGATCCCACTTCCAGCAGCTCCAGCCAACCGGCCTATGCAAAAAACCCTTTGCGTTCCAACGAAAAAAACAAGAATTTTCTCGTGGTAGAGGGCGTCTGCACCCATCTGGGATGTTCGCCGACATTCCGCAAGGACATCGGCCCGGCAGATCTGGGTTCCGACTGGCCCGGCGGGTTTTACTGCCCGTGCCATGGCTCCAAGTTCGATATGGCCGCGCGGGTTTTCAAAGGCTCGCCCGCACCGTCCAATCTGGTAGTGCCGCCCCATCAATATCTCAGCGAGTCGCGACTGCTGATCGGAAACGACAGCAAAGGAGCTTGATAAATGTCCGTACTCGTTAATATGATCAATTGGGTCGATGAGCGTTTTCCCGCCACCAGAATGTGGAATGAACAATGGGGCAAATACATTGCACCGAAGAATTTTAATTTCTGGTATCTGTTCGGTTCGCTGGCAATGTTTGCCTTGGTACTGCAGATTGTCACCGGGATTTTTCTGACCATGAATTACAAGCCCGATGCCAAGGAAGCCTTCGCGTCAGTCGAATTCATCATGCGCGATGTGAAATTCGGCTGGCTCATCCGCTACATGCATTCTACGGGGGCGTCGATGTTTTTCATCGTGGTCTATCTGCACATGTTCCGCGGCCTGATGTATGGCTCGTATCGCAAACCGCGTGAGTTGTTGTGGATATTCGGCATGATGATCTACCTGGCGTTGATGGCCGAAGCGTTTTTCGGTTACCTATTGCCATGGGGTCAAATGTCGTTTTGGGGTGCGCAGGTCATTGTGAACCTGTTCTCGGCGGTGCCGTTTATCGGCCCCGATTTGTCCGAATGGATACGCGGTGATTATGTGGTTTCAGATGCCACCTTGAACCGCTTTTTCGCCTTTCATGTGATTGCACTGCCGTTTGTACTGGCAGGCTTGGTGGCGGCGCATTTAATCGCGTTGCATGAAGTCGGTTCGAATAACCCTGATGGCATTGAAATCAAGCAAAACAAAGATCCAAAAACCGGCATTCCGCTTGACGGCATTCCCTCTCATCCTTACTACACGGTGAAAGACCTACTGGGCGTGGTGGTATTTTTGCTTGTTTTCGGCGTGATTATATTTTTCTTCCCGACCATGGGCGGTTATTTCCTCGAAGATAATAACTTCGTGCCGGCCAATCCCTTGCAGACCCCGGAGCATATCGCGCCGGTATGGTATTTCACGCCGTTTTATGCCATGTTGCGTGCCATACCGCCTATCGCCGGTTCGCAATTCCCCGGCGTGGTAGTAATGGGCGCGGCAACGCTGATACTGTTCCTTCTTCCTTGGCTGGATAAAGGCAAGGTGAAATCAATACGTTACCGAGGCAACCTGTATAAAACATGGCTGTATGCTTTTGCCATCAGCTTCGTCGTGTTGGCTATTTGCGGTACTTTCCCGACCAACGTGTGGAGCCAATTGCCCAAAGCATTGCCGCTGGTTGGCGGTCTCGATACCGCCACTGTCGTCGCGCGCATATTTACGGTCATTTATTTTGCGTTTTTTATCCTGATGCCGTGGTACAGCGCGAAAGATAAAACCAAACCCGTTCCGGAAAGGCTGACGTAATGAAGTTCATATTGTTATTGCTGGCATTACCGATGTGGGCCGCGGCCTCGGAAAAAATCGCGCTGGACCGCCTGCCCGTCGCGCCGGATATGCAGACCTCGTTGCAACGCGGTGCGCGGAATTTCGTCAACCATTGTCTTAATTGCCACGGCGCGGCGTACTTCCGTTACAGCAAATTGCAGGATATTGGTTTGACCGAGCAGCAAATCAGGGACAACCTGATGTTTACCACCGACAAAATCGGCGAAACTATGAAGATGGCACTGGATGCAAAAGGCGCCAAGGCATGGTTCGGTGTTGCGCCGCCGGATTTGTCGGCGCCGGATTTGTCGGTGATAGCGCGCTCGCGCGGAACCGACTGGCTTTACACCTATCTGCGCAGTTTTTATCGCGACGATAGCCATCCTTCTGGCTGGAATAATCTCGTTTTTCCCAGCGTAGCCATGCCGCATGTGCTGTATGACCTGCAGGGCGAGCAAGTGCTCGAACTGAAGCAAATTCCGGCAGCCCACGGTGAAGCAGGCCATGTGGAAAAAAGTCTCAAGCTTACGAAGGCGGGAAGCCTGACGGCTGCGGAATACGATAACTATGTACGCGATACGGTCAACTTTCTTTCATATATAGCGGAGCCGATCAAAGAAACCCGCTTTCGTATGGGAATAGTTGTGGTATTTTTTCTTACCTTATTGTTTTTCGTCATGCTTGGCCTCAAAAACCAAATCTGGAAAGACGTGAAATAAAATTTTCCACCGGAATTTTTCCAGCGGAAGCAATTGAAAAAAACGGAGAGAATTTATCCATGATGACCTTGTATTCCGGCACGACTTGCCCTTTCAGTCAGCGCTGCCGCCTTGTGCTGTATGAAAAAGGCATGGATTTCCAAATCATCGACGTAGATTTGTTCAACAAGCCGGAAGACCTGGCGGTAATGAATCCATACAACCGCGTACCCGTATTGGTCGAGCGCGACCTGGTGTTGTACGAGTCCAATATTATCAACGAATACATAGATGAGCGTTTCCCGCATCCGCAACTCATGCCTGCGGACCCTGTGATGCGCGCGCGCGCGCGGCTGTTCCTGTTCCGTTTTGAATTGGAATTATTCAGCCATGTGCAAATTCTCGAGGGCGGCTCGCAAAAAGCCATGGAAAAATCCCGCACCATGATCCGCGATAACCTGGTGCAAATAGCGCCTATTTTCGCGCGGCAAAAATTCATCTTGGGCGACGAGTTTTCCATGCTCGATGTGGCCATCGCACCGTTGCTGTGGCGTCTCGAACACTATAACGTGCAACTGACTAAGCAGGCAGCACCGTTACTCAAATACGCCGAGCGTCTGTTTTCGCGCCAGGCGTTTATCGATTCCATGACCCCCGCCGAAAAAGCCATGCGCCGCTGATGCGGCGCAGGGTTTGTCCTCAAGTGAGTGAAATTTCCACCAAGCCATATCTTCTCCGCGCCATTTACGAATGGTGCTGCGATTGCGGATTCACGCCGTATCTCAACGTTCGCGTTGATGCGAGCACAAGGGTGCCGATGGAGTACGTGAAAAATAACGAAATCGTGCTCAATATCAGCACCGGCGCCACGCGAAATCTCACTATCGATAACGACATGGTGCAATTCAGTGCGCGCTTCAACGGCGTGTCGCGTGAAATCAAGGTGCCTATCAGTAATGTGGCAGGTATTTTTGCGCGCGAAAATGCCGAGGGCATGATGTTTCCACTGGAACCCACTGTAGCGTCATTGGCCCTGAAAGATGCACCGAGGGCCGCGCTGCCGGATAATACGCTGGGGAAGCGCCACAACAAAAATGAAGCTCGGCCAGACAGCCCCCCCCCGCCCGGCACCGACCCCTCGACGCCGAAACCCTCGGGCGGTAAAAGCCATCTAAAGGTGGTGAAATAAGCGACGGCAATGCGCGGACATTGCTTTGCCCCGTCATCGCCATCCCTTATAATTCCCCTCCACAGTTTCATAAATTGCCGGCATAGCTCAGATGGTAGAGCAGCTGATTTGTAATCAGAAGGTCGTGAGTTCGATTCTTACTGTCGGCACCATCCAACCTCTATACGCATGCTGGAAAAAAATAGGTACAAAATATATGGGTTTTACTGCCGATGAAATCTGCCAGCTGTTCAAAAATTGTCAAACAATAGCCGTCGTCGGGCTATCAGATAATCCCGCGCGACCGAGTTATCAAGTCGCACTCTACTTGCAGCAACAGGGCTATCGCATCATCCCCGTCAATCCACGTCTGGCCGATGTGCTGGGTGAGAAATCCTATCCGAGCTTGCGCGAAGTGCCCGGGAAAATAGACATAGTGGATTGCTTTCGCCGTAGCGAAGAAATGATGCCCATAGCCCGCGACGCGGTAGCAGTTGGTGCCGGTTGCCTATGGCTGCAAATAGGCGTAATTAACGAGGAAGCTACAAAAATCGCCACTGAAGCGGGTTTGAAAGTGGTTCTAAATAAATGCACAAAAATAGAGCATGCCAGAACCATTCGATCGCCTTAATGGTCAGTGCTTCAAATGCGACTTGTAAAAAGCAGTTTAGGCCGAAATTAATTTTTATGAAATAAAATCATATAGTTAATATTCAAACCTTAATATCAGCCGTCCTTGGCCGACTTTTATTTCCCAACAAATTGATTGATTCCGCTTTACCGTAACTGCCTTTTAATTTTGTTGAGCGGCGAAACCGCTTGTCTCCTGACGAATAATTTTTAGTATTACTTATTTGCCCATCTATTCTTGACAATCGAGATGTAAACGCATAATTTAAACGAACGTTTGACCCAAAGCACAATAATTCAATTAAATCAGTATCTTATTTTTTAGGAGAAAATATGGCTGCTATACCTATCAAATCCCGCTTGACGCCCAAGGCGGTACAAGATACCCCAACCAGAATACTCGAAGCTGCCGAACGCCTGTTTTTGCAGCACGGATTTGCCGCGACTTCCATGCGCATGATTACCGCCGAAGCCGAAGTCAATCTCGCCGCGGTCAATTACCATTTCGGTTCCAAGGATGCGCTGATCGAATCCGTGTTTACCCGCCGTCTCGATCCGCTTAACCGCCAGCGCCTGGGCCACTTGGACCGGTTGGAGTCGCTAGCCGAAGGCAGCCCGCTGAAATTAGAGTCAATAGTGGAAGCTTTTATCGGCTCCGCATTCGTTAACGAAGAGAGCGCAAACGACGGTGCGCAGGTGTTCGCCCAATTGCTTGGGCGGGCATATAGTGAGCCATCTGGAAATGTGCGCGACATCCTTTATAGCCAGAATAAGGAAGTCATTAAGCGCTTCAAAGCCGCTCTGAAAAGATCCTTGCCCCATTTATCTGCCGAAGAATTAGTCTGGCGCATGCATTTCGTTTTCGGCGCCATATCCTATACTCAATCGGGCGCCGACGCGTTGCGCCTCGTAGCGAAATACGAACTAAGTGACGGGAGCTATCCAGTAACCGTCGTGCAAAGATTGCTTCCGTTCGTATGCGCCGGCTTGCAGGCGCCCGCGAGCATGCACTCTTCGGTAGCGCTGGCAATGGTTTCTTGAATCGATCAAATAGTCACTCACCCTAAATAGCGCTGACCAGGAGAGTTTCATGATCACAACCATTGTTGCGTCTGTCGTCATTTCCGTCGCTTTCGCTTGGGCGCTGGCATATTTCAGCGCACCGGGCTGGCTGTGGGCTATCGCGTTCGGCGTCGGCATTGCCGCGCTCGCCGCCGAAGGCGTGTTGCAGGGCACGGCGCTGACCAGTGCGGGGGCCGTTTTTTTGTTGGTCGCGGTGCTATTGAATGTCGTTCCCCTGCGCCGCAAATTTGTGAGCAAGGCGCTGTTCAATTGGTATAAAAAAATCCTGCCGCCGGTTTCGCAAACCGAGCAGGAAGCGCTGGAGGCCGGTACGGTCTGGTGGGAAGGCGATTTGTTCAGCGGTCGTCCGGACTGGGAAAAACTGCTCGCCTTTCCCAAGCCGACTTTGACCGCGGAAGAGACGGCCTTTCTCAGCGGGCCCACGGAAGCGCTTTGCAATATGGTGAACGAATGGGAAGTCACCCATGAGTTATTCGATTTGCCGCAGGATGTATGGCACTACATCAAGGCGCAAGGTTTTCTGGGTATGATAATTCCGAAAAAATACGGCGGCTTGGAATTCTCCGCTTATGCGCACTCTGAAGTGGTAATGAAAATCTCCAGCCGCAGCGGGACCGCGGCAGTGAGTGTAATGGTGCCCAATTCCCTCGGTCCTGCAGAATTGCTGATTCATTACGGCACCGAAGAACAAAAAAATTATTATTTGCCACGGCTGGCCAAGGGCCACGAGATTCCCTGTTTCGCTTTGACCGGCCCGGAAGCGGGCTCGGACGCCGGTGCGATTCCCGATTTCGGTATTGTCTGTAAAGGCATGCATGAGGGCAAAGAAGTTTTGGGCATGCGCCTCACCTGGGACAAACGCTATATCACTCTCGGCCCGGTTGCCACGTTGTTGGGCTTAGCGTTCAAGCTCTACGATCCGGACAAATTGATAGGCGATAAAGAAGACATCGGCATTACGCTGGCGTTGATACCGACCAGCACGCCGGGCGTGAATATCGGCCGCCGCCATCTGCCCTTGAACGGCGCATTCATGAACGGGCCGAATTCGGGCAAAGATGTTTTCATTCCCATGGATTGGGTAATCGGCGGCCAGCCGCGTGTCGGCCAGGGCTGGCGCATGTTGATGGAATGCCTTGCTGCAGGCCGTTCGATTTCCTTGCCTGCGCAATCTATCGCTGCGGGTAAAGTCGCCAGCTTCGCCACCGGCGCGTATGCGCGCGTACGCACGCAATTCAAAACGCCCATTGGTAAATTCGAGGGCGTGGAAGAAGCTCTTGCGCGTATCGGCGGCACGACTTATATGATGGACGCCACGCGCACCATGACCGCCGGTGCGGTGGATCTGGGCGAGAAGCCGTCGGTGGTTTCCGCTATTGCTAAATATCACATGACCGAAGGAATGCGCCGCGTGATCACCGACGCAATGGATGTACATGGGGGTAAAGGCATTTGCCTCGGGCCGAATAATTATCTAGGCCGTGCCCATCAGCTGGTACCGGTTGCCATCACCGTTGAAGGCGCCAATATTCTCACCCGCAGTATGATAATTTTCGGCCAGGGAGCCATTCGAGGTCATCCGTATGTATTGAAAGAAATAAAAGCCGCTAACAATCCGGATCCCGAGGCTGCATTGATCGAATTCGATACGGCACTTTTCGGACACATAGGCTTTACTATTTCGAATGCTGTACGCAGCTTTTGGCTCGGCATCACGGGCGGTCAAGGCTTGTCCGTGCCCGGCTCGCCGGAGACCAAACGCTATTTCCAGCAAATGACGCGTTTCACCGCGGCGTTCGGGTTGATCGCCGATATTTCCATGTTCGTCCTCGGTGGACAATTGAAACGCAAGGAAAAATTATCCGCGCGCCTGGGCGATATTCTGTCCCAGCTTTATATGAGTTCCTGCGCATTGAAACACTACGAAGACCAGGGACAGCAAAAAGCCGATCTGCCATTGCTTGATTGGGCCTTACACGATGCGTTTTTCAAAACCCAAATTGCTTTCGATGGCGTGTTGGCGAATTTCCCCAACCGGTTTGCCGCATGGATAATGCGCCGTCTGATATTTCCAAAGGGCCTGACACTGACCATGCCGTCCGATGCAATGGGCCGTGCCGTAGCCAAAATTCTGATCGAGCCCAATGCCGCCCGTGATCGGCTTACTGCGGGGGTGTATGTGCCTGATGACGAAAACGATGTGATTGGCGGATTGCAAGCGGCTTTTGTCGCCGCGGTAGAGGCTGAAGCCATTGAAGCCAAGATCCGTGCAGCGGAAAAATCCGGTAATTTGCTTGTAATCCAGGGTTCGCGTAATGGCAGTGAGCGACTTGACGAAGCACTGAGACTGAGTGTGATTTCACCGCTTGAAGCTGAAATGTTGCACCGTGCATTAGCGCTCAAGCGGCGCGTCATCAGGGTGGACGATTTCCCCAAAGATTTCGGCAAAGAACAAACGAATAAGTCGGCTGTGGGATTGGTTCGTAGCGCGGCCAGTTTCTAACTCTTTGTCAATGTTGTTTCAAGGTAGGAGGACACTCAGGTTAACGATTGTTACGAATGCAGACCAGGCAGGTAATAGCGAAGTGAACAAAAAGCGACTTTCATAACCCATTGTTTATTTTGAATAATTATTTCTTCAATTCGTGGGAAAAAATAACTTGGCGTTATGGATATTTCAATACATTTAATTCAGTTCCCAACTTGCTAAATACTTTATATACTTGCCAACGGATTGCAGTGGGGCGTTTACTTATATTTGGCCCTAACCCAAGATTTTGTTTCTTCATCAATACAAATAACATCAAGCCGAAAGCAGCCTAATTAAAGCATCCTATTAGCGAATGCCTAGGCAAGGTTATTTTGGACTCATACTGATTAACTGACCAGGAGTTTTGCCATGAATAGATTTGAAACCGCCAAGAAAATGTCTCCCTTGATCGTAGCCCTTGTACTGGCTGCCTGTGGAACGATGGACGCCCCCAAAATGGCCGGCGGTACCGACCCCGCCATGAAGGCTCGCATGGACGAAATTGCAGCCCGTGAAGCTGCTCTTAAGACACGTGAAGCCGAAGTCGCCGCCCAGGCTCGTGCAGCCGCAGAAGCCAAGGCTGCTGCAGATGCAGCTACGGCCCGTGCCAAAACCGCCGCGACCGAATCAACCAATTGCGCCAATTGCGCAGTGCCAGTTGGTGCCAACAACAGCCTGGTTCCTCCTAACGCCCAGTCCGGTGAGTGCTACGCTAAAGTGATTAGCGGCCCGCAGTACCGCACCGAATCCGAGCAAGTGCTCAAGCGTGAAGGTTCCGAGCGTATCGAAACCGTTCAGCCACGTTACGAGCCAGTAACCGAGCAGCAATTAGTCAAGCCTGCCACCAAGCGTATCGAAGTTATTCCAGCAACTTACGAAACCGTTACCGAGCAGGTGTTAATAAAGGCTGCCGCCAGACGCCAGGTGTCTGTTTCGCCGCAGGCTGCAGAAGCCAAACGCTTGCACGCGGCCGGCTCCAGCTTCCAGCAAATCGCCGACAAAATGGGTGTCAGTGCCGCCACCGCGCGTTCGCTGGTGGAGGCTCGCGATGGCAGTGGACAGCAACAATATGACACCACGACTGAACAAGTGATGGTCAAGCCAGCTTCAACCCGCCTTGAAGTGATCCCAGCGACTTACGAAACCGTGACGGAACAAGTGATGGTCAAGCCAGCTTCCAAGCGCATCGAAGTGATTCCTGCGACTTATGAAGCAGGCGGCGAGCAAATGATGACCCGCGCAGCCGCTAAGCGCGTTGAGGTAATACCCGCAACTTACGAAACCGTGACTGAACAAGTTATGGTGAAAGCAGCATCCAAGCGTATCGAAGTCATTCCGGCAACTTACGAAACAGTGACCGAACAAGTGATGGTTAAAGCTGGATCGAAGCGTCTGGAAAGTTCGCCAGTTGCGTACGAAGCCGGCTCTGAGCAAATTCAGACCCGTGCTCCGTCGAAGCGTCTGGAAGTGATTCCTGCAACTTACGAAACTGTGACCGAACAAGTATTGGTCAAGCCAGCCACCAAGCAGTTGCAAGTGATTCCGGCAACTTACGAAACCGTGACCGAGCAAGTTCAAGTTCGCGCGCCTTCCAAGCGTCTTGATGCGGTTCCAGCCGCTTTTGAAACGGTAACCGAGCAAGTTTTGGTCAAGCCTGCTTCCAAGCGTATTGAAATCATTCCTGCTACTTACGAAACCCAAACCGAACAAGTTCAAGTTAAAGCAGCGTCGAAGCGCCTGGAAGTGATTCCTGGCACATTCGAAACCGTGACTGAACAGGTATTGGTCAAGCCGGCATCGAAGCGTATGGAATTGATTCCTGCGACTTACGAAACGCAAACTGAACAAGTTCAAGTTCGCGCGGCATCGAAGCGTCTGGAAGTCATTCCGGCAACCTTCGAAACCGTGACTGAACAAGTATTGACCAAGCCAGCTACCAAGCGTCTGGAATTGATTCCTGCTACGTTTGAAACCGTGACTGAACAAGTTCAAGTTAAAGCGGCATCGAAGCGTCTGGAAGTCATTCCGGCAACCTTCGAAACCGTGACTGAACAAGTGTTGACCAAGCCAGCTTCCAAGCGCATGGAATTGATCCCTGCGACTTATGAAACAGCCGCTACACAAATTCAAATCAAATCCGCATCGAAGCGTCTGGAAGTGATTCCTGGCACATTCGAAACCGTCACCGAACAAGTATTGGTCAAGCCCGCTTCCAAGCGTTTGGAAATGGTTCCCGCTGTTTATGAAACCGTGACTGAACAAGTTCAAGTTAAAGCACCATCGAAGCGCGTTGAAGTGATCCCGGCAACTTATGAAACCGTGACCGAACAAGTCATGGTCAAGCCAGCAACCAAGAGCGTTGAAGTCGTGCCTGCCACTTTGGTTCCAGGTTCCGAGCAAATTCAGGTTCGCGCACCGGGCAAGCGTCTGGAAGTGATTCCGGCAACTTACGAAACAGTGACCGAACAAGTATTGGTCAAGCCAGCTTCGAAGCGCGTTGAAGTGATTCCAGCAACTTACGAGACCACCACAGAACAAGTAATGGTCAAGCCAGCCGTTAAGCGTCTGGAAGTTGTTCCAGCTGTTTATGAAACCGTGGCTGAGCAAGTCCAAGTGCGCGATCCATCCAAGCGTCTTGAGTCGATCCCCGGTTCCTACGAAACCGTGACTGAGCAAGTTCAAGTTAAAGCACCTTCCAAGCGTATTGAAGTGATTCCGGCAACTTTTGAAACCGTGACCGAACAAGTCATGGTCAAGCCAGCCTCCAAGCGTCTGGAAGTGATCCCGGCAACATTCGAAACTGTGTCTGAGCGTGTTGAAGTTCGCGCACCGACGACACGTTTGCAAACCGGCACCGTCGCTTACGAAACCATCACCGAGCGCGTAGAAGTGAAAGCCGCTTCCAAGCGTTTGGAAGTGATTCCTGGCAGCTACGAAACGGTTACTGAACAAGTTCAAGTTCGCCCGGCTTCCAAGCGTCTGGAAATGGTTCCCGCTGTCTATGAGACCGTATCCGAGAAAGTGTTGGAAACCGCTGGTTACACAACCTGGAAACGCGGCACCAGCAGCGCCGGTGCAACGATCGGCAGCAGTGGTTCTAGCGTACGTTCAGGTACCGCTGGCGCCGGCAACACCAGCATCAGCACCACGGTCGGTGGAAAAAGCACCATCGGTGGCGTAGTCGGTCAAACCATTGACACCCGTGTTGACGAAACCTCTGGTGATTTGTTGTGCCTGGTTGAAGTTCCGCCAGTTTACAAAACCATTACCAAACAAATCGTTAAGACCCCGGCCTCGACACGCGAAATCGACGTGCCGGCTGAGTTCAGCACGATTACCAAACAAGCTGTAAAAACAGCGCCAACCACACGCGAAATCGACGTGCCGGCTGAATACCGTACCATCACCAAACAAGTTCCGCGTGGTTATAGCGGTGCTGGTGGTGCAGGTGCCGGTGGTGCCGGCGTTTCTGCAGGCGCCGGTGGCGCAGGCGGCGCGGGTGGAGCAGGTGCTGGTGGAGCAGGCGGCGCGGGCGGTACAAGAACCGCAGGTGGCGCAGGTTCAGCCAACTACGCAGACAGCGGCACACGCGAAATTCAAGTGCCGGGCGAATACACCACCATCACCAAGCAAGTTGTGAAAACACCTGCTACGACGCGTGAAGTGGAAATTCCCGCTGAGTTCCGCACCATTACCAAACAAGTTGTGAAGACTCCTGCAACGACACGTGAAGTTGAAGTGCCGGGCGAATTCCGCACCGTATCACGTCAAGTGCCGAAAAACGCAGCCAGTACACGTGAAGTACAAGTGGCTGGTGAAAGCCGTACCGTTTCCAAGCAGATCGTAAAAACCCCAGCAGCTACGCGTGAAGTAGAAGTGCCAGCGGAATTCAGAACTGTTACCAAACAGATCGTGAAAACTCCGGCCTCTACTCGTGAAGTAGACGTGCCGGCAGAATATGCAACGGTTACCAAGCAAGTCGTGAAGACACCTGCTTCTACGCGTGAAGTAGAAGTGGCTGGCGAATTCCGCAGCGTGGCAACTCAGCAAGTGAAAGCACCGGCATCTTCGCGCGAAGTAGAATCGCCAGCGCAGTTCACCACCATCACCAAGCAAGTAGTCAAGACACCGGCTACCACCCGCGAAGTCGATGTACCAGGTGAGTTCCGCACCGTGAGCCGTCAAGTAGTCAAGACACCTGCCGGTACGCGTGAAGTGGAAGTACCAGCTGAATACGCAACTGTGACCAAGCAAGTAGTGAAAACTGCAGCAGCAGCGCGTGAAGTTGAAGTGCCAGGCGAGTCACGCTCGGTTCCTCAACAAGTGGTCAAGACACCAGCCAGCGCACGTGAAGTCGAAGTCGCCGCTGAATACAGCACTATCACCAAGCAAGTAGTCAAGACACCGGCTGCTACTCGTGAAGTGGAAGTGCCGGGCGAGTTCCGCACCGTGTCACGTCAAGTGGTCAAAACACCGGCCAGCACGCGCGAAGTGGAAGTACCCGCTGAATACTCCACCATCAGCAAACAGATTGTGAAAACACCTGCCAGCGTGCGTGAAGTTGAAGTGCCAGGTGAATTCCGCACCGTCGCTCGCCAAGTGGTGAAGACACCTGCCAGCGCGCGCGAAGTGGAAATTCCTGCTGAGTACGCAACGGTTACCAAACAAGTAGTCAAAACACCGGCTGCAACACGTGATGTTGAAGTGCCAGGTGAGTTCCGCACCGTGAGCCGTCAAGTTGTCAAAACACCGGCTGCTACGCGTGAAGTTGAAGTGCCAGCTGAATACGCAACCGTGACCAAGCAAGTGGTTAAAACACCGGCAGGTGCACGCGAGTCCGAAGTGGCTGGAGAATTCCGCACCATCACTAAACAAGTGGTGAAGACCCCGGCAACGACCAAAGAAGTGGAAGTGCCAGCTCAGTACGCAACCGTCACCAAGCAAGTAGTGAAAACACCTGCCAGCACGCGTGAAGTTGAAGTGCCGGGTGAGTTCCGCTCCGTAGCGACGAAAGTTGCCAAGGGAACCGGCGCTACGCGTGAAGTGGATATTCCTGCTGAATTTGCAACGATCACGAAGCAAGTGCTGAAAACACCGGCATCGACACGTGAAGTTGAAGTGCCAGCTCAGTTCACCACGATTACTAAACAAATCGTGAAGACACCGGCCAGCACGCGTGAAGTGGATATTCCTGCTGAGTTCTCCAACGTCGCCAAGCAAGTAGTCAAGACACCAGCCACGACGCGCGAAGTTGAAGTGCCTGCGCAGTACACCACCATCACCAAGCAAGTGGTCAAGACACCGGCTACGACACGTGAAGTTGCAGTACCTGCCGAGTTCCGCACTGTGACCAAGCAGGTGCCGATTGCGATGGCCATTGCCGAGGAAGAAATTCCGGCGCAGTACACTACCATCACCAAGCAAGTGGTCAAGACACCGGCCACTACCCGCGAAGTTGAAGTGCCGGCTGAATACCGCACGGTGACTGTCAACAAGCTGGTGCAGCCTGCTTCACAGAATCGTGTACCAGTCGCACCTGAGTATCAGACAGTGACACGTACCATCAAAGTATCTGACGGCACGCAAGAATGGCGTCAAGTGCTTTGCGAAACCAATGCGACACCAAGCAAGATCAGCGAGATACAGAACGCGTTGAGCAAGTCTGGTTATCCAACACCGGTTTCGGGCCGCATCGACAACACTTTCCTGGGTGCATTGAACAGCTACCAGCGCGCTAAAGGTCTGCCAGTTGATCAGTACATCAACATGGCAACTGTGAAGTCATTGAATGTATCGCCTAAGTAATTCGTTACAGTAGTTTCATAAAAACCGCAGGCCAAAAGCCTGCGGTTTTTTTTCGTCTCTTGTAGTGACGATTTGTTGGCTATTGCGTTAAGACTGTGTGCCACAGCATTGCACATGGGCCAAGACCAGTATTCAATCAAGCGTAGGACGATAGAGAATCACGCAAAATTTTCTTTGTGGCCTTAGCTCTGGGAAATGGGTGGTATGAGCAAAATCAAAGGCAGTTATCTATTTATTTTCATTGAATTATTTATTGGGCCCGGTATGGCGTTTGCCACAGACGTCAATGTCGTCGGTTTGTTTGCGGGTAAAGCACTGGTAGAGATCGATCGCGGAACTCCGCGCATGATGACTGAAGGGCAAAAAATTGACGACGTGCGTTTGGTCAGCGCAGATTCCAAAGGCGCGGTGATCGAAATTGGGGGCAAGCGTCACGACATTCCACTTGGTCAATCTGCATCCAATGGTAGCGGCAAACAATCTGTCGGTGGAACAGGGGCGCTGGTGTTGACAGCTGACGGTCGAGGCCACTATTACACAACAGGTTCCATCAACGGCGCCACGACACGCTTCGTCGTCGATACCGGTGCCACCAGCGTCGCATTGAGCAGCGACGAAGCCAAACGTATGGGATTGGATTATACAAAAGGCCGGCGTGGCATGACCTCCACCGCCAACGGCGTAGCGCCGATGTACGCCATGAAAGCAGACAAGGTAAGCGTTGGCGATATTACTTTGCACAATGTAGAGGTATCAGTTATCGAAGGCGCAGGGTTGCCGATCACTCTATTGGGAATGAGTTTTCTGAATCGGCTGGAAATAAAACAGGACGGCGGAAAAATGACGCTGACCAAACGCTATTAAATTAGCGCTGTTTGGCTTTCTTGTCTTTTTCGATCAGTGCATAAGCCGAATGATTGTGAATCGACTCAAAGTTCTCGGATTCCACTACATAAGCATCAATCCGCTTATCCACATCGAGTAGCGCGGCGATGTCGCGCACCAGATCTTCTACGAATTTCGGGTTGTCATAGGCGCGTTCGGTGACGAATTTTTCATCGGGGCGTTTGAGTAAGCCGTAGAGTTCACTCGAGGCTTGCGACTCGGCGATTTGGAGTAAATCTTCTATCCACACAAACGTATTGGTGCGCGCGCTGATGGTGACGTGCGAGCGCTGGTTGTGCGCTCCATAAGCGGAGATTTTTTTCGAGCACGGGCACAAGCTGGTCACCGGGACGACCACTTTCATGTCGAATCGATATTCGCCGTTGCGTTTTATTTCGCCAGTCAAAGTCACTTCGTAATCCAGCAGTGATTTTACGCCTGACACTGGCGCCGTCTTATTGACAAAAAACGGGAATGTCATTTCGATATGGCCCGCTTCGGCGTCGAGGCGCTTCACCATGTCGCGCAAAATACTTTCGAAGGACTCGACTGAAATTTCGTGCTCATGCCGGTTAAGGATCTCGACAAAGCGCGACATGTGCGTGCCTTTGAAATGGTGCGGCAAATGCACGTACATGTTGAACATCGCTATAGTGTGTTGCACGCCGCCGGTTTTGCCTTTCAGCATGACCGGATGGCGTAGCGATTTAATCCCCACCCGATCGATATCGAGTTTGCGCGTGTCAGCTGAGCCTTGCACATCGGCAATGGGAAGATGTCTGTCGCGTTGGTTCATGGCGATTCCGTAGGGAAGCAGAGTGGCATTATAGCCCGACCCGAATAGTTGAATAAACTGCTCGGGTTTAGTTCTATAAAAAAGACAATATAATCAAATAGTTACTATTATCCAACAATCTTGTTTGATGGCGGCATGGAACTGACGAGAGGAATCGGCGCGCCGATTTTCTTGGCAATGGACGTAACGATACCGATTTTGTCGAGGCCGCATTCGGCGAGCATGGCAGCGGGATCGCCGTGCTCGATGAATTTATCGGGTAAACCCAGCAGCAAGACATCGGTTTTGATGTTGTGAGCTTGCAGGCATTCCAGCACTGCGCTGCCTGCACCGCCGACAATCGTGTTGTCTTCAATGGTCACAATATGGTCATGGGTTTTGGCAAGACGGACCACGAGATCTTCGTCCAGCGGTTTGACAAAGCGCATATTGGCGACAGTTGCATTGAGATCGCTGGCAGCGTCGAGCGCGGGTTTGAGCAGAGTACCGAAAGCAAGAATGGCAATTTTCTTGCCTTCGCGGCGAATCTCCCCTTTGCCGACGGGAATCGCGCGCATGGAAGATTCAATCGCCATGCCGGGGCCGCTGCCGCGCGGATACCGCACTGCGCTGGGCCCGTCGATCTGCACGGCCGTGTAGAGCATTTGCCGTGTTTCGTTTTCGTCCGATGGCGTCATCACCACGGTGTTGGGCAGGCAGCGCAAGAATGAAATATCAAAGCTGCCGGCGTGGGTCGGGCCGTCTGCGCCGACAAGTCCCGCGCGATCAATGGCGAATACCACGGGCAGGTTTTGCAACACCACGTCGTGTATCACCTGGTCGTAAGCACGCTGCAAAAACGTCGAATAAATAGCGACAACGGGTTTCAATCCTTGGCAGGCCAAACCGGCGGCGAACGTCACCGAATGTTGTTCGGCTATGCCGACATCGAAATAACGATCGGGGAATTCTTCGGAAAAACGCACCATGCCAGAGCCCTCGCGCATCGCCGGTGTGATGCCGACCACGCGACCATCCAGCTTTGCCATGTCGCACAACCAGTCGCCGAATATCTGCGAGTAAGTCGGCTTGCCCGCAGGCTTTCCGACGATGCCGACCTTCGGGTCGAATTTGCCCGGGCCGTGATACAGAATCGGATCGGCTTCGGCAGGCGCATAGCCTTTGCCTTTGCGCGTGACCACATGCAGAAACTGCGGGCCGTCGAGCTTTTTAATATTGGTCAGCGTAGTGACCAGCAAATCCACATCGTGGCCGTCTATCGGCCCGATGTAATTAAAACCGAATTCCTCGAACAGCGTGCCCGGCGTCACCATGCCTTTGACGTGTTCTTCCGCCCGCTTGGCGAACTCGTGGATTTGCGGCGTGGCGCGTAGCAGGCGATCGCTGCCGTAGCGAATGGAATTGTAAAACGGGCCCGACATGAGCTTGGCGAGATAATTATTCAACGCGCCGACCGGCGGTGAAATCGACATATCGTTGTCATTGAGTATCACCAACAGGTTCGCGTCCATCGCGCCCGCGTTGTTCAGCGCCTCGAAGGCCATGCCCGCACTCATCGCGCCGTCGCCGATGATGGCGACAGCTTTGCGATCCTTACCTTCCCGCTGCGCAGCGACTGCCATGCCGAGTGCGGCAGAAATAGACGTCGAAGAGTGCGCGACGCCGAAAGTATCGTATTCGCTTTCCTCGCGGCGCGGGAAACCGGCCACGCCGCCTCGCTGCCGGAGTTTCGCCATGCCTGCACGACGCCCGGTGAGGATTTTGTGCGCGTAGGTCTGATGTCCGACGTCCCATACCAGCCGGTCTTCCGGTGTGTTGAATACATAATGCAGTGCGACGCTGAGCTCCACCGTGCCCAGGTTGGAAGAAAAATGACCGCCGGTCGAAGCGACCGATTCAATAATGAATTCGCGCAACTCGTGCGACAGTTGCGGCAGCTGCTTGCGCTCGAGGTTGCGCAAAGCGTGAGGGTTGTGGATCGTATCGAGTAATGGGTAAGCTGACATTTTTCAGTGTTGCCTTTTTACAATATAGTCTGCCAGAAAACGCAGTCTGTCCGCCTGATGATCAAAAATTTCCACAGCTTGAAGCGCATCGCCGTGCAGGTCATCCGCCAGCGCCTTAGCTTGGGCTGCACCTACAATGCTGACGTAAGTAGGTTTGCCGTCCTTCGCGTCCTTGCCCGCCGTTTTTCCCAGTGTAGCGGTACTGGCTTCGGCGTCAAGCACATCGTCAACCACCTGGAACGCCAGCCCCACACATTTAGCATAGCGGTCCAGGGCCGACTGTTGTTTTTCGTCCAACGGCCTGCCGCAGGCGGCGCCCATCAAAATCGCGGCGCGGATCAGCGCACCGGTTTTGTGGATGTGCATGAACTCCAGTTCGGGCAGACTCAAATGTTTACCGACACTGGCCAGATCGATCGCCTGTCCGCCGGCCATGCCGCGCGAACCGCAGGCATGGGACAGCAACGTGATCGCGTTGAGTTGCTGTGCGTCGCTGTCGCACAAGCGGTTTTCCGCCACAATCTGGAATGCGAGCGCCTGCAGCGCGTCGCCCACCAGCAGCGCGGTGGCTTCGTCGAACTGAACATGCACCGTCGGCTTGCCGCGGCGTAACACATCGTCGTCCATGCACGGCATGTCGTCGTGCACCAGTGAATAAGCGTGGATCATTTCGACCGAAGCTGAGACGACTTCCGCCCGCGAAATTTCTGCGCCGGTGAGTTCGCCCGCCGCGTGGACGAGCAGCGGTCGTACGCGTTTGCCCCCGCCCAGCACGGCGTAACGCATGGCCTGGTGCAAACGTTCCGGCACCAGATTCGGCTGTGGCAGCAATTCGCCCAGGCGTGTTTCCATGTGCGCCTGCACGTCGCGCGCCCAGGCCGCGTGGTCCGGTTTATTCATCCGCGGGAGTGAAAGGTTTCAGCACGTCTGCGTCGAGGACGCGGATTTTTTGTTGCGCGTCGGCCAGGCGCGATTGGCAGAATTTGAGCAACTCAGCGCCGCGCTGGTAAGCCGCGAGGGAGTCTTCCAGCGGCAGTTGTCCGCCTTCCATGCGCGCTACAATGGATTCCAGTTCGGCCAGGGCCGCTTCGTAGGTCAGTGTATCGCTTTGCCCACCGGATTTTACTGCGCCGGATTTTGCCATAAGTGCTTCAACCAAAAAAGAAAAATATACCTTAAGCAGCCACTATCGGTCAATGTAAAAGCCGGGGAATTCCCGGCGCAAAAATTGTCAAAAATAAGCTTGCCCCGACAGAATTTTTAGTCCAATATTGCCCGCTCGATTTTGGACTGGGAGTTGCTGAGCATTGATTGCGCGAACTGTCTGTTTTACAACCGGTTGTATTTACTCAATAGGGAGGAACCACGGATCATGTCCAACTTAGCGACGGCTGCCGAATTACTACACACTACGCCCCAACTGCCTGTTAGTTGGTATTTCGACCCCGCTGTGCTCGCGCTGGAACAAAAGCGATTGTTTGAAAAAAGCCCGGCTTATGTCGGCCATGAATTGATGGTGCCCAACCCCGGCGATTATTATTCGCTCGAATGGATGGACCATGCCAAAGCCCTGGTGCATAACCAACAGGGCATCTCCTTACTTTCCAATGTATGCCGTCATCGCCAGGCCATTATGCTTAAAGGCAGCGGCAACACGCCGAATATAGTGTGTCCATTGCATCGCTGGACCTATAAACTCGATGGAACCTTGCTCGGTGCGCCGCATTTCCCCGGCAATCCGTGTCTCGATCTCGGCAGTTCGCCGCTGCAAAACTGGCACGGCATGTTATTCACCGGCAAACGCGAAGTGGCCAAGGATTTTGTCCGTCTGGGTGTCGCGGAAGATTTGGATTTCTCCGGCTATAAACTCGACAGGGTCGTCGCCCACGAACACGCCTTCAACTGGAAAACTTTTATTGAAGTGTATCTGGAGGATTATCACGTCGAAGCGTTCCATCCCGGCTTGCGCGGCTTTGTCGATTGCGAAGAATTGAAGTGGGAGTACGGCGACTGGTATAGCGTGCAAACCGTGGGCGTGAAACGCGCGTTGCAAAAACCCGGCAGCGCCGCGTACAAAATATGGCACGATGCCGTGCTCGAACGCCACGGCGGAAAGCCGCCGAAGCAGGGCGCCATCTGGCTGGTCTATTACCCCAATATCATGATCGAGTGGTATCCCGATGTGCTGGTCATCAGCACGCTGTTGCCGAAAGGCGCGGATGCGTGCACCAATGTGATCGAATTTTATTATCCTGAAGATATCGTGCTGTTCGAGCGCGAATTCGTCGAAGCGCAACAGCAGGCGTACCACGAGACGGCGGCGGAAGATGAAGAAATTTGCGTGCGCATGAGCGAAGGCCGCCGCGCGTTGTGGAAGCGCGGAGAAACCGACGCGGGCCCGTATCAATCGCCGATGGAAGACGGCATGGTGCATTTTCATGAATTTCTGCGCCGCGAATTATTATAAATAATTCAATATAATCAAATACTTATAAAACTATGCTACGCTCACCTTGGTGAGCGTATTTTTTTTGAAAAAAATTTAACCATGCTTGAAGAATCTCCTGTCATCGTGACGGGAAAAAATAGTGTCACTTGGTCGCCCGCAAGTTGGCCGCTACGTTCGGCGTGGATGTTGGTCGCGGGTGTTTTTTTCGCCGCGATGGGCGCGTGTGTGAAAGCGGCCAGCCCTGATTTTTCCAATGCCGAATTAGTCTTCTATCGCTCCGTCGTCGGCTTGCTCGTCATTGGCGCGATGATTCGCTTGCGTCGACAAAGCGTCGCCACGCGGTATTTGAAATTGCATTTGTATCGCGGTATCAGCGGCGGCGTTGCACTGGCGTTGTATTTTTACGCCATCACGCATTTGCCGCTCGCTACTGCCGTGACTTTGAATTACACCTCGCCGCTGTTTCTCGGTTTGCTCATGACATTTGTGTTTAAAGAAAAGCCGCACGCACCTTTTGTCGTCGCCTTGCTGCTGGGGTTTGCCGGCGTAGTGATTTTATTGCATCCCACCATTAATCAGTCGCAATGGCTGGCCGGGGCAATGGGTCTCGGCTCCGGTTTTTTAGCAGGCGTGGCGTTCGTGAATGTGAAGGCGATGGGCAAACTCGGCGAACCGGATTGGCGCGTGGTATTTTATTTTTCTTTATTGCTCACGGTCGCTTCGGCGGTATGGATGTTGTTCAGCGAAGTGCACGCAGTTAATTTACGCAGCGGCCTGATTCTGTTCGGCATCGGCGCTTTCGCTACCTTCGCGCAACTTGCCCTCACGCGCGCGCATCGTACCGGCAAAACCATGGTGGTCGGCAGCTTCGCCTACAGCACTATCGTTTTTTCCAGCATTATCGCCTTGGTATTGTTTGACGAAGCCTTGCCGCTGATGAGTTGGATAGCCATCGGCATTATAATTGTTTCCGGCATTATCGCCACGCGTGCTGCACCTGCGAAGTAGCCACTTTGCTGAAATGGCGTTTCTCGCCTATGATGAAACTATCAAGAGGTGAAAAATGATTACTGTAACGAACACCGATAAATTGGTAACAGTAACTGTGCTGGGTGAATTTACCTTGACTGACTTCAAGCAATTTGAAGAGGCAGTCGAATACGCGATTAAATTTCAGGGAAAAGTGAATTTGCTGCTCGATCTGAGCGAGATGTCCGCTTACACCATCGACGTGGCGTGGGAAGAAATCAAATTCAGTCGCGCGCACAAAGCCGACTTTGAAAAAGTGGCGGTGATTAGTTCGGACCAATGGACCATCTGGAGCGCGTGGGTCACCAAACTGTTTGTCGATGCCGAGATTTTGGTGTTTGACGACAGCGAGCCCGCCGGTGAGTGGGTCGCGGCCTGAATGCCGTCGCTGTTAGTTTCCACCGCGCAACTCGCGCAACATTTAACGGATCCGGATTGGATCGTCATTGATTGCCGTCATAATCTCGCCGACGTAGAAGCCAGCCGTCTCGCATATCAGGCAGCGCACATCCTCGGCGCATTTTTTTTACATCTGGATGAAGATCTGGCGGGTGAAAAAACCGGCCGCAATGGACGGCATCCGTTGCCTGATGCGCAAATCCTCTCCGGCAAACTCGGTGCCATCGGTATTGATCAAAGAAAAACCGTCGTTGCCTACGACGACGCAGGCAGCATGTTCGCCGTGCGCCTGTGGTGGTTGTTGCGCTGGCTTGGGCATGAAAATATTACCGTGCTCGACGGCGGCATCACTAAATGGCTGGCCGAAAAACGACCCGTCGATGCGCATGCGCCGAAAGCAACGCCCGCAATATTCAAGCCGGGCAACGGCTTCCAAAACCTGAGTGCAGACTACGTTCTGCAACATTTGCACCATCCCGATATGTTGTTGATCGACGCGCGTGCGCCGGATCGCTACGCCGGGCAAAACGAAACCCTCGATCCTGTCGCGGGCCATATCCCCGGTGCGATGAATCGTTTTTTCAAAAATAATCTGGATGCAAACGCTTGCTTCAAAAAACCGGAGGAATTGAAAAGAGAGTTCGACTCATTGTTGCAAACCAAATCGCCACGACAAGTCGTGCATCAATGCGGCTCGGGTGTCACCGCATGTCATAATTTATTTGCGATGGAACTCGCGGGATTGAGTGGATCAAAATTGTACGCAGGATCGTGGAGCGAATGGTGCGCAGACAACTCACGACCTGTAGAAAAATAACTGCGGATAAAAAATGCGTTTAATCAATTACTTATATATGTTTCCGTTTATGGCGCTGATGAGCTGCGCCAACGTCGATAACCAAAAACTCACGCAAGAATTCATCAGGCCCGGCGACAATCTCGTCACCGATGGCATTCCCGCCATACCGGCAAAGTTGGCGCAAAGCGTCAAGGCTTACACCGAATACAGTCCGAAAATTTTTAACAGTTGGCATCCAAGCAAACGCGAAATGCTCATCGCCATGCGCGCGGGCAACAGCAACCAGGTTCATTTGCTCGACGCGCCACGCGCAAAACCCAAACAACTGACGAGTTACGCCGAGCCCGCCACGAGTGCATCGTATCAACCCACTGAGGGAAATTATTTTGTATTTGCCAAAGATACCGGCGGTAACGAAGTGCACCAATTTTACCGTAGCGATTTTGCCGGCGGTAAAACCGCTTTGCTCACTGACGAAAAATTGCGTAACGGCGGGGCAGTGTGGTCGCACAAGGGTGATTGTCTTGTCCACACGGCGATTGAGACGGATAAATATCGGCAGCAAGCAAACGTAGTTACACATGTACGCCAGGTGAATCCCGACGACGCCGCACAAAATAAAATAATTACAACCCTGCCCGGTGGCGGCTGGGGTAGCTTTGCCTGGTCGCCGGACGATACGAAGCTGGCGATGATTGAATATGTATCCATCAACGAAAGCGCGATCTGGTTGCTCGACGTGACGAGCGGCGAAAAAAATCGCGTCACGCAAAAAATCGGCCATGACGCCGTGTCGTATCAAGGTGTCGAATTCAGCGCCGACGGCAAAGGCCTTTACACCGCCAGCGATGCCGACAGCGAATTTTTGCGCCTGACCTATATTAACCTTGCTGACAAAACGCACGAAGTGCTAACGCCCTACACCAATTGGGACGTGGAAAATTTTGTGCTGTCGCGCGACGGAAAATATCTCGCTTACGTGGTGAACGAAAATGGCGTAAGCAAATTGACGGTGATTTATGCACCGAATCGCAAAATCATCGCACGGCCAACTTTGTCGCAGGGAATTTTGGCCGGATTGCAATGGCATCGCAATTTGCCCGAGTTGGCGTTCAGTTTGTCTTCCGCTCGTTCACCGTCGGATGTGTATTCACTCGATGTCGTAGCCGATAAACTTACGCGCTGGACCAGCAGCGCCGGCGAAGGACGCGACACCAATGATTTCGTCGAACCGGAATTGGTGAAATGGAAAAGTTTTGACGGGCGCGAGATCAGCGGCTTTTTATACCGCGCGCCGAAAAAATTTGGCGACAGGCGCCCGTTGGTGGTAAATATTCATGGCGGGCCGGAAGGACAGTATCGTCCCGGCTTTCTTTCGCGCAATAATTATTTTCTGAATGAAATGGGCGTGAATATATTATTCCCCAATGTGCGCGGGTCGTCAGGTTACGGCAAAACATTTCTCAAACTCGACAACGGCAAGTTGCGCGAAGATTCGGTGAAGGACATCGGCGCCTTATTCGATTGGCTCGGGGCGCATGCCGATGTCGATACCAGTCGCGTGCTGGTGACCGGCGGCAGTTACGGCGGTTACATGAGTCTCGCCGTCGCGACGCTGTATCCGGAAAAAATTGCCGCGTCGATAGACGTGGTGGGCATTTCCAACTTCGTCACGTTTCTTGAGCGCACGGAAAGTTACCGCCGCGATTTGCGCCGCGTCGAATACGGCGACGAGCGCGACCCGGATATGCGCGCGCATTTAGAAAAAATTTCGCCTCTGAATCGCGCCAACAAAATCGTCAAACCATTATTGGTAGTACAGGGGAAAAATGATCCACGCGTACCGGTGACCGAAGCAGAACAAATCGTTGCGACGCTAAAAAAATCCAACACGCCGGTATGGTATTTACTAGCGAATGATGAAGGCCACGGCTTCGCCAAAAAACCTAATGTGGATTTTCAGTTCTATTCCACGATAGAATTCATGCAAAAATACTTGCAAAAAAATGAATAAAATCAAACAGTTATGATTCATCGCGCTTTACTGACCCAAAGCGCGATTCTTCCCCGCGCATCAACTTACTAATGTTTTCCCGATGGCGATAAATAATCAGCAAGCCCATGATCAATAACGATAGCGACATCCAACCAAAGCCAAAATAGTTCACGCCGAGTAATGGCGCGACGATGGCGCCGCAGATGGATGCGAGGGATACGTAGCGGCTGAAATAAAAAACCAGCAACCAAATGATCATCACGCCGACAGCGAGCCCGGTTTGCACGGAAAATAAAATACCGATCGCCGTGGACACACCTTTGCCACCTTTGAAGGCATGAAACACCGGCAGCATATGTCCGACTAATGCCGCCAGCGCCACCGTTGCAATCACCCACCCACCCAAGCCAAATTGCAGTGCGAAATATTTGGCCAACATGACCGCGACAAAACCTTTGGCCGCATCGCCGAGTAAAGTGAAAATTGCAGCGGTTTTATTGCCGCTACGCAAGACATTCGTAGCGCCGGGATTATTCGAACCATAAGTGCGCGGATCTGGCAAACGCATCAGCTTGCTCACCACCACGGCAAACGACACCGAGCCGATGAGATACGCCAGCAATACGAACAAAACGCTGATCATTCTTTCCCCTTAAAGCATCCTGTTAGAATGCGTTTGTTATTTTAGACTATTCAATCGCAGATCACATTATGGATCATATTTTCATTACAGAATTCAAAACCGATGCGCGCGTCGGTATATATGCGTGGGAACTTGCGGCGCCGCAGACCATCCAGCTCGACATCGAGTTTGATTTGCCCGGCGCAAAAGCTTTTGCGGCCGATAAAATCCGCGACACCGCCGATTACAGCGTCGTCGTTTCGCGCATACGCGAAGTACTAAGCGAAAAACATTTTAATCTCATCGAAAGCCTCGCTGAGGTGGTCGCCAAATTGTTAATCGAAGAATTCAAAGTGCCAGCTGTGAAAGTTCGCGCTGCAAAGTTGGCGGTTATAAAAGGCGTGAAGCAAGTAGGGGTGGAAATTGAGCGCAAGGCGGCGAAATAAGTAACAGTCGTAGGGCGGTCACACCCGCCGAAAAAACACGTTGTTCACTTGGTGTTTTATTTTTTGTGGCGGGTGAGATCCGTCCTACGTCAACCGCGCGGATGATGCTTGGCGTGCAAAGCTTTCAACCGCTCCCGCGCCACATGGGTATATATCTGCGTCGTCGTAATATCCGCATGGCCCAATAACATCTGCACTACGCGCAAATCAGCGCCGTGGTTGACCAGATGCGTAGCGAAGGCATGACGCAACGTGTGCGGCGAGAGGGGTTGGGTGATATTCGCGGTTTTCGCGTGGCGTTTGACGATATGCCAGAATGATTCGCGCGTCATCGCGCTGCCGCGCGAGGTGACGAATAGCGCGTCGGAAACCTGTTGTTTCAATATGTCTGGCCGCGCGCTGTCGAGATATTTACTGATCCAGCCAAGCGCTTCTTCGCCTATCGGCACCAGCCGCTCTTTCGAGCCTTTACCCATCACGCGCGCCACGCCTACGTTGCGATCGACCTGCAAGGTTTTCAGCGTGACCAACTCGGTAACGCGCAAGCCGCTGGCGTAGAGCAATTCCAGCATCGCGCGGTCGCGCAGGCCGAGCGACGTGTTCACGTCGGGTGCGTCGAGCAGCCGTTCAACATCTTTTTCCGTCAGGCTTTTCGGCAGCGACCGCGGCAATTTCGGGGCATCGATATTCAGCGTCGGGTCGGCGCTGACCAGATTTTCGCGCAATGCGAATTGGTAAAAGCGTTTGAACGACGACAATTGCCGGCTGGCGGTGGCGGGTTTGGTTTTTTTAAAACTGAACTGGTAGGCGAGATAGGCCTGCAGATTTTCTTCCGTAGCGGATTCCAATGCTGTGCGACGGTTTTTCTGCAGCCATTCGGCCAGCTGATTCAGGTCGCGTCGATAACTCGACAGCGTATTTTTCGCCAAGCCGTCTTCCAGCCACAGCACATCGTTGAAGCGGTCGAGCAATGGGTCAGGCGAACAGGCTGGCTTCATGTGCCTCATGCCGCAGCAACCATTTTTTGATCGACAGCGGATCGTCGAGCTTTCCGCCCATGAAACCGCCGAGTTGCCCGTTGGCGGCAACAACACGATGACACGGAACCACCAACGCAACCGGATTATGCCCGCACGCGGTACCAACGGCGCGCGGCGACGAGCCTATGCGTTGCGACAATTCGCCGTAGGTCCAGGGTTTGCCGGGAGGGATTTTTTGCAGTGTTTCCCACACTTTGATTTGATGGGCCGTGCCGGAAAATCTGATGGGCAAATCGAATTGGTATTGGGGGTTGTCGAAATAATGTTGCAGTTGAACGGCGACTAAATGCGCAACGGAATTTTTTTTCGGCGCAATGATCGATTCCCTGCTGCTTAAAAAAGAAATATTAATCAAATACTTATCATCAATCGTGCGAATGCCTAATACGCCGAAGGGCGCGCGGATTTTGGCTTGATAATCAGCTTGCGTCATTGTTGAAAATTATTTCGCAAACACCCGACTCATATCGGCAAATGCTTTGAACTCCAACGCATTGCCGCAGGGATCGAGAAAAAACATCGTCGCTTGTTCGCCGATTTCGCCTTTGAAGCGAATGTGCGGCTCGATGATAAAATTTATTTTCGCCGCGCGCAGTTTTGCCGCGAGTTTTTCCCATTCTGCTAAAGATAAAATCACGCCGAAGTGGCGCACCGGCACATTGTCGCCATCGACGGCATTGGTATCGGCATTGCCGGTTTCACCCGGCGCGAGATGCGCGACGATTTGATGGCCGTAAAAATCGAAGTCGACCCATTCCGGCGACGAGCGACCTTCCGGGCAGCCGAGCAGGCCCCCGTAAAACCCGCGTGCCTTGTCAAGGTCACTGACGGGAAAAGCCAGGTGGAACAGCGGTGTCGCCGACATGGGAATGCTTTCCAAAATAAAATGAATTGAGAGCTTGCCGCATTAACGGCAACTGCCGAGGCAATATTCTACTGCGAAGCAAAGGTGCGCGACAGGTATAATTGCGTCTAGATTTTGACAGAAATATTGCATGCCGATTGCGCTGATTATACTGCCGAATTTTTTGCTGATTGTGCTCGGCTTTACCCTGCATCGCTGGGGCGGCTTCACTCGCCCGTTCTGGTCGCAGGTCGAGCGGCTGATATATTTTTTGCTGTTTCCCGCATTGCTGTTCCGCGCCCTGGCAAAAACGCCGATCGACCTCGGCACCGCTGCGCCTCTGGTGCTCGCCGGTTTGCTTACTATGTGTTCCGGAATGCTCCTCAGTTACCTGGCGAAATATTTATTTAAGCCATCGCCGGCGCTTTTTGCCTCCGGCTTTCAGTGCGCGTTTCGTTTTAACAGCTACGTTGGGCTGGCAATCGCATCAGGCTGGGGCGGGCAGCCGGGCATCGCCGCGCTCGCACTGCTCGTTGGCACCATGATCCCGCCTGCCAATATCGCGTCGGTATGGGCGCTGGCAAAACACGGCGAAGGTAATGCGCTGCGTGAGTTGATTCGAAATCCGCTGATCATCGCGACGCTCGGCGGTATGGCGGTTTCGCTGAGCGGCATCCCGCTACCCGCATGGATTTCCGGCACGCTCTCGCCGATCGGCGACGCGGCGCTGCCGATGGGATTGCTGTCTGTCGGAGCGGGTTTGAAAATGCAGGAGGCCGTCACGGCAGGCAATGACAATATGGCGCGCAATAATCCGGTGATGTTTTATTGGCTTGCGGTGAAGTTGCTCGCGCTGCCGGTGATCGCATGGCTCATCGGCCGCGCATTGCAGCTGCCTGCCTTGTACGCGCAAATGTTAATCCTGTTCGCCGCGTTACCGCCGGCATCGTCGGCTTACATACTCGCCGCGCGCATGGGCGGCGATCCGGTGCCCGTGGCAAAGTTGATTACCTGGGGAACCTTGTTGTCGATGCTGACGATACCGCTTTGGATTTTCGTGTTTGGATAAATTGCCCTGCCCGAGTTGCTGATGCGCGAAGCGGCTCACAATAAATAGAAATTCAAGGCAATCGCCTGCCGGATTCAGCGCGACGGCATTGATGAACGCAAAAACGAGACGAAAAAAAGAGCGCCGAAGCGCCCTTTTTTTGTGACGCGGAAACGATTATTTTGTTTCGGTAATTTCCGGCAGCACTTCGCGGGCCACCGTGAGTTTTTCGCGGATACGCGCGGATTTGCCGGAGCGGTCGCGCTGGTAGTAGAGCTTGGCGCGACGTACGCTACCTTTGCGTTTCACTTCGATGCTGGCGAGCAGCGGTGAATAGAGCTGGAAAGTACGCTCGACGCCTTCGCCGCTGGAAATTTTGCGCACGATAAAGGAGCTGTTGAGGCCTTTGTTGCGCTTGGCGATGACGACGCCTTCAAAAGCCTGGACGCGTTTGCGTTCGCCTTCGACGACTTTCACGCTAACGACCACGGTGTCGCCTGGGGCGAAAACGGGAATTTTTTTATCGAGGCGGGCAATTTCTTCCTTCTCGAGGGTTTGGATCAGATTCATGTTTCGTTCCTTATTTAAGTGGCCTGTGGCCTAACGTGTAGAGCAAAAATAATTTTTGATGCACGCGTTTATTGGTTAAAAAATCCAGTTTATTCAAATATTTACTACAACTTCGTTTCCCGCTTAAACTCTTCCAGCAACTTACTATCTTCTTTACTCAAAGACATCTTGTCTAACAACTCCGGTCTGCGCTGCCAGGTTTTTCCCAGCGCTTGTTTGCGTCGCCATTTTTCGATATCGGCGTGGTGGCCGGACATCAGAACGGCGGGCACTGCGTCGTCTTTATACACTTCCGGCCGCGTGTAGTGCGGGCAATCGAGCAGGCCGTTCACGAATGAATCCTGCAGCGCCGATTGCGCGTCGCCCAATACGCCGGGCAGTTGCCGCACTATTGCATCGACCAACACCATGGCGGGCAACTCCCCGCCGGATAAAACATAGTCGCCGATGGAAATTTCTTCGTCCACCTCGCGCTTGATCAACCGTTCGTCGATCGCCTCATAACGACCGGCTATCAAGATCAATCCTGCTTCGCCCGCCAACTCACAAACCAATTGGTGTGTGAGCGGTTTGCCTTGCGGCGAGAGGCATATCACTTTCGATTTGCCCGCGCCGCTTTGTTGCTGTCTTTGCTTCGCCGCGGCTATCGCTTTTTCCAGCGGCTCCGCCAGCATCACCATTCCCGGTCCGCCGCCGTACGGCCGGTCGTCCACGGTGCGGTAGTTGTCGGTGGTGAAATCACGCGGATTCCACACCTGCAACTCGTAATGCTTTTCCTTCCACGCCCGATGCGTAATCCCGTAATGGGTTACAGCCTCGAACATCGGCGGAAACAAACTGATGACATCAAACTGCAGCGCCATCAGTAATCCTTCTGCCAATCCACCGTCATGCGCTTCGCGGCAAGATCAATGTCGATAATGATAGTCTCGACATAAGGAATCAACCGTTCCACTTCGCCTTTGACCACCAGCACATCGTGCGCGCCGGTCTCCTGCAAGGATTCAACTTTTCCCAGCAATACATTCTGCTGGTTTACCACCTCCAGGCCGACCAGATCGGCCCAGTAAATTTTTTTCTCGCCCACATACGGAAGTTCATTGCGCGGCACGGCGATGTCAACGCCTTTCAGCAATTCTGCGGCGGTTCGATCTGAAACCGATTCCAGTCGCGCCACCAGGCCTTTGCTATGCAGCTCGTGCTCGGCCAACTCGTATTTCTGCCAGCCGGCTGGCGTGTGCAGCCACCAATCTTGAAAATCTGCCAGCGTTTCCGGCGCCTCGGTAAAGGTCTTGATCTTCAGCCAGCCGCGCACGCCGAAGGGGCCGATGATGCGCCCCATGACAAGCAAGTTGTCAGGCGACGACTTTTGCCTGTCCACGCTTGATCAATTTCTCCACCGCGTCCGAAGCAATAGCGCCGTGCTGTTGCCAGTATTGCACGCGATCAAGGCTCAGGCGCAATGAATCCGGCGCATCCTGTTTGACCGGATTGTAAAATCCCACGCGCTCGATAAAACGCCCGTCGCGGCGATTGCGCGAGTCAGCCACGACAACGTTGTAAAACGGGCGGTTCTTCGAACCGCCGCGGGAAAGACGAATAACGACCATGTTGTATATCCTGAAAATTGCTGCGGTAAAAAAATTAGCTGCCTGAAGCGGAACCGCGCATTTTACGCTATTAGCCCATATCGGGGCAAGTTGGGCTTTGCGCCTTAAAGCGACAGGGTTTTGGAGAAAAGCTGCATGACCAGCACACCAGCCAGAATCAGGCCGATACCCACCAGCGCGGCCGCATCAAGTATTTGATTATAAATAATAAACCCTGCAAGCGAAATCAGCACGATTCCGACGCCGGACCAGATGGCGTAAGTCACGCCCATTGGAATAGTACGCAGGGTGAGCGATAGAAAGTAAAACGAGGTCGCGTAACCGGCCACGACAATCAGCGCCGGGGTGAACCGGGTAAAACCATCGGTGGCGCGCAATGCGGTAGTGGCGATGACTTCGGCGACGATGGCAAAGCTGAGAAAAATCCATTGCATGACAACCTCGTTACGTTTTCAGGGTGAACGGATTGAAGTCCGTGTCGCGGTCATAATAATCTTCCTGCTCCGCGCGCTTCAGCCAATTGACGATTTTGTACGTGAAAGGCGTGAACGCCACCTCGACGCCGACCTTGGCGACAAACTGCGCGAGCATGACCGTCGGCAATTTGTCGTTGGGAATAATCCCGGTGCCGTAAAATGCCAGCGGATAAAACAACAGCGAATCGACCGCCTCGCCGAAAATCGTCGAGCCTATGGTACGGCTCCACAAATATTTGCCTTGGGTGAAGATTTTCATTTTCGCCAGCACGAATGAGTTGACGAACTCGCCGCAAGCAAACGCGACGAGCGAAGCCAGCGCCACGCGCCAGGCGCCGCCGAATGCAATTTCATATGCCTGCTGATTTTTCCACCACGGCGCAGGCGGCAAACTTACCACCACCCACGCCATGAACGACGCAAACAGTAGCGCCGCGAAGCCGGTCCAGATGACGCGGCGCGAGCGCGCATAACCGTACACCTCGGTAAGAATGTCGCCGAACACATACGAGATGGGGAAAAACAAAACGCCCGCGCCAAACGTGATGACGCCGATAATCGGCAAATCAAGTTGTGCGCCCTTCGCCGGGCCGATCAGATTCGAGCACAGCAGCACCACCACGAACGCCGCCATGACCAAATCGTAATATTTATAACTGCGGCGGGGAGGAGTCATGTTGTTGTGTTGTTGAAATGACGTTGACGATATGAATCAGACTGCAACAAGTCTGGATAATTCGCGGTAAAAAAATACGAACTGTCATTCTAAACGAAGTGAAGAATCTGCTTTTTATTTTTGGCTCACAGGAACAACTGATTCTTCACTTCGTTCAGAATGACAAAGGCCTAAAAAACGTAGGGTGCGCTCTCGCACCGCTAAAAAAATCCCCTCCCTTTCAAGGGGAGGGCTTAGGGTGAGGATGGGTTGTAATCTGTGTTGTCGAAAAAAAATCAAAAAACAAAAAACTTAATTCAGATTCACTGCTCGCAACTCCCACACACCTGCCGGCGGCGCATTGCGCCAGATGAAGTTGGTGCGCGTCCACTCAAAGCCGGTCGGCGGAACAAACGGCTCGCGCGGCTGGTAAGTGAACTGGATGAGTTTGCGCAACGGCGACACGCGCAAAAAATCGCAAATACTTGCAACGGTTTCTTCGGTAATCGATGGCGGCAACGAACGGAACGGCAGGCTCGACACCAGCGCCGTGTTAAGCGGTGCGTCGGTTAAACCGTCAATCACCTGCTTCGCCGTGTCGTGGCGCACATCGGCGTCGGGGAATTTATGTTGCAGCTTGCGCGCCAGGTTCGGCTGCAATTCCACCGCAATCAACGGCACATTCGGATGCGCGTCCAGCAACGCCTTGGTGACCGAACCGGTACCGGCGCCCAACTCGACCACCAGATCAGCGCGATCCGTCGCGCGCGCCATCGCGCTGGCGAGATATCGCGAAGAAGGCGCCAGACAACCCATCGTCGCCGGGTTCCTGATCAGGGAAATAAAAAACTGTGCGGACATATGTCTTTTCTCTTTCGAGTTTTTCGGCCGGAGTAAAAAACATAAAGCCTGGTTGCAACCCAGACTGGTTAACGAATTATGACGCAATTAAATTGACGGCGCGATAGCTTAATCAAAATTAGTCGCACTAAATAGAAAAATATTCAATATAATCAATAGTCTAATATTGATTTTGTGCGGAAGCCATCCTGATATTAAAATTGTTTTGTAACGGTTTATTTAATTTGAGCAATTTTCAAATCACAAAATAGAAAAGCAGATTCTTCGGCTGTGCCTCAGAATGACATGGAGGTCTGTCATCCTGAGTGAAGCGAAGGATCTGTTTTTGAATTACGAGAAAACTATGAAAAAATTACGCAACATCCATCCAGGGGAAATATTGCTCGAAGAATTTTTAACGCCGATGAACATCAGCCAAAACGCGCTCGCGCGCTCGATCAACGTCCCGCCGCGTCGCATAAACGAAATCGTCCTCGGCAAACGCAGCGTCAGCGCGGATACGGCTTTGTGCCTTGCGGGTGTGTTTGGTACTAGCGAAGCATTCTGGATGGGATTGCAGACAGACTACGATCTTGAGCAAGCGCGGGAACAAATAGCGCCGACGTTGCGTGGAATTGAAAAGTTGGCAGCTTAGGCTGCGCAAAATACCTTAATCAGCAAGAAAACCGGAACCATGTTTACTCGTATCCAAGCAAAGCACTTTCGATCTTTGAAATATATTAATCAGCCATTAAAGCCGTTTCAGGCCTTGGTTGGCCCAAATGCAAGCGGAAAAACCACTTTCCTTGATGTTATAGGGCTGTTGAGCGACATTGTTAGAAGCCGTGGAGATGTTAGCGAAGTCTTGCAAGAGAGAAGTAGTTCATTCGAAAACCTTGTTTGGATGGGAGCTGGAAATACATTTCAATTGGCTCTCGAGGCAAAAATTCCTGAGGCAATAACTACTAAGATGGCTCAAGATAAAAAAGAGTTTCAGTATGCGAGATTTGAAATCGAATTCGGCATTCAAAACGAAACCAATGAAGTTGGAATTAACCATGAAACTTTTTGGCTTGTGAATAATCGGCCCGCTGAATTGCCGCAAAGAGATTTTTTCCCCGAGCTGAGAGATTCGTCTGGGGATATTTTTTTCAAGGCGGGGGCAGGAAAAAAAATTGCTATAAAAAAAATACCCGGGCGCAATGATAACTATTACACGGAAGGAAGTAAGTCTTATAAGCCTTCTTATAAGCTTGGGCGCCGAAAATCGGCGCTTGCCAATTTGCCCGCAGATGAAGAAGTCTTTCCAGTGAGCTCATGGTTTCGCGATTTGTTAAATGACGGCGTTCAAAATTTTGTGTTGAATAGTAAGGTAATTAGACAACCAAGCCCGCCTGGTAAAGGAATAAGATTTCAGCCAGATGGATCAAACTTGCCTTGGGTAGTTTTTGAGCTGAAAAAAAATAAGATTAAATTTGAAAGCTGGATTAAGCATGTCCAAACCGCGCTAAGTGATATTGTCGATGTTGAGTCAATTATTCGTGACGAGGACCGACACCGCTACCTCATGGTCACTTACTCGAATGGAGCTAAAGTCCCGTCTTGGTTGGTGTCTGACGGAACTCTCAGGCTACTTGCTCTGACTCTACCTGCATATTTGGATGATGTAGATGGCGTTTTTTTAATAGAAGAGCCAGAAAATGGAATTCATCCGCGAGCAATTGAAACAGTATTGCAGTCTCTTACTTCTATCTATAGCGGGCAAGTTTTGATAGCAACTCACAGTCCGATAGCGCTAAATATGATGGAGCCAAAAGACGTTTTATGTTTCGCTAAAAATAGTGAAGGAGCAACAGACTTGGTTTCAGGAGATAAGCACCCTGCATTGAAAGAATGGAAAGGCCAACGAGCTGATATAGGCAGACTTTTTGCTGCCGGAATTTTGAGTTAATAATGCGTAAAGATTTAGTACTTTTAGTGCCCGATAAAAATACCGAAGGTGCTCTTAAAGGAGCGCTTGAAAGGCATAGAGCGCTTGGAATTAGGGAAATCACTTTTGACTTTCGCACACATGAAGGTAGAGACGGTGGGGTAAGAACCAACGGGGTAGAAACAGTATGTGCAGAGCGCCATCGTTTTGAACATGCTTTGATGGTATTTGATTTTGAGGGATGTGGTGAAAATCAAGGACGCACCAGAGAAGGTTTAGAGGCGGACTTGTCAAAAAAGCTCAAAGCTATGTGGGGGATAAAATCTGAGGTTGTTGTAATTAATCCTGAGGTTGATATTTGGATGTGGGGATCAAATGACTCGCTCGCCAGAGTTCTTCGTTGGCAGGAGTCAGATACTATACGAACATGGTTAGGAACAAAAAATTTTACATTTGGCGATGCACAAAAGCCACACCGTCCAAAAGAAGCAATAGAGTCAATTTTTAGACATCTCAAAATCCCGAGATCATCAGCAATATATCAAGATATTGCTGGTAAAATTAGCTTACAAAACTGCATCGATACTGCATTTGTTCGCATGCGAAATCAACTGCAGCAATGGTTTCCAAATAACTTGTCTGGAAAAGAATAATAAAAAAGCATAATTGCTGTTGGATGTAAAGTCAGTAATTGTTACATCCCCGGAAATCTTCCCTTCATCCCGCGCATCATTTTTGCCATGCCGCCTTTTTGCATGCTTTTCATCATTTTCTGCATTTGTTCGAATTGATTTAACAGGCGATTCACTTCTTGTACTTGCACGCCTGCGCCGGCAGCGATGCGGCGTTTGCGCGTGGCTTTTATTAGCGCGGGGAATTGGCGTTCTTGTTTGGTCATGGAGTTGATGATGCCTTCGGTGCGGCCCAAGACTTTGTCATCGACCTGCGGATTGCCTTGGGCGATTTTGCCCATTTGCGCGGGGAGTTTGTCCATCAGCGAGCTTAAGCCGCCCATTTTTTTCATTTGCTGCAGTTGGCTTTTGAAATCTTCGAGGTCGAAGTCTTTGCCTTTTTTGAATTTCTGCGCGAGCTTTTCTGCTTCGACTTTGTCGACGCCCTGTTGCGCTTGTTCGATCAGCGACAACACGTCGCCCATGCCGAGGATGCGCGACGCCATGCGCTCCGGGTGAAACGGTTCGAGGCCATTGAGTTTTTCGCCGACGCCGACGAATTTGATCGGCTTCTGCGTGACATGGCGCACCGACAGCGCCGCGCCGCCGCGCGAATCGCCGTCGAGTTTGGTGAGAATGACGCCGGTCAGCGGCAGCGCATCGCCGAAGGCTTTGGCGACGTTCACCGCGTCCTGGCCTTGCATCGCATCGACGACGAACAGCGTTTCTATGGGTTTAAGCGATGAATGTAACGCTTTGATTTCATTCATCATTTCTTCATCGATCGCCAGGCGCCCGGCGGTATCGACGATGAGCACATCATGAAAATGTTTTTTCGCGTAGTCTTGCGCGGCGAGCGCGATGTCGAGCGGTTTCTGGCTTCTCTCCGATGCGAAAAAATCCACGTCGAGTTGCTTCGCGAGCAGTTTTAATTGCTCAATCGCGGCGGGGCGATACACGTCGCAGCTCACCAGAAGAACTTTTTTCTTTTGCGCTTTTAATAATTTCGCCAGCTTGCCGCTGCTGGTGGTTTTGCCCGAGCCCTGCAGGCCGGCCATGAGAATAATCGCCGGCGGGACGGTGGCGAGATTAATGCCTTCATTCGCGCCGCCCATCAATTCGACCAGCTCGCGATGCACTACGCCGACCAGCGCCTGGCCAGGCGACAGGCTCTGCAGCACGTCGATGCCGAGTGCTTTTTCTTTCACGCGCGCAATGAAATCCTTGACTACGGGCAAGGCCACGTCGGCCTCGAGCAAAGCCATGCGCACTTCGCGCATCGCGTCCTGGATGTTGTCTTCGGTGAGGCGCGACTGTCCGCGCAGGGTTTTGATCACGCCGCCGAGGCGCTGGGTCAGGTTGTCAAACATTTTGCATCCGATAGGTAATTGGTGAGGCGAAAATGCAGATGTTGTAAACTGTTGGTTCTTATCGTAATCCCAACAACATGCACAGCCCAATTGCTTATTTTATCACTGCATTGCTCTACGCTGCGCTGGCCGGTTACGCCTGGCGTTATGCCGGTGCCGGAACGGCGCTGCCTCAAGCGCGTTCACCTTTGCAAGGGTTGATTCCGCTCGCCTGGCTGTTGCATGGGGTATTGCTGTTTACTTCGGTTTTTTCCGGCGACGGGGTGAATCTGGGCATAGGCAACGCGGTGTCGCTGGTGCTATGGCTGACGGTGGGGATTTACTGGCTGGCGAATTTTCATTACCGCCTGAACGCTGCCAATAGTTTGGTGCTCGCCGCGGCGGCTATTTGCGCGTTGCTGCCGCTGGTTTTTCCCGCCGGGAAATTATTGAATTACGCCGCGCCCGCATTCAAATGGCATTTGGTGATTTCCATGCTTGCCTACAGCTTGCTCACTATCGCGGCGCTGCATGCAGTATTGATATTGGCGCAGGAGAAACGCTTGCATCATCGCCATGCGCTGGACGCGCCTTCCGCGCTGCCGCCGCTGATGGCGATGGAGACTTTGTTGTTTCGCATTCTGTGGGCCGGGTTCATTTTGCTGACCGCAACGGTTGCCAGCGGCATATTCTTTTCCGAAGAATTATTCGGCAAAGCGATAGATTTTCGCAAACACAAAAATGTTTTCGCGCTGATTTCGTGGTTGATATTCGCCGCATTACTCACAGGCCGGCAGATTTATGGTTGGCGCGGCCGCACCGCATCGCGTTTTGTCATCGCCGGATTTGTCGCGCTGTTCCTGGGCTACTTCGGGTCGAAATTCGTGATGGAAGTGATTTTGCAGCGATAAATATAACTAATTGAATTTATTAAATATTTTACCAATACTTTGAAGCTTTGCAGCATCTGTACGCTTGACACTTACGCCATCCCTGCCAATACTTTGCTGCATTCCCCTTTAAGGTTTTGCCTTGGATAATATTCCCTTAAGCGCGTTACTCATCGCGCTTGCCGTGTTACTAATCGCATCGGCGTATTTTTCGCTCACCGAAACCAGCATGATGGCCATCAATCGCTATCGCTTGCGCCACTTGGTCAAGGCGGGCCATCGAAGCGCGCGCTGGGTGAGCGATCTGCTTGAACACACGGATCGCCTGCTCGGCGTAATTTTGCTCGGTAATAATTTATTGAACGCTGCGTCAGCGCTGATTGTCGGCGAAATCACACGCCGCGCTTTCGGCGACAGCCAGTTTGCGCTGGCGATCGCAACCGCGTCGGCGACTTTCTTCATTCTGGTGTTTTCCGAAATCACGCCGAAGATCCTCGGCGCCGCCTACCCGGAAAAAATCGCGCTGCCGTCGAGCTACATCCTCACGCCGATGCTAAAGCTTTTCTATCCGCTGGTGTGGTTCGTCAATTTGTTCGTCAAAGCCTTGTTATGGCTGATGCGCCTGAAGCCCTCCAGCGCCGAAGAACATGTGCTGAGCATGGAAGAATTGCGCACGCTGGTGATGGAGGGCGGCCACTATATTCCCGCGAAACACCAGACCATTCTGCTGAACCTGTTCGAGCTGGAAAACATCACTGTGGATGACATCATGACGCCGCGCCATCGCATCGACGCCATTAACATCGACGTGCCGATTGAAGAAATCCGCGAGCAGCTCGCTACCAGCCACCACACGCGGGTGCCGGTGTATTCGGGTCAGCTCGATAATATCGTCGGCATGTTGCACGTGCGCCGCGTGTTGCACCAGAGCCGGATTGCCGAACTAAGCGCGGAAACACTCAAGGAAATCATGACCGAAGCTTATTTTATTCCCGCCGGCACGGCTCTATTCACCCAATTGCAGAATTTTCAGGAAGGCACGCGCCGCGTCGCCTTGGTGGTAGATGAATACGGCGAACTCAAAGGCATGGTCACGCTTGAAGATGTGCTGGAAGAAGTGGTTGGCGAATTCACCAGCAATGCGCCGTCGCGTAGCCTGCTCTACCAGAAGCAGGCAGACGGCAGCGTATTGGTCGAGGGGAATTGCCTGGTGCGATTGCTCAACCGTAAGCTGGGTATGCACTTTGGCGTCGAGGGCCCGAAGACCGTCAATGGACTGATACTGGAACATTTTGAAGATATTCCGGAAGCCGGCACCACGCTAAAAATCGACAACTATCCCATCGAGATCGTGCAAACCCAGGACCGCATGGTGAAAACCGTGCGGATTTTCCCCGCTATCGAGCAGGCCTTGCCCGCCCAGGCGGCTTAATCTGTGCGGCGACTCCATCGCCGGGCACGTTAACTTTGGTTTTTAGCGCCAGAAAACCAAGCCATTTTGCTTTACAAGCCGGATAGGCTTAGGCATTATTGACTACAATTTTCACCAATAAATCAGGTAGCTATCTCTATTTATTGATGTGTTGCAACAATTAGTGCTTCGTTTCGCCCCAGCTGTGCATTGCGTCACAGCAAGAATGAACCGTACGAGATATGCTGAAACGTAAATCTGTCCGCAGCCGATTGCTGCGAACACTGAAGAATTCCCCAGGAGAAGCACATGGCAACCGCAGTAGCAAACAAGCCTAAGACTATCAAGCTTTTCAATTTCCAATGGGAAGGCCGCGATAAAAGCGGCAAGATCATCCGTGGCGATATGCGCGCGGCCAGCGATTCCATAGTCACGGCTACCCTTCGCCGTCAGGGCATCAACGTCGCCAAGGTAAAAAAAGCGCGTGCGGCAGGCGGCAAAAAAATCACCGACAAGGACGTTTCCATTTTCACGCGCCAACTGGCGGTGATGATGAAAGCCGGCGTACCGCTGTTGCAGGCCTTTGACATTGTGGCCAAGGGCCACTCGAATCCCTCTATGGGCCGCATGCTCACTGACATCAAGACCGAAGTTGAAACCGGTAGCAGCCTGGCCAATGCATTTAAAAAACATCCGCTTTATTTCGATACCCTGTTCTGTAACCTCGTGGCGGCAGGTGAGCAGGCCGGTATTCTCGACAGCCTGCTTGACCGGTTGGCGATATACAAAGAAAAATCCCTGGCGTTGAAAGGCAAAATCAAATCCGCCATGGTGTATCCGATTTCCGTGCTGGTGGCCGCGTTCCTGATTACCGCAGTCATTATGATTTTCGTGATCCCGGCGTTCAAGGATTTGTTCAGCGGCTTCGGCGCGAATTTGCCGGCGCCGACGCAATTCGTTATCGATTTATCCAATATTTTTACCTCTTATTGGTATCTTATCCTGGCGGTAGTCGTAGGCGTTCCTTATGTTTTTTTCTGGGTGTGGAAACGCTCGCGCAAAATGCAAATGGTGATGGATCGCCTGTTACTTAAGTTGCCCGTGTTCGGCAAGTTGCTGGACAAAGCCGCAGTAGCGCGTTGGGCGCGTACGCTTTCAACCATGTTTGCTGCAGGCGTGCCCTTGGTTGATGCGCTGGATTCCGTCGCTGGCGCTTCGGGCAACCAGGTGTATTACGAGGCAACCAAGCGGATACAACTCGAAGTCAGTACCGGTACCGGTCTGGCAGTCGCTATGCAAAACGCCAATCGATTTCCTAACATGATGTTGCAAATGACGGCCATCGGCGAAGAATCCGGTGCGCTGGACAGCATGCTGACCAAGGTCGCAGAGTTCTATGAACGCGAAGTCGATGAGATGGTCGATGCGCTGTCGAGCTTGATGGAGCCGGTGATCATTGTCGTGCTCGGAACGCTGATCGGCGGATTGGTTGTCGCCATGTATTTGCCGATTTTCAAAATGGGCGCTGCTATCGGCGGCTGAACTTCAACAAACCAATTTCGAACAAAAACTAAAGGAGCGAGCATGCTGTTGTTTGATTTTCTGCGTGCCTCGCCCGCTGGTTTTGTGGTTTTCTGCAGTATCATCGGACTGCTTGTCGGCAGCTTTCTCAATGTGGTGATCCATCGTCTGCCCAGGATGATGGAACGCGACTGGAAGTCGCAAATCGACGAATATCTGCAACTCGATTCCCCTTCCCCGCCAAAACAAACCCAAGCCGCGAAATATAATCTGGTGGTACCTCGTTCCGCTTGCCCGTCCTGCGGACATCAAATTACCGCTATTGAAAATATCCCAGTCATCAGCTATCTGGCATTGGGTGGCAAGTGCCGCGGGTGCAAAGCACCCATCAGTGTCCGCTATCCCATCGTGGAAGCGCTGACCGGAATAATCAGCGGGCTATTGGCATGGCGTTTCGGTTTCGGCCTGGTTGCCACTGCTGCGATTATTTTCGCGTGGGCGATGATAGCGCTGACGTTTATTGATTTCGATACACAGCTGTTGCCGGACGATATCACGCTGCCGCTTTTATGGCTTGGCTTGTTACTGAACATGTTCAATACTTTTACCAATTTGCAGTCAGCCGTGACCGGCGCCGCGCTGGGCTATCTGGCGCTATGGTCGGTGTATTGGCTGTTCAAACTGGCGACAGGCAAAGAAGGTATGGGATACGGCGATTTCAAACTGCTCGCTGCCATCGGCGCCTGGCTGGGTTGGGCGATGTTGCCGCTGGTGATTCTGCTGTCGGCGGGCGTTGGCGCCATCGTTGGTATCAGCCTGATGGTGTTCACCAAACACGGGCGCGATGTGCCTATTCCCTTCGGCCCTTATTTGGCCGCCGCGGGGATGATCGCTTTAGTGTGGGGCAAGCAAATTTCCCAGGCTTATTTGCACGGACTGTGATCATGGCTGCGAAACCGCCGTTAGTTGTGGGGCTTACAGGCGGCATCGGCAGCGGCAAATCTGCAGCAGCGGAAGGCTTCGCCCAGCACGGCATCATTGTTATCGAGGCTGACGCTATCTCGCGGCAACTCACCGCCACAAACGGTGCGGCTATGGCAGCGATTAGACAGCAATTTGGTGATGAATTTATCAATCCGGATGGCGCATTGAACCGCGAGCGCATGCGGCAAAAAATTTTTTCCGATCCCCTGGCGAAAAATAAACTCGAAGCGATACTGCATCCGCTGATCCGGGCCGAATCCATCAAACGGATCAAAGCGGCGACGTCACCTTACGTCATTCTTGAGGTGCCTCTGCTATTTGAGACCGGCGGCTACGAAGGTTTGGTCAACACCACGCTTGTAATTGATTGTGACGAAGAAGTGCAGATCCGTCGCACCCAATCGCGTAGCGGGATGGGCGAAGGGCAGGTGCGCGCCATAATGGCCGCACAGTTGCCACGAGCAATACGGCTGAAAAAAGCCGATAACATCATCGACAACAATGGCTCGCTGCAGGAACTTGCCAAACAAGTAAACCAATTGCACAAAAAATATCTTGTCCAGGCAGGTGTTTAGTCGGTTAGAGGTAAAAATTCCTTGTGAATACAAGGTTTTTACCGTGAGTCAAAAAAATGGTTTAATGTGTTGATTTTATTCTTCATATTGCTCGTGACCGCGTGATTACCTACGAATACCCGATGAACGAGCGCGTACGCACTTTGTTGAGGTTGGAAGACCTCTTCGACAAACTGCGCTTTTTTATCGCCAAATCAGATAGCGAAGAACATCACGCCGCATTGCTCACGCTGTTCGAGCTGCTCGATGTAGCCGGCCGTGCCGATCTCAAATCCGATTTATTGCAGGAACTGGAACGGCAACGCCAGGTGCTCGAAGCCCTGCGCGGCCGCCCGGAAGTGGCGATGGACACGCTGGAAAACGTGTTGACCGATATTGAGCGGATTTCCAAACAGATACTCGGGCTCAATACCAAGGCCGGACAACACTTGCGCGACAATGAATGGTTGATGGGCGTGCGCCAGCGCAGCAGTATCCCCGGCGGCGTGTGCGAATTTGACCTGCCCTCTTATCATTACTGGCTGCATATGCCGGCCGATACGCGTCGCCATGATCTGGAAACCTGGGCGGCGCCGTTCAAGCCAATTTACGATGGGCTGGTGGTGGTGCTGCGTCTGTTGCGGGAGAGCGGACGCCCCAATCCGCTGGTTGCCTACGCGGGCACTTACCAGCAAATGCCTGCTGGCAAGCTGGCACAAATGCTGCGTGTGACGCTCAGTCGCGATTTAGCCTGTGTGCCCGAGGTGAGCGCCAATAAATACGCGCTGAATATCCGTTTTCTCACCATGGACTGGGGCCAGCGGCCAAGACTTTACGAGCAGGATGTAGAGTTCGATCTGACCTTCTGCAACCTCTGATTAAATCCGATATCGTCGCAATACGTTGCCACTCACGAAAAATAACTCCTTACATATAACCCATATGCCGCGTCGTCATTTTTTGTTCGTGCCTAGTCTTGCTTAGATCTCGAATTTAATCAAATCCCTTTGCCATGTCTTCCGCAACAAAAAAAACTCGTGCCGTGCCTTGTCCCCAATGCGGACAGCCAGCCATCTATTCACCCGAAAACAAATTCCGTCCATTTTGTTCCGAGCGCTGCAAGATGATCGATCTGGGGGCGTGGGCGGATGAAACTTATCGGATTCCAGTCGGGCCCGGTAACAACGAAACGCCGGAAGATCCCTCCTGAGTTGCCCCTCGCTGTGCGAGCATGTTAAACTTTATATAGTGGTTGTGAAGTGCAGTAAGCTCTTAACTCATCACGGCTCGCCGATTCGGAATACTCCATATGAGCTCTGAAACTGTATCGCCTTTGGCGCTGGAATTGAGTAGCCGCCAGAATAGGTCGCTTACCCTCAACGGCAAGCTCTTTGTTTTGACGCTGCTGGCGTGTAACTTGTTGGCGGTGGGATTGTGGTTTACATTTATCGGGGCTTGGTTGGTACTGCCGTATGCCGGCTTGGAATTTTTATTGGTATGGTGGGCGTTCAAGCTCGTTTCGCTACGGGCAGATGATTACGAGAAGTTGACGGTTGCAGATTTAGTCGTGGCATTTGAGTCGCGAATTCGCGGAACACGCAGCAACTTCGAATGCAATGCAAAGTGGGCGCAGATTTATTGCCTGACTCGGTACAACGGCAAACATTGCGAACTCAGCTTGCGTTACGCGGGGCGACAAGTGCCGGTGGGCAGCTTGCTCAGCGATGAGCAAAGATTCAGGTGGGCGAACGCGTTACAGGGAAAATTAAAAGTGGTACGCGCCGCAATGTAACATTAGCGGTAACATAAATTTCAAAATAATTGCGATACGGGGTTTTGAATGTTTAAGCAACGACTCAGCACTATAATTAACTCATTGATTTTATTGTTATTTTCTGTCGAGGCATATGCAGCTTACGACATGAATATCCCGGACCCGCAAACTGTCATTGCGCACGAAATTTACGGCTTGCACATGTATATTTTGTATGTCTGCCTGGGCATATTTTTTGTTGTGTTCGGCGCGATGTTTTATTCTCTGTTCGCGCATCGCAAGTCGCTGGGTCACAAAGCGGCGCATTTTCACGAACATGTCGGTATTGAAATCGCCTGGACCATTATTCCTTTCATCATTCTCGCGCTGATTGCGATCCCTGCCACCAAAACCGTACTGGCGATGAAGGATGCGTCGAGCCCTGACATGACCATCAAAGTCACCGGTTATCAGTGGAAATGGGAATACGATTATCCACAGGAAGGCGTCAAGTTTTACAGCAGTCTGAAAACCCCCCACGATCAAATCGGCAGCCCTGACGCGCCGGCGACTGCGGCAAAAAATCCCGATTACCTGCTTGAAGTCGATAACCCCTTGGTCGTGCCGGCGGGTAAAAAAGTGCGTTTGTTAATAACTGCAAACGACGTGATTCACGGCTGGTATGTGCCCACGCTGGGCGTGAATCAATACGGCATTCCCGGATTTATCAAAGACGCATGGATCAATGTGAATAATCCCGGCACTTATAAAGGCCAGTGCAGCCAGATTTGCGGCAAAGAGCACGGCTATATGCCGATCACGGTTGTCGCGAAAAGCGAAAAAGATTACGCGGCTTGGGTGGGCGAAGAAAAAACCAAACTGGCGGCGTTGCAGGAAGATCCTAACAAGGTGTGGTCGGTGGATGAACTCAAGGCTAAAGGCCAACAGGTCTACGCGGCAAATTGCACGGTCTGTCACCAGGCCACAGGCGCCGGCGTGCCGCCTGCATTCCCCGCACTGAATGGCTCTAAAATTGTTATGGGATCTAAGGATGGGCAAATCGATCTCGTGCTCAACGGCAAAAATGCCATGCCGGCTTGGGGCAAACAATTAAAAGATACAGAGATTGCTGCGGTGATTACTTATACACGTAGTGCTTGGGACAACAAAAATCCCGAAGCGGTCATGCCTGCGGACATAAAAGCGGCACGCAAGTAAAATTTGCTTTATTAATGATTTAGATTGGATTGGAGAGCTACATGGCTGCATCTCACGCACACGATTCCCATGACGACCATCATGATCACCACGCCCCCAGCGGATTCATGGGCCGGCTGAATCACTACGTCACCACCACCAACCACAAAGACATCGGCACATTGTATTTGTGGTTCGCGTTTTTCATGTTTTTTGCCGGCGGTTTTATGGCGCTGATTATTCGCGCCGAACTATTTGTGCCCGGCCTGCAAGTTGTGCGGCCCGAATTGTTCAACTCCCTGACCACGGTGCATGCGTTGGTGATGATTTTCGGCGCAGTCATGCCGGCGTTTGTCGGCTTTGCCAACTGGCTGGTGCCCATGCAAATCGGCGCGCCGGACATGGCGTTTGCGCGCATGAATAACTGGAGCTTCTGGCTGCTGCCGCCGGCGGCGATTTTGTTGTTCTCTTCATTCTTCGTTCCTGGCGGCGCTGCTGCATCGGGTTGGACTTTGTATCCGCCGCTGGTGATCCAAGGCGGTATTTCCACTGATATGACGATTCTCGCCATACACATCATGGGCGCGTCGTCGATCATGGGCTCCATCAACATCGTCACCACCATACTCAACATGCGCGCGCCCGGCATGACGTTGATGAAAATGCCCTTGTTCGTGTGGACCTGGTTGATTACCGCTTATTTGCTCATCGCTGTAATGCCGGTCCTGGCTGGCGCGGTGACCATGCTGTTGACCGATCGACACTTCGGCACCCATTTCTTTAACGCGGCCGGCGGCGGTGACCCGACGATGTTCATGCATATCTTCTGGTTTTTCGGCCATCCTGAAGTCTATGTGATGATTTTGCCGGCCTTCGGCATCATCTCGCAGATCATTCCCGCGTTCGCACGCAAGCCTTTATTCGGTTACGCTTCGATGGTGTATGCTACAGCGTCGATCGCGATTCTGTCGTTTATCGTCTGGGGCCATCATATGTTCACCGTCGGCATGCCGGTCGGTGGCCAATTATTTTTCATGTATGCGACCATGCTGATTGCCGTTCCAACCGGCGTAAAAATATTCAACTGGATTGCCACCATGTGGAAAGGCTCGATGACTTTTGAAACGCCGATGCTGTTTGCAGTCGGTTTCCTGGTGATGTTTACGCTGGGCGGTTTCTCCGGCCTCGTGTTGGCGGTGACCCCGGTCGATATTACTTTGCACAACACATATTACGTCGTCGCGCACTTCCACTATGTATTATTCGGCGGTGCGATTCTGGCCATCATGGGTGGCGTTTATTTCTGGCTGCCGAAATGGACCGGTAAAATGTATGACGAAAAACTCGGCCAATGGCATTTCTGGCTGACCATGATCGGCTTTAACTTGACATTTTTTGTACAGCACTTCCTCGGCCTGGCCGGCATGCCGCGCAGGATTCCCGACTACGCGTTGCAATTTGCAGAGTTCAATAAAATTTCTTCAATTGGCGCGTTCATACTGGGATTCAGCCAGTTGTTGTTCCTGTATATCGTCCTGAAATGCATCCGCAGCGGCGAAAAAGCCAAAGCTTTGCAGTGGGAGGGCGCAGATACGCTTGAATGGACCATGCTGCCAACTCCGGCACCGTACCACAGCTTTGTAACTCCGCCGCTAATCAAGTAATCAGCGGATTAGGTCAATGGATATCAAACGAAAAAATTTACTCACTGCGCTGTTGCTGCTGGTTATCGTAGCGGCGGTTTTTATTTATACCGTATCGGCTTTGCGCTGAATATGCAGACCGCAGACGACAACGTGCAAATGCAAAACCGCGCGATGCTGCGCAAGCTGCTGGTCATTTCGCTCATGATGCTCGGTTTCGGTTTTGCACTTGTGCCGTTTTACAAGAAAATTTGCGAAGTGACGGGAATCAATCAGTTACGCACTGCCCAGGTGATTCCGGCCAATACCCAGGTGGATTTGTCGCGCGATATCAAGGTGGAATTTCTGGCGACCACCAACCAGAATATGCCGCTGGAATTTACTCCACTGCACTCCGGTATCAACCTGCATCCGGGTCAGTTGGTGACCGTCAACTATCGCGTGGTGAACAAAACCGACCGTACCTTGGTGGCGCAAGCCGTGCCGAGTTTCAGCCCTGAGCTGGCGGGCAAGTATTTCATCAAGCAAAACTGTTTTTGTTTTACCAGGCAAACTTTCGCTCCGCATGAAGTACGTGAAATGCCGGTGACCTTTGTGGTAAAAAACGACGTGCCTGACGACATGAGAACGATTTCTCTGTCCTACACTTTTTTTGATGTGACGGCTGAGGAAACAAAATCCTGATGGAAAAAAAGGTCGGCATGCTGGCGGCTTACAAAGCGGTGTTCTGGAGTTTTTTCGGGGTACGCAGAAATAATGATTACGCGAAAGACGCGCAAACATTAACGTTAAAGCAAGTGATCATCGCGGGTATAGTGGCAGGACTAATATTTGTTTTTGGTTTGGTGGGGTTGGTTATTTTAGTGCTGCGTTTTGCTAAATAAATTACATGATTAAGATATAAAAGGGAGATTTACGTGAGCGAACATACC
>JBAVRP010000017.1:0-54022 GCA_049695115.1 Burkholderiales bacterium | reverse complement strand
CCATCTGATCCAGCGGCGCGCCAGCAATGGCGAGATCATAATCCGTCGCAAAATCCGCTAACCCTTCCGTGCCAGTCATGGAGACATAGGTTTTGCCTGCATAGGGCGTGCCTGCGTTGCCTTGCCATACGGTGGCGTCGAAGCCGCTGCCCAAAATGTCATCCGCGTCGTTGTGCGTCACCATGGTGAAGTTGTCCGCGATGTAGGTCGCTTGCGGGAGGGTCATGCGGGTGGTGAGTTTAGCGAGCAAGTCACTTCTGTCCATATTGTCGCTGACCCGTACATCTAAAGCATAAGTTGCGTCAGCTAGTAAGGCATTGATATATGCATCATGTATCGTTGTCATTTTTATCTCCCCAATGAATGAATAAATTTTATTTGGTATGCATTTAGCAGTTCCTGCATCGAGCTATAACCTCGCGGCAAACCACATGATTTTCCGAAAATTAGCGGGCTTTTAGTTTCGGATATTCCTAATGAACGAATCAGCCAACCGCCTTCAGCTGTGTAATCGACAAATTCCACAATTTTTTCAGATGTGGCAGGATCTTGAAAAGATCGCTTTATCGCCATAATTTTTAGTAAAGTGCCTTCAACTTTTTCAGGGCCAATACTTTTTGAGGATAACGTCATCCCTTTCGCTCTCACCAATTCAGCTTCTTTAATATCATTTTTTTCACACAACGCCTTGAACTGCCACCCGCCGATGATTTCATCCACCACCGGCAGCGGGATCAAAATCGCCATGAGCAATAATGCGGCGGGTGTCCTGAGCCAAGGCGGGTTCAGTTTGTCGGCTATCTTGGCTCCCATGACTATCGCCGCCATAAGCCACGCGACTACTACGCCAATCAATAGGATCCCGGTCATGCTGCGCTCCTAAATTTCATCGAGTGCTCACTGATTTGGGGGTGTACTCTGCCTATGTCAAACAGGGCTAACTCCTGTAATCCAGTTACTGTGCCCGTCAATAACAATTGCATGAAACGACTCCTTTTTGCATTGCTCGCGCACTCGCGATGCGTCGTAAATTAATTAATATAATCAATAAGTTATATTGTTATGCTAGAGCGCCTTCGCGCGCCCTACAACATTTGTCATCCTGAACGAAGTGAAGGACCTGCTTTTCTTTTTTGCTCACCGCAACAACAGATTCTTCGCTTTGCTCAGAATGACACGGCAACTTTTTACAGGCCACATGAGCGCTCCATACATTCATGATGATTCAATCTTAGTCATTTCATCTTAATGACTCGCTGGATTCACCGCCGGCCATTCCACGCGTTGCAGCTTGCCGGTTTTCGGGTTGAGCAAGACGGCTTTGATGGATTGCGTGGGGAAGATTTGTTCGCGCAGTTCTTTGATCACGGCTTCTGGGCTACCGAACGGGGTGACGAGGTCGATGAGCCAGAGGTTATTGCCGCACTTCCATTCTCGCGGGGCGAGGCGCGTATCGCCTTGGGCTAGTCGTTGTTGGATGTCGTCATTCACCAGTGCCCAACTGACGTAGGCACGGGGGACGCCTTCTTTCATGAACAGCTTGGCTTGGTTCAAGATGAGGGGCGGCATGATGTGCCAGTCGATATCGATGTAGAAGTGATGGCGTTGGCTGGGGATGTGGTTCATCAGCCAGATAATCGGCCCGACGTGGGTGAGTTTGGCGAGGGCGGTTTTGTTGGGCTTGGGTGGTTGTGTTGTGGTTTTGCTCGCGTTGGCCGCGCTGGTCGCAGAGGCTTTTGTGCTGGCTGTATCGGTTGCGCTGTCGGGCGATGGGTCTGCAGTGATTGATAGATTGGTAGCCGGGATCGGTTCCACGGTTTTGACGCCAAGTTTATTGGCCGGGGAGTGTTTACCGGGTTTGTTGCGGGAACCGTTGGTCGACATATTTGCTTTCTTATTGTTACATTGTGTTAAGGGGTTAAGCTTTTTTCATTTATTCAAATACCTGCGTGGTGTTGCATGTGCTTAGCGTAGATTTTTATTCGTAATAACGTTACTTATTCCCACGCAAAAATTTATCATTACTTTAAAGCATGATGATTTCCCCCAGTTAATAAGTCAAGGTGCGCTCGGTCACCGTGCCGGTGAGCGCATTGCCTGCTATGTCGGTGATGCCGACGCCTATGATTATTTTATTGGTGCCGTCACAAGCTATCGGCGCGGAAAAATCCAGCACTACACTGGTCGGTGCTATCAGCTTGGCTGCGCTGATGTTGGTGCCGCTATAGTTGGCGATGGCTTCAGCGGTGCTTTGTGTCAGCGGTTCGCTAAAGGTCAGTTGTACTTGCCCGTTGACGGTTGGCGTAACAGGCGTGGTGATGGTGAGGCTGCTACCGCCGGGAATGACGCAGTTACCTGTCGTCCCTACGGCTTTAGGTCCAACCACGTCTTTGATCAGCACTTCATTACTCGGCGCGGATTCAATCAAATCTGAATTGATGGACGTAACGCGGTACACGTAACTCTGGGCAACTTCCGGTCGGGGCAATAAATTGAAACCTGACAGCGTTTGACTATCGGTAAATGCGGTGTCAGTTATCGGACCGGCAATCAATACAAATGGCTCTACTGAGCCTGTGTTGTCCCTTGTTGAACGATAGATGTTGTAGCCCTTTCTGGCGCCTGTCGCTGGTTGCCAATCGAGCATGACGCTGGTGGTGCTCCAATCCGCTCCTGGCGCATCAGGACTTAAAATAACCGGCGCCACGGCGGCAACGCCGCCATTGGTGGTGAATGCGAGCAGCGTACCCGATGTGAGTACGGCGCTTTTCTCCAGGCCGTTGCCCGCGTTGTCTTTAAGTTTGCCTAATGTGTTCGCGCTGCCCGGCGTCGGCGCAGGATAGAGCAGCGATAAATCGACGGTAAATTTTGAAGAAGTACCGGTGTCGGGCAAGTTGATGGTCAACGCGTCGAAGTTGCTGTTCCACGTCAGCGTGTGGGCGAAGTTACCCGCTGCTTTTTTGCCACCATAGGAAACGTCGATGTCGCGGTAAATATTGTTCAATACAGAGGGATTCGGAATGCTGTACACATCTTGTTTAATCGGTTCGTTAAACGTCAACACGACATTGACCGCGCCAGGAGCGATATCGGCGCTATTTTCCGGCGATACTTTGATGATGCGCGGCGGGTAGGTATCAGTACCGCTCAAGACCAGGGTCAACGTACCGCCTAGAGGTAAATTCAAAGTCTGATTATCAGATAATTTTCCGGTAATGAGAGTGCCTTGCTGTGTGCCATCGGCGTTGTGTGCGACCAATTTGTAATCGACACCGGCTTCAATATTGGCAAACACAAATTCGCCTTTGGTCGGAGTGGAGGTTTCGCTACGGATGGCGTTGCCAACCATGCCGGGCGTGTTGTCTTGTAACTCAATGGTGATGCCGCCTATCGGCAGTAAATTAGTATCACCTACTACGCCGCGTATGGTCGCGGATAATTTGCCTACTTTGAAATCATGGTTGGAAGAATTGCCGCCGCTCGCGGGGGCCAATGGCATGGCAAATTTTTTGTCCGGGTAGCGTGGCTTTACTGTCGTATCGGCCATTTTTAGTGGCGAGGTGACATTGGCTAAGGAAATGGTCGCCTGATAATCTCGTCCTACGTTGCCAGCACTGTTAGCAGTAACGTTGGCAATTTCATAGCGGCCATTGATGTTGGTCGTTGCCGTTCGGGAGCCTATATCCAGTTTCGCGCCGACTATCGGCTCGCCGGTAAAGGCATCGGTCACCTGCCCTTGTAAAGTTACTAATGTGATAGGCGTGGTGTCGGGCGGTGGCGCGGGGATAGATCCGCCACACCCGCTTAACATGGCTATCGTTAGTGTGATCGTAGCTGCCATAGCTAAATGCGACAGAGATACAATTTGGTTTTGTTTCATCATGTTCAAACTCCTAGTTCAAATAATTTTTATTACTCTAACTTTTCTGTTGCCATATTCGGCGTCACTAAAATTGATACGCCGCCTCAACGTTAAGCGAAGTAGAATTCCAACGTACGGAATTCAGCGCGAAATTTGCCGTCGTGCCACCGGCAAAAAAAGTTTGGTCTTTTCCGCCGCCGGTTTTCCAGGTTTGGTAATCCAGCGCCGCATTCATCAAAAAGTTTTTGTTGTAACGATAAGTGCCACCCACTCCAAGGGCCAATCCAAGGCCTGTCGCACTGTGCTTGAAGCTGACGGGATGGGCGAAGTCGTTGCGCAGGTTCCAATTGGCTTCGGCAGAATAATCGACCAGATGCATTTCGCCCTTGGCATTCAGAGTCAGTTTTTCCCCCATGCCGCGAAGTGCTTCCAAGCCGGCCCACGCACTTTGCCATTTGGTATCGTAACCATTGCCGAGGCCGGGGAATGGGCCGTTGGCAGGTATGGTTTGCACACCGTTGAACATGGTGAAATTCTGCTGATGAAGCGACAGACCAAGCAAGGGAACTAAGTGCAATGTGTCGCCATTGGGAAAATCGGCGCGGCGTAATTTTTTACCCACCGCGATACTGAAATCACGCGCCGAGCCGCCACTGCTGTTGTTCGATCGGGAAAATTCCTGCGTGCGATTGCTGTCGGCAAAATCGGAGTCCTGATTATTTCCGGAACGAACGCCACCTGCGGAGATAGCACCGCGCACCTGCCAATTGTTAGGCAAATTTAACTTCGCCGCACCACGTAGTTGGGTAATGAACATGCTGCTCCATTTCACTTCGGATGCAATATTGGCTCCCGCATCGGCAATACTCCAACGCAAAGAATCCTGACGCAGGCCTACGCCCAGGGAATATTCGAATGGTGATTCGCCTGCATCACGCGCAGCAAACCATTTCGCCAATTGAGTTTCTGACTCTTCGACTTTAATCGTGCGCGGCGGCGGTTCTTCCGCCCATGAACCTTGCGAGGCCATGAGCGTGACCAAACAGCTTAACGTAATGAATAAGTTAAGTATTTGTTTAATATGAATATTTTTAACTCCGTTACATAGTGGTCCCATACTAATTTTCATCTTCATTTAATTGCCCAATCGAAGCGTTCTATCTATTTTTAATCCGCGTTCCACTTCCTGTGTATATGCCGTCTCCAAGGACACTGGGTTTCCGCTTGACAATAACGCATTGGTGCTGAGCAAATCAGCTTCGCTTAAGTTGCCAGCAGCCGCTTTGAGTTTCAGCGCTTGTAACAGGGTGTCATAACGCGCTTTGATTAAATCCCGTTTTGAGGCATAAAACTGTTGCTCAGCGTTGAGTACGTTGATGTTGCTATAGATGCCGAGCTTGTAGCCGGCGCGATTACCATCAATCGCTTTTTGACCGGATTTCACAGCGGATTCTATGGCGTTGATTTGCGCCATGCCGTTCACCACACCGGCAAACGCCAAACGGGCATCGGTACTTGCTTGGCGGCGCGCCACTTCCAACTCTGCGCCAACTCTGTATTTATTGGCGATGGCCTCGCTCACCTTTGAACTGACTCCGCCACCGGCAAACAGTGGTACGTTGACTTGCACGCCAATTTGCCCGTTTAGGCCTCGGCTGGCGAAGTCCGTCTGCAGAACGGTACTGCCGGTTGAATAGTTTTCGCCATAAGAAGCGACTAAGTCTACTGTCGGCAAATGTTCTGATTTAGTTTTTTTAACGACTGTTTCCGTAGCCAGCAGCGCAAATTGCGCCGCTTTCACAGCCGCATTATTTTCTTGCGCTTGTTTGACCCATGTTGATAAGTCATTCGGCTGCGGGGTTGGGATAAATACAGATGGATCCAAAGCGGCAAGCTTCTCCGGCACTTCGTCCACTATTTTGCTGAGTTCGGTTGTTTTGGCGTCCAACTCGCTACGCGCTGCTACCAGGCGCGCTTGTGCCAAATCAAGGCGCGATTGACCGTCATAAACATCGGTAATCGCCACCACGCCTTTTTCAAATCCGCGCTTGGACAGCGCTAGTTGTTCTTGCGTCGCGGCTATTTCTGATTCCGCGACTTTGATGCCTTCGCGGCTGGCCATGACCTCAAAATACGCCTGTGTAGTGCGCAAGATCATATCTTGCTCAGCTAAAGTGTATTGCGCCTGTGCTTGCTCCAGGATGATCTTGGCCTCATCGTAAGCAAATAGATTTTGCAAACGAAATAACGGCTGGGTTAATTGCAACGACCAATTCCATGCATGTACTTTGCGGTCTACTGCCGGAGCGTTGCTATACTCGTTCTGCGCACGTGTTGAATTATTGACGCCGCTCGCGTTCAATGTCGGCAGCAATCCAGCTATTGCCTGGGGATACTTTTCCTGTGCGGCTTTCAAACTATAACGTGCTACTTCAAACTTGGGATCATTGCGCAATCCCAGGCGATAGATCTCCACCAGATCAGCGCCAAAAGCCTGCGAACTACCGCCGATAAAAAGCAATACGGCGAATAACGCATTGCGCTTTCGCAATACGGATTTTTGTTGTGGTTGAAGCGTTAAGTTCACCGCTCTCGCCCACTTTCATAAAGGGTCTTACTGACCGGTGAAAGTAAATATTTAAGGACAGTACGATCCCCTTGGTTGATTTCCGCGACGACCTGCATGCCGGGCATTAATTTAAGTTGCTTGCCTTCGGATTCGAGATACTGGTGTTTCAATGAAACCGTCGCGATATATACCGACGGCTGGGCCTGTGAAGGTGTTTGTGGCTTGTCTTTGGCTTGGTCTTTTACTTGCTGTCCTTGCGTGTCTGTACTATCCGCCTGAATGCGGAGTACCTCCCCGTCGAGCATGCCGTATTTTTCAAACGGATAGGGTGCCAACTTAACCTTGACCTTTTGATGCGGGTAGACAAATCCGATATCGTCATTACGTATCATGATCTCGGCAATCAGCGGCTCGTCTTCTGGGACGATAGACAGTAATACCGTACCGGGCGCCACCACTGAGCCGATGGTGTGGGTCGCAATATCCTTTACGATGCCGGTCTGCGTCGCTTTCAACTCCAGCAATCTCGTTTTGTGAGCTTGTTTGACTGAGTCCTGCTCCAGCTTACGATATTGCCCTGTAGCTTCCACTTGTTCGTTTTGTAGTTCACTACGATATTTCGAGGTAATTTGATTTATCTGTTTTTTGGTTTGGCTGACTGCCGCTTCCAAACTGGCAACGGTGGATTGCTGTGCTTTCAGGTCCTGTGACTTTTCCTGATAATCGCGCTGCTTATCCAACACTAACATTTGCGGCGCATAACCATCCTTCCCCATATCGGCATAAGATTCTGCTTGCTGCTTGAGTATCGGAACTGACTGTTGCAGTTTGGACAACACTTCTTTTGCCGACTCGTATTCATGCTCGGTCTTCTGTAGCGCTTGCTGCGCTTGCTCGAGGGCGTCGGTATAAGATTGCCGGCGGTCGCGGTATTGAGATTGAATTTGGGTGAACATATCGCCAGGGTCGCCAGGTTTTCTGATGACTTCCCTGCCAGCTAACTCCGCTTCAATTCGGCGTAATTGCAAAGAGCGCAGTGCAATCTCGTTGCTGATAGTTTTGGTATCTGCATCGGCAATTTGCGTATCCATACGCATCAGCACTTGGCCTTGCTTGACCTTCTCCCCTTCCTTAACCAGTATTTGTTTCACGATGCCTGCGTCTGCAGGTTGAACGATTTTGATATAAGTCTCAGGTACCAGGCGCCCTTCGGCGCTGGCAATAATGTCCAACTTGCCAAAGACAGCCCACACAATCAGGATCGCGAATAACAGGCTTACCGTGTACATCACCGCACGTGGCAGGCGTGCCGGCGGACTTTCCTGAATAGACAATAGCCCCGGAGCGAAGTCCAGGGCTTCTGGCGACAGGACAGTGGATTTATTCTCCATCGGCTTTACCTATCATGACGATCTCGTCCACCAGTAAATTTTTTGGCATGGCGTGGGTGATGAACAACATTGTGACCTTGCCTTTCATCTGATTGATGGTAGCGGCAAAGTGTTCAGCAGTATAACTATCCAGGCTGCTAGTAGCCTCGTCAAAGATCAAGATCTTGGGCTGCTTGATCAGTGCCCGTGCAATCGCCAAGCGCTGTTTTTGCCCGCCGGAAAGGCCGACGCCGCGCTCGCCGATTTCGGTTTGGTAACCTTGCGGCAAGGCTTCTATGGTCGTGTGTATCTCCGCCATTTTGCACGCATGCACCACTTGCTCGAAGGTGGCATGCGGATTGGCTAACAACAGATTGCTATAAATTGTGCCGGAAAACAGGATGGTTTCTTGCGGCACGACACCAAAGTAGTGTCGTAGTTCATTAGCGGACAAATAGCGGATGTCATTATCGTCGAGTTTAATCGTGCCGCCTGTTGGAATGTAAAAACCCTGCAACAGTTTGGTAAAGGTACTTTTACCGCAGCCTGACGGCCCCATGATGGCAATTATCTTACCCGGCGCGACCTTCAGCTTGAAGCCCTGGTAGAGGAAAGGTAAGTTTTCAGCATAGCGGAAACTGAGATCATTTATTTCAATTTGCCCTTTGCCTTCGCGCAAACGACTGGGCAGGATGGAATACGGCTCAGTCGGGGCGTTCATGATGTCGCCCATACGTTGCACCGACAGATTAGCTTGCTGGAATTGTTGCCACAGCCCTACCAAACGCAGCATCGGTTGCGATAAACGGCTGGCAAACATCTGGAAGGCGACCAGCATACCAATAGTGAAATCGGTACTATTCATCACGGTGTAAGCACCGACGACAAGGATGGTCAGCGTCATCATTTGCTCCATACCGTTCGACAGAATGTTATAGGTGTTACCAATCTGCCGCACTGAAAATCCTGAACGCAGATACTCTGCAAGATAATCGCTGTAGCGCGCATTCAGTTGCGGCTCCATTTGCAAACTCTTGACCGTTTCAAGGCCCGCCACATATTCGGTCGTGAACGCTTGATTACGAGCGCCGAGTAAAAATTGTTCATTCAGGCGTTCGCGGAACATCGGCGCGACAATAAGGCTGAGGACGACAATAACGCTCAACATCGCCAACGCGATGAGGGTTAAATTGAAGCTGTAATAAAACATGATGCCTAAAAAAATCAGCAGGAACGGAAAATCCAATATTAAGGTCACGGCCGCGCTGGCAATAAATTCGCGGATAGTCTCAACGCCATGCAAGCGCGCGGCGATCACGCCTGTGGGTCGATGTTCGAAATAACGTGGCGGCAATTTGAACAGGTGGTCGAAAACCGCCGCGCCCAACACAGCGTCAACGCGGTTACCCGTATGCAAGATGAGATATTGACGCACCCAGGATAACAGCGCGGAAAAAACCATGAACACTGCAAGTCCGATGCCGATCACGATGAGCGTGCTTTGCGTGCGGTGAACAATCACTTTATCGATAATGACCTGGGTGAACAGCGGCGTGCCTAAGGCGAGTAACTGAATGATGAACGAGGCGATTAACACATCGCGCCAAATACGCTTGTGCTTCATCAACTCCGCAGCGAACCAACGAAAGCCAAAAGTGGTTTGATTCACCATCGCACCATCAGGATCTTTGATGCCTTTGGTTTCGAGCGCGAGTTGAAACGCGGTACCAGCGAACCGCGTAGCAAATTCAGCGGTAGACATGGTCGTCGGCGAATTGCTACCGGCCTCGAAAAGCATCACCTTGTCGTCTTTCATCTGCACAATAATGGCCGGTCGAAACTCGATGGTTTTTATTTTTTCCGGTGGGGAAACAGACGTGCCATCCAAGACGACTAAACAGGGCAAATTCAATTTCGCTACAGCCTTGACATCGCAATCACGCCGTTTGATGCGAAAGCCCAAGGCTCTTGCTGCATGGACGAAAGAGTCTGCACTATAGGGCGGAGGGAATTGTTTAAGCAGCAATCCGGCGTCAAAAGGCTTGCGATTCAATGCGCAAAAACTTCCCATCGCCCATACGACATCCTCTGGGGTGAATGTGTGGATATGCGCTATGGATTTACGCGAAGCGCCACCGGACACCAGTTTCAAGAGCCTGCGGGGCATCAGATAAATACGCCGCAGGAGTTGAATGACGGTTTTCTAATTTGAATCGAATTTACCTGTTTTTGAAAACAACAAAACCGGTTCGCCCGGTTTTTGTAAAGGTACAGCATGAAATTTTCCCTTGTCCTATCGTTGATAGCTTTGCGGATTTTTTCTGTAAAAGAAATTTCAGCTATCGCAAATCAACTCAATAAAAATATTCACTTCATTATTTTTTTGAAGGTTGAACAGAGCTCCATTCGGCAATCTTGGCTGCTTTCCCTGTTGGATCCGGCACCAGCATTTTGACTTTTTTACCAGCAAATACTTTCTCACGCAAATCCTTCACGATATCTTCTTGGGAGCCAAACGGCACTACCAAATCAATCAGCCAAAGATGCGGGCCGGTTTTCCATTCGGTCGGGCCAATTTTCAGATTGCCGGAACTAAAACGCTTATCGATTTCATCGTTCACAAAAGCCCATGTGGCAAAGCCGACTGGCGCATCATTGCGGGTGTAGACCTTGGCTTGATCCAAAATCAACGGTGGCATAAGCATCCATTCCAGGTCGCCAATGAAATTGAATCGCTTCACAGGATGATGGCCCATGAGAAATGCCATCGGCCCTAACAGCGGCAATTTCACGATAGCGGCCTTGGCTTGCTCTTGCAAGTGCTGCATTGCCTCGGGTGTAGGCATTACGTTTTGAGGAGGTTTGCCGCTGGCTGACATGTCGTATCCCTTAATAATCTAAGCACGTCCAACCACTTGGTTGGACATGCTTAGAACAAACATTTGCTAACTAAGCATTTTACGCTTAAGTGCCGGCTAAAGCTTTACTGGTTTTGAATCGCCTATCGTCGTGACACATCAAGCCGCCAGTCTATTTTGCCCTTCCTTTAACCCCTCCAGACGATCCGCCACTACCGGACGTAATATGTTGGCCTGCGCACCTTGTCCGCCTTGACTCAACATGCCCGCGCTGAGAGCGAACAGTTGATCTGCACTGTCGTCTGCCCCCAAACCTACTTTGTCGCTCGCTGCAGTATGCGCATCAAGCAAGCTGGCCGTCAGGTTCCATGGGCTGACCAGATTGGTTGGAGCAAGCGCACTCTGGTTGGCGCTGGCGGCGACGTCTAGCCAGGCGCTGTCAGTAGCTTGTGCCGCAGATGTCCACCCGCTGAGGTCGGCGAAGCCGACCAAAGGCGCAGTCGTAGAATTCGACAAACTGGAGGTGTCCGCTTGCACTGAAGGAGTATCTGCTACCATTCTGGTGCTACTGACCATGAGCTGGGTGCGGGCAGTAGTGTCAGGCGTGACACTGGCGCTAGAACTCATTGAAGTGGTAGTTGTCGCTACTGCCGTAATGCGTGCGGGAACGGCGGTCGCGAGCAAGGTAAGCCCGTCTGCCGTCTTGAATTGCTCCACCTGGTTAGCCGTGCCGAGATACCAGCCCTGTATCGTCAGGACATCCGTACTGCCGGTGATGCTTACTACCAAGTCGTTGCTAACGCGGTTGAACACCAATTGGGCTTGCGTAATGCCAGCGCCGAACTGAACCACGTCAGTATTGCCTGCTGTGGCATCGTTCTCGACAATAATGACTTTGCCCGAACCCAAATTGAATCGGTAAGTGTCATTGCCTGTTCCGCCTATCAAATTGTCGCTGCCACCACCTCCGGTCAAGGTGTCATTGCCCGCTCCGCCGGTAAGATAGTTATTGCCCCTATCACCGATGAGAATATTATCCAACGCATTACCCGTACCCCAAACCCCAAAGTCGCCAGTCAAAGTCAGGTTTTCCAGGTTAGCGCTTAAGGTATAGGTCACTGAACTCACCACGCTATCGATACCTTCGTTGGCATTCTCGGTAACAACATCGCCGTTGCTATCCACGACATAAGTGTCGTTGCCGGTACCGCCGACAAGCAAGTCCGACCCTTGGCCACCATCTAGTCTGTCGTCGCCCGTGCCGCCGATCAGGGTGTCCGAACCTGCGTTACCGTAGATCGTGTCGTTGCCGGCACCGCCATCGAGCGTATTGGCCGATCCATTACCGGTCAACACGTTATCCAAAGCATTGCCGGTCGCGTTCACCGAACCAGTACCGCTAAGCGTCAGGTTCTCCACGTTTGCTGTCAAGGTATACCCAACCGACGAATTGACCGTATCGATCCCTTCATTGAGATTCTCAGTAACGACGTCGGCAACGTTATCGACGAAGTAGGTATCATTGCCAAGCCCGCCAGCCATACTATCTGCGCCGAAACCTCCATCAAGTGTATTGTTAGCGCTGTTACCAATCAGAATATTATTCACGCTATTACCCGTTCCGTTGATGGCTGCGCTGCCGGTCAGGGTTAGATTTTCCAGGTTGGTGCCGAGAACGTAAGTGATGGAAGATTGCACGGTGTCGGTGCCTTCATTCAGGTTTTCCGTTACGACATCACCCACGTTATCGACAACATAAATATCGTTACCCGTTCCGCCGAGTAATTTATCAGCGCCCAATCCACCGTCAAGCACATCGTTACCGGCACCGCCATTGAGCGTGTTGATCGCGCTGTTGCCGATCAACACATTGTCCAGCGCATTGCCGGTGCCGTTGATCGCGGCTGTGCCGGTCAAGGTCAGGTTTTCTACGTTGGCGCCCAGAACGTAAGTAATGGAAGACTGTACTGTGTCGGTACCTTCGTTAAGGTTTTCAGTTACGACATCGCCCACGTTATCGACGACATACGTATCATTACCCGTTCCGCCGAGTAACTTATCTGCGCCCAAACCACCGTCTAACGTATCGTTACCCGCGCCACCACTGAGCGTGTTGATCGCGCTGTTGCCGATTAGCACATTGTCCAGCGCATTGCCGGTGCCGTTAATCGCATTGGTGCCAGTCAAAGTGAGCTTTTCTACATTGGCTGACAAGGTGTATGTCACTGAGGCCAGAACGCTATCGATACCCTCACCAACATTCTCGACGACAACATCGCCGATATTATCGACGACGTAGGTGTCATTGCCCAAGCCACCTGTCATGCTATCGACACCGAGGCCGCCGTCGAGCACGTTGTTGCCGCTGTTGCCGACAAGGGCGTTGGCCAGCTCATTGCCGTTGCCATTAAGATCGGCTGTACCGGTCAGGGTCAGGTTTTCTACATTGGCCCCGAGGGTGTAATTGATACTGGATTGCACAGTGTCATTACCCGCGTTAGCCAATTCAGTCACCACATCACCGATGTTATCGACAATGTAAGTGTCGTTACCCAGGCCACCAGCCATGCTATCGGCACCAAGGCCGCCGTCCAATACATTGTTACCGCCGTTGCCGGTGAGCGTGTTGTTCTGATCATTGCCGCTGGCGTTGATATTGCCTGTGCCTGTGAGAACAAGGTTCTCCACATTGGCAGCGAGGGCGTAGCTCACGGAGCTATTGATACTATCAATGCCAGCGTTCGCAGCCTCTACCACCACCTCGCCAATGTTATCGACGATATAAGTGTCATTGCCTGCACCACCGGCCATATTGTCGGCGCCGAGGCCGCCATCCAACACGTTGTTGCCGATGTTACCGGTAAGCGTATTGGCCAACTCATTGCCCGTTCCGTTAATCGCAGCCGACCCGGTTAAGATCAGGTTTTCGACGTTAGCGGTGAGTGTGTAGTTGATACTGCTATTCACGCTGTCAGCACCTGCGTTCACTGCTTCTGTCACGAGGTCACCAGCGTTATCAACAACGTAGGTATCGCTGCCTGCCCCACCCGCCATATTGTCAGCACCGAGACCACCGTCCAGGATGTTATTGCCGCTGTTGCCGATCAAGGTGTTGTTCAGCTCGTTACCAGTACCGTTTGCATCGGCGGTGCCGGTAAGCGTGAGGCTCTCGACGTTCGCACCGAGACTGTAGTTAATGCTACTGTTGACGGTATCGGTCCCTGCGTTGACGAGTTCGATGACCACGTCGCCGACGTTATCGACAATGTAAGTGTCATTGCCTGCACCACCCGTCATATTATCGGCACCAAGACCACCATCCAAGAGGTTGTTGCCGCTATTACCAATCAAGATATTGTTGAACTCGTTGCCAGTACCGTTGAGATTCGCCGTATCGGTCAAGGTCAGGTTTTCCACATTGGCAGCGAGTGTGTAACTCACCGAGCTATTAATGCTATCTGTACCTCCGCTCGCAGCCTCAACCACCACGTCGCTAATGTTGTCAACGATATAAGTGTCATTCCCTGCACCACCGGCCATATTGTCGGCACCGAGGCCGCCGTCCAACACGTTGTTGCCAGCGTTGCCGATCAAGGTATTGTTGAGCTCGTTACCGTTACCATTCAGATCGGCGGTGCCAGCCAAAGTCAGATTTTCAACATTGGCGGCCAGTGTGTAATTGATAGAGCTTTGTACTGTGTCATTGCCGGCGTTGGTCAGCTCCGTCACCACATCGCCGCCATTATCGACAATGTAAGTATCGTTGCCGATTCCGCTTGACATGCTGTCGGCACCGAGGCCGCCATCCAACAAGTTGTTGCCGCTGTTACCGATGAGAATATTGTTGAGTTCGTTACCGCTGCCGTTCAGATCTGCCGTGCCCGTCAGAGTGAGATTTTCAACGTTGGCGCTTAGTGCGTAGTTGATACTCGACTGTACGCTGTCGGTTCCCGCGCTGGCGAGTTCGTTAACGATGTCGCCTGCGTTATCGACGATATAAATATCATTACCCACACCACCTGCCATATTGTCGGCACCGAGGCTGCCGTCCAACACGTTGTTACCCGCATTGCCGCTCAAAGTGTTGTTTAGCTCATTTCCAGTACCGTTAAGGTCAGCGGCTCCGGTCAGCACCAGGTTTTCAACATTCGCACCGAGAGTGTAGTTGATGCTGGCTTGTACGCTGTCGATACCTTCGCCAATATTTTCAGTGACGATGTCGCCGACATTATCGACGACATAGTTGTCGTTACCGACACCACCAGCCATGTTGTCGGCGCCGAGGCCTCCATCCAACACGTTGTTGCCGCTGTTGCCGGTCAGAGTGTTGTTGAGTTCGTTGCCGCTGCCATTGAGATCGGCTGTGCCAGTCAGTACGAGATTCTCGACGTTAGCACCGAGTATGGAATTGATACTAGATTGCACGGTATCGTTACCGCCATCGATATTTTCGATTACAACATCACCAGCATTATCGATAACGTACGTGTCATTGCCCGCACCACCCGCCATCGTGTCAGCGCCGCGTCCGCCATCCAGCAAGTTAGCGCCCGCGTTACCGGTCAAACTATTGTCGAGCGCATTGCCGATACCAAACAGATTGCCAGTGCCAGTTAAAACTAAATTCTCAACGTTTGCAGACAAGGCGTAATTCACCGAGCTCTGAACCGTGTCAATGCCCTCGTTCGTTTTTTCCGCTACAAAATCCCCAATTGAATCAACAATATACGTATCATTCCCCGCGCCGCCTTGCATCAGATCTGCGCCCACGCCACCGTCAAGAACGTTGTTGCCGACGTTACCAATGAGAGTGTTGTTCATAGAGTTACCTGTAGCATTGAGAGCATCACTGCCCGTCAGCACTAGGTTTTCTACATAGCCTGCCAGCGTGTAGCTGATACTGGACTTAACCATGTCAATGCCTTCGTCAGCGAACTCGGTAACTCGATCACCGGGATTATCGACGATGTAAGTATCGCTACCTTTTCCACCGATCATGGCGTCAACACCGACACCACCATCCAGAAGGTTATTACCGGCATTGCCAATTAGCGTGTTGTCGAGTTGATTACCCGTGCCCTTCAAGTTAGCCGTGCCGGTCAGCGCGAGGCTTTCCAGATTAGCGCCGAGTGTCCAATCTACATCGCTGATAACGGTGTCAGTGCCTTCGTTGATATTCTCGATTACGCTATCGCCCGTGCTGACGACATACACATCATCACCAAGACCGCCCGTGAGCGTGTTAGCCGCGCTATTACCCGTGAGGATATTGGCCATTGCATTGCCTGTGCCGTTTATCGCTGCTGCGCCTGTCAAGGTCAGGTTGTCCAGATTATCGCCGAGGGTATAAGTGATAGTAGATTTAACCGTGTCGATACCAGCATCAGCTGCTTCTGTCACAGTATCGCCAACGTTATCGACCAGATAAACGTCGTCACCTGCTCCAGCTTTCATTTCGTCGGCACCAGTGCCGCCGTCAAGGTAGTCGTTACCCAGGCCACCATCAAGCAGATCATGGTCACCACCACCGGCGAGGATATCGTTACCTTCGCCGCCGAATAGCGCGTCGTTACCGGAGTTGCCAATCAGCGCATCATTGCCGGTATCGCCTGACAACACGTCATTACCCTCGCCGCCGTCGATTTCGTCATTACCTTCGTTGCCGAACAAGATGTCATTGCCAACGCGGCCATAAATTGCATCGTTTCCTTCAGCGCCCAGTAGTACGTCGTTGCCATTCCCACCGTCGAGGTAATCATGGCCCTCGCCGCCATTAATCATGTCATTGTCGCCACCGCCAGAGAGGATGTCGTCCCCAATACCGCCGTTTATCACGTCGTTACCGTCACCTGCTGAAACAACATCATTGCCGCCCTTGGCATTAATAATGTCATTCAATGCCGTGCCCATGATCAGGTCTTTAGCGTCAGTGCCGACCAACGGTCCCTGCGGTGCCGGGAATGCAGGTTGTGCGCTAACCGTAGGAGTGCCTTGTGTATCCGTTGTTTGTACTTGATTGGTGTAAGGCAAGGTCACGTCCGCAGCTTGGCCAGTAGTGCCGTTGATACGCGTGAACTGGGTAGTGCCGTGAATAGTGACGCCATTGACACTGGAGAACTGACCATCGGATGTCAGGTTGATCGACGCAATACCCGCATCATCAAGCTTCTTGAACTCACCAACATCGGATATACCGTTTTGGTTGGCGTCCTGCCATACACCGAACTGGCCCCATTTGTCATCAAGTCTGGAGAAAATACCATCGTGATTGCTGTCGAAAGCGAGCATGCCTTCGAGGTCGGTGCGCGCACCTTGTTTGTCGCGAACAAAGGCGATTTCGGATCCGCTATTCACCTTGCCGTCGTTGTTACGGTCGATAGCCAGCAGGCCATCTCCGGCGCCTACCCACGCAGTGTGGTGACGAACGCCGTCGGCATTTACGTCGAAGAACACATTCGAATCATTCAAGCCCTTGAAATCGAGGCCGTTACCGTCCAAGTCTATAACAATGGGCTTTTTCCCTCCGCCGCCTGAGGGAATCGCTGGAAAGTCAGACCCATAATATGGAACAGTAACCACATGATCAACAACACCACCGTTCTTATCCTTGACCTCCACGACAAAGCTATCTGTGATGATCGGCTCGCCGTAAGTATGTTCCGGTATTTGCGCTGCTGTCGCCAAAATTTTATTGCCAGCTGAATCGTAATAAAAATATTGGTAGGTATAGTGACCATTGGCGTCAATGTTGACAACGCCACCACGCGCTTGGTTTTTGATCGAATACGTCAGATCCGATTGTGGCCCATCAACGTCATGTGCCTGAACATCGCCTTGCATGATTTGCACTTGGGAAACGACCGTATTATGGTCATAGAAAAATGTCGGCGTAGAATCGTAATAAGCACCCGGATCATAAACTATATTCGAGTCATAAACTTCACCTTGCCCAAACTCGGAAATACTATAAGCGCCAATTGTTTGATACGGCTGATAGATAGCGGAATTAAAAAAGCCCCCTGAGGGAAACTCCCCCCCTGTAGGCGGAACATAATTCCAACCATAAATATCTCTCACCGGTTGAACGACAGAATCCACCTCTGGCGCATCATTGACCGGCACAACATCCACCACCACATGGGCAGTTGCAGTATGCCCGTCAGCATAGGTGACGGTGTAATCAAAGCCGGCCTTGGCATCGGAGTTTAGTGTGACGGGCACCGAAAAATTGGCATCCGGGGTGAAAGTTATCAGATCAGTAGCGGCGTCATAAGTCACGACGCCATGTTTTGCATTGGTGACATTGCTCAGCGTCAATCCTGTCTGGCCATCATTGGCCGATAATTGAGCCCCTAAAAATTCGGCGCGGATATCTTCCTGCGTAGATACAAGATCATTATGCGGAACAACCGTGCCGCCGCCATTTCCACCTGTCCCGCCATTTCCTGATGCCGGTCCCAGATCAGACACACGGACCACGACTATTTTTGTATCGCCGGTATCCGTCGTAACTTGGATCCCGCCGCGCACCGGTTGAATTTGGATGCCGTGAGCATCCGCATCCAGTATGGCCGTTTGCATAGAACGTATTTGCCCGTTGGCGGTATAGCTGCTCAGACTGTAATTAAGTTCCGTTATGCCCAGGTCGGACATACTTTTGCGCTCATTTGCCTGCACAACACCGTCACTATTTGCATCCTGCCAGACTTCCATGACGCCAAAGATGGGATCGTGTTCGTTGATCTTGCCATCATGGTTAGCGTCCACCACTGCCAAGCTAGGCAAACCGCGATGAGATTCATCTACTGCACTGTTAGAAAATAACTCACTGCCTGTGTCAATCTCATTATTGAGGTTACGATCGGCAAACAAGAAACCATCCTGAGGTCCAACCCAGGCTGTATCTTTGATAAAGCCGCTGTCGTCAAAATTGAAAGTGACGTCTACATCATCTTTGCTAAGAGTACTGATTTTGCCGTCACCATTAAGATCGAGAGCTATCGGACGGAATTGTTGCGTGTCGCCGGCCGTCGCTTTAGCTAGGAAATTATCCGCCGCCGCGCGTTGCTCCTCCGTCCAACCCGCACGCGGGTCGTTCGCTTCGTGTTGCAGGTACGCCGTCTGCACTTCCCACAACGGTGCAAGAGCATGACGCGCTAGTGCATTGCGAAGAAATGCCTCACTCATAGGCATAAAAAATTCCGGCGTTCCAGCAACGGCGTCCAGGTTCTGGCCTTGCTGGTTATAACGCGTAGACATTTCTACGCCAGTCGTCGGGTCAATGCTGGTGACGGTAAAGGTGCCATCGTTGTAGGAAAGACTCGGCATGCGTTCCGGTATCAAGCCGACTTTGTCTTTCACAGACTCAATAATATTGAGCAAAGATTGTCTCAATCCATCCAGCGTCCCTTTGACAATTTGATCGCCGCCGTATTCACCGGCTGTCGAAACGCCGGTGCCGGTATCGAGGGTTTGCCCTATGACAAAGCCGGTAATCGGCGCAAAGGTACCTGCAGTACGACTATCGGTAATATTAATAGCTGCCAAAATAGAGTCTGTTAGATCAGCGGAAATGATAGATGTGCCGAAACCATTACTTGATACTACAAGGTCTGCTGCAGATGCAAGTTGACTGAGTTGTTTTGAGTCGCTTGGGCTGGATTGCCATACGTAGTGCCCCGAACCCCATGGCTTAGGCGGTTCGCTCATTAATGCCGAGATAATTGTGTAGGCGGCATATATCCAACCTACCACTGGGACATACATGGCGGCTACCGCTACTGCAGCGCCTGTGTAATCGCCATTCGCTAGTGCTGTAACCACGCCAAGATAAGGGATGGCATTTCCTAACGCTGTTTCTGCAGCACCCTCACCTAGAATAGAAAGAATTTGTGAGTTATAAACCAAACTCGCGCCTGAAGTTATTGCCCCCAATGTATCGCCATTTTGCACTGCCGAAATCAGAGACAACCCGGACAGCACAGCAGTTTGGCTGCTGGGCAATGGATTACCTTGAGCATTCAGCGCAGGTTGTTTTCCAATATTGCTCACTTGAAAAGTGATATTGATGGAAGAAGAAACGATCCCAACGACATCGCCTTTCTGCATGGCAGCATATAGGCCTAGCGCACTGCCAGTAATGGCCAAACCTTGTGCTACTCCACCGCTCAAGAACTGATCTTGTGGCAAAATGGCGCTGTTCGCATTAGCGGCGAGAACCAAATTGATGCCTGAACTAGCAATGGCTGTCGCGTCGCCACTACGAATGGCTGCAGCAAAGCTGTTGGAGGAATTAACCAAGTTAAAGGCATTAAGGAAAGTCTTACCGCCATTCTGGTTGGTTGCATCGCCTGCACCTATCGCTACGTTTATGGGTTCATTGTTAGTTGTTGATGGGTTGATGCCCGCCTGCAATAAGCCATCAGGCGTGAGGTGATTCTCATTCATGAAATTAACAATGTCTTGCGCATTATCGGGCGTGACACCATTGATGCTGTTTACACTTATAACGTACGGAATATTATTCGAGTCGAAGCCAAAGGTGACGTTGACTTTGTCGCCATAGGCAGTGGTATCAACGGTTTGCGTAACCGGGCCGCCGCTGTCGCGGGCGAAGACAGAACTGCTGACGAGATTGCCGGACGGGTCGTACTGGTTGGTGATCTGTACATAGGTAGAATCACGGCTACCAGAAAACGCTGTTCGATTGTCGATTGCACCACCGGGATTGTATACAGTCCTCTCCCATGAATCGCTTGTGCTAAAAGTGGTAACCGTGTTGTTCCCACTGGCATCCTGAGAAATAAATCCTTTAGACCCGTCAGCCTTAATTAAAGGAATTTCATTAGGGGCTACTTCGATTGCAACATTGTTCTTATAGAAAAAACGTTTTGTCCCATTCTCATCGGTTATTGAGATATAATTGAGTTCAGGATCTAAATGGATTTTGTCATTAGGAGAGTAACTAATTTCCTGCCCATTTTCTAAGACTATCTTGCCTTCTGAGTTACCAACTGGTGTGAAAATTTCTCCCACCCCCACCAAATTCGCCGTGCCGCTATTCGGTAAAATTAAGTAAGGTCTATAAGTAGAAATTCCAGAGTCTGTAATAACAATGTCGGAAGCTTTACCTCCATTATCAATAAAACCAATAAGCTGAGTTGCAAACGAGAACAAATCAACTCCAAGCCCTGCAGGAATCTCGGCAAAATGAACTAAAGCTTTGGCAATAGCGCCTTCTTCAATACTTCCGGTTTCCTGTACAACCAAGTCAGCGATGGTTGAACTCAATACTTCAGATTTAACGATTGTCTCTAAAAATTCACTCAAGTCATCAGCAGTCCCTGTGAAATCGTCTCTTAAATTATTTACATAATCATTTAGCCCATCAACGACAGTTTTACCGCCTGTTTCTTCAAGGCTGAGAGCCCCCAGCCCCCAAACGGCTCCATTGGTCCTTTCATCAAAAAACGACCCCGTCCATGCTTCAGGGGGCAACCCATTTTCGTCAAAGACAGAATAGTGAATGTCAGAAATATCTCGATCGGTAATTGGGTAACCATCATTTGCGATTCTTGCATCTAAATCTGACCTGCTCCCTTGAAATAGTACGGTAACGATGTAGAGTTTGCCTTGTAAGGAGGCAGACATGAAGAAGCGCTTTACCGAAGCCCAGATTATCGGCGTCTTGAAAGAAGGCGAAACTGGTATCAAGGTCGCCGAGCTATGCCGCAAGCACGGCATCAGCGACGCGACCTACTACAAATGGAAAGCCAAATTTACCGGCATGACCGTCTCGGACGCGCAACGGCTCAAAGCCCTGGAAGCCGAGAACAGCCAACTCAAACGCTTGCTGGCCGACTCCATGTTAGATAATGCCGTGCTGAAAGACGTCGTCGGCCGAAAGTGGTAGGCCCACAAGCCAAGCGCGACGCGGTGACCTACGCCATGGCGACCCACGCCGTGGGGGTGACGCGCGCTTGTGGGCTGATGAATCTGTCACGCTCGCTGTATCGCTATCAGGCCAAGCGACCTGACGACCAAGCCTTGGCCAATCGGCTGTCCGAGCTGGCCGGACAAAAGCGCCGCTATGGCTATCGGCGATTGCATGTCTTACTTCAACGCGAAGGCTGGCAGATCAATCACAAGCGCGTCTATCGGGTGTATCACGCAGTCGGCCTGATGGTGCGCCGACGCAAGCGTAAACGCATCGCCGTGATGTCACGCCAGGCCAAAGCCGTGGCACAGGCGCCGAATCAAAGCTGGTCGATGGACTTTGTGTCAGATGGGCTCATTGATGGACGGCGGCTGCGCTGCTTGAATATCGTCGATGACTTTACCAAGCAGTGCTTGGCCATCGAGGTGGATACGTCTTTACCCGGGCGGCGGGTGGTCAGCGTCTTGGAACGCTTGGCGGAAAGCCGTGGCTTGCCGACCTCGGTCACGGTGGACAACGGCCCGGAATTCATCAGCAAGGCGCTCGACGCATGGGCTTATCAGCAACGCCTGGGCCTACGCTTCATCGAGCCCGGGAAGCCGCAACAGAATGCTTATATTGAGAGTTTCAACGGCAAGTTCCGCGACGAATGTTTGAACGAGCATTGGTTTGATTCCCTGCATCATGCACGGGAAGTGATTAACCAATGGCGACAGGAATATAATGAGCAACGGCCGCATAGTTCTTTGAATTACTTAACACCCAACCGATTTGCAGAGAGTTTTTTAACCGCAGACTCTACTTTGATTTCGGACTAAGTTGGGGAGCAGGTCAAATCAGCGCTCATTAAGTCTTGGCGTATCTTATCCGCATCAAAGGAAACACCATATTCATCTGCCTTGGCTTCTAAAAAATTATTCGCCAAGATGCCAACAAAACCTGTATCCCCAGCTGCCAATATCGCTAAATTTCCGTAGCCATGTCCATATGCAGCTAGAGTTTCGTAGTAGGTTGTGTAGTCTCCTCTATTGACTACATCACGCAGATGTTGTAACACGTCAGCTGGTATTTGCTGTGGATTCATGGTTTTTCTCGAGAAATGGTTGAAGAAGTTTTTTCAAGTAAAGATACAAATCGGTGCACATCACGGTCAATCAACGACCATTTGTCTAAATGATTTCGCTGAAACACATACTTTAAAATTAGGCTAGGTGAATAATCAATAAATGACTCACAACTAGGCGAGGGTCGCTTGCCTTCTTTAGTGCAAATTGACAGTTTAGGAATCACTGTCATCCATCGTTCAACGACCATTTCTTTGTCAATAATATCGCTTTTCATAAAAAAGATATCACCTACATTAGCAATAGGGATAGTCGTTTGGCCTTCGTCAGCCATCTTGTCTGGATGTGACATTAAGAAGAACTTTTGATTTTTTTCTAATCTGCGCAAATGCAAAGACGGCCTGCCGCCCAAATTGGTTTTGGCGATGATTGAAATCAATATTCTATTATGCGCTAGTGGTTTTCCAAACTCCTTCCTGTTGGTCTGGCCATAAGCTGCAAAAGTGGGCAAAATCGCTAGCATGGGAAGGTGATCAGTCCTTCCTTCGGTGCGAAATTGCTTCAATAATATGTAGTTTTCAGGAATGGTGAAATGATGATTTCCTATATCTATATTTAGCCGCTTTTGGCTTAAAATCGGTTTGAAATTGTCCGATAAATCGTAAGTCGAAGGCGGCTCGATTAATTGCGGTAGCCCAAGGGTCTCTTTCGCTACGACGTCAAGCGACGCTAACGATAGCAGCATCAATATCCAAAACACGCTCTTCCTCTTAAGTAAGATTGAAAAGCGATGTGGTCTTGCTAAAGCCCAGATTGAAGAAATCATGCTTTGTTTTTTCATATCAATTTGTCTTGCTTCATCCTTGCATAAATCCGCTGCGCCAACACATCAGGTTCCGTACTGCAACTCGCTTCTCGCACACTCCATACCGGCTGGTCTTTGTCTGCCGGATACAAATCGGCCTGGAAAGTCGCACTGACACAATAGCCCTGATGATTCCCTATGAAGTATTTAATCAACATTCTTGGTGCTGTCGTGTATTGGACATGAATCGAGCCGGGCAATGTTTGATCTTTCAATTCGCTAAATGCCACGCCCGCTTGGGAGCGGCCATGGGTTTCCAAGCCGTGAGCTCTTAGCAGACCTGTGAAGAAACGCAGATACACCGGCGCGAAGGCATCGTCGACATAAAAATTCTTCGGTGGGGTGACGATTTTCCAGTTCAGTTGCGTAATGCGCGCCACGCTGCCCGCCACAAACGCCTCGCCTCCGGGTCCTTTCGTCGCCATGCTATTGCAACCAGCAAGCATGCAGAGCACAACTAAGCCCGCCTGCAATAGGCTATGGCGTTTAATCAAGTCTGTTTTCAGTTTCATTCGATTACTTATCTGATCGTATCTAATTGTAATAATTATTTTGATTAAGCTGCCTTGCTCTGGGCATTCGGTTGCAAGGATAAAGTGTAGTTGCCTCCCACCATTTGCATTCCCAAGCGCTTCAAAAAACGGTCAGTACGGTCTATGGTGACGCCGCTCGCGACACCTAGTGAAAGTTCTACTGCGTTGCGGTTAACCGCCCAATTGCGAAAAGCGTGAATGAACTTGAGCGCGGTTGAACCGCCGCGCCGCTTGGGATCAACATAGATGAGGATGGAATTCGCCACGCGGTCATTGCTGAAAAAACATTCTTCCACGCAACCGATCATCACGCCGCTGATTTGCCCTTGATGCTCGGCCACAAAGCAGCAGTGGGTACCTTTCGGACTGGAAATAATGCCGCTGAACATGCGGTTCAGTTTGACCGGGTCATAGCCCAGTGTGCGATAACGGCTCTCGGCATGGATGGCTTTGCCGAGCTCAACAATTCCGGGTATGTCAGCCAGATTTGCAAAACGCACTGCCATTTTGGTCTCCGAATTATCTATTGACGTTATTGCTAACACGCATCACTTAACTTTGGAGCCGCTGATCCGAAAGTCCTTATATTGCCTATCTAATGAGTCTATGTTACGGACGTTGCTTTAACACTGCACCATCTAGGTGATGCTAAATGTTGCGGATTCGCCATGGCGAAAAAATCGCCGCGTTTTCACAACAAAAGCGACATACCTTGGCGCGTAAGATCGCTGCATGGGTGCTTCCCCCTTAGGCTGGATATATCTTTTGATTGATGGCTTTTTGTTATTTTTGATCAGGCACCTACTGTGCTGCGCGATGCTACACAATTCTTCATCAAAAAAACAGCCAAGTAATCGCCCTATTTATATTCTGCGCCGTTCATTTCAGAATATTTACTCAGCTATAAAATCTAACTCTTTGTTTATTAATCCGCCTCTTCAATACCGGGCCGAGTAAATTTTTGTCAATTCAGCCAAAAACAGCCCAATTTGTTGCTTCGCAATAACACCAATAAGGTGAGCCAGAATCAGCTAAATCTGCAAAAAATAGAAGGAAATCGACATTTTTCCCATTTGTTGCTTGCGCTCGTCGTTTTTCCCCCTTACATTCAATTTCCTTATTTTAATCAACGAGAAAGCGAGTCTTTCATGTTTAACAAAAATCTGTTGCTAATCGCCTCTATCGCATCCATTTCCTTTTTGTCGGGTTGCGCCACGCTCGCCGACGCTAAAGCTGCCAAAGGAACCGGCGTGGCGAAAGAATACGCCGCCCCGCTGGATAGTGTGTGGAATAGCATTCCTGCTATTCTCACTGAATTAAAACTGCCTTTGGTTAACCAAAACAAGCAAGAGGGCGAAATCCTGGCACAGGCTGGTATCTCTATGGTCAGTTACGGTGAAAACGTGGCCATTTTGTGGATCCGATGAGCGGCGCCAGCAAAACCAGAGTAGAAGTGGTGTCAAAGAAGGCTATGGCAACGAATATCCTGGCCACTAACTGGGAGAAACAAATTCATGAGAAGTTAGCGGAAAAATTTAAGTAATTGCGGGCCGGGGATTCGCGCGGCCCGCGCCAACCCTCATGTCGTCTTGACAGCCATTAAGGCGCTTCCGAATAGTTACGCGATTGTCAGAAAATTCGGCATACTCAATCTTGCGTAAGCTCACGTTGATTTACTCAATCGCGCTGGTAATGTAAAGGAGCCTCCTAATATCGGGCGGGTAATCAAAAAACGGGGTAATGCGCGACCAGCTACTCCGCCAGGAATCCGCATTCTCGGAGATTGCCGGACGTATATGACCGATGGTGTAATGACGTCGAGTCGCGATTAAAACCACTAGATGAAGCCAACATTATTTGTGCGCGAACGGCAGCTATGGAGCGAAATTATGACCGTCTCCAATTGGCCGGTTTTGACTGAAGCTAAACATATCAATTGCAGCCGTTCGTTTTTAGATCGTCAATCCATTATTCTTAATCGGGCTTGAAGGCTCTGATTTATCTGCCAGTTCAAAGACAAAAAAACTGATCCTTCGCACTGCTCAGGATCACAAACCTTGTGCAGAAAACAATTTTATCGATTCATCTTCTCGATAATTTTTACTATCGCCGCTGAATCCAACTCTGCGTCACCCGCGCCTATGAGTGCGTTGAGGTGTTGCGATACCAATGACGCCGCAGGCAATGCGAGGCCGAGTTGGTGCGCGGCTTGCATGACGATGTTCATGTCTTTTTGATGCAACTTTACTTTGAAGCCAGGTTTGAAGTCGTTGTCGAGCATGCGTTTGCCATGGACTTCCAAGATTTTACTGCCGGCGAATCCGCCCATCAGGGCTTCGCGCACTTTTGCCGCATCGACATTATTTTTGCGCGCGAAAGTTAATGCTTCGCTCACTGCTTCGATAGTAACGGCGACGACAATCTGGTTGCACGCTTTGCAGACTTGGCCCGCGCCGTTGCCACCGATGTGTACGACATTTTTTCCCATGCAATCGAACAAGGGTTTGACGCGCTGGAAAGCATCCTCTTTGCCACCGACCATAATGGACAGCGTGCCGTTGATAGCGCCGACTTCACCGCCGGATACCGGCGCATCGAGCATGTCGATGCCGCGCGAGGCTAGCTTTTCCGCCATCGCCCGGGTAGCGGCAGGTGATATCGTGCTCATATCGACGATGATGGAGCCGGGTTTGGCGCTGTGAATCACGCCGGTATCGCCGAGCACCATTTGCTCCACGTCCGCCGTATCCGACACCATGATAAAAGTGATATCAGAACTTGCCGCGACATCCTTTGCGCTTGCGCGACCGGTCGCACCGGCAGCCAGCAAGGGTTCCATGGATTCAGGGCGGCGAGCGAATACATTGAGTTTGTAGCCGCCTTTGATCAGGTTGAGCGCCTGCGGGCGACCCATAATGCCTAGGCCGACGAAGCCGATGGTGGTAATCATGATAATTCTCCGGGTTTAAATTATTTTAACTTCCCTATTATAGACGTGGAAACCTGGGTCAGGAGTAGGGTTTGGCTTCCAATACGCCTGTTATTCACCTTACTTGAGCACTTCAGGGTTCACCAGGTTCGGCGGTTTTTTCCCAGACAGGGCTGCAATGAGATTGTTTGCCGCCGCCATCGCCATCGCCTTGCGCGTGGCCAGCGTCGCGCTGCCGACGTGCGGAACGAGGACCACGTTTTTCAAATCAAAAAATCCGGGATTCAGTTTCGGCTCGTTTTCGAATACGTCCAGCCCCGCGCCGGCGACGCGTTTATTTTTCAGCGCATCGACCAAGGCCGCGTCATCGACCACGCCGCCGCGCGCAACGTTGATGAGCATCGCCGAAGGTTTCATCAACGCCAGTTCGCGCGGGCCGATGAGATGATGCGTTTCTTTGGTGTAGGGTAATTGCAGCAAGACAAAATCTGCTTCGCGCAACAAATCTTCAAAACCGCGATAGGTCGCGTTACATGATGTTTCGACGTCAACCGCGACGCGATTGCGATTATGGTAAATCACTTTCATGTCGAAGCCGCGCGCGCGTCGCGCTACGGCTTGGCCGATGCGACCCATGCCGACAATTCCCAGCGTAGTGTGATGCACGTCGGTGCCCACCATCAATTCAAAATCCCATTCCTTCCAGTTGCCTGCACGCAGCCATGCCTCCGCCTCGGTGATACGCCGCGCGGTGGCGAGTATCAGCGCGAAGGCGAGATCGGCCGTGCTGTCATCGAGCACGCCAGGGGTGTTGGTAACCATGATGCCGCGCTTGCTGCAGGCGGCGACGTCGATGTTGTTGTAGCCGACACCAACATTGCATACGGCTCTTAATTTCGGACAGCGCGCGAGCAAAGTTTCGTCTATGCGGTCAACCACCGAACACACCACGCCTTCAACATTGGAAATAGGGTTGATGAGCGCGTCACCAAGCAATACTTTATTGATCGGATTCGCGCTCACGTTGAAGTGCTGCGCCAATGCAGTGTGCACTTCGGGGAAAAATGGTAAGGTTATGTAAATATTTGATTTTATTGACATTTTAATCTTTCAAACAATACGGGCAGCGCACCGATAATTGGCACGCCGCCCGTAATTTATTACCACGCAAACTTATTTATACAATAAGTTCGGTAGCCACATGCCAATCGCCGGGAATACATACAGCAGCCCCAATGCCACGACTTGTATTCCCATAAAAGGCATCATGCCGATAAATATCTGGTTCAACGTCACATGCGGCGGCGCGACGCCTTTGAGGTAAAACGCGGCCATGGCAACCGGTGGGCTGAGGAACGCCGTCTGCAAATTCAGCGCGACCAGCAAACCAAAATACAACGGATCAATATTAAACTTGGCTAACAATGGAATGAAAATCGGCATGAAGATAACGATAATCTCCGTCCACTCCAGCGGCCAGCCGAGAATGAAAATAATCGCCTGCGACAGTAACAAAAACTGCGTTGGCGACAAGCCTAAGCCTAACACCCAGCGTTCAATAATTTCCTGTCCACCGAGCAAAGCAAACGCAGCAGAAAAAATCGACGAGCCGACAAACAGCCAGCACACCATGGCGCTGGTTTTGGCAGTGAGATAAACACTCTCTTTAATCACGCCCATGTTCAGCCGCTTGTATGCCGCCGCCAGCGCGAAACCGCCGATGGAACCAATGGCCGCCGCTTCCGTTGGCGTCGCGAGACCAAACACAATCGAACCAAGCACGAACAAAATCAAAACCGCCAGCGGGAAAAATGAACCCAATAGCATTTTAAAAATTTCAAACCGCGCCCAACTCATCAGCAAATAAGTCGCTGCGAGCAATGCCGCCAATATTCCTGCCGTCCACACTAACCATGACGGAACCGGCAAGCGTTTTGCCGGCTCAACCGCTTTTTCTGCGGCGGCAGGGGCAGCAGGTTTCGCCGCTTCTTTTTTTACTGCGGGCGCGGTGGCTGCGCCTAATTCTTTCGGTGGTTCTAGCACGCCACCTAGTTCTTTCGGTGGCTCTTGCAGATCGCCGCTGTCTTTCGGGGGTTCCTGCAAACCGTCATTGGTTTTAGCTGAATCGATGCTTTGCCCTTGCCCCATTTCCTGCATCAGCGAAGCATCCACCGCCGCTTCAGGCAAGGTGGCGAAATGCCACGATGCAATCAGTATTGAGCCAACAGCTAACAGCGGCAACAACGCAACCAATTTTTCTTTGCCTGGAACAGTTATGCCAAAACGATTCGCGCCGCCGAATAAACCCGCCAACGCATGATTGATGCCGCCCGCTTGCATTTTCTGCGCAAATTCCGGCAACGGCACCACGCGATCTTCGGCGGATAACGGTGGCGCGAGTGACGGTTTGATTTTCGCAACAACGATGACGTACCCGATGTACAAAAACGCCAACATGATGCCGGGGAAAAATGCGCCAGCATACAGCTTCACCACCGACACACCCGCCGTGGCACCGTACACAATCAACATCACCGACGGTGGAATCAGAATGCCCAAACAACCGCCAGCGGTAATCACACCGGCGCTTAGCCTCATGTTGTAGCCGGCTTTCATCATCGCCGGTAACGCCAACAAACCCATCAATGTGACAACAGCGCCGACAATGCCGGTAGCTGTCGCAAAAATCGCGCAAGTTACCAGCGTGGCTACTGCCAGAGCGCCAGGCACGCGCGCTAAAGACAAGTGCAATGATTTAAATAACTTTTCAATCAGGTTGGCACGCTCGACCAGATAGCCCATAAACACAAACAAGGGTATCGAAATCAGCACATCATTGGTCATGACCGAATACGTCCGCTGCACCATCAAATCCAGTGTGCGCTGTACTGCGACTTGCTTGCCAATTGACGGATCGGACATATACGCGAACAACGCGAACATCATACCCATACCCATGAGCGTAAATGCTGTCGGGAAACCGAGCATGATGGCGACCACAATCAACGACAACATCAGCAGGCCAAGATGGCCGTTGGTCAGATGACCCCATGGCATAAAAATGATAGTAGGCAAAACAATCATCGCCATGATGATCAGGCCGAACCAGAGTTCTTTTTTAATTTTCATTTTGAACTCCCATGCCGCTCAACGTATTGGTCGAGCTTGGCTATATCTTCGTCTTTAACATGGACCATTTCTTTTAATTTCTCGACGTCCACTTCTTCCACGTCTTGTTCGCGCGACGGCCATTCGCCGTCTTTCAAGCAAATGATGCAACGAATGACTTCCACGAAGCCCTGCACCAGCAGCATCGCGCCGGCAATTGGAATCACTAATTTGAACGGGTATACCGGCGGGCCATCGGCGGCAATCGACGAGTGTTCGTTTTGCGCCAGAGAAATGGAAAAATAATCCCAACCCGCCCATACCAGCGCGATGATGCCGGGAATAAAAAATATAATATACAAAATCAAGTCGAACAACGCCTGTGTGCGCGGCTCAAAAAAACTGTATAGCACGTCGCCGCGTACATGGCCGTTTTTCGACAGCGTATAGGCCCCCGCCATCATGAACACCAAACCATACATCATGTTCGACGCGTCCATCGCCCATGCGTGCGGACTGCCGAGGGCGTAGCGCGCGAACACTTCCCATCCGATCATGAAAGTGAGTACGACGATGGCCCACGCGCAGGTGTGCCCTAGCCAGGTGGAAAGTTTGTCCACTCTTAATAATAATTGCTGCATGTCCGCCCCTAAAATTTTAGTCGCTGAAAAAAAACGCGCAGCTGAGAGCTGCGCGTTTTACTGTCTTGCTGGTTAGATCATGCCTTCTTGCTGAAATAGTGACGTGTGGCCATTTTGAAATCGACCATGGTGTCGTTCTGCCATGAAGTTGCGCGCTGCGCAAAAGCTTTTTGCGATTCCAGCACTTTGGCGAACAATGGGTTTTCTGCCGACTTGGCTGCGATGATCTCGTCCCAAGCCTTGAGTTGGTCTTGCAAAATGGCGTCCGGCGTTTTGTAGAATTTCACGCCCATATTTTTCAACTCGATATAGTCCTTGGAATAACGGTCAATCGCTTTCCAGCTCATGTCAGCCGATGAGGCTTCCACAGCGTATTGGATAATCGATTTCAATTCGCCCGGCAGCGCGTTGTATTTTGGCTTATTGAAAACGATCTCGAATTGCTCGCCTGATTGGTGGAAGGATTGCAACATGCAAACCTTGGAAACGTCGGGAAAACCGAGCAGCTTGTCGCTGGTGGTGTTGTTGAATTCGGCTGCATCGAGCAAGCCGCGATCCATCGCCGCGACGATTTCGCCGCCGGGAATCGCGTTCACTGCTGCGCCCAGTTTGGTGAAAATATCAATCGACAAACCGACGGTGCGGTATTTCAAGCCTTTGAAATCATCGGTCTTAGTAACCGGCTTTTTGAACCAGCCCAGAGGTTGCGTCGGCATCGGTCCATACACGAACGACTGCACTTCGACGTTAAGGCTTTTGTAAATTTCTTCCAGCAGCGCTTTACCGCCGCCGTAGTTGTGCCACGCCAGCAACATGTTCGGGTCCATGCCGAATGCGGGACCTGAACCCCATAGTGCCAAGGCAGAATTTTTACCGTACCAATAAGCCAACACACCGTGGCCGCCATCTAGCGTACCTTTGCTTACAGCATCGAGGAGTTCGAATGCTTTGACCACAGCGCCAGCAGGCAGCACTTCGATTTTCAATCGTCCACCGGACATATTGTTTACTTTGCTGGCGAAGTCGAGTGCGTACTCGTGGAAAATATCTTTGGCTGGCCAAGTGGACTGCCAACGCATGGTGATAGGATCAGCGGCGCGGGCGATCATCGGCGCACCGCCGACTACGACGCCGCTGACTACCGTGGCAGCGCTCAGGAATTTACGACGCGATGTGGATGGCGCTGCGTCTTGGGCTACGACTGCTGTGCTCTTAACTTTTTCGGTCATGCTTGCTTCTCCTCGGATGGGTGATAAACAAAAAACATTTTTGATCAACCGGCTTTGGGCGGTGTTTTGCTGTTGGCCTTTGTGTCGGTTGTATTCCCGATGCGTAAGTATAAAAGAAGTTCAACAGATTGTTGCATATTTTGATGCAAGATTCCGCTAGGCGGGAAGTCGTTTTTTTCTTTGCATTGCAGCAAAATTCAACTATTTGTTTTTATTCAATTTTAATTTCGCACCGTCACTGCTGTTATGGCAACAGGTTTGTTTGGCGCTAGATTTTTGCCTTTCGGTTCCGGATGCCACCCGAGTAGAACGAGCAAGACGAAAAATCCGACTACATATGCCAGTGCAATCGGCCAACCATGACGTATCCACGCACCAACGGATTTTGCCTCAGGGAAATTATTCGCCAAGGCCACGCCCGCCGACGAACCGAACCACAACATCGAGCCGCCGAAACCAACCGCGTAGGCCAACATGCCCCAGTCGTAACCGTTTTGATCCAGCGCTAATTTGGTGAGCGGAATATTGTCGAACACCGCCGACACAAAGCCCAAGCCCAGCGTGGTTTGCCAAGAGGGCGTGGGTAAATGTCCTACCGGCATCATCGACGCGCACAACACCAGCGACAACAAAAATACGCTGCCTTTGAATGCGCCGGGGATTTCACTCCAATCCGGTTTGCGCAACGGCACACAAATCAAAATCGCCAGCCACACCGCGACGCCGATAAACGGGAAATGATCGGCAAGCTGATTGAAGCGTGTATTGACTACGACATTAGTAATAATTGCGGTAGCTAAAATAAACGCCACAACGCCGACACGCGGCCAGTCGATGTTGATACCGGCCGGCGCGTCTTTGGTAATGGGCGAATATTTTTGTTGTTGTAGCGCGGCGGGAATACCAAAAATAATTAGGGCAGTAATAGCTGCGATATACGCATCGAGCACATTGAGCGGGTTCACGCCGTCGATCCACATCATCGTCGTGGTCGTATCGCCGACCACGCTGCCCGAGCCGCCTGCGTTGGACGCAGCAACAATGGCAGCGAGATAACCGATATGCACTTTGTTACGAAACACGGATGCTGCCATGGTACCGCCGATCATCGCGGCGGCGATGTTATCGAGAAAACTCGACAACACAAACACCATCACCAACAGGAAAAATCCGCCCTTCCAATCGTCAGGCAAAATTTTCGGCAACTCGGCGGGAATATTGGTGCGCTCGAAATGTTTGGACAGCAACGCGAAGCCAACGAGCAAGCAAAGCAGGTTAACGAGAATCACCCATTCGTGCTGCATATGCGAAATCAATCCAGCGAAACCCGCACCGGTTTTAAAACCGGCGAAAAATAATTTATATATAGTAATTACCGCGAGGCCGGTGAGCGCGACCTGCAAAGTCCGATGGTGAAACAGCGCCACGCCGAGCAGTGTGAGCGCGAATAAAATAAAATCTATCGGGATGCCGAACGGCATGGGTGTGCTGGATGCGCCATCGGCGGCAGAAGCGGAAACGGATGCAACCAGCGGCAGCAGAAAAGCTGACAGTCGCATGGAATAAAAAATATTGTTCACAAAAATCCCCTGTTACTAATGGAAGCTCTGAACAGGTTGATGGCGTTAATGGTTCGACTAGCTCACCACGAACGTATCAACACCGTGCCGTTCGTCCTGAGCATGTCGAAGGACATACTCAGAGCATCCTTATACTGATAATTCAGCCATAAGGCGTAATACATGACCCGCGCATTATATGCGATACAATCTTTCTCATGCTCTACAACTTTATTTAATCCCTACCTATGACCACCCGAGCCAACCCCACCACTCGCTTTTCCAGCCGCGTCGATAACTACGTCAAAACCCGGCCGGGTTATCCAGAAGAATTAATTCCGTTACTGGAAAAATGTTGCGACCTGACGCCTCAAGCGGTAGTCGCCGACATCGGTTTTGGTACGGGCTTATCCACGCTGCCGTTTTTGCAATACGGCAACCGCGTGTATGGCGTCGAGCCGAATAAAGAAATGCGTCAAGCGGGCGAAGCATTTTTACGCAGATACAAAAATTTCGTCAGCGTAGTCGGCACAGCCGAATACACAAAATTACCAAATAAATCAATGGATTACATAATAGCCGGCCAAGCATTCCATTGGTTCAATCGCGTTGAAGCGAGAAAAGAATTCCTGCGTGTGTTGAAACCCGGCGGCACTGTCGCGTTGATCTGGAACGACAGAAAAACCGACGCCACACCTTTTCTGCAGGCTTACGAAAAATTATTAGTCGAATTCTCCACCGACTACCGCGAAGTCAATCACCGTAACATCGACGAAAAAGTTATCGCCGAATTTTTCGCGCCTAAGACTTTCGCCACCGCCTCGCTACCGTATGCACAGCATTTCAATTACGAAAGACTTGAGGGCCGCCTCATGTCATCGTCCTACGCCCCCGACGTCGGCCATCCACAATATGAACCGATGTTGAAAAAATTGCGCGAGATTTATGATACGCATCAGGTTAACGATAGCGTTACGTTTGACTATGACACCTTGATTTACTACGGGAAGTTGTAAAGTTTTTATTTAATCAAAAAAAGCGCGCTGAGATCTTCAGCGCGCATACCGAACAACTAAAACCAAAACTCAGCGCCGGCGGACTCTGCAAGCTACCGTGTCGGAAATCACCGTAGCACCATTGCTGTTAACAATTTTTCCTGTCACTGATCCGTTCAGAAAAGCTGAAGATATAGCTGTAGCTCCGGCAGCGATATCTCCTGCATCGCTATCGAAATCGAATTCTACTTGGCCGCCAACTGGAGACTGTGCGTTGGCAGATGTTGCGGAATTACCGCCGGATACAGCAGTTGCGCGATAGCTGCCTGCCGCCAGTCCGTCAGCATCAACGGAGACTTTCGATCGTCCTCCGCGTTGTTCGCACTGAACGCGAATAGTCGCCGCGCTTGCATCAATTGCAGCTGTAGCCAAAACGGAAAACAGACATAAGATAAAGCTCGTGCGTGTAAATTTCATAGTTTGCTCCTTTACTTGGGTAATTGAATATGTAAGATTCAAACTTGCACCCCAAACGTCGCAATCCCTGTGCCAATGAAATTATTTGTCAGTAACTTATTGAAACATATAAATTTATAGGAAAATTTCCGACAAGATGTTCTGGGTTATTTCGCCCATAATTTGTTATTTAACCAGCACGCAGCCAGACTTTTACCGCAATAAATTAAAGACCGATGTAAATCCGGAGAAATAATCGTCAGCTTGCGCCATGGCGAGGTTTATTACGAAGTGCTCATCCTAATTCACGAGAATGATATGCACCCAAAACTTGCGCCGCCGCGTCGTTACAGTTAAAAAAACTACGCGGAATTTATGATACGCATCAGGTAAACAATAGCGTCACGTTTGAATATGACACGTTGATTTATTATGGGAAGTTGTAGGGTGCGCCATGCGCACGCGTCAGGCTTGAGCCGGCTAGCGCAGATGTAATTCAAATAGTAGCGTGTGCGCGCGGCGCACCCTACTCACTACTATCGAAGAAAGAACAGCCCACCCATCTGCGCCGACGCTATTTTTGCTGACTATCGGGGGCCGTCGGCGAGAACCTGTTTGAGCTACGCGGTGATGCAGATTTGAATTGAAGGTAAGAGCGAGTTTTCTCGCCGCCCGATAGGCAGCAGAAATAGCGGCGACAAAAAAACAAAAACAAAAAGCGGCGCGGCGGGTTCGCCTTTTTTGGTTACTTTTTTGGTGAAGCAAAAAAGTGACTAGCCGCCGGGCTACCCCCGGCAAAGTTTGATTTGGGCTTTACCCTTTGTGAAACCACAATGTTTTCAACCTTAATGCGCCGGTCTATTGCAGTTTATTGATTTTGTTGTTACGCAGACGCTGCATATCCTGTTAAATCACAAAATATTTTTCGTTCCTCATCATTAGCTCGTCGAAGTGAAATAATTCTGATAGTTTCATCAGGTCGCATTGTCGTCACCATAAACAGCACCTCACATGCATCACCTGGCCACATAAGTTTATGCCGCACTTCGTTTTTTTCGATATAACTATCATGCAATAGATAGGGCCTAGCGGAAAAAAATAAAATTCTTTCCAACGGCTGAATAGCGCTCGCAAGAGAGTAGCCATGCTTGATTCGGTTGCTATCCTCTTTATCAGGATCATATTCAATTTTAGTCCGTCCAAAAATAACGCGAAAATCGTGTTCTTCAATCCCTAATTGTTTAGCAAAACTAATCATATTTAACCGTCTGCAAATCAGGCAGAGACTAATATAATATGCACCCGATACGGCCCATGTGCACCGAGCACAATGGTTTGTTCAATGTCAGCCGTACGCGAGGGGCCGGAAACGAAATTGACTGCGCGCGGCAGCTCGCCTTTCTCTTTTCTGAGCAATGCCCACGCATCTTCCATATAGGGCACGATGCGATTTTTATGGAGGACGGCGATATGGGTTTCCGGCACGAGGCTGACTGAAGCCGTGGTGTCGGCACCGGATAGCAACATGAGCGTGCCGGTTTCGGCGAGCGCGGCGAAGACGCTGGTAATGCCGATGCCGTCATTGCCGTTTGCGCGGCGAAATTCGACACCGATGCCGGCGCTTTTCCAATCGAGATGTTTCAGCGAGGGCCACGCCACGCCGGACATGGGCAAATTATTTTTGTGTAAATAATTTCTGCACGAGGCGGGCACGTCGTTTTCGTGATTGACTTCATCCACTGTACAAATCATTTCAGCGGAAAGCTTTTTGAAACGCTCGACCAAATCGCCTTGCATCGCAGGCCGCGGCCCGATATTTTTTTCGGCGATAATTTTTTGCACTTCGTCGCGTTCAAGTTGCGCCACTTCACCGCTGCGCCCCTGCGCAGCACGCACACGCGTGAGAATTTTTTCGCGCGCGCTCATGATTTTTCCATCGCTACTTTTGGCGCTTGCTTCGCGCCGTTTCGCTTTTGCGCGTACAACTCGCGGAAAGTTTTGCCGGTTGGCGCAGGAAAATCGCGTCCAGCCGTCCAACCCTTACCAAACGGCAAGCTGGTTATCATATTGTTTTTATTGGACATTTTTCGCATGATGCGCATGGCAATTTTACTGCCGAATGCATACAGAGCGGGACGTTGCGCGACCCAGCTCCACACATTCAACGCGATGCGTTCATGCGTTGGGCGCAATTTTTTATCCACTTGTTTCTCGCGCAGCTTGCGCATGAGATCCGGCAATGGAATTTTTACTGGGCACACAACATGACATTCGCCGCACAGAGTCGAAGCATTCGGTAAATCAATCGCGTTTTCGATGCCAACATAAGCGGGCGTCAACACCGAACCCATCGGACCGGGATAGACCCAGCCATAAGCATGGCCGCCGATTTGGTGATAGACGGGACAATGATTCATGCACGCGCCGCAACGAATACAACGCAACATTTCCTGCATGTCGCTGCCGACCAGGCCGGTGCGGCCATTATCGACCAGGATAAAATACATATGCTCGGGGCCGTCGAGTTCGCCTTGCGCGCGCCGGCCTGTGAGCAACGACACATAGTTGGCAATCGACTGCCCTGTGGCCGAACGCGGCAGCAAGCGCGCCAGCGTCGAAAAATCTTCCAGCGTCGGCACGACTTTTTCGATACCGCTGATGGCGACATGCACGTTCGGCATGGTGGTGCTCATGCGGATATTGCCTTCGTTGGAAAACAGCGCCACCGAGCCGGTTTCGGCAATGAAAAAATTGCCGCCGGAAATACCCATCTCGGCGTCGAGAAAATGCGAGCGCAGAATGCCGCGCGCTTCGTGGGTCATTTCGGTGACGTCAGTTTTGCGCGGCAGGTGGTGGACTTTTTCAAATAGCTCCGAAATCTCTTCCTTGCTCAGGTGCACAATCGGCGCGATGATATGCGACGGCGTGGAGTTGGAAATCTGTACCACGTATTCACCTAAGTCGGTTTCTACCGGCGTGACGCCCGCTGTCGTCAGCGCATCGTTGAGTGCGGTTTCTTCCGACACCATCGACTTGCCCTTAATGGCTTTTTTGCAGTTGTGGCGCCGGGCAATTTCAATCACCAGGCGATTCACTTCTTCGGCGTTCTCCGCCCAATAAACCGTCGCGCCGCGCGCCGTGGCGTTTTTTTCAAACGCTTCCAGCCACACGTCGAGGTTGTTCAACACTTTGTCGCGAATCGCTACTGCCGCATCGCGCGTACCTTGCAAGTCGTCGAGTTGCGTCATCGCCTTGGCGCGCTTCTCGATAAAGTTACCTTTTACTTTTTTCAACGTCGCCTGCAGGCGGACGTCAGCGAGTTTTTCCGTTGCGCGCGCCTTGAAATTCATTGATTGGACTTGCATGTAAAACCTTTCACCAGAGAGACACAGAAAAAAACTAACAGCAGATCCTTCGCTATCGCTCAGGATGACAGATTTTTTTCATCCTTCATCCCTCAAATCTCTCCCGCCAATACTTCGGCGACATGCAGGACTTGCGTTTTGTTGTCGCCGATGCGGCGCAAGCGGCCTTCGATATTCAGCATGCAACCGAGATCGCCTAACACCACGGCGTCTGCGCCGGTGGCGCGAATGTTGGCGCATTTTTCATCCACCATGGCGGTGGAAATATTGCCGTACTTCAATGCGAACGTGCCGCCGAAGCCGCAGCAAGTTTGACAGTCTTTCATTTCTTTAATAGGTAATTCATTTATTTTATTAAGTAATTCTCGCGGTTGTTGCTTCACGCCCAGCTCGCGCAAGCCAGAGCAAGAATCGTGGTAAGTCATCGTCCCGGCAAATTTTCCTGGAATATTTTTTATTTTTGCCACGTTCAGCAGAAAATCCGTCAACTCGTAAGTTCGCAACGCCATAGCATTCACTTGTTTAAGTAACTCTGGCTCGTCGCGAAACAAATCGGGGTAATGCGTGCGTATCATTCCCGCGCAGGAACCGGAGGGCGCGACCACGTATTGAAACGCTGAAAATTCTTTCAGGGTTTTTTCCGCCAGCGCGCGCGCCGCTTTACGATCACCGGAGTTATAGCCGGGCTGGCCACAGCAGGTTTGTGTTGCGGGAACAATCACTTCGCAGTCCGCTGTCTCGAGCAATTTAATTGCGCTAAATCCAATTCCGGGGCGCATTAGATCGACCAGGCAGGTGACAAACAATCCGACTTGCATAATGTTTCCGCTATTTAGAGGGTTTCCCGATTCAGCCATTATATCCCCCGCGCTTCAAGCTATTGCGGGAAAAAAACTGCCTTGGCTTGGCTTACGGTAAAATTCCTTTTTGAACCACAAGAAGTATCATGGCTGCTGAAGACGCAAAAAGCTCTATTCAGGTTATCGGCCGCATGATGAATTTACTCCATGCGCTGGCGGCCAGCCGCGAAGCGACGTCGCTTAAATCGCTCGCGGCAGCAACTGGCCTGCACCCTTCCACCGCACACCGGATTTTAGCCGTGATGGTGGAAAACCGCCTGGCCGAGCGCGTCGATGCGGGCAGTTATCGCCTTGGCATCCATTTGCTCGAACTCGGCAATGTGGTGAAAAGCCGCCTGAATGTGCGCCACGAAGCACTGCCGTTTATGCGCGTGCTGCAACAGGAAATCGGCGAGACGATTAACCTCAGCGTGCGCCAGAACGATGAAATTGTTTACGTCGAACGCGCCATCGGCAATCGCGGCATGATGCGCATTGTGCAAGTCGATGGCTCGCGCGCGCCGCTGCACATCACTTCCATTGGCAAAATTTTCCTGGCCGAAGACGGCGCTGAGAAATCGCGTGATTACGCCAAGCGCACCGGCTTGCCCAAATATACGCGCAATACGTTCACTGACTCAACGAAGTTTTTGAAAGAGTTGGAAGTAGTGAAACAACAAGGTTTTGCCTACGACAACGAGGAAGCCGAAACCGGTGTCGCGTGCATCGGTGCGGGCATCCGCAACGACGAAGGGTTGTTGGTTGCGGGACTGTCAGTGTCCGCACCGGCGGACCGGCTGGATAAAAACTGGGCGGCAAAAGTGAAAAAAACTGCTGAAGAAATAGCCCGGGCTTTGGGTTACCGCGGTAAGAAATAAAGCACGGAATACGGGGAGGGGATAGGCGTATTACAACGATATTCGGACTAAATCAGCCTTTGTTGCTGACCGCCAGGGCCAAGTCATAGCGACGATTTTCAATCCACTTCTTGATACGCGTCGCGTCACCCACGCGCGAGAGTTTGCCCCATGAATCGAGCAGCACAATCAACATAGGTTTGCCATTGATGCGCGCCTGCATCACCAGGCATTGGCCAGCTTCCCTGATAAAGCCCGTTTTCGACAAGCCGATTTGCCACTCGCTGTTATTGATCAGACGATTGGTGTTGATGAAACCGCGTGAACGTCCGGTCTCGGGAAAAGTCAGTTGCACGGCAGGCGTCGTGGTGTATTCGCGGATTAAGTCATAGCGGTGCGCCGCATCGACCAGGCGCGCCAGGTCTTTTACGGTGGACACGTTTTCGCTCATTAATCCTGTGGCATCGGTGAAGCGGGTGCGCTCCATTTTAAGGATTTGCGCGCGCTCGTTCATTTTTGCCACAAACCCATCTTTACCTTCGGGATAATTTCTTGCCAATGCATTGGCAGCGCGGTTCTCCGACGCCATCAATGCCAGTCGCAACATGTCGGCGCGTTTTAAAACGCTGCCGACAGGCAAATTGGAGCGCGAACCTTTGACAACATCAATATCGTCGTTGGTGATCGTAATTGGCTCGTCCATATCCTGCTTGCTATCGAGCACGATCATCGCCGTCATCAACTTGGTGATCGAGGCGATGGGTTGCAGGTTGTCGGTGTTCTTGCCGTAGAGCTCGGTGCCGTTAATCTGGTCCAGCACGATGGCGGAAGCGGATTGCAAATTCGGTTTACCGTCGCCGGTTTCGTCGGGAATGGGCGGCGCATAGTAAGCTTTGCGCAAACCTTTGCGCCCGTGTTTCATCTTTTTGCCGTAAAGCTTTTTGCCGTAATAGCCGGTCTTTTTCGCGATCACTGAGGCATAGCTCTCGCTTGCGCCGAAGAACGCAACTAGCAAGAACAAAGCTGAAATCAGAACCGAAAATCTCACCACACCCATTCCTTATAAATGATGGGAAAATAAAAAATCATTCAGTGCTGCCAGTGGGGTTTGTGCCGCCCTGTTAGCGGCGATGAGTAACACACTATTAAGACTGAATATTATGTACGTATTTTAGCCGTTTGATTTTTTTATGGTATGAACTGAGTCACAGTATGCCCGGAGAATCAAGGGCTTGCAATCAGCACTACTGGGTATGACGAGTGGGGAAACGCCTTAGGCCATACAATGATCATTAATATAATCAAATACTTATGATTTAACTTTCAAACTGCGATTTTGCGGCTTTGCGCCATTTCCTGGTCATCGTCAGATGAACGGCCGGCTTCTTCTTCCTGTTGCAACGCCCACATCTGCGCATAGGTACCATTCTTCAGCAGCAACGCATGGTGTCCGCCGCGCTCGATAATCCGCCCCTGGTCCATCACCAATATTTCGTCCGCATCGACTATGGTGGATAAACGGTGCGCGATGACCAGCGTGGTGCGTTTGGCGGCGATGTCGCGCAATTCCGCCTGGATAATTTTTTCGGTTTTCGAATCCAGCGCCGACGTCGCCTCGTCAAAAATAAGGATGCGCGGGTTTTTCAGTAGGGTGCGTGCGATGGCGACGCGCTGTTTCTCGCCGCCGGAAAGTTTGAGCCCGCGCTCGCCCACCATGGTGTCGTATTTGTCCGGCAGCGATTCGATGAACCCGCGGATATGCGCCGACTCCGCCGCGCTGATCACTTCTTCTCGCGTAGCATGGGTATTGCCGTAAGCGATGTTGTAAAAAATAGTATCGTTGAATAACACGGTATCCTGCGGCACGATGCCGATGGCCGCGCGCAGCGATTGCTGCGTCACGTTGCGGATGTCCTGGCCGTCAATCAGAATACCTCCGCTGTCGATGTCATAAAAACGAAACAGCAGCCTCGACAGGGTTGATTTGCCTGCGCCGCTGGAACCGACCACTGCGGTTTTTTTCCCGGCAGGAATGACGAAACTGACATCGAATAATATTTTTCTATTCGCGTCATAACTGAAATCCACGTTTTCAAATCGCACCGAGGCACCGGCTATCACCAAAGGCGTAGCGCCGGGTTTGTCCTGAATTTCCTTGTTCTGCCGCATCAGGGCGAACATTTTTTCCATGTCCGCCAGCGACTGTTTAATCTCGCGATAAATCACACCAAGGAAATTCAGTGGAATATAAAGCTGGATCAGGAATGCATTCACCAGCACCAGATCGCCCAACGACATGGTGCCCTTGACCACGCCGTTCGCCGCCAGCGTCATCAGCGCCGTCACGCCGATGGCAATGATAAAACTTTGTCCCGCATTCAAGCCGGCGAGGGACGTCTGGCTGCTGACGGAAGCTTTTTCCCATTTTTGTAGATTTTCATCGTAGCGACGGGTTTCAAAGTCTTCGTTGCCGAAATATTTCACCGTCTCGTAATTGATCAGCGAATCGATGGCGCGTGTGTTCGCCTTGGAATCCATTTCGTTCATAGTGCGGCGGAATTTAGTTCGCCACTCGGTCACCGAAATGGTGAGTGTGACGTATACCACGAGCGTACCGACCGTGACCACAGTAAACCAGATGTCGTATTTCACCAGCAGGATGCCGGCGACCAAGGCGATTTCCAGCAGCGTCGGTACGATGCTGAACAGCATGAAACGCATCAGGCTGTCGATGGCGCGGGTGCCGCGCTCGATGTCGCGCGACACGCCGCCGGTCTGCCGCTCCAGATGAAAACGCAGCGACATGCCATGCAAGTGGCGGAATACCTGCAGCGCGATACGGCGGATGGCGCGTTGGGTAACTTTGGCGAACACCATGTCGCGCAACTCGCCGAACAATGTCGTCGCCAACCTGAGTGCGCCGTAACCGAGCAGAAACAAAATCGGCAGGGCGAGCAGCGCCCTGGGCTGGTCCAGCGCATCGACTATGGATTTCATTACTAGCGGAACCGTGACATTGGACAGTTTCGCCAGCACCAGAAATGACAGCGCGAGCAATACGCGGCCGCGGTATTCCCACAAATAGGGCAGCAGGGTTTTTACTGTGTAAAAGTCGCCTTTAGCGGCGTAGGCGGGTTGCGGGGAATTTGAATCGGAAGAATGTTTACGCATAATGTGCATTCTACGCGTAAACCCAATTATGTCAAAATATTCAATATAATCAAATAATTGTAAACAACTTCGGATCCCGCGGTTCCTGCCGCCAAGCTCGGCGCATCAGATTTTTTGCCGTTTACTCAGGTACATTGCCCGGTCGGCCTGAGCCAGCATGTCTTCGATCGACCACGACGCCTTCAGATTACAGTCGATTGCGCCGAAGCTGTACCCGATATCATAACCCCGGTTCGCGCTAAGATTATTTTTTGCCACCGCGCTGCGCAGGCGCACCAGGAAATCGTCTGCTTTCGCCGCAGGCGTATTGCCGAGCAATGCGACGAACTCGTCGCCGCCAAGCCGGCCGATCACATCCGAATCGCGCAGTTCGGATCTCAACAGCTCAGCAAAGGACTTCAAGGCATGATCGCCTTCCTTATGCCCGAACTTATCATTGATCTGCTTGAACTTGTCCAGGTCGAAGAACAATAGGCTTGCCGGCACACCTAGGCGCGCGCACATATGCAGCGAAGTCCGCGCAAATGCCTGGAATCCCCTCCGGTTCGAAATGCCAGTAAGCTCGTCCAATGTCGCTAGTTGAATCGCGGCCAGTTCCTGTTCAACCATATCGGCAAGATCCCGTAGCAGCTGCATATCCTCGCCCGACATATTGCGCGGAATATTATCGATGATGCATAAGGTGCCCAGCCGACTGCCGTTCAGCACCTTGAGTGGGCAGCCCGCGTAAAAACGGACGCTGGGGTCGTTGACGACCAAAGGGTTGTCGGCAAAGCGCGGGTCGATGTGCGCATCCGGGACCAGAAATATCTTATCGTCCAAGATGGCATGACCACAAAAAGAGACTTCGCGTGGGGTTTCGCCCGCGTCGAGACCCTGGGCCGACTTGAACCACTGGCGCTCGGTATCAACGAGGCTCACCAGGCTGATAGGCACGCCGAACATGCGTTTCGCCAGCCGCGTTAGCCGGTCGAAGCGCTCTTCGGACGGCGTGTCGAGAATATTAAGCGCGCGCAGAGTTTCGATGCGCGCCAGTTCATCACTTGGGAGGCGGGGCTTTTCCATTTTGGATTCCTGTGGCTGTTGACTGCCCAGGGCTTGAGCAAGATGCCCGCCCGAATTCTTCTACGTCCTCAGTTGCCCCAGTGTGCGTAGACGGCGATATCAAGTCAAGCAAACTTAACCCGGATTGCTTGCAATTCTTGATCTAGGTAAAACCGAACTTAGTCTCGCGGCGGGCGACGGAAGGTTTCTACACGTCCCGGTACGGACAACTCAGCATAATTGGATGCTTAATTTTTGTTCTACACGCAACCAATTATAGAAAAATATTCAATATAATCAAATAATTATGAATCACTCCGCATCCAGCGATTCCTGCCATTGCGCTTCGCGCGATAGAGCGCCTGATCGGCAAGCGACACCAGTTCGGAGATGCTGCTTTCCTCGCGCAATACCAGCGTGCCGATACCCGCGCTCAAGGTGATGACCTTGCCGACAGCGGCATGCCCATGGGGAATCTGCAATGCTTCGACCGCTGCGCGTAATCGTTCCGCCACGGCCTCGGCGCCTTTCGCATCGGTTTCAGGCAGCAGCGCGGCGAACTCCTCGCCGCCGTAACGTGCCACCACGTCACCGGCATCGCGCAGGGTTTCTTCCAGTACCTGTGCGACTTGTTTCAACGCTATGTCGCCTTGCTGGTGGCCGTAATTGTCGTTATAGAGTTTGAATGAATCAATATCGAGCAGGATGAGAGACAGCGGCAAACCGGTGCGCTTGGCACGGCGGAATTCGCGCACCAGCAAATCATCAAACGCGCGGCGATTGGCGACATTGGTGAGCGAATCGGTGAACGACACACGTTCCAGTTCGCGGTTCACCCGCTTCAATTCCAGATTGACGTTTTCCACTTCCATGGTACGTTCGCGCACGCGCTGTTCCAGTTCCAGGTTGGCCTGCTTCAACTTGTCATTGCGTTTTTGAGAAGAAACGAGGTTGATGCGGCCCATCCCCATCGCCGAGATCAGGTTGGTGAGTCCGAAATCGAATTGATACCATCGCGCCCTCACATTCACGCTGTACAAACGCTGCGGCGCTCCCCAGCCGGTGAGAGGGGAATACGCCTGCGCTTCCAAAGTGTATTTACCCACCGGCAGCGAATTGTATTGCACGGTCGAGATCGACATGGGTGCGGACCAGGCGGCGTCAAACCCCAAGAGGCGCACCCGCACGCGCACGTCTTCTTCATCCAGGAACCAGCCGGTAAACAGTGAAAATTCCACCGTCCATTTGCCGTATTCAACGGTTGCTTGCTGATTGTCCTGCACGACCTTGGCGTTGTTCCATACCTGCTTGCGCAAGCGTACCGTGGGTGCTACGGTGAATTTATCGTATTCGCGCAAATCGACTATGGCCAGCCCCGAATTGAGGCCGCACAGCATCAAGCCCGGCGCCGACAGCGCCAGGCTGCGGCTGGTGGTGAATTCCCAGCCGCTGACGCCCATCCATGAGGCGATCTCACGTTTCAATTCGCCGCTTTTAGCATCATATAAACGCAGGCCGCCGGCGCTGCCGACATATAGAGTATTGTCCGGTCCGAACTTGATCGACCAGCCGGCCAGAGAATCCGATGACTCCAGCAAAAGCTTGATTTCACCTGACCGCTGGCGCAGGAATATTTTCCCGTCTTGCAAAAATGCGATGCGTCCATCGGCGTGTTGGGTTAGGCCGTAAACATTGCCGCTAGCGGATATGCCGCCCTCCAGTACATGGCTGAAGCCGGAGGAGGTCTCGAACCATAGGCCGTTGCCCAGCGTGCCAACCCAGAGTGCGCCGCCGCTGTCTTCCATAATGGAATAAACATAGCCCAGCGATTCGCCTCGGTCGGTGAGCACCTCCACGGCGTCGCCGGCGACAGTGCGTGCCAGCCCGCGTAGCGTGCCTATCCACACGCTGTTGCCGCGCTCGTGCAATACACGAGCTGGGGCGGAAAGTACCGAATGGTCAGTGCCGATGCGACGCGGTGCGTCGTTGCCGATGAAAGTGTGTAACCCCTGCTGAGTCGCTGCCCAGACCTGACCGGTGGCGGTTTCAAGTATGTCCCACACCTTTAAGTTGCGCAGCCCTTCAATCGGCTGGGCCCGGTCAGGCTTACGCAAATTTAACCGCGCCGCACCGCGTTCGCCGCCGATGAGATACTTGCCCTCGCCCATTTCCCTCAGGCTGAATACCGCGCCGAGCGAATCCAGCCGCGGCCGGCTGATTGCATGGCGAAACGAACTGATTTTGAGTGCGCCGCTGGTGTCGCTCGCCGCCCAGATATTGCCGTGATTGTCCTCGCGCAAGAAATTGACAATATTGTCCGGCAATACCAGGTCAAGAATGCGCAAATCATTTTGTTCCGCCTTGAAGCGCATGAACTGGCTGCCGATTCCCGCCCACAACAAATTGTCCGCCCATAACAATGCGGTCACCGGGCCCAAAGGTTTCTCCGGCAGAAAACTTCTGATTAGCGAACCGTCAGTGCGAATTTGCACTATGCCATTCTCACCTCCAACAAACAGGGTGTCGTCAGGTCCGGGAGCGATGGTCTGCACCGAACCGGCTTTGGTCCAGCCCCAGTTCTGCGGTGATCGCCAGCGGTCATTGTCGCGATTTAGCAATCCGAACTGGCCGCCCGCAACCCATAGGCGCCCCGCATTGTCAAATTCCAGTTCGCTGACAAACGAGTTGGCGAGGCGGAAATCGTCGGCGCGCAATAAATTGTCATTGCCCGGTTCGTACATCAACAAGCCGAAAACTGTGCCCAACCACACGCGGCCCTTCTCACCCACGGCAATATGTTCAACCAGGCCATACGCCCAGTCGGGCGCGAATGGATGGATGCTGCCGTCAGGCTCGACTATGTCAAGGCCGGTATCCGACCCTACCCAGACGCGACCGTCTGGCGTCACCGCCAGGGCGCGCAATCCCTGCGTAGACAGACCGTCCTTGATTGAAAATGTACGTATCGATGAACCGTCGTAGCAGGCGAGGCCGCCCGGCGTGGCGAACCAGAAAATTCCCTGGTTATCCTGTACCAGATGATGAACCTGGCCACTGGGCAAACCCTGCGCGCGGCCTATGCGCCGCAGGGGAATGCGGGCAAGCTGCCGCGAAGCCTGAAAAGCCTGCTCTGCCTCTACACTGGTAGTGATGGGATTGGAATTCAAAGTCTGCCCGGGAAATACGTCCTGGCAATGGTAACGCTATACTTCCCCTAATACCAGCAGAGAACATAGGGGCTATCGTGCAGATGCGCAGTGTATGCAGGCCCGCATGAGAACCCTGCGAACTGCACTGCATGTCTTATTCAGACATGCATCCGGTGCAATTTGCCTGGTTCATTCCTCCCTGCCAAGACCTGTTGTTAATTGCCGAGCAAGGCTTTTTTCAGGCTGTCCTGCACCGGGTCTTCGCCCAGCCAGATTTTGAGCAAGGCTTTGTTGAAGTCGTCGCCGACTATCGTCCCTTTGGACTGGCCGTTGAGTTGGATTTTGGTGCCAGTTCCCGGAATGTAGTCGAGTGTGATCAGATTCCCCGGTGTGACTTTGCCTACACTGGTCATGATGCTGTCGAATTCTTTCAGGCGCGACTCAAGCGGAGCCAGTTCGGCCGCGGAGTTATTCGCTTTGAGGCCGTCGTTCAGCGCATCGAGCAACTGCTCGGCGGACAATTCGCGCCGGATATGGATGGCCATACGCTTGGGACCGCTATCAGCCAGCACAGCCTGCGCGGTGGTTTTTTTTTCCGCAAGATAAAGCGCCGCTACATACACTTTGAAAAAAGCGCGTTTGCGCAAGCCCGCGCCATTGAGCGTCAATTCATTACTGTCCGAAATTTTCGCTTTTTCTGCAATGATGACATCAGATATTTCAAGCGCCTGAGCCGACCCTACGCCCAACATAAGCAACACCAACATAACTAAAAAAAGTTTGTTCATCATTTCTCCCCATCGTAATTTGAAAACTAAACCGCCTCGAAAACTCCTGCTGCTCCCATGCCCGTACCGATACACATGGTAACCATGCCGTACTTTTGTTTACTGCGGCGCAAACCGTGAACCACCGTCGCTGAGCGAATCGCACCGGTCGCGCCGAGCGGATGACCCAGCGCAATTGCGCCGCCAAGCGGATTGATTACCGCCGGATCCATGTCCAGCTCCTGCATCACCGCCAATGATTGCGCGGCAAAAGCTTCATTCAATTCAATCCATCCCATATCGGATAATTTTAATCCAGTTTGCGCCAGTACTTTCGGTATTGCCGCAGCCGGGCCGATGCCCATGATTTCCGGCGGCACACCCGCTACAGAGAAGCCGACAAATTTTGCCAACGGAATCAAGCCGTATTGCTTTAACGCCTTTTCACTCACCAGGATGACCGCGCCCGCGCCGTCGCTGGTCTGCGAACTGTTACCGGCGGTGACACTGCCTTTGGCGGCAAACACCGGGCGCAATTTTGCCAGGCCTTCGAGTGTTGAATCGGCGCGCGGGCCTTCGTCTTTGTCGGCGATACGTTTTTTGTGCACGACTTGGCCGCTATTTAAATCAGGAAAACTCTCGTCGATTTCGTAGAGCAGAATTTCGTCTTTGAATTGTCCCGATTCCGTCGCGGCGATGGCTTTTTTGTGGCTGGCGAGCGCGAATTCATCCTGCGTTTCGCGGCCGACTTTCCATTTCTCCGCCACTTTTTCCGCCGTCAGTCCCATGCCGTAGGCCATGCCGTAATTTTCATCTTTGGCGAATACCGAATGATTAATGGCGAGTTTTTGTCCGCCCATTGGAATCAGGCTCATGGTCTCGGTGCCCGCCGCGATCATCACGTCTTCCGCACCGGTGTGGATGCGGTCCGCAGCCATGGCGACGGCAGTGAGACCCGAAGCGCAAAAACGATTCACCGTCACGCCGGGCACGGTGTTGGGTATGCCTGCCAACAACAAACCGATACGCGCCACATTCATCCCCTGCTCGGCTTCGGGAATGGCGCAGCCGACAATGACATCGCCGATAGCTTTCGGATCGAGGCTCGGCACTTTCGCCAGCGCGCCGCGCAATACGAAAGCGAGTAAATCATCGGGACGCGTGTTGCGGAACATTCCGCGGGGCGCTTTGCCGACGGGTGTGCGCACGGCGGCAACGATATAGGCGTCTTGAATTTGTTTGCTCATGATGTTCTCCAGAATTTAGTTGCGCAGAGGTTTGCCGGTTTCCAGCATCGCGCCTATGCGCGCCTGGGTAAGCGGGTTTTTCCCCAGCTCGATAAAATATTTGCGCTCCATGTCGAGCAGCCATTTTTCATTCACCGTACTGCCGCCTTCGACCTCACCGCCGCACATGATCTCGGCGATGTGTGATGAAATGAGAAAATCATGGTTGGAAATAAAGCCGCCGTCGCGCATATTGACCAGCATCATTTTGATGGTGCCGAGCCCTGTCTTGCCGACGACGGGGATTTCATTCGCCGGCAAGGGCGGGCGATAACCGGATTCCGCCATCGCGCGCGCCTGTTGCTTGGCGACGTACAACAATTCGTTATTGTTCATCACGATTACATCGCTGGCGCGCAAAAAGCCCATGTCGCGCGCCATCTCGGCGCTTTTGGACACTTCACCCATCGCAAGATTTTTGAAATACGCGGACAGGAACGGCATGATCTCGCCGCCTTTGGCTTCTTTCGCCGCACGCATCGCCATTTCCTTGCAGCCGCCACCGGCGGGCAACAAACCAACGCCGACTTCCACCAGACCCATATAAGTTTCCAGCGTCGCGACGGCGCGGTCGCAATGCATGGGAAACTCGCAACCGCCGCCTAAGGCCATGCCGTCAACTGCGGCGATGGTTGGAATCAACGAGTAGCGCAGGCGCTGGCTGGTCTGCTGAAATTTAGCGACAACATTTTCTATCACGTCAAAGCTCGCGCCGGACATCACCGCTTCCACTGCTTTGGATAAATCGGCGCCGACGCTGAACGGCGGCTCGGGTTGCCACAGCACTAATGAAGTGTAATTTTTCTCAGCCAAATCGATGGCATGCAACATACCATCGAGCACGTCTTCGCTCACCGCATGCATCTTGGTTTTGAAACTGACAATCGGCATATTGTCGCCGCTATGCCACATGCGCACGCCGTCGTTTTCATAAATCGTGCTGCCGGGATTCGCGCCTTCTGTGAGTACGGTCTCGGGATACAACTGTCGCTTGTAAACCGGCAAAGTTGAGCGCGGCTTGATGGAATGCATGGCGGGGGCGAAGGAACCGTTGGGCGTATGCACACCACTACGTCCATTTTCCATTACCCATGCGGGCAAGGGCGTGTTGCTCATGGTCTTGCCTGCCGCGATATCTTCGGCGATCCACTTCGCCACGTGCTCCCAACCGGCGGCTTGCCAGGTTTCGAACGGCCCGCTTTTGTAACCGAAGCCCCAACGGATGGCGAGATCGAGGTCGCGCGCATTGTCGGCGATGTTTTGCAAATGCACGGCGGCATAGTGAAATAGATCGCGGTAGCAGGACCAGAGAAATTGCGCCTGCGGATGTAAACTTTCGCGCAATACCTTGAACCTCTCGCCGGGATTTTTGTTCCTGAGAATTTTTTTCACATCGTCAGAGGCGGCGCCGGTTGATGGGCGGTAATCCTGTTTGGCCACATCAAGCACCATGATGTCCTTGCCCGCCTTGGTGTAAAAACCGGCCTTGGTTTTCGCCCCCAAAGCACCCTTGGCTATCAGCGCCGTGAGGTATAGCGGCGCGGCGTAATACTTGTGCCACGGATCGTTGGGCAGCGTGTCCTGCATGGTCTTGATCACATGCGCCATCGTGTCGAGCCCGACCACATCGGCAGTGCGGAAGGTGGCGCTTTTCGCGCGGCCGATCAGCGGGCCGGTGATGGCATCAACTTCGTCAAAACCTAATTTGAAATTGCCTGCGTGATGCATGGTCGCCAGCATGGAAAAAATACCGACGCGGTTGGCGATAAAGTTCGGCGTGTCCTTGGCGCGGATCACGCCTTTGCCTAAATGCGTGGTGAGAAAGGTTTCCAGGTCGTCGAGAATTTTGCCGTCTGTGCTAGGCGTGGCAATCAGTTCAACCAATTTCATGTAACGCGGCGGGTTGAAAAAATGGATGCCGCAAAAACGGCGTTTGAAATCATCCGGCATCCCTTCCGACAGCTTGGCGATCGACAGTCCCGAAGTATTCGAAGCGAAAATGGCGTGGTCGTTGAGATGCGGCGCGACCTTGCGATACAGATCATGTTTCCAATCGATGCGCTCGGAAATCGCCTCGATGATCAGGTCGCATTCTTTCAGCAAAGGCAAATGCTGGTCGTAATTCGCCGGCTGGATAAATGACACGCGCGAATTCAGCGATAACGGCGCAGGATCGATTTTGACCAGATTGGCGATGGCTTTTTTGACTATGCCGTCCTTGTCGCCTTCTTTCGCCGGCAGGTCGAACAAAATGGCTTCGATATTGGCGTTGACCATATGCGCGGCGATTTGCGCTCCCATCACCCCCGCGCCAAGCACTGCAACTTTCCGCACCATGAAATTTTTTCGTTCCACTTTGATTCCTTTCGCAAAAAATATCTATTCCGCAGGGACTACGCGCGGTTGCAATTGATCGTCCAGCGCGACAAAGGTGAGCGTAGCTTCGGTGACTTTTGCCACTTCAATCAATTGTTTTTTTGAACGCTGGGCATAGACTTCGACATTGACACTGATGGACGTACGGCCAACTTTCACGACCTCGGCGTAAAAACTGACCAGGTCGCCGACGAATATCGGATGCTTGAAGGTAAACGAATTCACCGCCACCGTCGCCACCCGCCCTCGGGCGCGACGGATGGCGGGAATACTGGCCGCAATATCCACCTGCGACATCACCCAGCCGCCGAAAATATTTCCCAGAATATTGGTGTCCGACGGCATGGTGACGACACGTAATGTCGGCTGCTTATCCGGGAGTTGAACCGATGGCGAGTCCATATCGAAAATTTCAATAAAATCAAGCCGTCAGCATAGCAGATATGCCTCCCCGCCACGCACACCGCCCAGGCAATGTTTCAAACACCATATGGCATTGATGAATCAATAATATCTTTGCTGGCTCCGCCCGGCCGTGCTACTGTCCGCGCCCGCCTTGTGAGCTTGTTGATTTAGAAAAGGAATTACATCAACACCACGTCATAGTTTTCCTGCGTATAAACATTTTCAACCTGAAGCGAAATCGGCTTGCCGATAAAGTCCGACAGCATGGTGAGATTTTGCGCTTCTTCATCAAGAAAACGATCAATCACCTTTTGCGACGCCAGAATGCGGTATTCGCGCGTATCGAACTGGCGCGCCGAGCGCAAGAGCTCGCGCAGGATTTCGTAGCAAACGGTTTGCGGCGTTTTGAGTTGTCCGCGGCCTTTGCAGGTTTCGCACGGTTCGCACAGGACGTGTGCCAGCGATTCGCGGGTGCGCTTGCGCGTCATTTCCAGCAGGCCCAACGGCGAAAATCCGTTCAGCGTGATGCGCGTACGGTCATTGGCGAGCGCTTTGTTGAATTCTGCCAGCACCGCGTTCTTATGTTCCTCGTTATCCATGTCGATGAAATCGACGATGATAATCCCGCCGAGGTTGCGCAAGCGCAGTTGCCGCGCGATGGCTTGGCTCGCCTCGAGATTGGTGCGGAAAATCGTGTCGTCGAAATTACGCCCGCCGACAAAACCGCCGGTGTTTACATCCACGGTCGTCAGCGCTTCGGTCTGGTCGATAATCAAATAGCCGCCGGATTTGAGATCGACGCGCTTGGATAATGCCTTCTCGATTTCCTCCTCGACTGCGAACAAGTCGAACAGCGGCCGTTCGCCGGTGTAATGTTCCAAAATGGTTGACGCCTGCTGGGTATACTTTTGCGCGAACTCGCTCAGCTTCTGAAAATTTTCGCGCGAATCGACAATGATCCGCTCCGTATCCAGATGAACAAAATCCCGCAGCACGCGCTGGCTGAGATTCAGGTCCTGATACAAAATGGTTTCCTGCGCGGCGGTCTTGGCGGCCTCGCGTATGCCGCTCCACAATTTGCGCAAATAGGCGATATCGGCGGCCAGCTCTTCATCGCTGGCATTTTCCGCCACCGTGCGCACTATGAAGCCGCCGCTTTCGTCGGCAGGAGTTAGCTGTTGCAGCTTTTCCCGTAGCGACTCCCGTTCAGCCTCGTCTTCAATCCGTTGCGAAATGCCGATGTGGCATTCCTGCGGCAAGTAAACCAGATAGCGGCCGGCAATGCCTATCTGCGTGGACAGGCGCGCGCCTTTGCTGCCGAGTGGATCCTTGATTACCTGCACCAATACCGATTGTCCGTCGGAAAAGATTTTTTCTATCGGTTTTAATTCTGTAGGGCGCGTCGTCTCGCTGTTTTCGCGCGGCACCCAAATATCTGCCACATGCAAAAACGCGGCGCGCGCAAGGCCGACATCAATAAAAGCTGACTGCATGCCTGGTAACACCCGCGCCACTTTGCCGAGATAAATATTGCCGACCAGTCCGCGACTCGATGTGCGCTCCACATGCAATTCCTGCACCACGCCTTGTTGCATTACGGCGACGCGGGTTTCCTGCGGCGTGACATTGATCAGGATTTGTTCATTCATGTCTATTAGCCAATTAGGGAAGCTCTGATTAAGTGACTGCGCAAAAATATTTTGTTGAAACCAAAATCGTCATGGTCGAAATGATGGCTAAAGATGCGTAATTCGTTATTGAATTCAGCTTTGGGTACGGGTTATCCGCA